>CALGAR010000049.1 GCA_937959285.1 uncultured Bryobacterales bacterium
GGAAACCAGAAGCGAAGCAGTTTCTTCGTCTTGCGAAAGACGAAAACCAGATCGTAGTTGACAAAACATCATAGGAGTCTTTTCCATGAAATGGGTCTTAGTTCTGATGGCGATGTTTACCGCTGCACTTTCGGCATCGGATGTGACCGGAACCTGGAAAGGGAACATCGAGACGCCGAATGGCTCCATCGAAAGAACGTTTGTTTTCCAGGTTAATGGCGCGACTCTTACCGGAGAGACGTCGAGCCAGTTCACGGGAAAATCCGCGATTACGGACGGCAACGTAGAGGGCGACAATATTTCCTTCTCGATCACCGTGAAGTTTCAGGACAATGACGTGAAGCTGAACTACAAGGGGAAAGTCAGCGGCGACGAGATTCGATTTAGCGTGGAAGCTCCGAATGGCGGACCTGCCATCGAATACACCGTCAAGAAAGTCTCTTAGAGTTTCTTCCCGCTTCCCAGATCTGGAGTCGGGAGCTGTTTCCTGCGAATAAGAAACAGCTCCGATTTGCCCCTACGATTCAACAACGATGTCCCAACCCCAGCCCGGGCGATCGCTCGGACGTGTGTAGATTCCTGCCGGCCCTCGGGTCAGCTGGTATTGTTCTTCGTGCAGGCGGTAGACTTCGCTCGGCCCTCCCGGTGGAGGCAGGAACATTTCCGCCCACGGCGAGTTCACATTTGCGATGATCCAGTGGATCGCGCCGTTTAAGCCGCCGCCATGAGGAATTACCGGGATGTCGTAAGCCTGCGCGAGCGCGCCGATGCGGCGCAGCTCGGTCAATCCGCCGCACCACTGAATGTCGGGCTGCCAGATCGACGCTGCGTTATGTTCGAGCAGGTAGCGGAACCCATAGCGGCCGTACTCGTGTTCGCCGGTGACAATGCGTGTGGATTTGATCGCTGCGTTTAATCTGCCGAAGCCCGCGTAGTCGTGAGGCTGCAGAACCTCCTCCATCCAGTAGACGCGATAGGGAGCGAGCATGTCGGCCATCTCGATGGTGTAGCGTTCGGTCCAGGCCATCCAGCAGTCGAGCATGATTTCGCCATCGGGACCAAGCGCCTGACGCGCGCGTTTGACAAGCTCGACATTCTTTTTCATCCCCTCGCGCCCATCCGCGGGCCCGTGCGGGATCGCGAGCTTAAGCATCTTGTAGCCGAACTCGACATGCTGCTCGATGTCGTTTCCGGTGCAGTAGGCGGGCACCCGGTCTTTGACCTCGCCGCCGATCAGCCGGTAGATGGGCATGTTCAGTGCCTTTCCGACAATGTCCCACAGCGCCATGTCTACGCCGCTGATGGCATTCATGGTGACACCCATGCGGCCGTAGTGCATTGTGGATCGCCAGCAAATATCCCAATTGCGCTCGATGTCAAAGGGATCTCTGCCGACCAGCAGCTTCGCGAGGTGGTCGATAACGACCATCCCGCCGCCCGGTCCGCCGGTACCGTATCCTTTGATGCCCTTGTCCGTCGAGATTTCGACAGTAAAGCTGGGCACCTTGCCCGGATCCGGGAAGAACAAGGAGCGCATGGCCTTGTACTCCGGATAAATTGACATCGGATTGGCAACCTCGACGCCTTGTGTCGACCACGACGTCGGAGACGGCGTATAACGGGGAAGTGGGCGGCGCGGCCGTGTCCGCACCAATCGCAGTCCGGTAATCTTCAACCGGCTGTTTTCATTCTGAAATGGCAGTGGACTCGCCTCTATGGGCTTGGTCAACTGATGCTGCGCGGCCAATGTAGCCAGGGGCAGCTTTAAGAGGAGTTCGCGGCGTTTCACAGTCAACCTCCAGAAGCAGATTGTATTTATACTTGCCCCTGAGGTCGAGCATGTAAGTAATTTTTTCTACTCCGATTTATCGCCGGACAAAGACGGCAACGGAACGGGGCGCCGCGGTATAGGCGAGATTAGGCAGCGGCACAGGCACATCAACGATGTCCTCGCCAGCCGGCAGGCTTGTATCGACGACACGGAGCCAGTCTCCGCTGCTGCCTTCCTGAATCGTGAAGTCGAGGGGCTCCCAGTAGGCGTTGATGATGGCGTAGATATCCTGGTCCCCCAAAGAGCCGCCATGCAGACAAAATGCCAGAGTGTGAGAGGTGTAGGACATATCGACGGTGGGCCCAACGCCGTACCATTGAATATCACTCCTCCAGAACGTGCTCCTACCGATTGAAGGATGAGCCTTGCGGAAGGCGATCATTTTCTGGAAGAACCGGAAGATATCCCGATTTGTTTCCAGCAGGCTCCAATCGAGCCACGTGGTCTCATTATCCTGGTTGTACGGGTTATTGTTCCCACGCTGCGTGTTGAAAAACTCGTCGCCAGCGCAGAACATCGGCGTGCCGTTCGAAAGCATGAGCAAGGCGCAGAAGTTCTTCACCTGCCTGCGCCGTAGCGCCATGACCTCCTCGGGAACACCGTCGTCCCCCTCCCAGCCGCAGTTCCAGGAGTAGTTCGCGTTCGTTCCGTCCGTATTGTTGTGCCCGTTTGCGTGGTTGCGCTTGTTGTTGTAGGAAACGAGGTCGCGAAGGCAGAAGCCGTCGTGTGAGCAGATGTAGTTGACGCTCTGGAAGGGCCGATAGCCGAGCTCGAGCTGATCCGGGAACAGATCGTCACTCCCGTACAACCGCCCCATCAGGGTCGGGACGAGCCCGTTGTCGCTCTTGACGAACTGCCGCACCTGGTCGCGGTATTCCCCGTTCCATTGGAGCCAGGTGATTCCCGGGAATGTGCGACCGAGCTGGTAGCTCGCAACGTCCCATGCCTCGGCGATGAGCCGGACATTTTCGAAGGCGCGGTCGCCGCTGATCTCCGCGATCACCGGAGGGTCTTCCGTATTGATCGAGCCATCGCTGTTGCGCGTAAAGATGGAGGCCAGATCGAATCGAAATCCATCAACGTGCATGTCTTCCACCCAAAGCCGCATGCTGTCGATGATCATCTGGTGGACATAACGGTTGGCGCAGTGCAGCACGTTTCCGGTTCCGGCGTCGTTCCGGTACTTGGATCGGTCCTCCTCGAGTAGGTAGTACGTGGTGTTGTCAATGCCGCGGTAGCTGTATGTCGGGCCGGTTATCCCTTCTTCGGTTGTGTGGTTGTAGACGACGTCCAGTACGACTTCAATGCCAGCTTCGTGCAACGCCTTGACCATGCGGCGGAACTCGTTGATCTGCCCGCCGGGCGTTTTATTCATCGCGTAGCCATGATGCGGGGAGAAGAAGTTCAGGGTCATGTACCCCCAGTAGTTCTCCTCTGCGGGGTCGTACTGATGCACCGGCATGAGCTCGACGACAGTGATTCCCAGCTCTTTCAAGTACGGAATCATGTCGATGACGCCGGCATAAGTGCCCTTCTTCTCAGGAGCCACCGGCGAGTTTGCTCTGGCTGTAAAGCCTTTGACGTGCATTTCGTAGATGATCGTGTCGTGGGCGTGGCGGGGACGGACGTCGCCTGTCCAATCGAACGGTTCCTCAATGACAGGCAAGACCCCCAGGGGCGCTCGGCCCGCATTCGAGCCGGGCCTGGAGGCGGCCTGTCTGCTGTGATTGGGAGGAAAGAAGACGGCGTGCGCGTATGGATCCAGCAGGATCTTATCCGGATCAAAGCGATGTCCCTCCTCAGGCTGGAACGGACCATCGACCTTGTACGCGTAATACTTCGCACCGGTCATCGCCGCAGCGGGAATCCGGCAATGCCAGACACGACCCGTCTTGTTGGCTGGATGAGTGAGTGAGTATTCCAGCACCGGATTGACGAAGTCGTTCTCGCCGTAGAGGAGCAGGGTCATGGAGGTGGCGTGTTTGGAGTACAGCGCAAAGTTGTAAGCCTGCTCGGACTCGATGAAGGTTACCCCCAGCGGAGCGGGGGATCCCTCCCTCGAATACCAGTGCTGTGGCGTGAGGACCGGTGTCGCCACGGCTAGTCGTAACCTCCAAACATGAACAGGGAAAGATTCTCGTCGCTTGGATTCATCAGTCCATGCAGGTTGCCGCCTTTGAGCATCGCCATATGCCCGGCTTTCAGCGTGCGGATTTCGAAACAGCGATCGCGTCCGGGCATCTTGCACCAGTCTCCAACCACCATGTAGCCGCGTCCTTCCATCATGAAGAAGACTTCCTGGTTATCGCGATGCCGGTGCAAGCCGATGCCGCAGAACGGCTTCAGAATGTGGAGGTCCATGTAGTCGACCGCCATGAAGTTCTCGCGGCGGCCGCCGTGATTCTTCTGACCGAAGGCGTCGAAGTTCCACGGCTGGGAGTCCGGCCGAGCTCATTCCTGCCTGCATAACGGCCGTAGTTCGACATCAGGTTACGGTATTCGAGGAATCCAACTCCTCCGTGCGGATTGGGGCTTGTTCCAACGCCGAGGAAGTGCTCCCATCCGCGAACGATCATGTTGAACTCGTATTTGTAGTTCCGGCCGTCCTGCGAATCCCAGAAGCGCTCGCTTTCGTCGCACCACGCGCACTCCACCCGCAGCGGCAGAACCGGATGCATCGTGTTATTGGGTGCGACGAAAACGGTGTACTGGTCCTCGAGCTTGCCGCGTTCGAAGTCCGAGATGGTTCCTTGAATGAGATCATTGCGGACCTGAAGCTCGCCCCGGTCGAGCGCCTCCTTCGCCTTGTCATCAATCTTGCTGCGGAGGTCCGAATCTGGAGATGCCCATAGCTCGATCTCATATCGGTCCGTAACCGGGTTATAAGGAACGGTCAGCAGGGAAGAGACGGAGGCATTGCCGACTCGAACCCAAACTTTGATTCTTTCTCCCAACTTGTGACCCGAGCGTTGGGATAGAACACTGTCCGGTCCCCCGCGATAGCTGAGCCGCACGAACGGACCGATGTAGTTCCCCGCGCTCATCCATCCTCGCACCAGATACGTGTCTGTCAGCCGGAAGTCACGGACGTTCTGCTTCTGGAAGTCTGTCTTGTTGTCCTGCTGGGTAACATCCAGAATGTGGGAGTCGCTGCCCGCGGGGCCATACAGCTCGAGGAAGCTGAATGGGAATAGATACTGGAGCGAGGCGCTCAAGTAAGTCTGCCTTTCCGCCGCCAGTTCTACCCCCTCCATCACGTCGAGCAGTTTCACCAGGGAGTTACCCCGGTCGTAGTCGGGTGACGTTCCCTGAGGGACCTGGAAGACGCTGTCTGTGTGAATGATTTGCGGCAGCGGCGACTCCGCCGGGGCCGTGACTGGAACTGTCTGTGTTGCCATAATCTCCTCCTTGTCCCTCTAGGCGGTGTGGTAAAGAAATGCGACAAAGCGCAGCGGGACGTCGCCGTTGTTCCGAATGCCGTGGACGCCGCCGCTCTTCGTGTAGATCACGCTGCCGGGTTCCACAGGGAGCTCCTTGCATTTCAACTTGCCGAGGGTGTGAATCTCCCGCTCGACCGTGGGGAAGGACGCTGTGTTCGGGTCGTCCCCCTCTGCCATGTAAGCGATACCCTTGCCTTCCGTGATGAAGTACAGCTCCTCCGTACCGATGTGCCTGTGCGTACCCTCAACTGTGTGGGGAGGAATCGTCACTTCGTGGAAAAATACGACGGAACTACCTAGCTCGCGCTGCACCAGCCACCGCATCTCGATGATGTTGTCCGGCCGGGCCTCGGGATTGTCCGGCGTCATCATCGCGTTGCGGTATCTCACAGGCTTGACGTCCTTGGCGTTGAAGAACCATCCACGCTGGAAATCGAGCAGGTAGTTCCGGTCTTCTACTGTGTTTTCCGGACTGCTTGGTTCATCCGTTCGCGGCTCCTGGTGGGTGCGGACGAAGTTGTTATCCCACTGCACTTCATCGCTCGCGATCATGTAGCCGAATGGGAGGTCCACCTCGTTTTCGCGGAATGCGATCTCCGCCCGTCTGAGCGCCTTCAGGTTGCGAAGAGCAGGACCGAACGCTCCGACTTTCGTGATGGAACCGAACCGGCCCATCAGATCCTGTACACGATAGTCGTGACGCTTGCCGGGAGGCGGTTCGAGCGTCTCCCAGATTTCCACTTGGTATGCGTCGACCCACGGGCAGTACTGGAGCTTGACGACCTCTTCCGCGGGTGGCGTCGGGGCCTCAGGCAGCAGCCGAATCCACGCCATGATCTCGTCGCGGACGAAGCGGTTTCGCTCACGCGTAAGCTCCGTCAGGCGGCTCGCCCTGTATTCCAGACGGATGAAGTTGCACAGCTATTCTCCGTCCATGTAGACCTCGCCCTTCATCAGGCAAATGTCCAGAGCGGTGCGGACTTCAATGACGTTATAGCGATACCGCGGGCTGCGGGTGGCGTTCAGGTATAGGGCGTGATAGATGCGGTCCGGATAAAAGACAACTTTAAAGATTTGATTCTCCGGACTTGTAAAGATGCTGTTGAATCTTGCGTCCATGTTGCTCCTCGTCGATGCGCTCGGCGCACTCTTGGGCCGTTACTTACAGCCGCTGTAGCAGGATGTCGGCCACCCGGAACGAATTGGCCTGAATCGTTAGCGTCGGGTTCGCGCCTCCGGAAGTCGGCATGAAGCTGCCGTCGGTGACGTAGAGGTTGTCGAACTCCCAGGCGCGGCATTGAGGGTCAAGTACGGAGTCGCTGCGATCGGTACCGAAGCGCGCTCCGCCGAGCACGTGATTCGCGATCCGGGCGAGACCGTTCTCAGCCTGATACAGGCCTCCTTTTTCATACACCGGATACTGGCCCTTGCCGCCGTCTCCGCCGAACCGCAGAATTTGGGCGCACTGCTCTGCGAAGACGTCCATCAGATAGCGGTCGTGCGGGTGCCATGTCTTGATGATGTAGGCGGAAGGAAGGCCCCACTTGTCGCGGATCGTCGGATGGAGCTCGATCCGGTTGGTCTTCAGTGGTACCTGATTCGCCATGAAGCTGACGGAGAGCCGGGTTCCGAAGTTCTCGTCAAGGAATGCGGCAAGGCGGTCTCCGGTAAGGGACGTGTCTTCGACGAACGACTTCCAGATGGTATCGATGTCCTGGCTCCCGTGCGTCCGCGCAAGCGAGATCGGCAGGCACTGATCGGACGTGTTGTTGTAAATTGCCCCGCCGGCCCACAAGCCCTCCTCCTGAAGGAACTCCCGCCGCGCGCAGAAGTCCGTTGCCCAGTCACTGTCCATCGAGATGGACTTGTCGAAGCGGCCGGGCATGATTGCTTCCGCGCCGCCGAAGCAATGCGTCAGGAAGTACTTTCCGAGAAGGTCGTTCTGGTAGATCCGGCGAGCAAATTCTCCGTCCCGTATCGCGGAAAGCATCAGGAGCCGTACGGACTCGATCGCGGAGCACGCAACGACGATAATCTTGCCTTCGACTGTCCCTTCAGTGCCGCCTGCGTCCCGGTAGTGCACGTGTCTGACCGCGCCGCCGCCGTCCATTCCGAGATGAGTGACCGTGCAGTTCGGGCGAAGCTCGAAGTTCGGCAGGTTCGAAACCGGCCGAAGCAGCGCCACCCAGGTATTCGATTTCAGTCCCAGCGGACAGCCATAACGGTTGACGTAACCGGTCTTGGCTGCATCCCCGCCCGGATACTTACGGCCGCTTGGCGGGTGATCTTCGGTAATCACCGCAACCGGTGTCCGGTATCGTTTCATCCCCAGGGCATCCATGCCGATCTCGACAAATCTGCTGATCGGATTCGGAGGAAGCGGCTTCTGATAGAAGTCTTGAGAGGCCGGCTTGAGTTGGTTCTGGCGAGTTCCGTTGATGCCGATCATCTGTTCGGCAATGGTGTAGTAAGGCTCCAGGTCCTCATAGGAGATTGGCCAGTCTCGGGCTTCGCGCTTCACGTCCTCATTTGGATCGTTGCGGATATCATTCCGCGATTCGTTCAGCGTTTTCAGACGGAAGTCATCCGGAGCGAAGCGGAGGGAGACGGCGCCGTAGAGCTGGGTGCCGCCGCCGACGCACTGCGCCGTGTAACCTTCGATAGTGGCTCGGTCCCGCCCGTCAAAATCCCGGTAGACATGCGGCTCGTCGTTTAGGTCGGGTTCTACGTGGCTGGAATAATAGGACTCGCCCCAGTTCGCCACGTCGTTTACACGAATGCGCTTCTCCCCGCCTGTCGCCATCAGTTCGTCCCGCTTGAAATCGCTGAGCCCCTTGGTGTCCTCCTGGGTTCGAAACAGTGGCCCTTTCTCGAGGACCAGGACCGACTTACCCTGCCTTGCCAGCACGTTCGCGATGGGTGCGCCGCCCGCCCCGCTGCCAATGATCACTACGTCGAATTGGTTCTCCATAATTTGCTCCTCTTCGCGTGGCTTTAGCCGCGATAGATCGGATCGAGTCCAAGGGGCCTCTCAAGGACCCTTCGCCAATCAAACAGGGTCGGGTTCGCCGCGTCCTTATAGCGTTCGCTCAGGTACGCCCATCCGCTTGCGCCCGCATTCCCGCCGTACTTCGGATGAGCGAAAGCGCCTGTGATGGTGTGGCGTCTTAAGAGCTGGAGGAAGTATCGGGGATTGTTATATGCCTGGTAGTTCCATCCGGGAACGTTGCCCGACGCCATCTGGTCGTACAGCTCGACGTACATCTCCCGGGGTACCTGGTGCGGTTCGACAAAGGGATTCCGGCGCCGGAAAAGAGACTTAATCTCGCCGAGGCAGATCTTGTAGTCGATCAGGTGATGGTTCTCTTCTCGCGCTACAAGCTTGTCGATAAAGTTTGCCACGCCTACTGACTCGTCGAAGCGGTACGCGCCTGGATAGCGCTGCTCCTTGGTTTGGCGGTCGAGAGATTCGTAATATTGCTGTAGGAAACGCTGCCCCTCTTCCGTGCGGAACGGAAGGATGTGATCCGTGAGCCGCGTCAAGATGTCCATCTCCCATCGCTCGAAGGAGAGCCGTTGTGTGCATCCCTGCGTGAAGAAGCGCGACCACACCGCGCCGTTGTCGAGCGTTGTCTGCTGCGGGTTAATGGGATCGAGCTGGAATTCTCCGTCGACCTTGTACTTGTATGTGTGAACCTCTCCTTTGGGAACGAGGGCCGTGACTGTAAAGTAAGGTGTATCGGCAACGCGGCGCATCGGCAGAGCTGTGTAAATCGGCGCGAACGTACCGATGACCGCCACTTCATCGGGCGCCGGTCTGTCCTGCGGTGCGCGATAGATAAACGTTACTTCATTCCAGTGATATGCCTCTGTTTCATCGATTTCGTTATAGTGCCCGTCGATGATGGGAAAGCGCCACGCCTCGCAAATAGTGGCGCGAGGGTCTGCAGACCCGTATTGTCCGTAGTCGTGCCGCCGGTCGTTGTTGGTACGCGCTAAATGCTTCGCCGCGTAATTAAGGATATACGTGTCATCCTTCTCAAGAATTCTTCCGCTGAGGAACGCCCGGGAGCGATCGTCGGTGATCGTAACGACACCAGTAGCCATAACTGAACTCCCTATTAAATAACGCGGAAATCTGGCGGGCTTTAGTGCCAGGCGCGCATCACGTGCATTGGGAGTATATGCAGAGTTTACATGTGGGTCAATGCGTTTTTAGATACTAACAGGAAGTTTTCGCGTTGGCTTTTCGTTCGACACTTTAGTCAACGCGAATCTTTCGAGTTGCATGACGTAACGTGTATTACGTTGCGAAGCTACGTAGCAGGAAGGAAGGCAGGACTGTCTATCTGTCGCCTCGTTCTTCACCGGATGCGTCGGCGGCTCGGGGTTCGGTCACATCGATAGTCATATGTTGAGGAGGCTCGCCGCTGGCCAGGCCCTGCGCGATGATCAGCCGCTGGCCTTCAGCTCGCCGAAGCGGGAGGCGTAGGCTGAACCAGGCGGCGATCATCAGGCAGCAAACGCCTCCGACTCTCACTGTGTAAGGAGCGCCGATGGCTTCAGCGACAGAGCCTGCCAGCATTGCGCCCATCGGCGCAGTTCCGAGAAACATCATTGCGTAGATAGCGCTGACCCGACCGCGCAGTTCGTCGGGCACCATCGCCTGGATCAAGGTGTTGGAACAGGCCATTTGCAGCATCATGCTATAGCCGACGGCCACGAGCAGGATGCTCGACAACACCAGCGACGTGGAAAGTGAAAACAGAATGAGACTGATTCCGAAAGAGGCTGAGGCTGTTGCGACCCAACGTCCGAGGCCGATTACTTCGGTGCGCATGGCGAGCGTAAGTGCTGCCGCGAGCGCGCCAACGCCGCTCGAACCCATCAGGATGCCGAGCGCGCCCGGGCCGCTTCCGAGGACGCGGTCGGCGAAGACCGGCATGAGCACGGTAAAAGGCATGCCAAAGACACTTGTAAGCGCCACGGTGAGGAGCAGCCCGCGTACAGGCAGGGTGTTGTATGCGAAACGGAAGCCATCTGCAATCGCGTTGCGGCTCAGCGCCTGCTGTGTCCGCCGGGGTTCCGCCCTCATCATCAGCAGAGCGATCACGACGGCGGCGTAGCTGATGGCGTTCACCGCAAAACACCAGGCTTCGCCAACCTGCCCCACAACCAGGCCGGCAACGGCAGGGCCGACAACCCGGGCGCCGTTGAACATGGAAGAATTCAGAGCGATTGCGTTTACCAGGTCCCTCCTCTCCACAATGTCGACCACGAAAGCCTGGCGCGACGGCACATCTACTGAGAGAATCGTTCCCTGAATTGCAGCAATGACAAGGACTTGTATGACAGTTACCTTGTCTGCGAATGTGAGCGTGGCCAGAATCGTGGCGGCAATCATGGCGGAGGACTGGGTCACGATCAGGATCTTCCTGCGGTCGAAACGATCGGCGATGAGCCCACCGAATGTGGACAGCAGGAACACCGGGGTCTGTGCCGCGAACGTTACCGTACCCAGCAGCAGGGAGGAGCCCGTCAGGCGGTACACAAGCCAGGACTCGGCAATCGTGTTCATCCAGGTGCCAACGAGGGAAATTAATTGACCAGTGAAGAACAGCCGGTAGTTGCGGCTCCGGAAGGCGCGCAGCAGCCGCTTCAAAGCGCCCGCGCCGTTAGTGTCCCCGCCATTCATCGTCAGCTGGATGCGAATCCCGTAATCACTGTTACGACATCCGCTTCACGGAAGTAAGACCGTTTTCGATGGCGGTTTGTTGCTCGTTTGTGGAAGTGAGGTTGCTGGCCGCGGCCCTTTCGCTCAGGCGCTCTGGTGGAACAGCTCGGCTCGAATCCGCTCTCGTTCCGCGTCGAGCTGGTCAGGGGTCGCGCCGAGCTTGCGCAGGATGCTGTCGGTCATCGCCAGCGCGACTTCGCCTTCGCCGGCAAAGACTTCGTCGGCGCCCGCCTTCTTCATGGATTCGGCTTGCAGCAGATAGTCGACCCTTGAGACCACGTGGAGCCTCGGATTGATCTGGCGCGCGATTCGAATCGCTTCGGTCGCATTCGCCGAGCCGGAAGTACTCAGGATCAAGCTGGCTGCTTTGGCGATGCCTGCCTGCTCGAGAACCTCCTTCTGATTGGCATCACCGTATACGGCCTTAAGGCCTCGGGCCCGGAGCTGCTTATGCGTCTCGATGTTCATTTCAATGATCGTCGGCTCAATTCCGCGCTCCTGCAGCAGTCGGGTCACGGCCCTCCCGATCGGTCCGTAGCCTACAACGATTGCGCGATGGGACGCTTCAGTCTCATGGTCCACAGGCTCATCAATCATTGCTTTGGCTGCTTCGCGGTTCAGGAGCCTCCACAGGCGCGGATGGCGCCTCAGCGCCGCTTCCAACGGCTTTCGGGCCCGGTAGAGCACTGGATTGAGCATGATCGAGATAATAGCCGTTGCCACCAAAGGATTCATTGCCTCCTTCGGTAGTGCTCCTAACTGGATTGCCAGCGCGGCAACCAGGAATGAGAACTCGCCAATCTGAGCCAGCACGATCGCAACGCCCAAGCCTACGCGGGAACTGTAACCCATGAGAGCCATGATGACCATCGCAGCCAAGGGCTTGCCGATCATCACGATGGCCAGGGTCGCCAGGATGAGCAACGGCGCTTCTATAAGCTGCCGCGGGTCGAACAGCATGCCCACCGAAAGAAAGAACATGACGGCGAACGCGTCTCGCATGGGCAGAGCTTCCGCGCCGGCTCGGGCGCTAAAGTCCGATTGACCCACAACCATTCCGGCAAGAAACGCGCCCAACGCCACCGAGACGTCGAAGTAATGGGCCGAACCTGCCGCAATACCGAGCGCCGTGGCCAGGACGCCAAGGGTAAACAATTCACGTGAGTGCGTTTCCGCAATCTTGTTTAACAGCCACGGAATAATCCGACCGGCGGCAAACAGGGTGAACGCAATGAACACCCCCAGCTTGATGGTAGCCATGCCAAACGAAATCGGAAGGCTGGTGGAGCTGCTTTTCACGGCAGGCGAAAGGAGGACTGGCAGGATGACCAGGACAAAGACGGTCAGTATGTCCTCCATGACGAGCCAGCCGACGGAGATTCTGCCGGTCGGGCTTTGGAGTTCGCCGTTGTCCGCCAGCACTCGAATCAGGACCACGGTGCTCGCGACGGACAGCGCTACGCCGAAGACGATTCCGCTCGACCAGTCCCAGCCGAAAGACCTCACCGTCAGCGCTCCAAGGAGAGTGGCCACAGTGCTTTGGCCGATTGCTCCGCCGATGGCGACTCGCCGGACAGCGAGCAGGTCCTTCAGGTGAAAATGAAGGCCGACGCCGAACATCAGCAGAATCACGCCCAATTCCGCCAGTTGGTCGGCCAGTTCTTTGTCCGCGATGAAACCTGGGGTATGGGGGCCGACGAGCACGCCGGCTAGAAGGTAGCCGACGATTGGCGACCATCCCAGGCGCTGAGTCAGGTAACCCAAAGAGACCGCACCAAGGAAGCCGGCAGCCAGCGTCCAGAGCAAGTCGAGATTGTGCATCGTGATGCTATTCCCCGTAAGAACGTAAATGTCTTCGCAACCACAAGTGGCTCAGGATACTTCCTCCCTGACTCACGATGCTCGTGGCGTCCACAATCAGCATGAAATCAATTAACGGTGGAGAGGGCGCCGCCGCCGTGGATGCCGTAAAGGCTCGGGCAGCACAAAGCGCCTGAGACGGACGGTGAGTGTCAGGGTGTCGTCTCTTCCCCGCATTCTTAATGGTACCAAGCTTCGGTCTCCGCTTCGCATTGTTGACAAATTTATAAGAGTGCAAACTCAGGACGGATAAGGGATAGGGCGACATTCATGCTTGCCGGCTTTTAGCCGGACCCATTGCCACGTCAGCGCCTTCCCTTCAGGGATGGCATCCCATAGGGCGCGAGCTCTGTCAAGGGCGGCGCAGGCGCGGATCACGTCCGCTTCACAGATGGGAGCGTGGCCGAGGCCCGGGCCCGCGGTACGCTGGCCGCTCCAAACCCGATGTGCCCAAGACACTGCCATTTCAGCCTCCATCACGCGAGGCGCCATCTTGCGCAGAACCTTGAGCCCGCTTCTTCTGTGCCGTCTTCGCTCGAGTGGCTCAAAATCTCCGTAAGTAGCTCCAAGCCGAATACTTTCCCAGAAACCCCCGTCGAGGTTCAGTGCCTCCTCTACCGCTGCATGGGCCAGGTCGTGCGGAATCGTTGGGCCAGTCTCCCGAGGCGGACGGCGGATGTCCGGCCCCGTTCTTCCCCTGACTTCGATCGCGTGGCGGTTACCGGGCAGTTTGATGAACGTTATCTCCATCGCTCGGCCCTTGGACCTGAAACCAGTCGTCCGCGGTGCATTGTTCATAATACTCGTCCAGCGGCGTCCGGGAAGCGGGGAAAGTTATACTGAAGCTAGCTGTGGCGAGAACGGCTACTCGCATCAACGAACCCTGGCTGCTTCAGCATATAGCCTCACTTCCTCACGGCCGGACAACCTTCAAGCACCTGATCCGGGAACTCGGGGCGAGAGGGGAAGAACGCGCCATGCTTCAGGAAACGCTCTCGCGCCTAACGGATCGGGGTGAACTGATTGAGGTGCGGCGCGGCCACTATGCCCTAGCCCGCCAGAGCAGGGAATTCGCCGTTGGCCGTCTCAACATGCACCGCGACGGCTACGGTTTCCTCATTGCCGATTACCCGACTGATTGGATACGGGGCGACATCTATATCCCGGCCCGGTCTGCGGAGAAGGCAATGCACGCGGATCGCGTGGTCGTGCGGATCACCCACGTCGACGAGAGCGGCCGCGCGGAAGGCGAGATTGTTCGAATCCTGCGGCGTGCGCATGCGACCGTGGTTGGCGTTTTCCGCGTCAGGCGGCGCGGCAATTTCGTGGAGCCGCACGACGAGCGTATCCGCCAGTGGATTGAAATTCCGGAAGGAATGGAAATTCCCCTGCAAACAATGGTGGATCGCATCGGGGTCCAGCCGGTCGAGGTGAGCGGACCGGAGGACCTGGACGGCATGGTCGTCAACGTGGAGATCCTCGAGTTTCCACAAGAGGGAGAAAGCGGCGTCGGGCGCGTGATCGAGATCCTCGGCCACCCAGACGATTTTGGCGTCGACGTCGAGATCATGATCCGGAAGCACCACATCCCTCACCGCTTTCCTCCGGAGGTGCTGGAGCAGGCGCAGGAGTTCCCGGGCACCATCCGGTCGGAAGAACTGGAGGGAAGGCGCGACTTCCGCGGCATGGACATTGTCACGATCGATGGCGAGACCGCACGGGATTTCGACGACGCCGTCTGGGTCGATCGTCTTCCCAACGGGAACTACGCGCTTCATGTCCACATCGCTGACGTCAGTCACTATGTCCGTCCGGAGACCCCGATCGATGTGGAAGCTGCGCTCCGCGGCACAAGCGTCTACTTCCCCGACCGCGCGGTTCCCATGCTCCCCCTCGAACTTTCGACCGAGATCTGCTCGCTCAAGCCCAAGGTGGACCGGCTGGTTATGTCGGTGCTGATGGAAATCGACCATTCGGGGGATATCGTTTTCCAGGAGTTCGTTCGCGGTGTGATCTGCAGCGTCGAACGCATGACCTACACCGACGTGCATCTCATTCTGGAGAACGACAAGGGGCTGCGCGAGCGTTACGCGCCGCTTGTCGAACGCTTCGAGCTGATGCGCGAGCTGGCGATGATTCTCAATCGCAAGCGCATGAAGCGTGGCTCGATCGACTTCGACATGCCGGAGCCGCTCATCACCTTTGATGAGTTCGGGGAGATGATCGGCATACTCCGAAGCCCGCGAAACATCGCGCACCGCATCATCGAAGAGTTCATGCTTGCGGCGAATGAGGCCGTGGCATCGGCGCTGGACGCCGAGGAAATTCCTACCATCTACCGGATTCACGAGCCGCCAGACCCAAAGCGGATCATGGAATTTGAGGAGATCGCCGCCCACTTTGGCTACAGCCTGGGAGTGGGGGCGGTTCCCGTCAAGCGGTTTCCGATCGTGGACCGCAGGCGGGACGGGCGAAAGGTCCGGCGCGACCTTACGCTGCCGAGCGAGGAGCTGCAGGTCTCATCGCGCAACTACCAGAAGCTGGTGGCGAAGATTGAGGGCAAGCCGGAAGAGAGAATCCTCAGCTACCTCATGCTGCGGTCGCTGAAGCAGGCGCGGTATAGCGAGAAGAACAACGGCCACTTCGCCCTGGCGACACGGGAATATACGCACTTCACCTCCCCGATCCGGCGGTACCCGGATCTCATCGTGCACCGCGTGCTCGGCGCCCGAATCGATGGCAAAGCGCCTCCCTTTACACCGGAGAGACTGCGTACGATTGCCGAGGAGTGTTCTCAAAGCGAGCGGCGCGCGGCCGAGGCAGAGCGCGAACTCGTGGAGTGGAAGAAAGCCAAGTTTATGGTGGACCGCGTCGGCGAAGAGTTTGACGCGCTCATTATCAGTACATCCAGGTTCGGATTTTGGGTGGAGCTGAGCGATCTTTTCATCGAAGGCCTGGTGCCCATCGATACGCTTCCCGGCGACCGGTATAACTACCACGAAAACACGCGTAAGATCATTGGCGAAAGGACACGCCGCCAGTACTCGATCGGCGACTCGGTCCGCGTCCGCCTCGACCGCGTCGATGCCGTCGAGCGAAAGCTTCAGTTCTCCGTGGTGGCGCCGGAGCTTAATCGGCGCAAGCGCTCCCGCTGATACTCCCCTTTGCCTCGATTCGCAAAATGATATAACCTCTACCCCCAGCCGTGAAGCTACGGCAGAGCGCGGTTCTGAGGAGATCGAGGAGAAAGATGCGCAGAATGGACCGTGTTGTCTGGCTGCTCGTGCTTGCCTCCGCTGCACTCAGAGGGCAAACACTGGGTGAGATCGCCGGCGAGGTAGTGGATACGTCCGGATCCGCTGTACCGGCGGCGAGGGTTACTGTGACGAACATCGCCACCAACGTCTCGCGGTTGTCGGCGACGAACGAGGCCGGAATCTACAGCTTCCCGGCGCTGGTTCCGGGCACTTACTCCGTAAAGGTGGAGGCGGACGGCTTTCGTCCGACCGTGAGGACGGGTATCGAGCTTCAGGTGCAGCAAACGGCCCGCGTCGACTTCCGCCTGGAAGTGGGGCAGGTAAGTGAAACCGTCGAAGTCGTCGCTTCCTCCTCGCTGCTCACTAGCGAGAGCGCAACCGTTGGCACTGTCATTGAAAACCGGCGCATCGTTGAGCTTCCCCTCAACGGCAGAAACTTCCTCCAGTTAGTATCTCTGAGCCCAAATGTTTCTTACGGATTCGCATCGCCGGGACAAGCCGCGGGCAGGCAGGGCGGTACGCGGTCAAACCAGAACATCTCGATTTCCGGTATGCGCGGTACCTGGAATCACTACACGCTCGATGGGATCGAGAACACGGACGTAAACTTCAACCTCTACGTCCTACTACCCTCGGTTGACGCGCTCCAGGAATTCAAGGTGCAGAGCGGTATCTATCCAGCCGAGTTCGGAAGAGGCGCCGCTCAAGTCAATGTTTCGACGAAGCCCGGCACCAACGAGTATCACGGGGCTTTGTACGAGTTCATGCGCAACAGCGCGCTCGACGCCCGTCCTTATGACTTCATCGGAACCTCTCCCGAGAAAGCGCCGTTCCGATGGAATCAGTATGGCTTCACTCTGGGCGGACCCGTTCGAATCCCAAAACTGTTTAACGGACGGGACCGGCTCTTCTTTATGTCTAACTTCGAGGGGTATAAGGAGCGAAGGACTGTTCAGGGCACCTATACAACGCCGACGGTTGCGATGCGTCGCGGCGATTTCTCCGGGTTCTCACAGCTTTTCGATCCAGCCACCCGAAAGGTCGAAGGCGGAACCCTTACGGCGACCCCTTTCCCCAACAACCAGATTCCATCAAGCCGCTTCGATCCCATTTCCGTGAAGCTGCTGGAGTTTTGGCCGGAACCAAACATCAACACCCCGGTCCTTCGCGACAACTTCCAGCAGACCCAGGCGAACCGAATAGACAAGGATCAGTTCACGCAGCGGATCGACTTTAACGAAAGCAGTGCGTCCCAGTGGTTCGGACGCTATAGCTGGACGGACGAGAGTACGGTGACGCCTGGGCTGAAGTTGAGCGGAACGGTGCTCTATACAAGGGCCAGCCAGTACATGGTTTCAAACACCCGTGTGCTTTCCCCCACGAAAGTGAACGAGTTTCGTTTCGGTCTGAACAAGTTCTACAACGTGATCGGGCAGGAACTCGGCGGGAAGCGGAATGTGGTAGAGGAACTCGGGTTGCCGATCAAGATGCCGGATCCTACGACCTGGGGTATCCCGACGATTCGCGGTCTTACCGGCGGGCTAAGCGAGTTTGGGAATAGCCCCAACGGACCGTTTACCGTAGATAACCGCATTTACCAGTTTATCGACAACCTGTCGTGGATTCGAGGGAAGCATTCGATTCGCTTCGGCGGCGAGTATCGATACGACAAGTTCTTCCAAGCCGGCAATGAGTTCGCCCGAGGTGTATTTGAGTTCAACGGCCAATACACCGCCAATCCGACAACCATGACAGGTGGGAACTCCGCGGCCGATTTTCTATTGGGAACAACGTCGCGGGCAGAGATTTCGATTGCACTGGCACAAGCGGATTTTCGGGCAAGCAATGTTGCCCTTTATATCGACGACGCCTATCGGGTGACTCCCAGGCTCACTGTGAATCTGGGCCTGCGATGGGAGTTCTTCCAGCCCTACTACGACAAGCTGGAGAACCAGGTAAACCTCTGGATACCCGTCCACGCGACTGCTGCCAACGTCGCGGACCCCGCGCTTCATCCAGTGCTGGTGCGGACGGGCAGTGGTGATTTCTACGAAGGGAAGGACTTCCGCTACCCCGGTATAGCGACCGCGCGCGATGGACGCTTGGGCAAACGCTTAATCAAGAACGACCTGAACAACTTCGCGCCGCGATTTGGTATTGCCTTCAGCCCGAACGACCGGTGGTCGATTCGCACAGGCTTCGGTATCTTCTACTCGGCGGAAAGCGGCAACTCGCGCTTTGACCTGAATCGTGGAATGGGCGGCCGTGTATCAAGACAGGCGAATCCACAGATTCCAGATATCACGTATCAAAATTTTCTGAGCTCAGCCGCACTGCCGTGGGTGCTACCGCCTGCGCCGTTCCTTTGGGGGGTCAAGCCGGACGTCGGCACCAGCTACTCGATGATGTATCTATTCAATATCCAGAGGCAGTTCGGCGCGAACACAGCCCTCGAAATTGGCTACAACGGGGCACAGCACCGAAGGTTGCAGGGGCTTCAGAACATGAACGCCCCAGTCCTGGGCACGACCAGCTACGCCTCCCGCGCTCCCTTCCCCGAATATGGCGTCCTGCAGGTGGTTCACGGGGAAGGTACGGGCAACTATAACGGATTCAGCGTAAAGCTGACGCAGCGCATGAGTAATGGCCTGACCGCCCTTGTGAGCTACACATGGTCGAAGGCTTTGGATTCCACCAGCGCGATCCGGGGGAATGCCAACGATATCTTTCCGCAGGACAGCCGCTGCCTCAAATGTGACATGGGCTTTTCTGCGTACAACACGCCGCACCGCTTCGTTGCGTCGACGATCTACGAACTCCCGTTCGGACGGGGCAAGCTTCTCGCCAACCGCGGAGGAATCGTGAATCAGGTGATCGGCGGCTGGCAGGTGGGTTCGATCTTCACGATTCAGAGCGGCCGTCCGATCAACACGCAAACGTACGACGCCGGGCGGCAAGGCACGTTCGGCGAGACGCGGCTCAATGCGACCGGAATTGATCCGTACATGCCAGAGGATCAGCGCGGGCCTAATTCCTGGTTCAATCCGGCTGCTTTCAGCAACCCTGCGCCGGGCACGCTAGGCAATATCAGTCGGAACCGTCTGCAGGGTCCAGGCACCTTTGCCTGGGACTTCTCCGCTCTGAAAAACTTTCCAATTACGGAGAACCACTACCTTCAGTTCCGCTTTGAGGCGTTCAATTTTCCGAATCATCCTGGCTTCGGGAATCCAAACGCTAACTGGAACTCGAGCACCTCGACGCCCGCGCCGACGTTTGGTTTGATCCGCAGCACAGCGTTCAACATGCGAGAGTTGCAGTTTGCGCTGAAATACGTGTTCTAGCGTGCGGCCGATGCGGTCCGGGCAGCTCTAGCCAGTCCGGCGGGGCTGCCTTACCTTGGCCTGCGGCTGCTCTTCTTCTTCTGCAATGGATACGGCGGAAGCAGCGGGCTTTTTCAGGCGGTCAAGGCTCTGCTGCAGGGCGCTGAGGATATCGACAACCTTAGTCGGCGCCGGCGTAGGCATGGCCACAACCTCTTCCCCGCGGACCTTCGCCTCAATCAAGGCCTGAAGGTTCTCGCGGTATGTGTCTTTGTACTTCTCCGGTTCGAACTCCGAGGCGAGGGTGTTGATGAGTGTGAGAGCCAGCTCCATCTCCTTCTCCTTCACCAGCGATGTGTCGGTCCGGAACTCGTCGCTCCGCCGTACTTCGTCTGCGTAGTACATCGTGTGCGCGAGAAGGCCGTAGCGGCCGGGTCTGAGAACGACGACGTGCTCGCGGTTGTGGAGCGTAATCTTGGCGATGCCGTAGTACCCGGAGCGGCGAAGCGCCTCGAAGAACAGAGCGTAAGGCTTCTCTCCCGCCTCGTCCGGAGCGAGATAGTATGAGCTTTCCAGATAAACCGCATCGACGTCGGAGGCCTTTACGAACTCGAGGATCTCCATCACCTTTGCGGACTTCGGCTGGATCTTCTTTATCTCCTCTTCCTCGATGACGACGTAGCGGTCTTTCTCGTACTCGTAGCCTTTGACGATCTCGGAACGGCTGATCGGTTTGTCCTCGGTAGCGCAATACAGCATCTGCCGGACGCGGGAATGGTCTGTCTTATGTAATTGGTTAAAGCTTATGGTCTCGCCTCTGGCGGCTGTAAACAGCTTGACCGGGAAGGAAACCAAGCCAAAAGTGATATGGCCTTTCCAAATAGTAGCTGCCATGAAAATTGGGCTCCGGATCCAGAAAGCCTAGACCACCATAGAGATAGCACACGAATCAAATGAGGTTCAAGATGTTTTGCCGAGGAACCTGTTGCATCTTCAACGGCTGATGGCGCTGCCAGTGTTGCAAGCCCTGCAACAGGGCAGTCTCGAAACAGTTTTGTCAGTCCGGCATCAGATTGTTAGCGATCCGTTATGAGGAAAGCGTGATGCTATATCAAGCCAGGGATTTGGAAGACTATACACTGCGCGCCGAAGACGGTGATCTTGGCTCGGTAGACGACATCTTCTTTGAGGATGGCGACTGGACCATCCGTTATTTTGTCATCGATACCGGTCGGTGGCTGCCCGGGCGCCAGGTGCTCATATCCCCGAAGTCCGCGGATCTCCCGGACCCACACGACAAGGTCCTTCCTGTCAGGCTGACGAAGGAACAGGTGCAAAACAGTCCTGACATCGACACGCAGAAGCCGATCTCCCGGCAGCAGGAGTTGCAGCTCGCGCAGCATTACGGGTGGCCTGTCGACTGGGGTCCTTTGGGAGCCTATGCACCCCCGCCCTCTCCGCATGTCCTCGAGGAGGAGAGCCGGATTATTGTCCGCGAGCAGCCGGACAGCAACTTACGTAGCGCGAAGGAAGTGCGAGGCTACTTGATCCACGCAGCCGACGGCGAGATCGGCACCGTCCACGACATGCTGTTCGACCAGACCTGGACGATCCGCTACTTTGTGATCGATACCGGCAAGATTTTGCCGGGGAAGAAAACAATCATCTCGCCGTCCTGGATTGACCGGATCCGCTGGGCAGAACGTGCGGTGCATGTGAGCCTGACGCGCGACGAGATCAGAAACAGCCCGGAACTCGACACCTTGGAGGTTGGACGCGATTACGAGGAGCAGTTGTACGAGCACTACCAGCGGCGCAAGTACTGGTAGGCCTTCCCGCAGCGGCCTGGGGCATGCCAACGGGAAGGGCAGTGCTACCCTGAAGTTTGACTGACCCGTGTAACATTCTCGTGCGCGCTACCAACTGGGTGGGCGATGCCGTCATGTCGCTGCCGGCGCTGCGCGTCATGCGCCGCAGGTTTCCGAAGGCGGTCATCACGGTGGTGGCCCGTCCGTGGGTCGCGGATCTGTATGCCCGCGAGTCCTTTTGTGACCGGGTTATTTTGCACACGGCTGCGGCAGGGGCGGGAGACTGGGGTGGAAAGTGGCGGATTGCGCGAGATCTTCGCCGGCATCAGTTCGATTGCGCCATCCTGCTGCAAAACGCATTCGAAGCGGCGCTGCTGGCATGGCTGGCCCGCATCCCTGTCCGGATCGGCTACAACCGGGACGGGCGAGGATTCCTGCTAACTCACCCCGTACCAGTGCCTGAGACCGGATCCATTCCTCCTCACCAAAGCTTCTACTATCTGGAACTTCTGCGCCGCGCTGGGTTTCTGGATTGCCTGCCCGCTCAAGACGAACCGATCCGGCTGGAAGGGGCAGAGGAGGCAGCTGGCGCTGGAAGAGTAAGCCTGGCGGCGGCGGGATTCGAGGGTCCGGTGATCGGCGTGAGCCCGGGAGCTGCGTTCGGAGGCGCGAAACGCTGGCTGCCGGAGCGGTTTGCGGATTCGGCTATCGCGCTTTCCCGGCTGTTGCATGCGGGCGTTGCGGTCTTCGGATCGGGCACGGAGCGCGCGCTTTGCGAAGCAGTAGCCGGGCGAATTCGTGCCGCGAATGTGCCGGTACGAAATTTTGCGGGAGAGACAGCGCTCAGGGATTTCATCCAGATGGCTGCTGCCTGCCGCGTCTATCTAACCAACGATTCCGGCGCGATGCATATCGCCTCGGCGCTTGGCGTTCCTACCGTCGCGGTCTTTGGCGCTACCGACCACATCGCTACCGGTCCGACCGGTCCTCTTGCGAGCGTGGTGCGGGAACCTGCGGACTGCAGTCCCTGTTTTCTCAGGGAGTGTCCGATCGACCACCGCTGCATGACTGCGGTAACCGTGGAATCGGTCATACAGGCGGCCGTCAAACTGATGCGATAGCGATCAGTAGCGTTCAGCTTTATGAAACTGGTCAAATAGAAAATGACTGTGGATACTCGTTGCAAGATCATCGGGGCGGCACGCGCGGCGTCGCTTGTCGGGAACGCTCGCAGCACCGGACGCGGTATCTTGCTGCTCACCGGCTATTTCGACCCGCTGCTCGCCGCGCATGCGGAACGCGTGTCGGAATTGCGCGCGTCTGGCCCGGACCGCCTGCTCATGGTGCTTGTGCGAACGCCGGAGGAGCCTTTGATGCCGGCCGAGGCACGGGCGGAACTGGTTGCAGCGCTGTCTGACGTGGATTATGTTGTGGTCGACGAGGAACGATCGGTCGAGCTGCTGCATTTGCTCAAGCCGGAGGAAGTGATTGATGATGAGGCGGCCGACGGCCAGCGACGACGCGAGTTCATGAGCCGCGTTCGCTCACGAAACGCTGCCTGAAAGATGCGTCGCTGCGATGGCTGGAGACAACATACTGGTGGTGAGGCTGGGAGCCATGGGAGATATCCTTCATACGCTCCCGGCGGTCGCAAGCATTAAGCATAGCTACCCGAGATCGACGGTGGCATGGGCCGTCGATCCGAAGTGGAGCTTTTTGCTTGCGGGGAACCCCTTCGTGGATGAGATACTTCCGCTTCCCAGAAGACGTCTGGGAGACATCATCTCTTCCATCAAATTGCTGCGAGGCCGCCGGTTTCAGACGGTCATCGACTTTCAGGGACTCATCCAGTCCGCGATCGTAGCTACACTTGCCCGGCCAGACCAGATCTTTGGTTTTCATTACTCCGAACTGCGAGAGCGGCTGGCTGCTCTCTTCTACTCGAACCCGGTGCAGACACGAGCCCGCCACGTGGTCGATAAGAATCTGGAGCTGGCGAAAGCGGCTGGCGCGGCGAACATTTTGCATGCGTTCCCGCTGCCGGCCGGAAAGCCCGAAGGGCAACTGCCCGACGGAGATTTCGTCCTCGCTTGTCCTCTTGCCGGCTGGACTTCCAAACAGTGGCCGCTCGAGTATTACGGCCGCCTCGGCAAGCGCCTGGAATCGGAACTCGGCTTGCCGCTTGTGCTGAATGGTCCTCCCGAAGCCATTCCCCAGTTCCAGAAGGTGCCACACGTCTTATCCAATGGATCGGGACTCCAAGGCCTGATTCACGCAACGAGGCGGGCGACGGCTGTAGTGGGACTGGATAGCGGACCCCTGCATCTTGCCGCAGCTCTCGAAAAGCCTGGAGTGGCAATTTTCGGGCCGACTGATCCGGGTCGTAACGGACCCTACGGAAGCTCTTTCAAAGTTCTGCGAAGCCAGCGTGCAAAAACCAGCTACAAACGACGTTCAGAAATTGACCCCAGCATGCTTGATATCTCTCCCGATGACGTTTTTGAGGCGCTCAAAGCTGTGATCGCCAAGCCATTCCGCGCTTCGAGGGCGTCCGTCTGATGCGTCGCTACTGGTTTCCCAAACCGTACGCAGACTTTGTCGCGCGGCTGCGAGTTTCGGGCGGCTTCGTTCTGGTCGCCGCGTTTGCCTTCCTCGCTCGTCCAAGTTCCGTCTCTCTTGCTATCGGCCTGCCCATTGCGATTCTGGGAATGCTGCTGCGGGCCTGGGCAGCGGGGCATTTGGCGAAGAATCAGACGATGGCTCGCTCGGGGCCGTACGCAATGGTGAGGAATCCGCTTTATGTCGGTACTTTGATCGTGGCAGGAGGCCTGGTGGTCGCTGCCCGGGAATGGATTCTTGGCCTCCTGTTCGTGGCAGTCTTCCTGCTGGTCTATCTGCCGGTCATCGAACTGGAAGAGCAGCACCTTCGCAAACTCTTTCCTGAATACGCGAACTACGCCCGGGAAGTCCCGATGCTGCTGCCCCGGCTGAGCAAGGACTGGGGACCGGAGGCGTTCAGCCTGCGCCTGTACATGCGAAATCAGGAGTATCAAGCGCTGCTGGGATTTCTCGGGGGAGCGGCGTTCCTCATCTGGAAGGCGTTTTCTTAGTTCCTATGAAGGGGCCAGGATTTGGCCAGCGGCTCGAAGACCCGAAGCGATCGCACCGTGAACCGTCCCCCACTCGCCGCGCGCGGTATGCTCTCCTGCAAAATAGATCGTGCTGGCGACGGGTTCCGTGAGACGCTCTGCCTCATCCA
This sequence comes from uncultured Bryobacterales bacterium, assembly GCA_937959285.1. Lineage (GTDB taxonomy): Bacteria > Acidobacteriota > Terriglobia > Bryobacterales > Bryobacteraceae > JADGHK01. The sequence goes on from CALGAR010000049.1 coordinate 24,510, forward strand.
GGCCACCAGCGGCCACATAGCTGTAAGCGCCGCGCGAATATGGATCGGATTGCCAGTTGTGAAAGTAGTAAGCGTCGATCAGGTCCTGCACGTCGTCCCTCCGAAAGACGCGAGATAGGGTTCCAACCGCCGCCTCAATAACAGCCTGTTCCCCTCGCTCGAGCAGCCTGGCCGCTCTCGGTCCGCCAGCCCATCCTGTAAGCCGAAAGGAATCGAAGGGGACGCCGGTCCACCATGTCGGCAGATCCTCATCCTCGGCATGGAGAAAGCCCAACTGCTCCGCGTTTTGCTTCCAGAACGCCTCCTTGAAGTGAAAGACCACTCGCACGGCCGATCCCATTCTGAGCGCCCAAAGAGCTTCGCGATAGCCTGGAGGTTCAGGGGAGAGAATCAGACCATCTCCTGCCTGGAGCACGCTGACCGGTACCGTAATGATGACTCGCGCCGCGGCCATCTCTCCGCCATTCCAACGCGCGGTTGCCTGCCCCGGCTTCCAGTCAATTCGCCTTACGTCCACGTTTTGGCGGATGTCGATTGCTCCCGAGTCGGCAATCCATTTCACCAGCGCGCTGTAGCCGGAGGAAAGACGGCCGGTAAAAGGGATCTGGCTTTCTCTTTCCGGGCTTTCCTGCACTGCCAGCGCCATGAGGCTCAACTCCTGGCTGTCGGCCGCGTTGAAGCCTTCCACGTAGTCTGTGATCTGGCTCCTCGTCCTGTCGTCAACCGGAAGAGTAGCGAGGAAGTCGGCAGCCGTCTGATCCCGGGTCACGGAACCAATCAAATCGGCGAGATTGACGACCAGCTCGCAGCGTCTCCAGTCTCCACGGGTTACACACCAGCTCTCGCCTTGAAAAGCCTGGACTTCAAGCCCGGCGGCGTCGAGCAGCCGCATCAGTTCCGAGGGCTTTCCGTGGATGAACTCGGCCCCTAACTCGATCGCTTCCGGTATCCCAGGGGCGGAGGCGCTGAAGATGCGCCCGCCGACGCGATCGCGAGCCTCGAGAACGAGGACGCGCAGTCCGGCGGATTTCAGGACTCGCGCAGCCACAAGGCCCGAGATCCCGGCACCGATCACAAGAACATCGAGATCCATCACACGCCAGCGTACAATGGCAGGTTGATAGCGTTACCAGCAGCACTTTTCGGTGGGCTATTTCCTCTCGCGGCATCCTATGCTCTAGGACGTTTCTGCCTGCGGAACCTTGCGATGCCCCGAGTCATTGCGTTTGCGGCGGGCTCTGCCGTGATCAGCCTGGCAGTCTTCCTGCTTCTCGCGGTCGGACTGGCGAACAGGGTGTCGTTCGGTCTTCTAGGAGCTGCCGCACTGGCTGCGTACCTCCGAGCCCGAGGAAAAGAGCGCTACGCCCCACTCAAGCTAAACCGAAGCTGGCGGACCGTCGGGGCTCTGATTGCAGCGGCGTATGGCGCTCTCTACTTTGTGCACACGCTCGCGCCTGAGATACAGCCGGATGCAGTGACGTATCATCTCGGACTGGTGGCAGAGTGGCTACGTCTCGGCGGGTTTCCGAATCGCGTCGGTTTCTACGAGGTGTTGCCGCTTGGCGCCGAGACGCTTTTCGCCTTCGCCTTCGCTTTCGGCAAACATTCGGCCGCAAAGATTGTGCACTTCGGGTTTCTGGCCGCCACAGTCCCCTTGATGATCCACTTAGCGCGAAGGATGGGGCTCGATGACCATGTGGGAGTTGCGGCAGCCCTGCTGTACGGACTTTCGCCTGTCACCGGGGTTGCTGGCACCTCCGCTTATAGCGACGCTGCCGGGGTTTTCTTCACGCTGTCGACTTTCTTTCTGCTCTTGGAATGGTGGCATGAACGGGATGACCGGCTGCTGTTCTGGGCAGGGCTTACGGCGGGCTTCTGCTACGCGATCAAGCTTCCCGGCTTGCTGATTCCCGCAGTGGCTGTGGCGGTCCCGCTCGTCCGGAAACGGTACCGCGGATCGCTTCTGTTTGCGGCAGGCGCTGGGCTCGTGATCGCTCCGTGGATGATTCGAGCCGCGACGCTCACGGGCAACCCTCTCGCTCCGCTATTCAATGACTGGTTTCCGAACCCGTATTTTCATGTGTCGACCGAGCGCGAGCTTGCCTCCAACTTGTCGTCGTTTGAAGGATTGCCTGTTTCGCAGATCCTTCTGCAAGTTACTGTGCGCGGGAATATCCTGGCAGGGCTGCTGGGACCGGTCTTTCTACTGGCGCCTCTCGCCCTGCTGGCTCTCCGCCGCCGTGCAAGCTTAATCTTCTTAACCGCAGCCGCAGTTACGGCGATTCCCTGGTTCGCCAACTCGGGCACGCGCTTCCTGATGCCATCCATGGCCTTTACAGCGCTTGCCCTGGCAGCGGCGCTTCCTCGCCCCGTGTTGCTGATTGTCGTTGCGTGCCACGCGATCACATGCTGGCCCCATATCCTCAGCCTGTACACGCCGCCAGGCGCCTGGCATCTGAGAGGCTTCCCCATACGAGCGGCGCTACGGCTGGAGTCCGAGCAGGAGTACCTGGAGCGGACGCTTTATCACTACCCGGTCGCACAGTTGCTGAACCGTTCAGCAAATCCTGGCGATGTAGTGCTGGACCTCGGGGGTGTCCCCTCCGCTTACCATCATGCGGTGTCCCTCGGCCCATGGCACTCCGCGGCGGCAGAAAGGTGCGTCGCAGCCTTGCATCTCGCCGCTGTCGATGGTCCGGAAGCCTTATACGACCTCCGGGCCGAATGGCCGGAACAGGTATTGTCGGGGTTGCGGATTCGTCAAACCGGCGCTGGCCCGCATCCTTGGAGCATTCACGAAGTTCAGCTACGTCGAGGCGACAGCATTGTTCGTCCTACGCGACTGGCGCTTTCAGCATCGCCGAATCTCTGGGAGACCCGGTTCGCCTTCGACGCCAACCTCGCATCCCGCTGGACGACCTGGGATCCCGTTCGGCCGGGAATGCACTTCGACATCGAGTTCGACGCGCCCAAACCGCTGACCGGGCTTACGCTCGTAGCCAATCGCCTTGAGTACGGATCGCGGATCGAGATTGTGGGGCGCACGACGCAAGGGCAGTGGCAGTTGCTCACGGCGAATCCCGTAGCCGTCGAGAGGACTCCACGGAGCCTGTACCGGCTGGCGATCCAGCAGCTCAAGAAGGAAGGCGTCCGCTACATTGTAACGCCTGCCAGCGGGGTCGGCTACGGTCTCTTCGGGAAAGCGATGATCGAAAGGAAACAGGATTGGGGCGTTGAAGAGTGCGGATCAGTCCGAAACCTTGTGCTGCTGCGGCTGAAGTAGTTTCGCTGCGATATCTTCAGCGATCCTCCGGCCGTGGAAGCGTCCGTTCTCGATGAAGATCTCGTTGGTGTGCATACCTGCGACGACGACTCCGGCAAGGTAGATCCCCTGGCGCTCGCTTTCGAGGGTCTCGGGATTCGTGTAGGGGCGTTGGGTATCCGGCGACAGGTTGATGCCGACAGACGACAGGAACTTCAGGTCCGGATGATAGCCGGTCATGGCGAAGACGAAGTCGTTCTTCAGTTCCACATCGCCTTGCGGCGTACTGAGTACGACGCTCCTCTGGAGAATCTCCTTGACAGTCGAATGGAAATAGGCCTTGATCTCCCCGCTCTTGATGCGGTTCTCGATATTCGGCTTGATCCAGTACTTGACGCTGTCGGAGATGCCTGGTCCCCGGTGAACGAGCGTCACCCGGGCGCCTGCCCAGTGAAGTTCCAGGGCAGCGATGGCGGCTGAGTTCTTCGCTCCCACAACAAGGACGTCCTGGTCGAAGTAAGGGTGCGGTTCCTTGTAGTAATGCGTGACCTTCGGCAGGTCCTCGCCCGGGACGTTCAGGAGGTTGGGCTGGTCGTAGAAGCCAGTCGCCAGGATAATCTTGCGAGCGGTGTACTCGTGGCGGCAGTTGTGGCGGTCTGTTGTCTCGACCAGAAAATTGCCGTCTTCTCCCGTAATCCGGTCGACGCCCTCGTATTGATGAACGTCGAGGCCGTAATGGTCGGCAACCCGGCGATAGTACTTCAAGGCCTCTGTGCGGACCGGCTTTTCGCCCAGAGCCGTCATGGGAATATCGCCGATCTCAAGCAGCTCCGGCGTGGTGAAGAACGTCATATTCGTCGGGTAATGGTAGAGCGAATTCACAATACACCCCCGATCGAACAGGACCGCTCTGAGCCCCCGCCGCTGCAGCTCAATTCCGCAAGCCAGTCCTGTAGGACCGGCCCCCACCACAATTACGTCGAATGCTGTCACAGCATTCCTTCCACCGTGGTATAGACGCTTTCGAGAGCAGCCGGTAACGCTCCTGGATCTTTGCCACCCGCCTCCGCCATGTCAGGACGGCCTCCCCCTTTCCCTCCGACGGCTTGCGCCACCGAGCCCGCCAGCTTGCCGGCATGCACTTTGGCTGTCAGGTCCTTCGTGACCGCAGACACGATCGCCACGTTCGAATCCTCCGTAGAAGCCAGCACAATCACACCCGTCTTCCACTTATTGCGGAACGAATCCGCCAGGGCGCGCATCTGCTGCCGGTCCAGCCCATCCACGCGGCCCGCCAGCACTTTGACGCCCTTCAGCAGCCGGGTCTGCTGCTCAAGGTCTGAGACCTGCATCTGCGCAATCCGGGTCTTCAACTGGTCGACCTGCCTTTCGAGGTTGCGCTGCTGAACAATCAGCCGCTCAACCTGTTCCACCAGCTCCGGTTCCGAGCTGCGGATTAGCGACGCCACCCGGTGCACCGATTCCGTCAGTTCCTGGAACCGCGCGAGGGCGCCCTCTCCGGTAATTGCTTCAATGCGGCGAACGCCGGCCGAGATGCTACCTTCGTAGACGATCTTGAATAGCCCGATATCGCCGGTCCTCGTGACATGGGTTCCGCCGCAAAGCTCGCGGCTGAAGTCGGGGACCGACACTACCCGGACCTTGTCGCCGTACTTCTCGCCGAACAGGGCCATTGCTCCCGTTTTCAGGGCCTGCTCAAGGTCCATGATGTCGGTTTGCACGGCGGTGTTCTTCAGAATCTGTTCGTTGACAAGCCGCTCGACCGTGGCGATCTCTTCGGGGCTCATGCCCGTGTAGTGAGTGAAGTCGAAGCGCAGCCGCCCCGGTTCAACGACACTGCCCGCCTGCTTGACGTGAGTCCCAAGCACCTGCCGGAGGGCAGCATGCAGGAGGTGAGTTGCCGTATGGTTCCGCATCGTCGCGCGACGCAAGGAATTGTCGACCTTGGCATGAACGAGCTCGTTTGCATGAAGCGGCTCGAGGGTCGTGATGCGGTGCACGATGAGTCCAGGGATCGGCGAGTACGTCGACTCGACTTCCGCCACCTTCTGATCGAGCTCGTTGTAGAGTCCTCCACGGTCGCCGACCTGACCGCCTGATTCAGCGTAAAACGGCGTCTGGTCCAGGATCACTTCGGCTTGGGACCCCGGCCCGATGGATTCGACGGGTTCCTTGTTTAACAGCAGCGCAACGATAGCACTTTGGTCGCACTCCGTGGTTTCGTAGCCGAGGAACTTCGTCCGTCCGTGCTTCTCTTGAATCTGCTGATAGATCTGTGCAACCTGAGCCTTTTCGGCCCCCTTCCAGCTGGCGCGGGCCCGCTCCCGCTGGCGCTCCATCTCCCGCTCGAACCCTTCCCGGTCAATGGCAAGCCCGCTTTCGCGCGCCATCTCCTCCTGCTCGTCCAGCGCCAGACCGTAGGTGTCGTAAAGCTTGAAGGCGACCGCGCCGGGGAGCACGCCTCCGGCAGCCGACTTCGCCTCATCCTGGAATACCTTCTCGGCTACCTGGAATGTGGTTGCATACCGCTGCTCTTCGTCTTGAACCACGCGAGCGACGCGCGCCACAGATTCCATAAGCTCGGGGTAAGCGGGGCGCATCTGCTCCGCGACAAAACCTGTGAGCTTGTAAAGGAACGGCTCTTCGGCCCCGATCAGCCGCGCGTTTCGCATCGCCCGGCGCATGATTTTACGCAGCACATATCCCCGGCCCTCGTTCGAAGGCAGAACGCCGTCGTGGATCAGGAAAGCCGTTGCGCGAGCGTGGTCGGCCGCGATGCGAAGCGTGATGTCGATGCGCGGATTTTCGCCCACGGGTACCTTCAGCAGCTCGGCGCAGCGCAGCATGATCGGCTGGAGCAGATCCGTTTCGTAGTTGGACAGCTTGTCCTGCACCACCGCGGTAATGCGCTCAAGGCCCATGCCTGTGTCAATCGAAGGCCTCGGGAGCGGCGTCAGGACGCCCTCCGGCGAGCGGTCAAACTGCATGAAGACGAGGTTCCAGATTTCAATGAAGCGTCCTCCGCCGTCTTCAGGGAACTGCTCGTGCTCGCGTCCGGGTTCCGCTGCTTCCGGCCCGAGGTCGTAGTGAATCTCCGAGCAGGGGCCGCAGGGACCCGTCTCGCCCATCTGCCAGAAATTGTCTTTCTCGCCGAGTCGGAAGATCCGGTCCTTCGGCACGCCGGCCACCTTCTGCCAAAGGGCCTCCGCATCGTCGTCCTCTCGGAAGACGGTGATGTACAGCCGGTCCTTGGGCAGGCCGTATCCCTTAGTGACGAGCTCCCAGGCGTAGGCGATCGCCTCGGCTTTGAAGTAGTCGCCGAAGGAGAAGTTGCCAAGCATTTCGAAGAACGTGTGGTGACGTCTTGTATACCCAACGTTCTCGAGATCGTTGTGCTTGCCGCCGGCACGAACGCACTTTTGAGCCGTCGTGGCCCGAAGGTATTCGCGCTTCTCCCGTCCGAGGAACACGTCCTTGAACTGATTCATTCCCGCGTTGGTGAACAGTAAAGTCGGGTCATTTGCGGGAACCAGGGAGGAACTGCGCACAACCCTATGTCCGTTCCGCTCAAAAAAATCGAGGAACTTCTGGCGTACTTCGTGTCCGGTCATCGTGTGTATCTATCTTATTTTGGCACAAGGGTTGCAGTGGGCACCGGGAAATCCATGGCGAGCCTGGGTTTATCGTGGCATGACCGGAGAGCGGGGAAGGGGAGCGGGCTTAAGCGAAGCCGCCGTTAACGCGAAATACCTGTGCGTTGACCCAGGCGCCGTCCTGGCCGGCGAGGAATGACACGGCGTTTGCGATGTCCTCCGGCTGGCCCAGGCGTTCGAGTGGGATAGCCTTGCGGAGAGCTTCAATGAGTGCTTCGCTCTTCCCGGAGAGAAAAAGGTCCGTCGCCACTGGGCCAGGAGCGACGACATTTGCCGTGATATTGCGCCCTTTGAGTTCGTTTGCGAGTACGCGGACCAGACCTTCAACACCTGCTTTGGAGGCGATGTAAGCGCCGTAGGTCGGAAAGGCTTTGGCGATGACGCTGCTGGAGAAGGCAATAATCCGCCCGCCTTCGGAGACATGCTGCGCCGCCTCCTTGGGGACGAGGAAGCTGCCGCGCAGGTTCGTGGCGATGACCCGGTCGAAGGATTCAACGTCGGCGTCGACGATGCGGAATAGCGGCATGATGGCTGCGCAGTGCACTACGACGTCGATACGTCCGAATTCGTCAAGGGCGCGCTGAAAGAGAGCGCTCACCTCTTCCGCCTTTGCCACATCCGCTCGAGCTGTAATGGCGTGCCCGCCGGCGGCTTTGATCTCGGCGGCGACCTCATCCGCTTTGTCCCGCCGCCCTCCGTAATGCACCGCGACTGCAAAGCCGTCTCTCGCAAGCCTTATGGCGACAGCACGCCCAATGCCTCCGGATGCGCCGGTGACAATAGCGCTTCGCGCGACTGAGTTGGCCACAGTGCCTCCCGTTTCCAGCCGGCAGGTTCCAGCGGTTATTCACAGGACTGTCACTTCGGCAACTAGGCTGCGCCTGAACCCGCCCCGCACTTGACGTGGAAATAGCGGGCTTTGTTTCAGTGAGAGAGAAGGCTACGGCTGGAAGTCGGGGCCTGGTCAGAAACTTCATCCGATTGACCAGTTGCGGTTTGTCAGCGTGGGGAGGTTGCTTTAGATCCGGGCGCTCCCACACAGAATCTTGGCCCGCCCCTGCACTCGCGCTTCCCAACCCGGCAGGTACGCGTTCATCAAACTCTTGAACAGCTTGCCCTGGTTCGCCCTTGGAGATGTAAGAGCTCACACACAGCCACGACAGAGAAACACGTAATTGGCGAGCAAGCTTCTTTATTGATCTTAGCGGATTTGAGATTGGACTTGTAACTCTGCGGTCGTAGTTTGCATCGGCCCCACCGTGATTTGCTTACTCGATGCGAGACGCTCGTGGAAGCGGGGATCCTCGGCCCAGAGCACACCCCTGGCAAACGCGATCACCCGATACACGCCAGGCAGGAGATTGGAAAAGGTCAGATTGCCTTCTGCGTTCGTCTTGGCTTCACGAATCCCCGTCACAGCCAACAAAAGCAGATCCTCATCAACCGGTTCCCTTGCGAGAATCACGCTCGCGCCGGCAGCCGGCCGAATGCCATCCTTGACTGTGAGCACGATGGAGGAGCTTGCGGGAGCGACCACGATATCGACCGTGTGTGCGGTGGCAGAACCGAATTCAACGACGCTGTGATCGACCTTCGAACCGTTGTAACGTATCTCCGCAACCTGATAACCCGTGAGCCCTGAGAGAAACACCTCGTACCTCTGCGGGTAGACACCACTGATCGTGAAATGTCCGTCTGAAGGCCGCACCGGAGCAATGAAGCCCGGTCCATCGGGCAGCAATTGACGCAATGGCCTAAGAATCACGCGCAAATTCTCGCCTGGCGGTCCTGGCTGATTCGTGCTCTGTTCTTCCACCTTGCGGACGGAGCCATTGACGACCAGTCCTTTGCTGAGAAACAAGTCCAATCCATCCTGGTTCCGATCACTGACGTGGACCGGCAACGCCGCCGCCTGGCGCTCCTGTCCCGACGTGCTCGCCGTCAGCCAGTACGTTCCCGGTGGAATATTGTCGATCTGGAATTCGGAACCAATCTTGACGGTTCCCCTCGCGAGGATCGCTTGGCCACCCCCGAACCGGTTCATGTCCAGGTGAACCAGAGCGAGCTGCGCCTCGGCGCTTTCGGCGGCGCTTTCATCGCCAACGACACGTCCCCGGATGCGAGGCAGGCGGATCTTTTTGATACTCAGCTTGAGATCCTGCAAGCCACCGCCCTCCAGCACTGTCACCGGAACCGCCTCTTCAACTCGCGGAGAGTCGGGATACCAAGCCCGATAGGCCATGAGCACATCCTCTTGAAACTCGGGACCGGATTTCGATGCTTCGACGATGGCGCTTTGGGGCTCCCGCACCTCGAGATAGTAATCTCCCGGGTCGAGACGCGTAAGGGCGAACCGCCCCTCTTCATCCGTCGTCGACTGGGCCTCCACGACCAGCACTCTGGTCGGACCGGCCGACCGATATCGATGTGCGAGGACAACTCGTCCCCGCACCGGAGCCCCGGTGTCCCGGTCCGTCACTTGCCCGGAAATGCCGGTGCTAGGCATCAGGCGAACCAAGATGTCCGGTACGGAAGATCCCGATTTGAGCACGTAGGTGTTCGCCGGCCCGATTCCCTTGAAAGGCATCGCATAGCCCGCAGCATCGACAAAGAGATGGAAACTGGCAGGAACCTGAAGTCGAAAGTGGAACGACCCATCAGAGCTTGTGAGAACGGCGAATCGCGCCGCCTTCGGGTCCTGGTCCTCGGTGGGCTGTGCTTTGAGGGCGTGCTGCAAGCTCATGTTGCGCGACCGGTCAAAGCGGGCGACAACGACGCGTACTCCCGCCACTGGCAAACCGCTCAACGCGTCGACGACTTTACCCCGCACGGTAGCAATGTTACTTTCCTGCGAATGCAGACTGGAGATTGCGAGGTTCGTAAGCAGCCACGCAGCGAGCGCTCGCTGTGTATAGCAACGAATTCTGGTAAAGAGAGTTCGGCTGCTCATAGTGGCACGCTCCATTCCGCCTGGCGGATGCGCTCGGCTGACACGTTCTGAAAGCGTGATTCCCATCGCAAAGGTTGTCTACTCCACCGAACAGTTCTGGTCACCTTAATAGCTGCGACTGGTGGGCTGCCCACCATGCCTTCCAGAAGCTCACATACTTCATTTCATTCTGGCGAAATGCGGGTTCTGTAGGTGTGTGCCGCAACGTGTCCTCAGTTGTAAATGGACCGTTGCTTTCTGGCCGCGCAAATTCCATGCCAGCGAGGCTCGTGCGGGTCAGCATCGGCAGCCCATTTGCAAACGAGGCAAGGCCGAGGACTCCTTCATATCGGAGGTCGACAGTATCTGCATCCAGCAGCTTCGCCAGGATGGGTAGCGTGTTTTGAGTGTGCATCGCCCTTAGAGAGTAAGCTGCGCAACGTCTCGCTTGTGCCGGCATCCCCGCCTTCGTTAGATCTCCAAGTGCAAGCACTGCCGTGTCTTCTGGATTTCGAAAATCGCAGAGAGAAGCGGCAGCAAGCGGTTGCTTTGCTATTTCATCCAACACATCCTCATCCGATTTGAGACGGACAATTGCCGAAGTATCGCCGGCCTTGATGAGGGCCTGGAGGCCTAGCAAGCGAACGGCCGGGTCCGCCGAAGCCGCGAGTTCCGCCCATGCGTTCAGCGCTACTGTTGACGTCACGCTATCAAAGGCGCCGCTCGCCACAAACACCGCGAGCTGCGACTTGGCGCCGGTGGACTGAAGGGCTGACGCAACCTCGCAAATCAGTTTTTCGAGTGGATCCATATCTGATCGAATCGAAAACACTCCACTTGGAGGGCTGGCTGCAACCGGTAGATGGGTCATCGAAAATGGCACATCTCCCACGGCGGGGGGAATGATCTGCCACTGTCCGTTCTTCCCCGACTTCAGGAACCACACGCTTACGACCTCGGTGGGAGCTGACGCGGGAACTGAACCGTTATTCGAAGTCCAGGCGGCTTGGAGTTGTTCACACTCGGCAGGCGCCCCTTTCACCACTCTCAGCGTATGAATGGTTGCGAAGAGTCCAGCGGGCGTTGGCGTGATCTGCGTTGCTCTTCCGACGACAATCGCGTCTGCCTCGTCGACCAGCGCGGGCAGTGGCCGGTAGCCTCCGGGACCGCCCCAAGCACCGGTCGCGAGGATACCAAGAGCTACAAGAGCGAAGATTGCATTTCCGTTTCGTCGCACTGTGGAGGAGTCCAAAGTCATCTCCTGCCGCCTTCGGATGACGTCGTTCGCGATCAATAGTGTTGAATCAAAGCTGAGTACAATTCTGCGCGTATGCCGGTCGCCCTTGTCAACAGGTTCTGAATCCCGGACTGCAAGCCTGTCCGATCAAGCCCTGCATGCAGCAGCGCGTTGATTGCGTCTCTGTCAGACTGAAAGGCTGGATTTCGGAGAGCCTGCACTGCGGGAACGTTGGGCGAGTACTTGGGGCCGATTCCGGTGATCACAACAACGTTTGCCTCCATCGATAGATGCTTGTTGACCTCTTGCCGCAGCCAATCCGACAGCTCGATCTCCGAGGATTGGAAGACGGCCTCGTCCGGAACATAGCCGGCTTCGCCGGGAAGAGGCTTGTGCCCGACGAAGAACAACCGAACGAGGCCGGGACGCGCTTGAGACTGTACGACGAACCCATCTTGAGAAGCACCGGGCACGAGTCGCCGACTGCTGTCACGATCCAGCGCGTCTCGGCCGAAGAACACGCTCGAAGGGCGGCTTGGAACGCTCGATATTGTAAGCGCTCCAATAACCGGGTGCACGGGCACAGCTTACAGGTCCGAACGAATCAAGCCAGAAGATCTGGATCCACTGCTTCGCCTCGGGCGCGTTCGTGATCTTGTATTCGTAAGTAGAGCCATCGGGATTGTTGCGGACGCTACAGTTGACGATCGGCCGGACGTGAACTCGTCGTGTGATCGCAATTGGAATTGTCTCGCCTCCCCGCCTCCTCGCCCCCTCCACGACCAAATCGCCGGCCTCGTCGAGCCGGACGCTGTCGTCCTGAGAGCGAGTAAGTTCCGGCTGCTTCGTCCCCAGGACTCGTGAAACAACCCGGAGCTGCGATTCTGATTGCTTCTGATCTTGGGCCAGCAAAGAAGGGGCAAGGATCAGCAAGACAGGAACTGTTACGAAGCAGTGCCCGACCGGGAGAAGGTTAACCGTCTGTGCATTAGACTACCCTCCTTGCCGTCGCGACGCTGGCGGCAGCCAAACAACGGCTGGAAACAGTTTATGACACTTGCGGAAGCTGTACCTCTGCGACCGGCCACGGTTGCTATTCGGGGGGAGGAGGATGCTGTGTGACGTGGCGTAACAGCCCTAGCCGAGGACGATTTGCTGAATGATCGCGCCAAGGCACCCAAGCGCGACGATGGCCAATAGGACCTGCCCCACGCGCCGAGTCAGCTCCGGATGGCCTCCCACGCGCTCCACAATTGGCCAATCAACGAGTGCACTCGTCGCCGAAGCGATCACGGCGCCGCTCGCTGCAATCTGAGCCGGCACGACGTCGGCCTGGGACAGCGTTGCGGCCGACGCCACCGCGCTCGCGCTCGATACGACACCGCCGATGACGCTGACTGCTAAAAAGCCGCTGTCACCTAACACCTGTTGCCCCAGAGTGCCGGCGACTTGTAAAGCCAAGAGAACGGCGCCGAATTTGATCGCCGCTCTCAGAGAAAACGGAGAGGTCAACGCTGGAATCGGCATGTGCTCGTCTAAATCGTCGCGCCCGCCGGATCGAGCGGATGGACGAAGAGCAACCAGCCATGCGGCTCCAACTGCGGCGAGTAACATCAGCGCCATAGGAATTGCGGTTGCTTTGAGAAGGGATGGCGCGAACAGTGTCAGGATGAGGGCATTTCGGAGGATCATCGCCGCCGTGGCGAACATGGTGCCCTTGAACGCCACAGCCGCCAGCGCGCCCTTCGATTCGTTCACTCGGTTTGCCAGTTCGGCGACCGTCACCGTGCTGTTCACGAGACCACCCAGAAATCCTGTCAGCGCAATGCCGCGGGCGCCGTACAGTTTCAGCAGCACATAATTGGTGAAGCCGAGTGCCGCGATCAGGATGACGGTAATCCAAGCCTTTCGCGGCTCCACAAGCTGCCACGGATCGACGCTGCCCGTCGGAAGCAGAGGGTACACAACAAACGCCACGATCGCGAGCAGGACGGCCGAACGGAACTCGGACTCCGTCAGTGCCACGCTGAAACCAGCCAGGGGTTCCTTCCAGGCCAACAGCGCCGCCGTCACAATCCCGAGGACCGTCGGTGTAAATGTGTGGCCTTGGCCCGCCAGCACGCCGGCAAAACCGGTGATCATCAGCGCAGCGGACGCCGTGATCTCCGCGCCTTCGCCGGTGCGGATAGTTTCGATGTTGAGGAAAATGACGAGAATACCGATCAGGCCGAGGGCCAACAAAGCGAATGGATCATCCACAAGTCCGCCAACGCCGCCAAGAAGCGCCGCAAAGGCGAACGTTCGGAGGCCCGCTTCCTTTCGACGACGCTCGCGCTCGATTCCAATGAACAACCCGATAGCGCACGCGAGCGCGAGTCGGGTCAGCGTGGGCGCATAGGGCCACGGGACCGTGTCGTGTCCCATAGCACACAGTGTATCCTGCACAATCAGCTTCCGCCGGCGACCTACGCCTGTGGGGCGAACGGCGGTGACGACCGAGGAGAAACGGCCGGGCACGGAAGTCACTGTTGCGAGCCGCCTGGGAAAACGCGCCAGCCGGCGACGTCAAAAGCGGTATCGAAGGTTCACGTAGAAGTTGCCGCTTCCGGGATCTCTCGACGCCGAAGCAATTCCAGTCGAACGATGGCACCTATCTGCAGAGTTTGTCGGCGGAAAAACTCGTTAGCTGGTGGCGTGAAACAAATGAGGAGAAAATAAATTGGCTCCCCAAGTCAAACAAAGGGGATGGGTGCGAGGCCAAAGAGACGGCAAATCATAGTAATTAAACGGCCTACCCAAATAACTGGGGGAATCCTTGATCCTTTCGTATTCTTCGTACCGTCCAACGATCTCAGCTGTCACATGTCTCACGCTAAACTACGGCTACTTCGGCCGACTCGGAGGTTGAGATGTTTCGCGCACTGTGGTCGCCGTGGCACCACCGCAATACCTTGTTGGGTCGTTCCGAAGGACGATCTCGATGCCAGTTGTCTCACGTTTTGGTCGCCTTGCCTCCTTCCTTCGAACCTCGACACGCAACCCTATCAGCACAGGATGGCGAACAGAAAGGTAATACCTCCCAGGGCGAAGTTCTGGAAAGGCAAATGCCCCATCCTCCTTCGTGACACCAGTTGCCTTCGGGCGTGTTTTGTAACCGTATGGTGCCACTTCGACTGTAACTTCGGAAAGCGGTTGTCTCTTTGAATTTGTCTCGAAATAGATTCGCCCGCGTATGCTGTCAACCACTAGGGGATCCGGGACACAGACATCTTGGGCCTGGCATGGCACCCAGAGGCAAGCCGCCAAGAGGACTCCAATCGTCAACTGAATTCTCAGGGGACCCTCCCCGGATAGGTCTTCTGGTAATTTTCGATGGCTTGCTTAATTTGGTTCGGCATCGATTTACCGGGAAATCTATCTCTGAGATATGGAACGGTGTTCGCTTCTGCCCAATGCTCGCGACGAATGCTGATATCGATCGGTGTGCCACCCATCTGTTGTTCCAGAGCCTTCAGTCCCGGGTGGTTTGGGTCACGACCGCTTGCAAAGAATAGCGCGTTGTATTGAGGGATCAGCTGATTCTGAAGTTGATAGAACGCGGCATTTTCCTGTCCGGTTCGATTAACATGACCGAACTCATGTGCTAGCTTGGTAACGGCTAGCACGGTCCCGGAGACGTTAGCACCCTGGAGCGAACTCGTAATCGGATAGCTCACCGACGAAGGGTAGCCAGAGTCGAGCTTCGGTCCGAGCGTGATGGTTGCTGCCGTCAAGTCCCCTGCACTATTCCACTGGTAGTTGCCTGCCTCTGCGCCCTGGCTCTTAGCCTTGTCGAATCTGATGGTTAGAGTCAAATTTGGGTCGTTGGCATACCTTTCCCACTGTCTGCGTCCTGCCACGGTGGAAAGATAGTCCTTCTTCCAACGCTCGTAGCGCTTCCGGTACTCATCATCGATGTCCTCTTCGATGATCTCGCCGCTCGGGTCCGTGAAGCGCAGAGGGTTGTTCCGAGCATACCCATACAAGTTCCAGTTCTGCGGATCGTTTAGCTTATGAGGACCAGAAATTAGCGGGTCAGTGGAAGTAAAGCGCCCTTGGGTTGAACTCAGGTACCGAGCCTCGAAGAAATCGAGACCCGTCTCGGCATCCCGTTCCTTCCCCGTAAACTTTTGCAACAGCCCTGCGTCGGCGGCCCACACGCTCGTGCGGCCGCCCAGCGGCGGCGGAATCTCCTCGCCGAAAGGCAGGTAGTCCCGCCGGGCGAGAACGGTCTTCTCCTGGCTCGTCACCGCCCGGATGCTGCCGAGGTGGTCCACCGTCAGGTAGCGCGTGCCGGAGTGCGCGGACTGTCCCGTCGTGTACTCGGCCGCCAACTGCCCCATCGCATCGTAGATGAACAGCATCTGCTCGCCGCTCGGGAGCACCTTCTTCACCCGTCGGCCTTCGCCATCGTAAGAATATGTCGTCGTGTAGCCGTTGATCGTACTGGTCTTCAGCCGGTTCTCGGCGTCGTAGCTGAACGCGAAGCCGCCGATTGCCGTCTGGTTGCCCGCGCCGTCGTAGGTCGCCCCCATGCCAGTCAGCCGGTTTTGAGCGTTGAACCAGTTCGACGTCACCGGCGTTAAACTCGACGTGCTCAGGGCCG
>CALGAR010000050.1 GCA_937959285.1 uncultured Bryobacterales bacterium
GGACGCGTCGGTAACGATTCCCGTGATTGTGCCCGTGGTAGTCTGGCCTGCCAGCACGGCGCACAGCAGCACAAGCAGTACGGTTAACGCAACGAAACGATGGGGTGTCATACGTACCTCCTGGAGGCTCTTCGCTGTTTTTGCCGAAGAGCGGCTGTTGTATTTCGAAAGATGACAAAGCTTCCCCTTACACCGGGGAGTGTCGGATGGAATGCTAGCTGCGCCATCAGCCCACAACGACAGCTATGAGGGATACAACGTATCTGCACTCTCTTCTCCGGGCGCCTATGTCCTCCTTAACATCAGTGCCACCGGTATGCTGAGCTACCCATCACGCCAGCAGGCATGATATACGAGACAAGCGATTGCGGCAATCCAATTTGACACTTAGTGTGCCTTGTACGTCAGTTGTCCTACGGAATTAACAGGCGGGCGGCCCGATCAAGGTGCGGTGCTGATGCCACGACGCATCCGGGCAATGCGGCCAGGCTAGCGACCTCTTGAACGCGAAGATAGAATTCTCATGTACGGGTCGCCCGAAAGCTTTGCAAGCTCACGGAGTGCTGTCCGTTCCGTTTCTGAAAGCTCAGGCATAGCGAACGCCCGGTCCAGTTGGAGGCGCCACACCGGCGGGTTCATCTGGCGAACCTCCGTCATGGCCAAGTATGTAAGAAGGTCTCGCATCAAAGCCTGCTTCCGCTCAGGATCCGGCACGATGGCTATCAGGCCCTCTAAAATGGAACACTTCTGGTAAAACTGCACCAGCGATGGCTCGGTGCTGCGGCCCTCCCAGTGGTAGAACCTGTTCATGAAGGCATCGAATGACGCCTGCCAGCTTACGGTTGATCGCTCGGCAGTCGTCAGGAATGGAGCGAGCCCGTCCGGGCGCTTCACGTTAGACTTCTTTCGAGCCTCCTGCTCATCTCGGCCGCCAAAGCGGAGCTGGCGAAGGTCGTTCAGCAACTGCTCGCTTTCGGTAGTGCTCCAGAACTTGTAGACGCGAGCTGTCGTATCCATGACCCTGTTCGGCTTCCGATCTTCCGCGGTGATCGGTCTGAGATCGGTGAACTTCGAGATCAGATCCTGATTGAAGAGATCGACCAAACGGGAGATTTCTTCGCTCTGGGCCGTGTCCGCGCATCGGGACGCCCGCAGATGGCGCACGAGATATTCTCGAAACGCTCGAATCACTGGATAAGGATTGATGTTGTTCGTTCTTAGCCGCGCCACAAGCCTGATCAATGACTGTAAAGCGCTGAAATTCGTCCCCGCGGTGAACGACCGGTCATCTGCAGACAACTGCGCCAGCGTGGCGGCGAAGACAGAGGCGAGGGTCTGCAGCTCATCGGTGCTCCATTTGTCGTGCAAGAGGAGCTGGAGTGCTCCGTTCAGTTGGAACGGAGAAGCTGCGTGTCGGAGCAAGTCTTCGGCGAGCGTAACCGGCTCGCCGTCGGCCGCTTCTTTCGCGGAGTACGTGTGGCTGATCACGGCAAGCGCGCTCTGATAGAACTCGTCCAACGAGTAGCCGAGGGCGTCTTCGCAGGTCAGGCTTGGAATGCTGATGTGTCGTGAGGTGTCGAACAAGCGCCGCGCGAGGGCGGGTTCAAGCAGCGCGAGTTCCTTGATAACCCGCGACTGAAGGCTTAATCTGTCCAGGCCCGGGCGTAACGCCGCGCTGATTGTGCCTGCATCGGAATCCGTATTGTAGGCGGCGGCCGTTGCAGGCGTCCGCCGCAACGCGTACTTGGCGGAGCCTGCCAGGTCAAAGGCGCGGACCAGGATCTCAATCCGGTCCTTTTTGGAAAGGTGGGGGCCCTGAGCAATGGTAATGAGCAGGTCGGCTCCAAGCTCCGGGGGCGCAGAAAGCGCAGCGTCGACTTCCGGATTTGTTCGATTGGCCTGATCCGGCGGACGGACGGATTGTCCGCCGGCCAGGAACAATGGCACGAGGAGGGCCGCAACCAGGGGCCGGTAGAGGCGGACGCAGGCGCGGCGGAATGCGGCCAGGCCGTAGCAACTGGCGCGGTCTTCGCGTGTCATCGAAGGTGGGCAGGGACGCAGATCGGACGTCCCTCGATAAAACAGAACGTTTCCCCTAAGGGCGGCTTCTCCGGCTTTCACGTCTACCACCTCGTGTCGGCAGTTTTCCTGACTACCGGCGTTCAAGAAGGTACGCCTGAGGTGACACTAGTGTACACGAGAACGTGCAGGAAGTCGACGCCGCCACGCGTTGCATGTCCGCCCATGAATTAGGCCATGAATTAGGGCTTGCCCATCGTCGGCCCCTCGACATTCACCATCCGGGGAATTCGGTCCTCGACCGGCGGCAGCGGCTTGCGCAGCTTGTGCGGGCCCTGCTGGTACCAGTAAGCGACGGTATAGAAGTTGTCCGAACGGTGATTGGCATGTCCATGCTCGATCGTCATGCGGAAATATTTTTGAAATGGTATGGGACTGTCGGTGTGGAAGCGATACACCATCCACTTGGCGCCGCGATGATCGCCTCCGTTCACCGGGTTGCCATAGTTCTTATAGGCAAACGTCGGATACGTGGAACCGAACGGAGAGATTCCGCAGTTTCCATAGCACCAGGCGCCGAGATAGTAATCTTCTGAGCCGGTGCCTACGATACGCGGAGTCTCACGATCGTCGATGTACATCATCTCGTCGCCTTCCCCCCACCAGTCACCCTGGTTCTGCAGGATGCTATGAGTCACGCCCACGTAGTGCCCGCGCCCCTCGGCCTCAAACATGACGTAATTGCCCTTGCCGTCTTTGTTCTGAGCGTTATTGACTTTCGCGTCGCCATTCTGCTTCCAGTCGGACGTCCAGCCGTCGTTAGGCACCGCCTGCCGGTACTCGGCGTAGAAGTAGGCGATGTCTTCCGGCAAGCTCTTATGCTTCTGCCAGTCGATGTTGTAGTAGAAGGCGGAAATGTTCTGTTGTCCTTCATTGGTGATTGTGATTCGTGCCGACTTCCGGAATGGCATCGGGAAATAGCAGTTGAGCGCCTTCTGAGAGCCTACGGAGAGAGGTCCTGATTCATAAAGGAAGTATTCGCCGAGTCCGAGCCCGAAGAAATCGCCGATCGGCGTCTCGACGGCGGGCAGCGGATCGTCGTCCCAGAACATGCGCAGGACGATCTTCTTCAGGTGGTAGCGCTCCGGCGTGGAAATGGTGAACCACATATGCGTGATGATGCCCGGACCCTCGAGCTGCGCGATCGTCCTCTGTTCCCCCGGCTTGATCGGGTTCTTCCAGTTGCCATCATCGTTCGCGCCGGTCTTGTCCATGGAGGAGGCGCGCTCGGCTGTGTAGGTCTTGAGAAAGGGTAGGGAGGACAGATCGCCGGGGCAGGCGGCGCCGGCAGTTAAGAGGATCAGTGCAGTTGCAAGCTGAGTGGATGACATCGTCATACTCCTGGGATGTTGTGTCAACTCCTTCCGTGTATCACTGGTAACGGTGGAACCGGTGGATGAATATGGTATCAATCTCCGAAGTGGAGCCTCCGGCTGTTGTGGTTGACGCGGCTTGTGGGGGTATGCGCGGTCCTGTGATAGATACGGAAAGGCCTGGTCGCGCTCGAACCGCCGACGGCGTTACTTCAAGATCTTCCGGAAAAACTCTTCCGCGATGCGCCGGTTGTCCTGAGTATAAAGGTACTCGTTGTAAAGCCATGGGTCGCCGAGAGCAATCACCTGTCCTTTCCCGGCACGGACACACGCCATGAGAGTGGTATCGCGGTCGGCGAGCAATGTTTCGGCATCGTGTGCCGTGATGCGAAGAGGCGCCAGATCGACAGCGTAGAATTTGAGCCCGGGCGTAAACCAGCCTCCCTGTGCCGTCGAAACTGTTAACTTCGAGTTGCCGTGCGCATCGGCGTACTTCCTCTCCTCAAATTGGATGCCAAAACGGCCAGCAAGCGCGTTCAGCCTCTCGAATTCGGCGTTTCCCGGATCGTTGCCGAGTAGCAGGAGCGTGCCTCCTCCCCGTACCCAGTTCGTGACGGCGGAGATTTCGGCATCCGTGATCAGGTTGGGGGATGACGATTCCTGAGGTGTATCGGGATCCACAATGATCAGACAGTCGATGCCCTGAAGGGCTTTTTCCGTAAGGGCTGTCGTAATCGTGCGCGGCTCGGCATCGAGACCGCTGAGCATGGCCTTCAGGCCGGAAAATCCTCCGGGATAGGTCCCTTCCCACGCATAGTGCGGCTGTGATTCGCGGTTGTGCCAGCCGTCGAGCGCAACCACTTTGCGAGCCTTCGTGTTCCATATCGGGTTCGCGAAGGCGCCGTTGCCGGCAATGTCCCATACTGCAAGACGCGCCCACCGCCAGCCCGGCGCATCCACCGTAAATTCGATCTTGTGGCTCCCAAATGCGCGCGTCGTTTCAAGCGAATGGATCTTCCGATGCGTATTCTCACCATCGCCCCACACCACTTCAGCGAATTGAAGCGGCAGCGTGTAGCGAAGATCC
>CALGAR010000051.1 GCA_937959285.1 uncultured Bryobacterales bacterium
CCGGCCCGCTGCTCCGGAGTCGGTACGAGCCATGTTTGTGGGTTGCCCCGGCGGAGCCTCTTGAACTCCATTCCGGTAAAGAAAAAGAGCTTGTTTTTGTCGGTGTTGAAGCGGCCCGGGATATAGATGGGGCCTCCTAAATTCCAGCCGAAATTGTTGAAGCGGAGTTTTTGCTTCGAGAGAGCGTTGAACGCACGCGCGTCGAAGGCGTCGTTGCGAACGAATTCGTAAAGCGTTCCGTGGAACTCCTTGGTCCCGCTCTTTAAGGCAAGATTCACGACTGCGCCGGCGTTCTGGCCATACTCGGCGCTGTAGTTAGTCGTCAAGACCTTAAATTCGGCGATCGCATCCGGGTTGATATTGACGAAGTTATTGCCGCCGCCGCCGTTATCCTTGTTGTCGGCGCCGTCGATATTCCAGGAAAACGTATAGTTTCGGCCTCCGTTGACCGATTGCGCGCTCATGTTGGAGCCGAAGCCGCCGAACAGATCAAACTGCGAGCGCGCAGTGCTCGAAACGCCGGGCAACAGTGCCAGTAGTTGGGCAAAATTGCGTCCATTTAACTGCAGCTTCGTGGCCTGCTCTCCTGTAATCAGGCGCCCGACCTCGCCCGTGCTCGCTTCCACCATTGCGGCATCAGCGGTGACTGTAACGGATTCAGTCAGCTGGCCGATCTCAAGTGTGATGTCGACAGTGGGTTTTGATCCGACAGTGACGGTGACATCCTTCTGTATGTATTTCTTGAAGCCCTGGGCTTCCGCGGAGATTTCATAGACTCCAATCGGTATATTCGTGATCACGTAATATCCGCTTTCCGCGGATTCCGCTGTACGCGTAAAGCCGGTGGCCGTTTGCCGGACCGTGACTTTTGCTCCTGCGACCACAGCTCCGCTCGAATCACGAACGAAGCCGGAAAATTGTTGTGAAGTGTACTGCCCGAAGAGATTTAGGCAGAGACAAAGGAAGAAGAAAGGAAGACCAATTTGTCGCACCTGGACTGACCTCCCCGACAGCAGCCAAAAATCATATTCGAGTTTCTGCTGAGACACAATCCCTCAGCGTATGGCTGACAAAGCTGAGGAAGTTTGAAGGATTGCGGGCAGGCGCGCCTCGGATGTAGGATGTTCTACCCGCCGCTGGCGGGCTCAGTGGGAGGCCGTCTGGAGCCGTGAACAACTGTGGCCTTCCGCAGCTTCTCGAGCTCCTGCCTTGCGATTGCGGCCCAACTGCTGGAAGGATCCAGCTTCAGATAGAGGCGCCAGTGGTGAACTGCCTTCAGGGTCTGTCCGGTGAGCTGATAAAGAAGGGCGATGTTGTAGTGAGCATCTGCGTAGCGCGGATTATGTTTGATCGCCGCAAGGTAATGCATTAGCGCCCGCTTGCGGTCGCCTCTCTCATCGTAAAGGTTTCCCAGATTGAAATGAGCCAGCGGATAGGTGTTGTCCACTTCGAGGGCTTTGCGGTAGTACATCTCGGCCTGCTTCCACGCTCGCATATTGAAGTGAAGAGTGCCGAGATTCACGAGCGCGCCGGCGGATTTAGGATCACTGTCGATGGCCTGGCGATAGGCTTCCACAATTTCCTCAATCGGCGCGCCGGTCTGCTCAAGGTCAATGCCCCGCTGAAACCAGCGCTCGGCTTCGGCTTTCCGCGCGTGCTCCGGCTGCGACTGCGCCTTTGCGGCCGTTTTGGGAAACGCCACCAGCCGCGTTTGAGCGTTGTCGAAATCCAGAAGCAGTTGGCCGGTGATCGCTTCCATCTTCCGCCCCTCCACCTGCACACCGATCCTCTTGCCGTGTGCAAAGACTTTCACTTCGCTTAACGGGTTCGAAACGCCCCGCAGCTTTTCGCGGATTGCATCCATCGCCCGCCGGATTCTCGCGGTCGGCACGCGGTTCTTGTGGAGCAGATGAAGGGTGCGGAGGGCAATCAGGTCGGAAAATGCAAAGGAGTTGGAAGCCGGTATTAGCTTGTTTCGCTCCCAAGCCCGCAACTGCCGCTCGCTGATCGATAGCGCGCGGCGCACCTCTGCCCGAGTGAAGGCCTGATTCACCAGTTTGGCCGCCACGCGCCGATTTTAGCATGTCTCCGGCGGCTGAAGAGGCCTAACCTCAACAGCCGTCTTGAGCTTACGAAGTCCCGGGCCGCAGGAAGAATACGATCCCGATTGACTTCGTATGCTCAGGATCGCATACTGATGATGTGCTGCAACTGAGTTTCAAGAAGCCTCATCCTCACGTTTCGCACAGCCTTGCCGATCTGCGCCCGGGTGAGGAAGCGGTCCTCGAGCACATCGACCTGCCCGAAGACTTCGCCCGCCGGCTCATGGAACTGGGCTTTCTTCCCGGCAGCACAATCGCCGCAGCTCGGAGCGCCCCTGGCGGCGACCCGCGCGTATATCGGGTTGATGGATCGGAAATCGCACTGCGACGCGAAACCGCAACTCGGCTTCACGTTCGAACGTTTCGGTCATGAGCGAATGCCACTCCGGGCCGACACCCGCTACCCTGCCCATAGTTCCGGGCAACGGGAGCGCGAACCCGGACCGGCGTGTCGTTGCGATCATTGGGCCGCCGAACGCTGGAAAGTCCACTTTATTCAATCGTTTGACGGGACTCCGCCAGAAGGTCGCCAATTTCCCGGGCGTGACCGTTGAGCAGCGCGTAGGAAAGGCGCGAATCGGCGGTAAACGGGAAGTGAATCTGGTCGATTTGCCCGGAGTCTATAGCCTCGACCCGCGCACGGAAGACGAGCGTGTGACGCACGACGTCCTCCTCGGGAAGATGCCGGGGATTCCACGCCCGGACGCCGTGCTGCTTGTCCTGGATTCCACCAGTCTCAGTCGCCACCTGATGCTGGCTGCACCGGTGCTGGGTCTCGGACTTCCGACGCTGGTCATCCTGACGATGGCGGATGAGCTGGAACGCCGCGGCGGCGAGGTCGATTGTGCAGCTTTGGCGAAGCAGTTGGGCGCTCCGGTCGCGTTGGTGAGCGCCGCGAAAGGCGAGGGGCTGGAGACGGTTATCGAGTTTCTCTCCGGAGCCTTCGGAGTCCCTACCCCGGTTCAATTGCCCGTCCTGCAAGACGTACCGCGGTGCCGGCAATGGGCTCAGGCGGTTGGCAGTCAGGCGCGGTATCGTTCTCCTGCGCCGCCCATTTGGACCCGCCGTCTGGACAGCGTATTTCTGCATCCGGTCCTGGGGCCGCTGATCTTTCTGGTGGTGGTCGTTGCCGTCTTTCAAACCATCTTCACTGGGGCGGCGCCGATGATGGACGCGGTTGAAGAGGCCATTGCCGTGAGCGGACAGTGGATTGCAAATCTCCTGCCTGACTCGCCCGTCCGCTCGCTGCTGATCGACGGAGTCTGGAGCGGGGTCGGCTCCGTGGTTGTGTTCCTTCCCCAGATCCTCCTGCTGTTTCTTTTCATCGGGATTTTGGAAGATTCCGGCTATCTCGCGCGTGCGGCTCTCATTGCTGATCGCACGATGG
Organism: uncultured Bryobacterales bacterium; assembly: GCA_937959285.1. Lineage (GTDB taxonomy): Bacteria > Acidobacteriota > Terriglobia > Bryobacterales > Bryobacteraceae > JADGHK01. The sequence continues at coordinate 3,490 of CALGAR010000051.1, forward strand.
CGAAGGTTGGATTGCAAGGCAAGAGCTTCATCCCGCTTCTGTCCGCCTACGCCTGCGCGGTCCCTGCCATTCTTGCTACCCGGACGATTGAGAACAAGCGCGACCGAATCGCAACAATGCTCATTGCCCCTTTCATGACGTGCTCTGCGCGTCTTCCGGTCTACACGCTAATCATCGCGGCATTCCTGCCGGACCGTCCGCTCCTCGGCCCTGTGCTCGGGTTGCGCGCCGCTGCGATGCTTGCCCTCTACGTGATCGGTTTCCTCGCGGCCGTGGTAACCGCTCGCATTCTCAAGTCCTCGATCCTCAAAAGCGACCGGACTCCATTCGTGCTGGAGATGCCGCCGTATCGCTGGCCCACCGTACAATCCATCGGGTTGCGGCTGATCGATCGTGCAAAGGTCTTCCTCCGGCGCGCCGGCACCGTCATCCTCGGCGTGACGGTCCTGCTGTGGATTCTGGCAAGCTTCCCGATGAAGGATGGCCAGGCGCCCCCGATTGAGGAGAGCATCGCGGGCGCAGTCGGCAAGAGCGTCGAACCGCTGATACAGCCTCTCGGTTTCAACTGGAAGGTAGGGATTGGTCTCATTACCTCGCTGGCGGCTCGTGAAGTGATCGTCGGCACTTTGGGAACGATCTATGGAATGGAGAGCGAAAGCGAGACCGAAGGACTTCAGCAGGCGCTTCAGCAGGATCTGAGTCTTGCCGGAGCGGTTGCGTTGCTGATCTTCTTTGCGTTCGCGATGCAGTGCATCTCTACGATTGCCGTCGTCCGGCGTGAGACGGGTGGATGGAAATGGCCCGTCATACAGTTTGCATACATGAGCGGTTTGGCCTACGTGAGCGCCTTGGCGGCTTACCAGATCGTCAGCCGGCTCGGTTGAAGCGCCGCGCTCTCATTCCCTGCCCCTTGCAGAGCCCATACCCAATTTGTGAGCATCAATATGTTCAGGTCTCCTCATGCGGAATGTAGTGATCATCGGATCCGGCTGCGCCGGCAATACGGCTGCCATTTATACAGCACGCGCTAATCTGAAGCCCCTCGTAGTGGGCGGACACGAGCCGGGTGGGCAGCTCTCTCTCACAAGTCTCGTTGAAAACTTTCCGGGTTTCCCGGAAGGCATCCACGGCCCGGAGTTGGTCGAAAACATGAAGCGCCAGGCTCAGAATTTCGGGGCTGAGTACGTTCACGGTTCGGTAATTGAGGCGGACCTGTCGCGACGCCCTTTTCGCCTGAATATCGATGGTGAGTGGATCGAAACGCTGACCGTCATCATCGCTTCGGGGGCATCTGCCCGCTGGCTCGGACTGGAGTCGGAACAGAAGCTGATCGGTCATGGCGTTAGTTCGTGCGCCACCTGCGACGGTTTCTTCTATCGCGGAAAGAAGGTCATGGTCGTCGGGGGCGGAGATTCGGCCATGGAAGAAGCGTTGTTCCTGACTCGCTTTGCTACCGAGGTGGCCATAGTGCACCGCCGCGATCAGTTCCGCGCTTCCAAGATCATGTTGGAGCGGGCGCAAGCCCATCCAAAGATCATTTTCATCACGAATACGGTGGTCGACGAGGTGTACGACGTCAACAAAGGGTACGTGACCGGCGTGAAGCTTCGTAACTTGGTTACGGGCGAGGAATGTATTCGGGAAGTGGACGGATTCTTCGTCGCCATCGGCCATATTCCCAACACAAAGCCGTTTGTAGGACAGGTGGATCTCGACGCGGACGGGTATATCGTCTCCTATGGCGGCGCGCGGACGAGTGTCCCGGGGGTCTTCCACGCTGGCGACGTTCAGGACCGGGTATACCGCCAAGCGATTACCGCTGCCGGAGCAGGCTGCATGGCAGCACTCGAAGTCGAGCGCTTCCTGGAAGCGGAAGGGCGATAAGTCGCATCGCTACTACTGTTTCACTGCCGCTCGGGGCGCTGCCGCACTGGATGGGGAAGGATGGCCGGAAGCGGATCCTTCGATGATTAAAGTCGCTTGGCAGCTTGGCTTCGTACTCTTCGCCGTCGCCGCTGCTGCGCTTCCGGGCGACCAGGACCCTATGGCTCTGCTGGAGCGCAGCATCAGTCGTGACTCCGAGAACCGCCAGCGTTCCTCCAGTTACCTGTACAGCGAAGACGTCACCCAGCGGGTCCTAACCGAATCAGGAACTGCCGTCGAGACGAGTTCGGCCAGCTACGAAGTCATCTATTTGGAGAACCAGCCCTACTACAAGCTGACGGGGCGAAACGGCTCCCCTTTGTCTCCTTCCGAGCAGGAAGCGGAGGAGCGGCGCATGGAAGCTGTTGCGGCGGAACGGCGCAGTTTGGGCCAAACGTCTGCGGCAAGCTCCGAACGCCCTCGAATCACCGTCCGGTATTCGCGGATTCCAGACCTTCATAAGGTTCGTTATTTGGGTGAGGAGAAGGTCAGCGGGTACGACACCTATGTGCTGGAGGCCTATCCAAAGTCCAGACGTCGTCCGACCGATCTGGGCGACCTCGAGACCCACGCGATGCGAATTCGCCTATGGCTGGAGAAGGAGAGCCTGCTGCGCGTGAAGATGGAAGTCGAGGTTCTACGCGACGCAGGGCGCCTGCGGAAAGGGTCGAAGGTCTGGTATTGGTACGCGCAGCAGCAGGATTCCGTGTGGCTTGTGCAGAAGATTGTTCTCCGCCGGCCGTTTAAGGGCCCCGGACAGGCTCGCTGGGCAGAAACCGAACAAGTGTACTCGCGGTACCGCAAGTTTCAGGCCGAATCCAAAGTCACTGTATCGGACGAGCTACCCTGACCTGCACACTCATTCGCTGCTGCCGTATATACTAGGTAGAAGATGTGGTAAGCTTCTTAGCGTCCTCATCTATATTGAGTTTGGCAACTGGATGCCCTGGCTCCGATTTCGATGCCAGAGTGGTCCACAACTGCCAAATCTCAATGTTTGACACCCTTTAGAAATCACTTTTATACTGAAACTTGGGGCTGGTCCCCGGATTGATGCTCCTGACGTGTGCGTCAAACCGGGTCGTCTGCCCGGAGTCATAGTAATGCCAAAACGTACATTTCAGCCGAACAATCGCAAGCGGGCCAAGACTCACGGATTCCGGGCGCGGATGAAGAGTAAGGACGGCCGTGAGGTTTTATCGCGCCGTCGGGCAAAGGGCCGCTGGAAACTCACCGTTAGCGACGAAAGAGCTGTCCGTCAAGCGAAGTAAGCAGGAAGCCTCCAGGCTAGGTCAATCCTTCCCCAAGCACTTCCGGATCCTGCGCTCGTCTGAGTTCCGGCGGGTTTATCAGGAGGGGTTTAGGTTTTCGAGCCCGTTCTTCTCTGCATTTTGTCGCAGAGCCGCCGGCCAGGACGGGTCCAGAATTGGTTTCACCGCTCCTCGCGCACTGGGCAAGGCGGTGGTCAGGAACCGGATCAAGCGGCGTATTCGCGAAGCTGTCCGACTACATCTTTCGAAGCTACCGCCTGGGTGGGAGATTGTACTCAACCCCCGGCGAACTGTACTGGATGCGGAATTCGCCCAGTTGGAGCTGGAAATCGAAAGACTTTTCTCCCGATGCAAGGCTTCCTGATTCAGCTTCTGCGGTGGTACAAATCCTGGGTCTCCCCGCTATTGCCGACCGCGTGCCGCTTCCATCCGACATGTTCCGAATACATGCGGGAGTCAATCGAACGGCATGGGGCGTTGAGAGGACTCTGGCTTGGAGTCCGCAGACTCTTCCGGTGCCACCCCTTTCATCCCGGCGGATTCGATCCGGTCCCATTGAAAAAGGTTTAAAAGTAACGAACAATGCCTGAATCACAAAACGGCACTTCGACGGTTACCACCAAGAAGAAAGAGATATCGATGGAGCTCCGTCTCCTTCTTGCCTTTCTGCTGATGGGCGCGGTGCTGTTTCTTACGCCGTATTTCTATAAGCCGCAGGCCCCCGTTAACACACCTCAGAAGGCAGCGGAAACCACGGCGCAAGCCGAAGCAGCTCCGGCAAAGCCCGCGGAGGCGGCTCCGGCGACAACAGCGTCGCCGCCAGTGGTTCCGGGCCAGATTTCGGCAGATAAGGAAGAGACATACGTTGTCGAGACCGACGTCTATAAGGTCGTTTTCTCCAACCGCGGCGGCGTTGTTCGGAGCTGGGTGCTGAAGCACTACAAGGACGGCAAGGACGGGCTCGTCGATCTCGTCCACCCGAGCGGTTCGGACAAAGCGGGTTACCCATTCTCACTTGTCTTCCCGAACCAGAAGCCGGGAGTCGACCTCGATAAAGCTCTCTATGCGGCGAAGATTTCTGAGGACGGCCGCAAGATTGAATTCGAGTTTTCAGACGGGCACGTCTCAGCCCGCAAAACCTTCGAGTTCCAGCCGAACCGGTACCTGGCGCGAGTGGAATCCACCGTTACTCAGAACGGTGCGCCCGTTCCGCATTTGCTCGCGTGGCGCGGCGGCTTCGGGGATCCTACCGTCGTCAAGAGCGCGAGCTTGCAGCGCACTCTCCATTTCGATCCGGCCGAGAACGAGCTCATAGTGAAGGAGGCAAAGGCTGCCAAAGACGGACCAATCTCGGCGAGCGGCAGGTTCGCATTCGCTGGCCTGGAGGATGCCTATTTCGCGGCTGTCTTTCTTCCTTTCAACGGCGGATCGTTTTCGATGCAGACGTTCGGCGACGCCATCGCCTCAGCGCCTGATGCAAAGCCGGAACCGCACATCGGGGCGGCGGTTGGTGGCGATGGCACGAACCAGTTCAATGTCTTTGTCGGACCAAAAGACATTGGCATTCTCCGTAGCGTCGATCCGAAGCTGGAGCAGGTCGTCGACTTTGGCTGGTTCGCCGTACTGGCAAAGCCGCTCTTCCTCGTTCTGAGCTGGGTCAATCATACAATCACGCACAACTACGGCTGGGCGATTGTCCTTGTCACAGTGGCGATCAACTTCCTGTTGCTGCCTCTGAAGCTGAGCAGCTTGAAGTCGATGAAGAAGATGCAGGTATTGCAGCCGCAGATTGCCGCCATCAATGAGAAGTACAAGGGCATCAGCATTCGGGACCCGCGGAAGGCGCAGCAGAACCAGGAAATCATGGAGCTGTACCGGCGGAACTCGGTGAACCCCGCCGGCGGCTGCCTGCCAATGCTGCTGCAGATTCCGTTCTTCATCGCTTTCTATAAGGTCCTGACGGTTGCGATCGAAATGCGCGGCGCAAGCTGGCTATGGGTGACGGATCTTTCGCAGCCGGAGACGCTTCCAATCCGGATCCTTCCGCTTGCGATGATTGCAACGCAGTTCATCCTTCAGAAGATGTCGCCGTCAACGGGTATGGACCCGGCTCAGCAGCGTGTGATGCTCCTGATGCCGCTGATGCTTGGATTCATGTTCTACGGTGTATCGAGCGGCCTGGTGTTATACTGGTTGACCGGAAACTTGGTCGGTATCGTGCAGCAGTGGTTCTTCAACCGCACTGTGAACGTTACTGTCACCGAGCCAAAGCCCGGAAAGCAGCAAAAAAAGCGGTCCAGGAATTAACGCGTGGATGACAAGAAGTATCCGGTCGATCAGTTCGGACCGATAGTTGACAGCTTCCTGAAAACTCTTATTGGCAAAGCAGGCCTTCGGCTCTCTTACGAGATCACGGATGGCAGCAAATTGCACGCGGACTTCGAGAATCCGGATATCCTCGTCCGCTTCTCGGGGCCCGATGTGGAGCTGATGCTCGAAAACAGGGCGGAGCTGATGCTCGCAATGGAGCACCTCACGATGGAAATGCTCCGGATGCCGCCAGAGCACCACTCGAAGCTGTGCTTTGACGCCAATGACTACCGCGTGCTGCGCATTGAGGAATTACGGCTCAGCGCGCTTACTGCTGCGGAGAAGGTGAAGAAGACCGGCGTTCCGTTCAAGTTCAGCCCGATGAACAGCCGGGAGCGCCGAATTCTTCATTTGGCGTTGCGGTCGGAAACCGAGGTCCGCAGTGAGAGTTCCGGTGTCGGCCCCAACCGGCAGGTCGTCATCTATCCCGCGAACATGCCCACGCCTCCTGATCCTTCAACGTCGTCTCCGATGCGCGGCCTCGGCCGTGCACGCCGGCGCTCAGCTTGATTCTCCGAGATACGATTGCCGCAATCTCAACGCCACCGGGCCGGGGCGGTATCGGCATCGTGCGCCTATCCGGTCCGGACTCGGTTAGCGTTGCCGAGCAGATCCTGCGTTTTCCCCGCTCTCCGAACGGCAAGCCGGAATGGAAGCCATGGAGATCCCAACTGGCTGCACTTCCGGGACCCGACGGCGCTCCGGTGGATCATGTCGTCGTCACTTACTTTGCCCGGCCTCGCTCGTACACAGCAGAGGATGTGGTCGAAATATCGTGCCACGGCTCTCCCGTTGTTCTTCGATGGTGCCTGGAGTGCGCTTGTGCTGCCGGCGCTCGACTGGCGGAGCCGGGCGAGTTCACGCTTCGAGCCTTCCTGAACGGCCGCATCGATCTTCCGCAAGCCGAAGCCGTTCGCGACCTCATTGAAGCCACAACTCTGTATCAGGCGTCGGTAGCCGCACAACAGCTAGAGGGATCGGTTTCCCGGCGGCTTGCCCCGATCAAGAATCAGCTCGTCGAACTTGTGGCGCTGCTCGAAGCGGGAATTGATTTTGCGGAGGACGATGTCGGTGTCGCCTCTACGGAACAGATCCTGTGCGCCATTGAGCCCATTACCGCCGAACTTCGCAGGCTGCTGGGGAGCTTCGCTTACGGGAAACTGGTGCAGTCAGGTTTGACGCTGGCGATTGTGGGACGTCCAAACGTCGGCAAGAGCAGTCTGTTTAACCGGCTCCTGGAGCAAGACCGTGCAATCGTTACCGAGATTCCCGGAACGACGCGGGACCTGGTGTCCGAAACGGCGTCGATGAAAGGTATTCCGGTCAAGCTGATTGATACCGCGGGGATTCGGGTGGGACAGGATCTGGTGGAAAGCCTCGGCATTGAGCGGAGCTACCAGGCGATGGCGGACGCGGACATGACCCTGGTGGTACTGAACTTGTCTGTTCCCTTGGAGGAGGAAGACCGGGAGCTGCTCGGGCGCGCCTCGTCCAAGCGCCACCTGATCGTCGCTAACAAGAGCGACCTCCCTCACGCCTGGGAACCGGACGAGAACATGATTACGGTGTCTGCGGCCACGGGCGACGGAATATCCGAACTCCGCGACCGAATTATTGGTTCCTTCGGACGTGCCGACACCGAAGCGGGCTTCATCACGAGCATCCGTCACGAGCAACTGCTCCGGGAGAGTTTGGAGGCGATGGAGAAGGCTGCGACCGCCGCGAGCCTTGGCATCCCGCACGAAATGATACTGCTCGACTTATACGCCGCTCTCCGTCCAATCGACGCGATTACTGGCGCTACTACGGCCGATGATATCCTGAATCGTATCTTTTCCACATTTTGCATCGGGAAATAATCAATTAAATCTCTGATTGCACAGCACTCTGTGCTATGGTTGTTTCTGGAAATCTTGGTGGCCTGTTTATCTCGGGCCGCAAAGTCTGCCTTGCACCGTGGTACGCGCACGTCGGTCTTTGACGCGCGTCACACGACACTCCCCGTCGCGAGGAGTTCTAAGAAGTGTTAAGCGTTTGAGGGTCCAGAGCTTACTCAGAAGGAGTCGGCAAACAGAGTGGTTGTGAACTCGCTGCCTGATCCGCTCCGCAGGGTGGTCATCGATCTTACGCCTGTCACGCCAGGGGGCGAGAACGGCGGTGCAAAAGTTCTTGCACTCGAACTGATCCGCCAGTTTTCTGCCCTTCTACCCGGAACCGAGTTTCTGCTGCTGACTTCGCGGATTGCGCACGACGAGCTCGCTTCCCTCGAAACCTCGAATGTACGACGCCTCTGCGTCATTGAGAATGGGGACGGAACTCAGCCGGTAGGACCGCGGATCCAGCTTAAACGGCTTGCAGCCGCCGTAATCCCGGAGCCGATGCTGCTCCAGCTTCAGCGCGTTCAGCAGGTCATAGCCGAACGGTTGCCGAACGGCACATTGATGCGCCGCCTCAAGGCGGACTTACTGTTCTGTCCCTTCACGGCGCCGCTGTTCTACGATTCCACGGTGCCCACGGTGAGCGTTGTTCACGATCTTCAGTACCTTCGCTATCCCCAATTCTTTGATCCGGCGGACCGCAATTATCGCGATCGCGTCTTTCGTCAGGCGTGCCGGCTGGCTACGCACATCATTTGCGTCTCTGACTACGTTCGTAACGCGGTGATTCGAGAGGGGTGTGTTGCTCCCGAGAAGGTAAGCAGGATTTACAGTTGTGTCTCACAGAGGCTTGTATCTCACTTTACTCAGCCAGAAAACGAGCTCCTGGACCGCCTTGGCATCCAGCGCGGTCGCTATCTGCTCTACCCGGCGAACTTTTGGAGTCATAAGAATCACGCGCTTCTCCTCACGGCTTTTGGCATCTTCCGCCGGCGGCATCCTAACTGCGATCTGAAGCTTGTTCTTTCGGGGACAGTTGATGACCGCGCACATGCGCTTCGAACCTGGTCGCGGGTGGCAGGGCTGTCGCAGTCAGTAACCTTTGCCGGATACCTGCCAGAGAGGGAGTTCGCGGGTCTTCTCAAAGCGGCACGAGGCCTGATCTTCCCTTCCCTTTATGAAGGCTTTGGAATCCCGATTTTGGAAGCGATGACGGCGGGTGTACCGGTCCTGGCAAGCGACCTTGCGGCGTTTGAAGAACTGGGCGGTGACGCAATCCTTCGCTTTGACCCCAGAAAAGCGGAATCCATTGTGAGAGCGATTGAGCTTCTCGAATTTGAGAGCAGTCTGGCGGATCAGCTCCGGCTGCGCGGGTTGCGCCGCTCCGCTACGTTTGCCACGCCCTCCGAGGTAGCCGCTTCCTACCTTCAGGTTTTTCGCCGGGCGTACTCAGTTAAAAGGGATTGGACCAGGCGCCTTCCGGAATCTGAGCCGAAGGAGGCGAACTCCGTCTCCCGCGCGCTCTCGTAGTATCGGCTTTAACGGTAACAGCGGGGATTCAGCGAAAACGCAGTGTGCGAAAATCTCTAGTTTGAGCGCTCGGGACAGCAAAATGCAGGAGCAGCAAACTGAAGTAAATGTGTTGGGATTGATGGCGGAAATCCGCTTGCGCGTGCGGCAGCAGAATCGCAGTCAGGACGAATTAGCGCGCCGCGCCCGAGCGCGAATTCCTGCATCCCTTCGCACCTCGATTGCGGCATTTCGCGCCCAAGCTGCGGGGCTGCGTGCTTCCGTAGAGAAAGTAGGGGAATTTCCTCCTGTGCCGCCTACGATTCGCGGACGCCTGGGGTTCGTTCTCGTCTGGCTGGTCCGCCGTGCCCTCTTCTGGCTGATCCCTCCACTGAAAGCTGCTCATATGCAAACTGCGACCGCGCTCGAGGAGCAGGCTGCCATTGCCGAACAGCTCGCGACGGTACTGGAGGAGACAAACCTTCAGATAGAATCGTTGCGCCGTTTGTTGGAGACGGAACGGCAGCAAGCATGAGAAAGCCACGCATCTTTCTCCTCGTCCCCACCTTTCAGCCGAATGATGCGGTAGGGAATGACGTCTTGGGCATGCACCGCATCTTTCAAGAGGCCGGCTACGATGTCCGGATCTTTGCGGAATATATTCACCCGAAACTGCAAGCGATTACGGAACTGGTGAGGCTGGACGCCGACGAGTATTGGAGCTCTCCCGATGACATACTGATCTATCACCATGCCATTGACTGGGAGCTGGGGGAGAAAATTCTGCTTCGCAGCAAGAATAAGCTCGTCATTAAGTATCACAACGTAACTCCCGCTCACTTCTACGCTCGCTACGCCGAGCATTACTACAAGGCGTGCAAGGAGGGTAGAAAGGCTACCGAGCGCCTGGCCCGATTCGATCATGCCATTCTTTGGGGCGATTCGTTCTACAACAACCAGGAGTTTATCGAGTACGGCTTTGACGAATCGCGATGCCGCGTTGTTCCTCCCGTTCACCGCATCGAGGAACTCCTGCGAGAACCCTTCGATGCCGTCGTCATGGGGACGCACAGGGGCGATCGACCATATCTGCTGTTTGTGGGCGGCTTGCGTCCAAACAAAGGGCACTTTCGGGCGGTCGAAGTTTTCGCGGAATATCGCGCTATTACAGACAGGCAGCCTCGCCTGGTGTTTGTCGGCAATTTTGACCCGAGCCTTTCCCTGTACACGGAGGAAGTGCACCAGTATGCCAGGCAACTGGGGGTGCATGATGCGGTGGAGTTCGCTCATTCCGTGAGTCCTTCGCAGCTGCGGTCCTTTTACATGACTTGCTCCGTGTTCCTTTGCGTCAGCGAGCATGAAGGCTTTTGCGTGCCGCTTGTGGAGGCGATGGCCTTTCGCGTGCCGATCGTAGCCTGGGGCACGTCGGCGGTGGGCGAAACGGCGGGAAGCTGCGGCAAGATTTTTGAGCACTTCGACGCTCAGTGCTTTGCCCGGGCCATTGATGAATGTATCGAGGATCCGATGCTCTATCGCAAATTGGCGACGGCCGGGCGTCGGCGTTACGAAGAAAACTATCACCCCGACGTCATCCGCGAGAAGCTGTTGTCGCTGCTTGCCGAGGTGGAAAGAGCATGAACAAGTTCTCGCGGCCGCGTCTAGGCATAATCATTCATCGATATGGCGAGAATCTGACAGGCGGATCAGAGAGCCACTGCCGGCAAGTAGCAGAGCGCCTCGTTCCCTTCTACGACGTCGAAGTTCTTACGACCTGCGCCGTTGACCACTTGAGCTGGAAGAATGAGCTGCCCGAGACTGAGACCCGGTTGAACGGTGTGACAATCCGCCGGTTTCCGACAGAGCATGAGCGGAATCTCGAGAAATTCCACCTCATCTATGACAGGATTTTCCTGACCCAGCTCGATGAAACTCAGCAATACGAGATGGTGCGCTGGCAGGGGCCTTATTGCCCGAAGCTGGTCTCCTACGTCGAGGCGAACCGCCAGAAATACGACGCCTTCATTGTCTTCACGTATCTCTACTACCCCGCTATCCACTGCCTGCCGCTGCTCAAGAGTAAGGCCGTGTTCGTACCCACGGCGCACGACGAGGCGTCGCTGTATCTGACTATTCTCGATGACGTGTTCCGGCAGACTCCGCACATCTTCTTCAACACCGAGGAGGAGCAGTTTCTGCTGCAGAGACGGTTCGGACTGCCCGACTCTGTCGGCACTGTTGTCGGATTGGGGCTCGACGACCCGAATCCCGGCCAATACGACGACGCGTGGGAGCCTCTTGAAAACGAACTCGCCGATAAATTTGTCCTGACTTTTGTCGGTCGTATCGAGAATGGCAAAGGGTGCGATGAGCTCTTGGAGTTCTTCCTCCGGTTCGTCAGCGAGGAGAAACGGCGAGATTTGCTCCTCTTGATGCTCGGAAGGCGCACCATGCCATTCCGGGGACATCCTCAAGTCCTATGTCCGGGCTATGTGAGTGAGTTCGTCAAATACCACGCGCTCGAACACACGCACGTCGCGGTTTCCCCGTCCCCATTTGAAAGCCTTTGCATGGCCGCGCTCGAATCATGGCAGCACGCCAAGCCGTTGCTTGCAAATGGCAAATCGCCCGTCCTGGTCGGCCATTGTATTCGTTCGAACGGTGGGCTATGGTACACGAGCTATCAGGAGTTTCGAGAGGCTCTGAGGTTGCTGCTGGAGCGGGATGATATACGGCTTGCGCTGGGACGAAGCGGAAGACGTTACGTTGCAGAGACGTATCGGTGGGATACAGTCATAAGGACCTACAAAGACGTTCTCGACAGCATCATTCGGCAGCAAGGAACCGTATGAGAGGAAACCGTCCGGAATAACTCCACCGACATTCTGGCTGTCTGACCGCTACCTCTACCGAAGGAGATTCTGAAACTCGGAACTTTGGAGGATCTCCTGAACCAGCGTCCGAACCGGTGTTCCTCCGGCGATTTGAGCAACGCGCTGCTCCATCTCTGTGCTGGTGGGATCCCTTAGCAGCAGGCATGCGTAGAGGATAAATGCCGTCAACCGAGGGCCGACACCCAAACGAAACTCTTCACTGTTCAAGAAGTTCGTGGCGAGCTGGATTCTTGGGATTCCTGATGCAAGCGCAGTCAGCATGAAGTCAACCTCTGCCTGAGTCGCCTCGCGGAGCAAGATGTTGCGATACATCAGGCGAACAAACTCCTCATCACTCAGCTGTCCATATTTCAGCTGAAACTCTGCCGAGTTTAGAAAATTGAAAACAAGGTCATTGTGCGTAACAATGGCCGATGCCAGAGCGTTTCTTGTGAAAAGCCATCCCCCGTATTCAGCATCGCGACCAAGCAGGCCAACGTACAGCCCAGCGATGAACCTGCCGCCAATGTTGAACTCCTCGCTGTTGAAAAAGTTCATCACGAGGTCGGTTGGCGGCAAACCGCTCGTTAAGGCGGCCTCCATAAAATTCACTTCTTCATTGGAGGGAATGCGGCCGAAGAAGTTGAAGTACATTTGACCAATAAAGCGGCGGTTGTAGTTGCCCGAAGCAGCCGCCTGCCG
>CALGAR010000052.1 GCA_937959285.1 uncultured Bryobacterales bacterium
GCCGCTGCGAGTCGAGCCGGCGCCGCCGCCAACCGAAACGCGCCGGCATCAGGGTAAGCAGGCAGCCCGTGCGATTGAACAGCGCGACCGGGAGATGGAGCTCGAAGGGAAAGTTCGGTATCCGGTTTCCCGCCGGACCGAGCCTGCTGCTCCACCGCCCATCGATCGTGAAATCACCATCGCCGAAGGCCTGACGGTCAAAGAGCTATCCGAGAAGCTCGGCGTCAAGGCAAACCTTGTTATCAAGAAGCTGGTCGAGCGAAAGATCTTTGCCACTATCAACCAGACGCTCGATGTGAAGCTGGCTCAGGAGATTGCGCGCCAGTTCGGAGCTTCCACGAACCAGGTGAGCTACGAAGAGGAGGCGACGCAGGAGATCGAACTGGCGGAAGATCCCAAGGATCTGGTCAAGCGTGCTCCGGTTGTCACGATCATGGGCCACGTCGATCACGGCAAGACGTCTCTTCTCGACGCGATCCGCCAGTCGCGGGTGGCCGAGAAGGAGGCGGGCGGGATCACGCAGCACATCGGCGCGTATCAGGTGGAGAAGAACGACCGGAAGATCGTGTTTATCGACACTCCCGGTCACGAAGCGTTCACCCGTATGCGGGCGCGCGGCGCCAAGGTCACCGATATTGTTGTCCTGGTAGTCGCTGCTGACGACGGCGTGATGCCTCAGACGTTGGAAGCGATCGACCACGCGAAGGCCGCCAAGGTTCCGATCATTGTGGCGATCAACAAGATCGACAAACCCGACGCACAGCCGGAACGGATCAAACAGCAGCTTTCCGAGCGGGGATTGCTGGCGGAAGAGTGGGGCGGTGACACCGTGATGGTGCCCGTCTCCGCGAAAGCCAAGCAGAACCTCGATCTGCTGCTCGAGATGATTCTGCTGGTTGCGGACCTTCAGGATCTCAAAGCGAATCCGAACCGGCCGGCCGTTGGCACGGTTCTCGAAGCGCAGCTGGATCGCGGCCGTGGCCCGGTGGCTACGGTGCTCGTTCGCAACGGAACGCTCCGGGTGGGCGACTACTTCATCTGCGGCTCCGTATTCGGCAAGGTTCGCGCGATGTTCGATGACCGCGGAAACCAGGTCCGGGAGGCGGAGCCCTCCATGCCTGTTGAGGTCCTGGGCCTCGACTCGCTTCCCGAAGTCGGCGATACCTTCCAGGTGGTGACAGATACCGCCAAGGCCAAGCAGATTGTGATCTACCGCGAGGCGAAAGCACGCGAAATGTCGATGGCCAAGACGGGCCGGATCACTCTCGACCAGCTTCACGGCCAGCTCAAGGAAGGCGAAGTCAAGGAACTCAACATTATTCTCAAAACAGACGTGGGCGGCACGGCGGAAGTGCTCAGCGATACGCTGCAGAAGCTGTCGAATGAGAAGGTCCGGATTCGAGTGCTGCACGCCGGCGTGGGCGCGATCACCGAGAGCGACGTCCTGCTGGCATCGGCATCGAACGCGATCATCATCGGGTTCAATGTCCGTGCGGAGCGGAGCGCTGTTACGACAGCCGAGCAGGAGAAGGTGGAGATCCGCTTCCACACGATCATTTACGAGCTCACCGAAGAGATCAAGAAGGCGATGACCGGCATGCTCGAGCCGGTGTTCAAAGAGGTATACCGCGGCAGGGCCGAGGTTCGGGAGGTATTCCGGATCTCGAAAGTTGGCATGGTCGCCGGGTGTATGGTCGTCGACGGCCTGCTAACCCGCGACAGCCAGATCCGGCTGCTGCGAGACAACATCGTCATTCATACCGGCAAGATCGAAAGCCTCAAGCGCTTCAAGAACGATGTCAGCGAAGTGAAGAGCGGGTTCGAATGCGGCGTCGCAATTGCGAACTTCAACGATCTGAAGCCCGGTGACATTATTGAGGCCTTCGTTACAGAACGAGTGGCAGCGGAGGCCCTGGTCTAAGGGTATTCCCGACCAATGGCGGCCATCGGTGTCCTGACGCTAGAGCTACGGCTTCCTTACTCGCACTCGCTGAAAGATAAGCGTCATGTGGTCAAGGGGCTCAAAGACCGTCTCCGTCACAAATTCAATGTCTCAGTGGCGGAGATTGATTACCAGGACACCTGGCAGAGGTCCGTCATCGCCGTGGTTACGGTCTCAGGATCCCATGTGAACGCCGAGCAGGTGCTGCAGTCCGTTGAGATAGAAGCCGCGAACCTACTTGGACCGGACTTGGTGTCCGCGGTCGTGGAGTGGATGGAGTGAGACGATGGACGAGCGTCGTGCTCAAAGGGTCTCCGAGGCGATGCGCGAGGAGCTTTCGGAGATTATCGGCTATGAAATGTCGGACCCGCGCATCAGCCGCGTGGACGTAACGGAAGTCCACCTTTCTCCCGACCTGCGCCGGGCCCAAGTCCGCGTGGCCCTGGGCGGGACGGAAGCCGAGCAGCGGGAAGCGCTACAAGCGCTCGAAAATGCCCGCGGTTACCTGCGCCGCGCCATCTCCCAGCGCCTTCAACTGTACCGCACCCCCGATCTTCATTTCGAACCGGCGGCCAAACTCCGGCCCGGAACTCGCGTCGATCAGTTGCTGAAGCGCATCCGTAGAGGCCGTCCTCGCGACAATTCCCCGGAGTCCGAAAATTCCCCTGGCAATGAAACATAGTGTGCTACTTTTGTTCTTGGTGGCCGCAGTGGCGCCAGGTGGTCCCGTCCGGGTTGAACGCAGTCTGGACGTAATGGGATCCACTTATACGGTGGCGGTTTATGGCGAGGACCGGTTCCGGCTGGATGAAGCAATCGATGCAGCCTTCGACGAGGCGCGCCGGCTGGACCGCTTGCTCTCGAACTACCGGCCTGAAAGCGAGTGGAGCCGGGTCAACCGGGAGGCCGAAGCGGGTCCTGTGAAGGTGAGTGAGGAGCTGTTCCGCCTGCTGGACTTGTGCATTCGATACAGCCGTGAAAGCGAAGGCGCGTTCGATATCACGGTCGGGCCATTGATGAAAGTGTGGGGGTTCTATAAGGGGACCGGACGGTTTCCGCACCGCGCAGAGATTCGAGGGGCCTTGTCGAGCGTCGGATATCGGAATGTCCAGCTTGATCCAGTCTCGCGAACCGTCCGCTTTTTGAAACCTGGCGTGAATCTGGACCCGGGCGGCATCGGAAAAGGCTATACGGTCGACCGGATGGCGGAAATTTTAAAAAGCAAAGGCGTGCATTCCGGACTAATTTCAGCCGGAAGCAGCAGCATTTATGCAATAGGCACTCCTCCGGGCGAAAAAGGCTGGAAAGTCAGCGTCCGGCATCCCAAGGATTCGCGCCGGACAGTTCAGGATTTCTACCTAAAAGACGAGTCGATGTCCACGTCGGGAAACTATGAGAAGTTTTTCGTAGCAAATGGAAAGCTTTACAGTCATATCATGGATCCGCGAACAGGCTATCCGGCGCAAGGTATGCTTTCGGTTTCCGTGATTGCGCCGCGAACGCTCGACAGCGAAGCGTGGACGAAACCATACTACATACTGGGCCGCGAATGGGCGGCCAAACATAAACCCAAGCACTTTCGGGTGTTTCTTTGCGAAGACAGGTCGGAACCGGCATGCGCGTTGCTCCCATGAACAGTCGCTTTCTGGACGCCTGCCGACGCAGGCCCACTGACGTTCGTCCGGTGTGGTTCATGCGTCAGGCTGGCCGATATCTCAAGCCCTACCGCGAAATTCGCGCCAAGCACAGTATTCTTGAAATTTGTAAAAGGCCGGATTTGGCTGCGACGGTTACGCTTCAGCCCGTCGAGATTCTCGACGTTGACGCGGCGATCATTTTTGCCGATCTGCTCCTGCCCGTGGAGCCGATGGGTCTGAAGCTGTCCTTCCTTCCCGGTGAGGGCCCACATATCGAGAACCCAGTCCGGACTTCTGCCGACGTCGACACGCTTTCGATTTCGAATACAGATGATCTCGGTTACGTAGCCGAGGCGATCCAGATGGTGACGCGAGCCCTGGGGGGAAAGGTGCCGCTGATCGGTTTCGTCGGTGCTCCCTTCACCCTGGCGAGCTACATGATTGAAGGCGGCGCCTCTCGGACGTTTCTGCGCACGAAGCAGATGATGTACCGGGACGAGACGCTGTGGCGGCGTCTGATGGGCAAGATCGTCGACGTTCTCGGACCGTTTGCGCTGCTTCAGGTGGCCGCCGGCGCGCGCGCGATTCAGGTCTTCGATAGTTGGGTTGGAGCGCTTGGTCCCGACGATTACGTTCGGTACGTGGCGCCGTATTCCAGAGCCTTGATTGAGCGTATCCGGTCTAGTGGAGTCCCGGTGATCCATTTCGGTACGGGCGCCGCTGGCTTTTTCAAGGAATTGCATGCAGCGGGTGGCGATGTTTTGGGAGTTGACTGGCGAATTAACATCGATCAAGCCTGGATGGATATCAGCTACCGGTCGGCGATTCAGGGAAATCTTGATCCCGCCGTCCTCTTTGCGCCGCTCCCCGAGCTAAAAATGCGCGTCCACGAGCTACTGAAGCGGACTGGAACCCGGCCGGGTCATATTTTCAATCTTGGCCACGGCATCCTTCCTGAAACGCCCGTCGAGCACGTGAAGGCCGTGGTCCAGTTTGTTCGGGAGTTCAAACCATAGGGTGAAACCGGTTGTCATTATTGGCGGCGGAATTTCCGGCCTTTCAGCAGCCTGGTATTTGCAGAAGGCCGGAATTCCGGCGACGGTGGTGGAACGCCGCCCCCGGCTCGGCGGTGTGATTCAAACGGAGGTAGTTCAGGGCTGTGTAATCGAAGGCGGCCCGGACAGCTTCCTTTCCAGCAAGCCTGCCGCTCTCGAACTGATTCGGGAACTCGACTTATCCGACCAGGTAATTGGCTCCAACGATCACCTCCGCGTCACCTACGTCTGGAAGAAGGGACGATTAATACCCCTGCCAGACGGTTTAATGATGATGGTTCCGACGCGGATCCTCCCCATGATCTCCACGCCTTTGCTCGGCTGGCCGACGAAGATCCGGATGGGACTCGAGTTCTTCCGCCGGCCCGGTCACTCGATTCGGGATCGCTCAGTCGCAGAGTTTGTAGCGGATCACTACGGGCAGGAGACAGTCGACTACTTGGCGGAACCCCTTCTTTCCGGCGTTTACGGGGGCTCTCCAGACGAGTTGAGTGTCGTCAGCGTGTTAACCCGTTTTGCTGAGCTCGAAGCGCAGTACGGCAGCCTTACACGCGGTGTGTTGAAGAGCCAGCGGAAGCGGGGCCCTCAGCCAGCGGGCGGGTCCCTGTTCCGGACGCTGAAGGGAGGCCTTGGCGATTTGATTCAAGCCTTGGTCCATCGCCTCGACAAGCGAGTGGAGTTTATCCAGGGTGAAGCAGAGGCGATTGAGCGAACGGGCGCAGCTTCCTACCGCGTCCGAATCGGAAACGATTGGATGGAGGCCTCGCACGTCATTCTCGCCTGTCCTGCATGGGCGGCGGGAGCAATTCTCGAATCGCTCGATGGCGAGCTGGCTGCACTGCTGAACGGCATCGGCTACAGCTCATCGATGACCGTGGCGCTGGGCTATGAGCGGAAAGCGCTGAACCGGGATCTGAACGGGTTCGGATTTCTCGTGCCGAGAAAAGAGCGGCGTCAAATCCTTGCCTGCACGTGGGTGGGAACCAAGTTCGCGAACCGCGTCCCGGAGGACCGCGTGCTGTTGCGATGCTTCCTTGGCGGATCCCAGGGCGAGACGGTGCTATCGCAGAGCGACGAAAAAATCGTTGCTACGGTACAGGATGAGCTGCGCGAAATCATGGGGCTGTCGGCCGAGCCGGTCTTCACACGGATCAGCCGTTGGCCACGGGCAATGGCTCAGTACGCCGTTGGCCATCAGGCGCGAGTAGAAAAAATTGAAGTCCTTTTGAGAGAGCTGCCCGGGCTGTATCTCGCTGGGAATGCGTACTCCGGAGTGGGGATCCCGGATTGCATCCGGACGGGCAGGCAGGCGGCGGATCGGATCGCCGCCGCGAAAGCGGCGTAGCCGGTCAGCGGGCGATTCTCACATTGACCATTTCCGGCTTCACCTCCACGCGCTCGACGCCATGCGCCAGGTCAAATGGCTCCCCGATTTTGATATCCGGAAAGCGCGGCCGGATGAATACATCCATCAGAAAATCTAGCGCGGCTCCGTTGATCGGGATACCTGAAACTTCAATCTGGTCCAGGAAAATCGTTGCCTGGCCCTTCGCCGATTGAATCCGTCCCTGAACGACCACCGGTCGCTCGCCAGAAAGAATCGTTGACATGATCCAGCCGGGGTCGCGTCCCGATTTGGCCTGTACCTTGGCAAAATCGACATTGGCCGTCATCTTTCCGCTATTGTTCCCCAGCACGAGATGAGGCCTTGTCACAGCGCCTTCCCCCACAAGCGACGGAATCTCGCCCTTGATATATGCGTTCAGCTCGGCGGAAGTGAGTTGCACGGTGGAGCCGCGGGGAGCGCGCTCGCTTGAGATCATCTCCATCTTCCGCTTGGCGCTTTCATACGGGGACAGGCTGCCAATGAGAAGAGGGGCCAGTCCCGCGAAGAAGACGACCAAGACTGAGCCTTTGAATCTCATCTTGCTTTCATTGTACACGTCAGGTTCGACGGGGTTCCCTCGAAAAGGTTCCGCCCGCCGCGGCGTCTTACAGCTATTAACACCATGAATCACAAGGGGAAACAGCAGTGAGAATCGAGAGTCCCAGCTTCCGGAACGGCGGGCAGATTCCTGTCCGCTACACCTGCGACGGACAAAACATCAATCCTTCCTTACAGTTCTCCGACGTGCCGGAGGGCTGCCGCAGCCTGGTGCTGATTATGGACGACATCGACGTCCCGAGGTCGAACCGTCCGGATGGCATCTGGAATCACTGGCTTCTCTGGAATATCCCACCGGATACGCGCGAGATTGCGGAGGGGACCATCCCGAGGGGCGTCCAAGGTCATACGACGGGCGGCGAACTGGAGTATCAGGGACCCTGCCCTCCGAACGGGGAACACCGTTACGTCTTCAAGCTCTTTGCTCTGGATACAACGCTTGATCTCGACCTGGAAGCGACGCGGCGCCCGGATCTTCTCAAGGCGATGGAGGGACATATCCTGGCTTCCGCTGAGCTGGTGGGCCGGTACGATCGACGCCGTTAACATAAAGTACCGGGGGACCGATAAAATGGGCGAGGTGCGCCACGATTCCACCGAGGGAGTCCGATAGAGCATGAGCGACTGGGAACGGCGGCTGGCGAATTGGGAGGCCGCACAGATTATCGATCAAGCCACCGCCGAGCGAATCCGCGCTTACGAGAATTCACGGCCACGCAGTTTGCGTCTTCCTGTTGTCATTGCCCTTGCTTTCGGAGGGTTGCTGGTCGCCGCCGGAATTCTGCTCTTTGTTTCCGCCCACTGGGACAGGCTCAGTCCCGGCGAGCGAATGTCGCTGATTGTCTTGCTCATCGGAGGCCTCCACGTGGCGGGCGCACTCACGGCAGAGCGGTTTCCAGCGTTCGGCGTCACACTGCACGCCCTTGGGACAGTGGCCCTCGGCGCAGGCATATTCCTTGCCGGGCAGATCTTCCAACTGGAGGAGAATTGGCCTGAGGGGATCCTTCTGTGGGCGGCAGGCGCCTGGATTGGCTTTCTGGTACTGCACAGCGAGGCTCAACTGGCGTTTGCGGCAATTCTCACGCCCGCCTGGATTGTCGCAAAATGGGCTACCGGCCCGTACGGCCCGAAAATCGTCACGGCTGGCCTGTTCCTCCTTGCGCTGGCCTATCTGACTTCACCCCGCAAAGTATTGATAAGGATCGGCACCGTCACGCTGCTGCCCGTTGCTGTTCTTCTGGTTCAGCTCCACGTGGAAAGAACGTCCGCCGGGCCGCTGGCCGGCTGGATCCTTGCTCTGGCTCTGCCGACGGCCGTCGCCTTCGCGTTTCGCAAGCGGGAAGCCTGGAAGAACGCGATTGCAGCCTTGTGGGTGGCGGCTCTGCTGACTGTCACCGGAATCCTGGTCTACCTTTGGTGCGCGATTTCGTCGATCGGCCTGGTGATGCTGGGGCTCGCCGAATCACGCTCGGAGCGGATTAATCTTGGCATCGCGGGTTTCGCGCTGACTGTGATCGTTTTCTACTTCTCCAATGTCATGGACAAACTCGGCAGATCCGCAAGTCTGATGGCCTTGGGCATTCTTTTTCTCGCGGGTGGCTGGCTGCTGGAACGGCTGCGCCGGAGACTGGTGGCGCGGGTGAGAGAGGCACTTGCATGAGGCGCGGGCTGATCGTCGCGGCTGCTCACATCGTGTTGGTTTTCGGCGTAGCCGGCAAACTGCTCTATGATCGGAGCACGCTGCCGAGGGGGTGGGTGCAGATCGAGCCCTATGACCCTGAGCTGCCGGTGCGAGGCCGCTATGTGCGATTGAAGGTGAACGCACCGGTTCGCGGCGCGACACGCCCTCGCGGCCATGTGGCATTCACCGTGGAGGACGGTCACGTGATTGCTGTGGCCACAGATCGCGGAATTCCTGCTGAGATCCGCAACGAAAGAGCGATTCCCTATTTTCCCATCGCATATTTCATTCCCGAGCACGTCCCCGATCCGTCGGCGCATCCGGCGGGAGACGAACTATGGGCGGAGGTCACCATCCCTAAGCGAGGTTTACCCCGGCCAATTCGGCTTGGCGTGCGGCGGAATGGAAAGCTGATTCCGCTCGACCTCGAATGACCACGAGCCAGTGAGCCTTCGAAAACGCATTCACGCACACCTTCTCGAGTACTTCAGTGCGAAGCATGACCCGCTGGTGGAAGATCGAAAGCGAGAGCTCCTCGGACCGCTGAAAGGTTCCGTTCTCGAGATCGGACCCGGCACCGGCGTCAATCTCCGCTTCTATGCGCCCGGAGTTCGGTGGATAGGCGCTGAGCCCAATGCTTTCATGTATCCCTACCTCGAGCGGCGGGCTTCTGCTCAGGGAAGGCGCATCGAATTACTGGGTAGCGTCGCCGAGGGCCTTCCTCTGGCCGACGAGAGCGTGGATCATGTCGTCAGCACGCTGGTCCTGTGCTCTGTCAACGATCCCCAGCAGGTGCTAAAGGAAATTTACCGGGTGCTCAAACCTGGAGGGACTTTTGTGTTCATCGAACACGTCGCCGACGAGGCGGGGTCCAGGACGCGCCGGCGTCAGGACTGGATTGAACCGGTCTGGGCGTGGTTTGCCGACGGCTGCCATCCGAACCGCGAAACATGGAAGCTTGTGGAGAGCGCTGGATTTCGAGAGGTGAACTACGAATTCTTCAAGCTGAAGCTACCCATCGTAGGACCGCATCTGGCAGGCGCGGCGTTGAAGTGAAGCAGGCGCCGGATGGCCCGCGCCTGCCCTCGGGTTATCAATACTTGGGAACGGTCGGATCGACTTTATCGCTCCAGGCAAGAATCCCGCCCTTCATGTTCTTCAGCTTGCGGAATCCTGCCTGCTTGAGGAACTCGATCGCTTTCGCTGACCGCACGCCGCTCTTGCAGTGAGCGACGATTTCGTCTGCCGGATTCAGCTCGTGGACACGCTTTGGCAGCTCGCCGAGCGGAATCAGCTTCGCCTGCGGAATATGCCCGATCTGCCATTCGTGCGGCTCGCGGACGTCGATCAAGACGAAGTTGTCGCCCCGGTCGATCTTCGCCTTCACCTCGACCGGATCGATTTCGCCTTCGTTCAAGCCTGGAGCCGGCGCCTCAGGCTGTCGCGGCACGCCGCAGAACTGATGGTAGTCGATCAGCTGGGTGATCGTCGGGTTGTCGCCGCAGACGGGGCATTCGGGGTTGCGGCGGAGCTTCAGCTCGCGGAACCGCATGGCCAAGGCATCGTAGAGCAGCAACCGTCCGATCAGTGGCTCTCCCTTGCCAATGATCAGCTTGACTGCCTCCGTCGCCTGGATCATTCCGATCATGCCGGGCAGGATTCCGAGAACTCCGCCCTCCGCGCAGCTCGGCACCAGCCCCGGCGGAGGCGGCTCGGGATACAGGCAGCGGTAGCACGGTCCGCCTTCGGTTGCAAAGACAGTGGCCTGGCCTTCAAACCGGAAGATGGATCCATAGACGTTCGGCTTCTTCAGGAGAACGCACGCGTCGTTGACAAGGTAGCGGGTAGGGAAGTTATCCGTCCCGTCGATGACGATGTCGTAATCCTTCAATACGTCGAGAGCGTTCTCACTCGACAGCGCGAGTTCGTGCTTGACAAGCTCGACATTCGGGTTGATGTCGGCCATCCTGTCCGCCGCCGAATCGAGCTTCTTTCTCCCGACGTCCTTCGTGCCATGGATCACCTGCCGGTGCAGGTTGGTGTGGTCCACGACATCGAAGTCGACGAGGCCGATTTTGCCGACGCCGGCCGCGGCGAGGTAAAGACCCAGAGGCGCACCAAGGCCTCCGGTTCCCACCAGCAACACCTTGGCCTGTTTCAGTTTGAGCTGCCCCTCCATGCCGACTTCCGGCATGATGAGGTGACGGCTGTAGCGCAGGATCTCTTCCTGCGTTAAAGCCGCCGCTTTCTGTACTTCTGTGGCCATCACCGGCCTCCTGCGATACTCGGAACGATGGAAATCGTATCCCCGTCTTTGAGAGGAGTCGCTTCCTTGCTCAGGTAGCGGATATCCTCGTCGTTGACGTAGATGTTTACGAAGCTGCGCAGCTTGCCTTCGTCATTGTAGAGGTGCTTGCGCAGATCCTGGTACTGCGACGTGAGCGAGTCGAGAACTTCACCCACGGTGGCGCCGCTCAATTCGACGGAATCCTGCTTATTCGTATACTGCCGGAGCGGAGTTGGAATCAGAATCTTAGCCATGAAACTTTCCCTTGCTTCAATAAACTAACTCTTCACGTTCTGCTGCGGTCTGGTCCGGGTTCGGCAGATAGCAGTTGGCGTGGTCAAACTCGCCGTTCTTGATAGAGAGGACCAGGAACGAATACCACGGACACGAGTTCTTCAGATCGGTTTCCGAGAAGTACGCGTCGCAATCGGGATGGGAATGGAAGATACCAATCAGGTCCATGCCATGCTCGCGCGCTTCGCGGTCTGCCTTGAGCAGATCCTCGGGGCGCAGCTCATACCGTGCGTTCTGCGCGCCTGCGTACGCGTTCTCCATTGGAACAGCCCGGCGGACGATCTTCACGTCGCCTTCAATCGTTCCAAGCATCGCCCCGCAGCATTCATTCGGAAACGTGGAGCGGGCATGCTCCACCATTACTTTCCAGGCTTCACTTTCAATCCGGATCATTCCAAAACGGCTCGCTCAGGTACTTCTCGGCGCCATCGCAGAGAATGGTCACGATCACTCCCTGCTTCCCGGCCTTCACCAGTTCACGCCCTACAGTCCTCGCGGCGTGCAAATTTGCTCCCGCCGAGATGCCGACAAGGATGCCCTCTTCCCGCGCCATCCTGCGGGTCATCCGATAGGCATCTTCGGTTTCAATCCAGATATTGTCGTCGGCCAGGGTCTCGTCGTAAATGGCCGGCACGATGGCTGTCGGCATGTGCTTCAGCCCTTCCAGCCCGTGGAAGCCGGAAGAGGGCTGCGCGGAGATACACGTCACTCCCGGCATATCCCGCTTCAGCCGGCGCGTCGTGCCAACAAACGTGCCGCTCGTTCCCATGGAAGCCACGAAGTGCGTGATCCGGCCTTCGGTCTGCTCCATGATCTCCACCGCAGTGGTCTCGAAGTGGGCCTTCCAATTTGCAGGATTACTGTATTGGTCGGGGTAAAAGTACTTGTCCGGATCGGCTTCGTAAATTTCCCGGCACTTTCGAATCGCCCCGTCCGAGCCCTCGGCCGGATCGGTCAGAATCATCTCCGCGCCGTAGGCCTTCAGCATCCGTTTCCGTTCCTCGGAGGCATTGGCCGGCAGGCAGAGAAGCACCCGATACCCGAGCACGGCGCAAATCATCGCATAGGCGATTCCTGTGTTTCCGCTGGTCGAATCGAGCAGGATGCGTCCCTTGTGCAACTGCCCCGTCCGCTCGCCCTCCAGAATCATGTTCAGCGCAGGGCGGTCCTTCACCGAGCCCCCGGGATTGAAAAACTCCGCCTTCCCGTAGATCTCGACGCCCGGCAGGTCCGCCGCCATTTTCTCGAGCTTCAATAGAGGCGTGTTTCCGATCTGAGCCAACAAGGAGGTAGCAGGGGCACTTATCAGCTTCGGCACAAGACCAAGAGACGCCATATTTCCGGGATGAGCAAGGGGCCTTTCTGGATTCATTCTAGGAATCCCCCAATCTCCTGTCAAGATTGGGGGATTCTCTTCGCCGCCGCACTTGCTGTGGCAGACTGGAGGGGATGCCAACGGAACTGAAAGCAGTCATCTTCGATTATGGACGGGTACTGACGCTCGACCAGGCGCCGGAGGACATGCAGTCCATGAAGCGCTTGAGCGGTATCGACGGCGATGCTTTCAACGCCCTCTACTGGAAGTATCGGAATCCCTATGATGCGGGCGAGGCGACGGCCGCCGAGTACTGGGGCAGCATCGGCGCGGAGGCGGGAAAAACCTACTCTCCCGCCGAAATCGACGAGCTGGTGAAGGCGGACAACCTCTCCTGGTCGCGGATGAACGAGAGAGTGCTTCAGTGGGCGCTCGCTCTCCCCGATGCCGGAATCAAGACCGCGATCCTCTCCAACATGCACCCCGATCTTCGGCATTACATTGCAAAGCACAACCACTGGCTTACCAACTTCACGCACACGGTCTTTTCGTGCGACGTCGGCATGGTGAAACCGGATCCGGCTATTTATCACTGTGTGCTCAGCGGGTTAGGCGTCCGGCCGGAAGAAGCTCTGTTTCTGGACGACCGGCTTCCGAACGTCGAGGCTGCCAAGAAAGTGGGCATCCATGCAATCGTGTTCCGATCCACCGACCAGGTGGCGGAGGAGGTTGCTCTTCGATTCTCTCTTCCCAAACTCTGACGCCTTCCGTGTGGGACGATTCAGTGGGGCGGCGTCACCAGATCCCCAGCCATTTCCACCACGAGAAGCCGACGGTCGACCAGATCGCCAGATTGAGCAGCGAGACAATCGCTCCGATTTTCCACCATTGGCGGAAAGGCACGTAGTCGTGGGCGTAGAACATGGGTGCAGGCGTCGTGCCGTAGTGGGTCAGTCCGGCTGCAAGATTCGCAAAGCAGGCGAAAGCAAAGACCAGGAGCCCGAGCGGGGCGCCCTTCGCGGCAAGGACAGCCAAGAACGGTGGAAACATGGCAAGGATATGCGCGGTGATGCTGGCAAAGCCGTAGTGTGCGTAAAAGTAAACCAGCAGCGCGACGGCGAAGAGCGGTACCCAGCCGGTATGCTCAAAGGCCGAAGCGACCGTCTTTG
The DNA here is from genome assembly GCA_937959285.1 of uncultured Bryobacterales bacterium. Taxonomy (GTDB): domain Bacteria; phylum Acidobacteriota; class Terriglobia; order Bryobacterales; family Bryobacteraceae; genus JADGHK01. The sequence continues at coordinate 13,326 of CALGAR010000052.1, forward strand.
CGAACTCACTCGTAACACCGGCATCGTTGAGCGCCTTACCCAGGCGCAGTAACCCGCCGTACCAGACAAAGATGTCCCATGCTGCCCGCTCGCTCTTCACGTCTTCCCAGGTGAGAACGCCGGTCAGCAGGAGCGCGACGCTGCCGAACAGCGCAGACACGGTGATATCAATGCCGTGCCAGCCTGACGTGACCCAGAGCCCGCAGACGCTGACAAAAATCACGGTCAGAATTTTCTCGGCCCCGGTCATCGGACCCATAGCCCGCAGCTCGGAGGCGGCGAAGTCCGCGGCTTCCGGAGTGCGCCGCACGGTCTTGGGATACAGCCACAGCACCACAAGCGGCACCACGGCCATCGAGCACAACCCAGGGACAATCCCTGCCGCGAACCAGCTCGCCCAGGTCACCTGATATCCCATCTCGCCAGCAATCTGCGCCGCAAGCGGGTTGCTTGCCTGCCCGGTGAAGAACATCGCCGCCGTAACGCAAATGCTTTGGTACACGGCCGTCATCAGAAATGCTCCGATGATTGCGGCTGTGGGTCCCGGCCGCGATCCGTACAGCTCGGCGATCGAACGAGCAATCGGCAAAATCACTCCGCCAGAGCGCGCACCGTTCGAGGGGATGATTGTTGCGAGGAGCATATCGGACGCGGATAGCGCATAGCAGACGCCCAGCGAGCTCTTTCCAAAGCGGCGGACGAACATCAGGGCGATCCGCCGCGCGAGGCCGGTGTTGATCAACGACCGCGAGATGAAAAACGCGGCCATGACGAGCCAGACGGTCGAATCGCTGAACCCCGCCAGAGCCTCCTGAATCTTCAATCCCCCAAGTACGGATGCGAGCGTCACGGCTGTGAGGACGACCGCGCCGCCGGGTATCGGCTGCAGGATGAGTCCGCCGATCGTGGCCATGAACAGGCCAAGCAGACGCCACCCTTCCGGCCGTATCGCTTCAGGGCGGGGAATCCCGTAGACAACGAGGACGTAGATCAGAACGAGAATTCCGATGCCTTTCAGTCGGCGAGCGTGATTTGCGGGGGCAGCCTGCCCCTTTTCCGGATGGGCCATGCGGGGGTGTCCAACTTGCAGGGCTATGATACCAAAACGCAGGTTGCCTCCCGGCAGCCCGAGGGGACCTTAGCACGGCTGTACTGGTACAGCCACCCCGCCCTTACTAGGCCGAAATTGGCCCTTTTTCGGGCGATTTTGCAAATTCGTCGTGCAATACTTGTGACGTCTTGCTCCTCGGCATGCTTCTCGAGAGCGATGGCCTCAAGAAGAGCGGCAGGAGTTGGAGACGTAGCATGACCCGTTTTCTGATTCGATCCCAAGTCCTGATGTGTGCGTTGCTGATCTCTCGCGCCGCCTCCTTTGCGAACACAATCATGTACACGGTTGTCGACATGGGGGCGCTGCCGGGCGGGCACAGCGGCCTGTTCGGCCTCAACCAAGCCGGAATCGCCGTCGGCTGGTCGCTCAACAGCTCTTACGAGAGCCGGGCGGTGCTGTTTGGTCAGGGTGGATTGTGGAACCTGGATACGGCCGGCAACACAAATTCCAGTCAGGCACGCGGGATCAATAATCTCGGCCAGGTGGTCGGCACGAGCTTCATCGGCCCCGGAGCCGAGGCGACGATTTGGAGTGGAGGAGCCGCGTCCACGCTCGGGACGCTCGGAGGAACGGAGAGCTACGGCCTCGCCATTAACGATCACGGTCAGGTGGTGGGATCATCGACCACCGCCGACGGCGAGGCCCGTGCCTTCGTTTCAAATGGCAACGGTCTCACTGACCTGCAAATTAATGGAATCTGGAGCGCGGCGTACAGCATCAATAACCTCGGGCAGATTGTCGGCACCGTGGAAGTGGAGGAGGGAGTTTTCCGCGCTTTCCTCTGGGATCCCGTTACCGGCTACCACCAGTTAGGGACTCTCGGCGGAGACAGCAGCTACGCCACGGCGATTAATGAAAGCGGCACAATCGCCGGAAGCTCCAGGCTGAGCAACGGTCAAATGCGCGCCTTTCTTTATCAGAACGGGGTCATGACATCGCTGGGCACACTCGGCGGCGATAGCAGCTATGCCTATGGCCTGAATTCAGCGGGGCACGCCGTCGGTTACTCGACGACCGCGGACGGCCAGACATCCGCCTTCCTGTTTCGGGATGGAATGCTTTTCGATCTGAATGCCCTGATTGGACCTGGCAGCGGCTGGATCCTGGACGAAGCATTCGCCATCAACGATCTTGGTCAAATCGTTGGAACGGGATGGCACGACGGGCAGCGGCGGGGGTTCCTTCTCCAACCCGCCGCGCCCTCCTTTCCCGGAGCCGAAGCGCCCGAGCCAGGCACGTGGGTCATGATTGCCACGGGTTTGTTGTTGATAGGAGCAAGGTGGTATCGGAGGAACGGGGCGTCCGCTGGTCACGGGTGCCCAAGTCATAGAAAAGACGCAGCCTCCCGCCTGATTCCGGCCTTCCGTCAGCGCAAAGTCTGATCCGTTCCCCTCGCCCGGAGCCACTCTTCTGGACTGCCGGCAAGTTTACTTCGTCTTCCTTTCTATTGTTAATCGTAGTTAACGGTGATAAGCTAGCTGCGGTATATGCGCCATGCGTGCTCGTTCTTCTCCTGGCTCCTCACCATCGGTATTGCCGCAGGTCAGACAACCGCCACCTTATCCGGCGATGTGCGGGATCCAAATGATGCCCCGGTCCCGCTTGCTCGCGTCGCTTTGAGCAATGGGGTCACCGGTTACCGGGTGGAAATCCGCACGGATCAGGACGGCACGTTCCGCTTTTCGAACATCCCTCTCCAAAACTACATCCTGCGGGTGGAGCTGGAAGGCTTTTCGCCGTACCAGGAGACCGTATCCCTTCACTCCAACATTCCGGTTCACCGGGTGGTGAGGCTCGGTCTGGCCGGACAGGTGTCGCGCGTGGACGTCGCTGCTTTTGACTCCCGAGTCATGATCGAGCCTGAAAGCACCGGCACGCAGACGCAGTTGAACGCATCGGCGATCGAGCGCATGCCGCTGCAGGCGGCCACCCGGGGGCTCGAATCCGTGCTGCTCAGCTTTCCGGGCTTCGCCGCCAATGCCAACGGAGCGATCCATCCCCGCGGCGCTCATAACCAGATGACTTATGTGATCGACGGGATGCCGGTGAGCGACCAGTTGACGGGATCGTTCGCAAACGCGGTGGATCCGGCGATTGTCGATACCGTCGAGCTCTTCACCGGAAACATTCCCGCCGAGTTCGGGAACAAGGTATCCGGAGTCGCCGTTATAACGACACGGTCCGGCCTGGGACTCCCGCGCAAGTTTACGGGCAGCACGCAAGTGAGCGCGGCGCAGTTCGACACGCTCCAGCAGTTGACCCAGTTCGCTGGCGGAACCGGCAGGCTGGGTTACTTCGCGTCCTTCAATGCCGTCAAGAGCAACCGCTTTCTGGACCAGGTATCGATTGACAACCTCCACAACGGCGGCAATTCCCAGCGGGCGTTTGCGCGGCTGGATTACATGCTCAGCCCGCGCGACAGCGTGCGTGTAAACCTGATGGCCGGACGCTCGTCGTTTCAGCTCGCCAATCTGCGATCCCAGCACCGGAATCTGCAGCAGCAGCGGCAGGCTTTGCACGACGCCTCGGTCTCCATCGGCTGGCTTCATACCGTCAACGCCCGGACGACGGTGGACGCCATGGCTTCATGGCGGAGCGCGATTGCTCAGCTCTTTCCGAGCCCTGGAGACACGCCCGTCACCGCCTCGCAAGCCCGCCACCTGACGACGGTAACTGCTGGCGGGAGGATGAATCACGTCGCGGGCGCGCACACCTTCCGTGGCGGTTTCGACGTGCAGCGCTTCCCTGTGAGCGAAAACTTCACATTCGGAATCACGGACCCTCGATTCAACGCGCCTGACTCTGACGGCTTTATCCCGACGCTATTTCCGTTCGATTTGAGCCGCGGCGGCAGCCTGTTTCAGTTCTCAAAGAAGGCTGCGGGCGGGCTCTACAGCGCCTTTCTTCAGGACACCATCCGGTGGGACCGCTTCGTCTTCTCCCTGGGCTTGCGTTACGACGCTTACCGTTTTCTGGTCAACGGCTACCAGTTGCAGCCGCGGGTCGGCGTTTCCTACCACATCCGGGAGACCGGCACTGTGCTCCGCGCTTCTTACAACCGGACTTACCAGACCCCTCCCAACGAGAACCTGCTGCTTTCGAGCTCCGAGGAGGCGAGCGTCCTCGTGCCTCCGTCGGTCCGCGAGGCTCTGGGCGGGGCTTTCATTCTGATCCGGCCCGAACGCCAGAATGTGTATGAAGTAGGTTTGCAGCAGGCGATCGGCCCCATTCTAAGTCTGAACGCGGCTTATTATCACAAGGACTCGACGGACTTACAGGATAACGATAACTTCTTTAATACCGGAATTATCTTTCCGACGTCGCTGCGCCGTTCGCGGGTGAATGGCGCCGAGCTGCGTCTTGCCGTGCCAGTAACTCGTGGTTTTTCCGGTTCGCTTAGTCTAACGCATTATCGAGCGGTCGTGACGCCTCCGTTCACGGGCGGTCTGTTTCTTGGGAGCAGTGCAATCGATGCGCTGAGCGCCGGTCCGTTTGTGATCGATCACGATCAGCTGCTGGGAGCGCACGGTGTGATCCATTACGAGATCGGCCGGGGATTCTGGGCTAGCACGGCGATCCGGTATGACAGCGGACTGGTGTCGAATCCCTCGGATCCGGACGAGGTCCGGGCCGATCCCGACTATGCCGACCTGCTTCCGTACGTGGACCTGGACTCCAGTCCTGCACGCGTCCGGCCGCGGACGATTGCGGATCTGTCGTTTGGCTATCAGCGCGTCCGTGACGGCCGGAGGCAGTGGGACGCCTCTTTTCAGCTAACGAATCTCACCAATCGCACCGCACTCTATAACTTCCAGTCAATCTTCGTAGGTACTCGCCTCGTCCAGCCTCGCACAGCCGGCATTCGTCTGAGGATTTATTTTTTAGGAGGGTGACGGCCGGGAAGATCTGTCTATCTGACCATACCGAGGATCGCATTCACACGCACTTTCCCTCCACCTCCGAATTTCGTTTCCTTCTTGCCGCCAAACGTAGTATAGAAGGGGCCGTGAGTGCAGTTTTGTCAAACGGCAGCTAGGCACTCCATGAAACCTGCACTTAGGCGGCCACTGTGCGAGAACGAGGCCCGCATCTGCGGTGTCGCCCTTGGACGAACCATCTCAAGGGCGCAGCGGGTTGCTGCGGTTACTCCATAAATCGGAGGAAAAATGGGGGTTCGAGAGGAACTTGAAGAGGCTGTAACGGAACTACGCAATCTACTGATCCGCTGTTCGACACGCTCTGTGGTGCGCTCGTGTCTCCGGCAGTTGGCTCACGGGCAAGGGCAAGTTCTCCTGTCGCCTGCACGACAGATCTCATTTCTTCTCAGTGTTCTACTTGGCTTGCCGGAGCCACAAGATCCCCTAGATCTCGATGAAGGTAATTGGGAGCGGGTGAAGGCGCTTCTGAACCGAATGTCGTCGGCTTACTTGACGCATTATATTCCAGCCGAGGATGAAGGCCCGTGTGTGACTCCCGAATGGAGGCGAGTTCGCGAAGTAGCAATGGGTGCGTTCTTCCATTACTTCAACTCGGACCTCTTGGCATCGGTTGGGCAGATCGAGCACCGCATTGCCACTTATCTCGCACCATTTGACAACACGATAGAGGAGTTACTTGGGATCAGTGCAACGGAGGCGATCGCGATATGCAGGTTCATAACTGAGAACCTTGTAGCCAACTTGAACTCACTGGACCGCGGTGCGAAGGAAGAAGAAATCCTGCAGCATGTAGGAAAGATTAGCCTGGATGACGTTGAAGCTGCATTTCCTGCGCGAGGACTGACGTTCTGGAAGCAGTTCTCGATCGCGCGAGGTGAGGGGACAGAAGTCAGATACCCGACAGATCCGAGCATTTACGATTTTCGGCCTATGATACGGCTAAATGACCGCACCGCATTTTGTGTCACGGCCAATTCATTATTCTTGGCGGTGCTTAAGACCGGGGAAAAGCTGTTGGCTGAAAGCAAGTTACGGGATAAGTTCTTTAGAAAGAGGGATCGAGCGTTAGAAAACGAGGTTGCTCACTTTGCCAGGATGCTGTTAGGGCCGGATGCCACGATATGGCAAGGGGTCTATGAGACTCCAACCGCGCAGAAGGAACATGACGTCGTAGCCTTTGATCAACATTTGTGCCTCATATTCGAGGCAAAGGCGTCTCCCCCAGTAGAGCCATTGCGGGATCCTGAAAAAGCATATACGCGGATCCGGGATGCCTTTTACGGCGATACGGGCATTCAGAAGGCTTATGAGCAAGGCAATCGGCTTGTAAAGCGTATTAGGGGCGGTGAAACGGTAAGCTTGTACGATAGCCATGGGCGTGAGGTAGGGCAACTAACCTCGGGGAGTTCGCGTTTCATCGCGTGTGTATGCGTGACACGGGATGATTTTGGTCCGCTGGCCACGGACCTTTCGATGCTGCTTAGGAAAGAACCCGAGGACGGATTTCCGTGGGCAGTCAATATCATTGATCTGTCTACGATTGCCGAAGCCTGGCTTGACCGCAGATGGGGGTCGCTCGAACTCCGCAGATACCTTGAGCAACGCTTGACGCTTCACGGGCGCGTCTTCTCAGGGTACGAAATAGACTATGTGGGATTCTTCATTAAACACGGTGGGTTCGCTAACATCGGACAAGATGGAAAGCGAATATACCTCAACCCTGGCTACTCTGACATACTCGACGACATTGATTACCACCGCTATTGGGGCGGTCCGGCAGTAGAAATCGAGCAGACGGAGCCAATTTTAACTGATCTTGGAAAACTCCTCACTGACGACTGGTTGATCTGTGCCGAATCTAGCAAGACGAGAATCAAGGTGGGCCGGAATGAAAAGTGCCCGTGCGGTTCGGGGAAGAAGTACAAGAAGTGTTGCGGACAGTGAGCGGTTAGAACAGAGCGAAGACCGTCAGATGAAGGCCTCCTGCCCGAAGCCTGGAAGGGGCAGGCGGCGCGGAGAAAAACGGTATAGACTCTGGAGACGATGTCACCCACACGACGTACGTTTCTTGCATCGGCCGGTGCGGCCGCGGCCTTTGCTGGAGCGTCCAGCCAAGGGCAAATCGGCGTTTCTCTCGCGGCATGGTCCCTCAGCGCGAGTTTCTTCCAGGGCGGCTGGAAGCTGCTC
>CALGAR010000053.1 GCA_937959285.1 uncultured Bryobacterales bacterium
GTTGCGGCCGGGTTTGAGCGGGCCGCGGGCGAGTTGGCCGGCACTTCCATTTTTTGGCTCCGGGTCTTGAGCGCCTCGATGATGGCGTCCACGCCACCCTGGGAGCCGATCGTAGAAAATTGATTGCGGTAGTTCTGGATGAACCAGACTCCCAATACGTTCAGGTCGTAGATTTTCCATCCCTGGTCAGTCTTCTCCAGCCGGTAGTCGACAGGGATCGGGTCGCGCTGGCCATCCGTGACGGCAGTGCGCACGACGACGTCCGTGGCGCCCGGTTCCGCCCGGAATGGGCGCATTTCGACGCGCGCCTGGGGCGTAATGGTCGCAATCGCGCCGCCGTAAGTACGCACCAGCATGTTCCGGAACTCCTTGACCAGGGCCGTGCGTTGTTCGGGCGAAGCGTTGCGCCAATAGCGGCCAACCGCGAGCCGGGTGGTTTTCTCGAAATTCACATAGGGCAGGATCAGCTCGTCGATGGCCTGGTTGATCTTTTCCGGCGAACCGCTTTTCAGTTCTTGGTCCTTGCGGATCCGCTCGAGCACGTTGTCCGCGGCCTTCTTGATCAGGACGTCGGGCCGGTCGTCCTGGGCGGGCGCCTGGGCCCGGACCTGGCCGCCGGCGAATATGGCCAGGGCGAGGACGAACAGCCAACCGAGCCACAAGGGAAGGAGGCGGGGACGAGCGAGGGTATGCGAAGCGGGGCGCGGATCTGGCATGGTTTCTCCTGAGCGGACGACGATCGTCGCCATTCTGGTTGGGCCTGGCGACAACGGGAACCGCGCTCGGCCCCGCCCGTCATCCATTCATGCATTGGAGCCCATATTCCGGCGCGATGTTCCGGAGGACTGAAACAGAATGCTGCGAGGAGGCCGCCGCCGAAAGCGTCCTTGCCCGTGATATGTTCGGAATCCTACCACCCACTTCCTGCGGACCGCGCCATGACATCGACCTCTACCCCGGCCATCCCGCTCGTCAAGCGCTACGACGTCCGGGATTTCTTTCGCAAGCCGGAGCGCTCCGCCTACCGCATTTCTCCCGACGGCAGGCACCTCGCCTTTCTGGCGCCTTTCCAGGGCCGGCAGAATGTCCACGTGCAGGCGCTGGGCGAGGACGGAGCGCCCGTCGGGCCGGCACGCGCCTTGACAGAGGAAACCGAACGCGACGTGCGCGGGTATTTCTGGAAAGGGCCGGCCCACATCCTGTATGCCAAAGACTTCGGCGGTGACGAGAACTTCCACCTGCTCTCGGTGCCCACAGACGGCAGCTCGGCGCCGACGGACCTTACCCCGTACGAAGGCGTGCGCGCCGACGTCGTGGACGAGCTGGTCGACGACGACGCCCATGTGCTGGTTTCGCACAACCAGCGCGACAAGCAGGTATTCGACGTGTTCCGGGTGAATGTCGCCACGGGCGAGGCGCAGCTCATTGCGCAGAACCCCGGCAACATCACGGGCTGGGCCACGGATCACGACGGCAGGTTGCGGCTCGCCATCGCGACCGATGGCGTCAACAACACATTGTTGTACCGCGATAGCGAGGCCGAGGACTTCCGGCCCATCCTGACCACGGACTTCAAGGAAACCGTCGCACCGCTGTTTTTCACCTTTGACAACCGGCGGATTTACGTCAGCTCCAATCGGGGGCGTGACAAGGCAGCATTGTTCGAGTTCGATCCGCACACGGCCCGCGAGGGCACATTGATCTTCGAACATCCCGAGGTCGATGTGTCGGGCCTGGCCTATTCGCATCGCCGCAAGGTGCTGACCGAAATCGACTATGTCACCTGGAAGCCGCAGCGGCGGGGATCATCGATGACGCCGTCCTTGACGCCGTCATCTGCGTCGCAGAGGCGGTATGCGATCTCGCCGGCAAGCTTCAGCTTTGCGGGCGGCACGGGCGCTGCGGCCATCGCCTGCTGGATGCTGACGTAGTTCATCATCGTGCCGACGAAATCGAGTACGGGCGCTCCGGCGATGATTCCGTCGAAATCCTGCGGGAAACGCTGCGCGGAAATCAACGCCTGCCTTCCGCCAGTAGAGCAGCCCATGAAGTAGGATCTTGCCGGTGCGGTGCCGTAGTACGCTGCCGCGATTCGCTTCGCGGTCTCCGCCGTGACGTGGACTGCGCGAAACGCATAATCCAGCAGTTTTTGCCGGTTGACAGCAAAGGTGCCAAGCGGCTCCTCCGCTGCGTCGTGTCCTGTGTTTGTCTGAGTGAAGACAAACCCGGATTTCACCGCTTGATCCCGCGTCGCTTTCCGGCCCGGGCTTTCGAGGTTCTCGCCGGCATATCCACCGTTGCCGATCATGAGCAGGCGTTTGTGCCATTGATACGGGAGGGCAACCTCGAACTGAATTTCCGGCGGAATCTGTCCGGTGACTCGGCAAAACTCCGGAGCGGAGTCCGATGCGGGCTGCAAAGTGGCGGAAATCACGCTGAACTCATAGCCGGTGAGCGCTCGCAGCGCCGAGCAGTGCATTCGGGGCCGCAGCCTCTCTTCATTTGGAGGGGGGCTCCAGCGGCTGATCTCTACGGCCTGCGCAAGTACAGGGACCGCGGAGAGGATCGTTGTAAAAACGGCGCGAAACAGCACGGGACCTCCGATTCCCGGCATTATACGCAATAACGACTTCCCCTATAATGAGCGGCATGTCTCGCCTGCTGCTTCTTTTGTGTGGTGTCCTGTTCCTTGCTCCAGCATCGGCTCAATCGAACCGCGGCTATTACCGGTACCCTGCGATCCATGGCGACACGATCGTATTCACCGCCGAAGGCGATCTCTGGGAGGTGAGCGTAAACGGAGGCGTCGCCCGCCGGCTGACGACTCATCCGGGTGAAGAGACTCGCCCCAGCTTCTCCCCGGATGGCAAAACCATCGCTTTTTCTGCGAACTACGAAGGACCGACGGAAGTTTATACGATGCCGGCCACTGGAGGCTTGCCGACGCGCCGAACGTTCGACGGAGATGCCGCAGGAGTGGTCGGCTGGACGCCCGACGGCCGCATCCTCTATGTAACACGGCGTTACTCCGCGCTTCCCGACGCCCAGCTCGCGACCATCGATTCGCAGAACCGGATCGAGCTTGTACCTCTAAGCCAGGCGGCGCAAGGCGTCTATGAACCCACTGGGAAAACGCTGTTCTTTACACGCCTCCCATTCCAAGGGAGCCACGCCAAGCGCTACAAGGGCGGAACGGCGCAGAAACTGTGGAAGTTTACCAGTGGGTCCGAAGCTGTCCCGCTCACAGCGGATTACGACGGCACCAGCAAGGACGCGATGTGGTGGAACCAGCGTGTGTACTTCCTCAGTGACCGGGACGGGACGATGAATCTCTGGTCCGTGGATGAGAATGGAAGAGGACTGCGCCAGCACACGAAGCATGTGGGATGGGACGCGCAGTCGCCTTCGCTGTCAAACGGCAAGATCGTTTATCAGCTTGGGGCGGACCTCCACGTTTTCGACATCGCGACGAACCGGGACAGGAAGCTCTCCATCGAACTCGCTTCTGATTTCGACCACTTGCGCGAGCGATGGGTGAAGCAACCGTCCGAGTACGTTACTTCCGCTCACATCTCGCACGACGGGGGCAAGGTGGTTGTCACGGCGCGCGGAAAGGTTTTCGTCGTGCCCGCCGGGCAGGGCAGGCTGGTGAACGCCACCGCCCGGAAACCGGGCCGGTTCCGCGATGCGCGCGCCATGCCGGATGGAAAGGATCTTTTGGTTCTCTCCACTGAAACCGGAGAGGTGGAACTCTGGAAGATTCCCGCCAACGGCGTCGGTGAAGGCGAGCAGCTCACACGCGACGGAAAGGTGCTGCGGTGGCAGGCAATCCCTTCTCCCGATGGGAAGTGGATTGTCCATCAGGATAAGGACAACCGCCTGTGGCTGCTCGATGTAAGCACGAAGACACAGAAAGAAATCGCCGTGAATCCATACGGCGGCAATTCCAGCCCGGTTTTCTCCGACGTCCGCTGGTCCCCGGATAGCCGCTGGATCGTGTATTCCGCAGAGGGAGCCAACACCTTCGAACGGTTGTACCTCTACAGCGTGGAGTCGGGCTCTACGACCCCCATTACGAGCGACCGCTACAACAGCTTCAGTGCGGGATGGAGCCCGGACGGGAAGAGACTGTACTTCCTTTCGGATCGCTCACTCAAGACGAAGGTTTTCTCGCCGTGGGGCCCGCGCCAGCCCGATCCTTACTTCGATCAAACGGTGAAGATCTATGAGATGGCGCTGCAGAGGGGACTGCGATCGCCTTTCCAGCCTCCGGACGAGCTGCATCCGGACAAGCCCGCTGAGTCGGCAAAGAGTGAGGATAAAAAGGCTCCAGTCCGTGTCGAAATCGACATCGATGGGCTTGCGGCTCGCATCCGTGAAGTCCCCGTTCCGCCCGGGAACTACCGAGGGCTGACGGTGCAGGAGAAACGGCTGTGCTGGCTGAACTCGACACCCGCACAGAAGACCAATCTTCAATGCCTTGATATTGGGAACAAGGGTGAGAAGCCGGAGACCCTGCTCGAAGACGTCCGCTCTTACGAGCTGTCGGGCGACGGGAAGAAGATGATGGTCCGAAAGGGCGATGACATCTTCGTGTTTGACGCAACCGTCAGAGAAGCGGTGCTCAAGGCGCCAAAGACGCTCAACGATGCCAGAGTAAACCTGAAGGACTGGACATTTCCGGTCGTCCCCACAGAGGAGTTCCGGGAGCTGTTCCTTGATGCGTGGCGTCTGCACCGGGATTACTTCTACGACAGAAACATGCACGGCATCGACTGGCCCCGGATGCGGGACAAATATCTGCCGCTCGTCGATCGCGTGCGCGACCGGCAGGAGTTGAGTGATCTGATCGCCCAGCTGGTGGGTGAGCTCTCGGCGCTGCACACGTCGGTTCGTGGCGGGGATATTCGCCGCGGTCCGGATCAGATTGAGCTCGGAGCGCTCGGGGCACGGCTTGAGAGAAGTGCCGAGATGGGCGGTCACGTTGTAAAGCACATCTACCAGTCGGACCCGGACCGGCCGGACCTTGCCTCGCCGCTGGCTCATCCGGATGTGGATCTCCGCGAGGGCGATGTGATTCTAAAGGTGAACGGCCGGGATACACTGTCGGCGACGGATATCGGCGAGCTGCTGCGGAACCACGCTAAGAAACAGATCCTCCTGACTGTTCGGACGGCCGAAAAGGCGGAGACGAGGGACGTCGTTGTGACACCGATCACCGTGAGGGAGGAAGCGGATCTTCGTTATCACGAGTGGGAGTACACCCGCCGCCTCATCGTCGAAAAGGAGGGCAATGGAAAGATCGGCTACGTGCACCTGCGCGCGATGGGGCCGAATGACATCAACCAGTGGGCGGAGCACTTCTACCCGGTTTTCAATCGCGAAGGCCTCATCATCGACGTCAGGCACAACCGCGGCGGCAACATCGATAGCTGGCTGCTGGGAAAGCTGCTGCGGAAGGCGTGGTTCTACTGGCAACCGCGAGTAGGGCGGCCGACCTGGAACATGCAGTACGCCTTTCGCGGGCACATCGTTGTCCTGTGTAATGAGTGGACGGCGTCTGACGGGGAAGCATTTACTGAAGGATTCCGCCGGCTGGAATTGGGCAAAGTCATTGGCACGAGGACATGGGGCGGGGAGATCTGGCTGACCTCCAGCAATACTCTGGCCGACCACGGCATTGCCTCTGCGGCTGAAATTGGTGTCTATGGACCGGAGGGCAAGTGGTTAATCGAAGGGCATGGAGTGGAACCCGACATCGTTGTCGACAATCTCCCGCACGCTACCTTCAACGGCAAGGACGCGCAACTGGAAGCAGCCATTGCTTACCTATCCAGTCAGATCAGGGAGAAGCCGGTGAAGGTACCGCCTGCTCCTCCCTATCCGGATAAGAGTCTGGATGCGATGAGGAAAACAGCCCAGGCCCGCTGAGGCGGTCCTGGGCCCGCTCTGCCATCTGTGGACGTAGTTCGCGATGCGTCGCGGCGGGCAGAGTTACGCCTGCGCGCCCGGCTGCGGAGGAATCGCTTTCGGATCCATCCAGATGACTTCCCAGTGGTGGCCGTCGGGATCGTAGAAGCTCCAACTGTACATGAACCCGTGATCCATCGGGGCCATCGCGTGCTTGCCGCCCGCCGCGACCGCCTTGTTGACCATCTCGTCCACTTCCGCGCGGCTCTCGCAGGAGAGCGCTAAAAGAGCCTCCGTGTGAGAGTTCCGGTCGCAGATCTCGCGCTTCGTGAAGTTCTTGAAAAACGGCTCGGTGAGGAGCATCACGTACGCTTCCTCGCTAATCACCATACAAGCCGCGTTGTTATCCGTGAAAGCGGGATTGAACTCGAAGCCGAGCTGCTTGAAAAAGTCCATGGACCGTTTGAGGTCCTGGACCGAAAGATTGATGAATACTTTCCTCGAAGACTTACCTGCCATCATCTACTCCGCGGTTTTTGCAATCTCGCAGTTGAACAGCCAGTGAACGCCAAAAGCGTCGGTCAGCATCCCGAACTTTGCCCCCCAAAACGTATCCTGGATCGGGAGGACGACCTTACCTCCCTCGGCGAGTGCGTCAAACAGCTTCGTCATCTCGGAGGGATCGTTAAAGTCCAGCGCGATTCGCACGTTCCCGTCGGTGGGAACCGGTCTATCCGGCGGTGTATCCGCGACCATGATCGCATTCCCTCCGATCAGCAGGACGGAGTGCATCACGAGGTTCTTGTGCTCGGGTGCCACGCACCCTTCGGGTCCCTGACCCCAGCGCATGAGGGTCTGAACTTTCGCGCACAGAGCCTTCTCGTAGAGTGCAATCGCCTTCTCTGCAACGCCGTTGAATACGATGTACGGATTCAGATGTTTGATAGCCACGCTTCACTCCTTGGTTCCTACAAACGAATCCCTGGCAGGATCTCCTTCGCGGGTTCCGGCGCCAGGGTTTCGTTCTACAGAGGCTCGCCGGGCGCCTTTGATATGACCCGGTTTATAGGCGGTTTCCCAAGCCTCTCAACCATACAGACTGGCCGAGAAGGCTAAAATCATCGGTCCCGAGAAAAAATTTCGCGCTATGCAGGCGCTACGCAGGTAGCTGCATCGGCAGGCCGAAACGTGGGAACAGTGTCTCGGTATCGAGGAACGAATTCCACGCGGCGATCCGATCGCCTGAGAGTTCGAGTACGATCACAGCCCAGGGTGTGTACGTACCGTCGGGGCATGGGTGGTAATGGGCGAATGCGGGCGAACCGCAGGCCGCAATGGGCAGGAGGCGCGAACCTCGACAGCCGGCTCCGCGGCCAAGGAGCCAGGCACGAACGGATTCTGGACCCCGAAGCCAAAGAGAAAAGGGCGGCATGCAGAACGTCGCATCCTCGCGCAGCAGGGCTGCGAGCTGGTCTACGTCGTATCGATGAAACGCATCCACATACTGTTCCAGAAGGCGTTCCTGCGATTCAGACATCGGGGCTCGCTCTGTAATGTTGCGACTGGCAAGGGTAGCGCGGGCTCGCTGCAGAGCGCTATTGACGGACGCTACAGAGGTGTTCAGGCTCTCGGCCACTTCCGCAGCGGACCAGCCGAGCACTTCGACCAGGAGCAGCACGGCTCGCTGCTTGGGTGGCAGGTGCTGCAACGCGGCCACGAACGCGAGGCGGATGCTTTCGCGCATCTCTGCGAGCTCGGAGGGATCGGCGTCAGCCGGTAGCGCCCTTCGCCATCCGGGGCCAAGAAATCCAGCGATGCCCCAGCGCGCAGAAACGGTGCAGGGCTACGTGCAGGGCATGCACCAGCTCTGGCTCGTCCAGCAGGCGCGGGAGCGGCTCGGCCAGTCGCTCTCTCCGCCGTTCAGCATCGAGACCCGTTATCGCTACAACCCCGACGTCGAAAGCCTGCCCGCGATCGTGCCCGCGGTGATTCCGATCCTGCTGCTCCTCATTCCGGCCATGCTGACGGCGCTGTCCGTCGTCCGCGAGAAGGAGCTGGGCTCGATCATCAATTTCTACGCGACGCCGACGACGCGGACCGAGTTCCTCCTCGGCAAGCAGCTCCCCTATGTTGCGCTCGCTTTCGTCAACTTCCTGCTGCTCACCGCGCTGTCGATCACGGTGTTCGGCGTCCCCGTGAAGGGCAGCTTCACGGCGCTCGCCGTCTCGATGCTCGTCTTCGTCGTCTACTCGACCGGGTTCGGCCTGTTCTGCTCCACGTTCACGCGCACCCAGACCGCGGCGATCTTCCTCACCATGATCATCAGCATCGTGCTCGCGGTCGAGTACGCGGGGCTCCTCAATCCCGTCTCGTCGCTCGAAGGCTTCGGCTACGTCATCGGGCGCGCGCAGCCCACGACGCACATGGTGACGATCAGCCGTGGAGTGTTCGGCAAGGCGCTCGGCTTCGCGGATCTGCAGACGTCCTTCTGGGCGATCGTCGCCGCGATTCCCGTCGTGCTGGCGCTCTCCATCGCACTTCTCAGGAAGCAGGACACCTGAGATGAACGAGCGGACCGCGCTCACGGCTTCCTTCGCGGCCTCCGGACGGAGCGCCGGCGACGCGCTCCACGCCGGCAGACGAACCGGCGCGCGG
>CALGAR010000054.1 GCA_937959285.1 uncultured Bryobacterales bacterium
TCCCGCCTGCCCGTACGCCTGCGTCTCGATGCTGTCGACGGCGCCGGGCAGGTTCTGGAAAACCGAGCTCGACAGGACGAACGTATTGATGCGGTCATAAGCGATGCGGTAGTTCGCTCGAATGGAAGTCTTTCCGCTGGAGAACGGATCCCAGGCGAAGCCGACAGCGGGACTCAAGTTATTCCAGTCGTCCCGGTACAGGCTCCCATCGACCCAGCGCAGCGAGTTGGAATTGGGAGCGCCATAGACGAGAGCTGCATCAGGCCGGCGAATCACGCTGCCGGATCCCGCGCGGGGAGCCATCTTCGCCTCCCACCGCAGTCCCAGATCGACTGTCAGGTTCCGGCGTACTTTCCAGGTGTCCTGGACGTAGAAGTCGTATTCGTTAAACCGGGCGTCAAAGTTGTAGAGGCCTGCCACAAATCTCCCATCCTGCGCCGGGAATCCCCGGAACGTGGAGCCGACCCTGCCCAGGATGAAGTTGATACTGCTCTCCAGGTTCTCTCGATCAATCGAGTTCATGTTGGCGGGCAGTCCGAATCTCTGCGGATCCACCGTATTGATTAAGCGAGAGAAGTTGACGCCCTGGGTCGCGTTGTAGCCGCCGATGGAGCCGCGGACATCCTCGTGACGCTGGAGTCTGAAATTGATGCCGAACTTCAGAGAATGTGCGCCGCGGAACCACGCCAGGTTATCGACAAACTGCCACGTAGTAAGCGCACGCCGGTTCCCGAAATCAAAGGTCTCAGGAACGGTAACGGGAGCGCCGGTGAGAGTCACTTTGCTCAGATCCGACGTTGGCGTCACAAAATCGAAAGCAAAATAGTTCTGTCCGACGACAAACTCATTTGTGAGATTGGGGCGGGGATTCGTGCGCCAGTTAAATGCCAGATTTCGCGGGTCTCGTTTTGTATTCACCACGCAATCTCCCCCCGGGAAGAAGGGCGAACCGCCATTCCCCCGATCACAATCCGTGTCCTGACGTCCCCACGCCACACGCGCATACACGGTGTTCTTGTCGTTGAGGATGTGATCCAGTTTGATCACAGAGTCATACTGCTTCTCATTCTGGAGCGCCGCGAATGTGTACCCCGCGGTGTTCAGACCGTCGCCCAGCGTGAAATTGTTGGGAAGAGGCGTCGACGCAATCAGGTCGCGGATTCGCGGATCAGCGCCGATGCGCTCTGGATCACTGGCAATGATGTTGTAAGTTCCGATGTTCACGCCTGGGAGCACATTGCCATTGGCGTCGACGCTCGCGTTCGGTACGCCAGCCGGTTGATTCCGCCCCCCGATTACGTAGCGCCAGATGCCCTGCCGCGCGGTTTCGGTGTACACCGTCCGGTTGACGATCGCCGACTCGCGCGCCCGGAGCACCTGAAGATTCCCGTAATAGAAGGTCCGGTTCTTAATGATCGGTCCTCCGACGCTGCCCCCAAGGATGTTCTGGACAAATTGCCGCTTTTCCGTATCGTTGAGGTTAAACTCCCACTCATTCGCATTCAGGCGCGGGGTGCGGTAGAACCAGAACAGGTTGCCGTGGATTTCATTCGTCCCGGATTTCGTGACCATCGCCACCTGGCCGCCGCTGTTCCGGCCAAATTCCGCCGTCGCATTGGAAGTGAGCACACGGAACTCAGCGAGGGAATCCGGATTGGCGCGGAGAGGCGCAAAGTTTGAGCCTCCGGCGCTCGTTTCATTCACGTCGATGCCGTCGAGCGTGTAGTTCCACGCCCGGTCGCGGGCGCCGTTCACATGAACGCCGCCGCCCGTATTCGCGCCGCTGACGACGCCGGGTTGCCGCGTCACCAGATCCAGCGGGTTCCTGCCGCGGGTGCCGACAATGGGCAGATCCGCAATGACACGGTCGCTGAACAGGTTCCCGATATTACCAGAAGTGCTCGTCTGAACAACCTCGGCCGATTCGACAACTTCAATCTGTTCGCTGACCCCGCCTACCTCGAGCGTGACATTCACCGTGGTCGGCTGGCCGATGCTGACAATATTTCCTCGTGAAGCGAATTTCTTGAATCCCGGAGCCTCGACGGAAACCGTGTAGCGACCTGGCTGCACAGCCTCGAAAAAATAGGCGCCGTTTTCGGCTGAAGTCGTGGTGAAGCTTGCGTTCGTACCTTCATTCGTGAGACGAACACTGGCTCCGGCCACAGCGGCGCCGCTTGGATCCTGAATGATTCCGATGGCACGGGAGGTCGTCCCCTGGCCCCTGAGAACGTTTGCGAAAAGCAGACACACGAAAACCGTCCGAAAGACCCACTGGCTCATGGGGGGATGGTAGCAAACTCCCCAATTCTTGGCCATCTTTAGATTGTTAAGATTTCAAAATCGAACGATGGAGGGGCAAATTGCAAAACGCAGGTCAGCCGGCTCCCTTACTCGGGAGGGACGGCGCCCGCTAAATCTTCCAGAAGTTTCCGCTCTTTCTCGGAGTACTTTTTCTTGAATTCCTCAGACTGCATGCGGCTCCGGCGTTCGGGCTCAGGCAAGTCGCGAAGCGCGACAGCCTCGTCTCTGAGGACGGAACGCCTCTCTTCCGGCATCTCCCGGAACCGCCGGAAAATCTGGCGATAGCGCTCCTGCTGTTCCGGGGGCAGTTGCTGAAATTCGTCGTACTTCTCCGCCAAGCGCTTTCGCTCGTCGGGAGAAAGCTGGTTGAACCTGTTCAGTCGCTCTTCCAGAATCTTCTTTCGTTCGGGGGGGAGGCGGTCCAGGGCACGCTGGCGTTCCTCCGGCGTCATTTTCCGGAAGCGCTCGAGTCCAAGGGAAAACCGCCGGGGACGGTTCCTCAGCCGGTCACGCAACTGCGCCGACAGAGTCTCCGGCAGCAGCGCGGTGGTCAGAGCGCCAATCAGGAGGTACGCAAGCGACTGTCTGATACGACGGAGCATATCTTCAAAGCGACGCCGGGCTCTCCGTGCTGATGACGACCGGCAGAGTTCGCAGCATCTCCAGATCTTCCAGCGTTTCCTCGATCTGCTCGATATCGATGTCGGATTTCGCTTCCATCAGGGGACGGGGAAGATTCTCCGGGACGAACGGGCTTTGCAGCAGGACACCGAATACGACAAGCATACCGGCAGCCGCGACCGCGGTCGCCGGACGCATCCAACGAAGCCGGAAGAGCGAGAGGAACTTCCGCCAGACACCCGATTCTTCCGCTTCAATCCGCTCATACAGCCTGCGGTTGAAGTCCGGAGAGACCGGGGGCGCTTCGAGGAGATCGAGGTCGGACCACAAGGCAGAGCAGGACGCGCAGAACTCCTGACAGGCAGGGCACGCTTCGACGTGCCGGGCAAGCTTAGCCGCAGCAGCGCCTGGCTTCCCCAGGCAGAAATCGAGCAGGAGATCTACGTTCTCTTTGCTCTCCACCGGGCACTTCATTGGGATACCCTCACCTTCTTATTAACACACTCGATATAACCAAAGACTCGCCGTCAAAAACCTTACTCACCGGGCAAAATGCGCCAGACGCGACCGCAGCGACTCGTAAGCGCGGAACAGCAGCGACTTCACCGCCGACTCCGAACAGCCGAGCACCTTGGCAATCTGCGCGTACTCCATCTCGTGATACTTGTGCATCAGCACGGCTGCCCGCTGCTTTTCGGGCAATGCCCGGATCGCCCGGCGAATCTCCTCCCTTTTCACCTCGGTCAGCAGGACATGCTCGACGTTTGGAGCCGTGTCCGGCACCTGCCTGACCAGCCCCTCCGTCGGACCTTCGTCGAGGCTTTCCTGCCCTTTCTCCCTTTTCCCATCGCGGATCCAGTTCAACGCCAGGTGAGTTGCGATCCGGAAGAGCCATGTGGTGAATTTCGCAGTGGGCTCATAGGTCGAACGGGAGCGGTAGACCCGTAGAAAGACCTCCTGGGCGAGCTCCTCCGCCACCGCCTGATTCTGCACCATTCGATACAGAAAATGGATAACCGGCCCGCGATGCTTGTCGAGCAGGAGTCCAAAGCTTTCCTGGCAGCCGTCGCGGACACGAAGCATGAGCTCCGCGTCGCGCTCCACAGTCGCCGCAACTGGCATCACACTTCCCTCAACACGGTTGCTCCAGGAAGGTTGCGCTTCGGAAAGGGGGTCTGCTGCCATAATTTTGTCGGGAACCCCTCTCACGAGCGGTTCGACAAGTGGACTGACGGCTTTCCAGCCCGTTCAGTTTACAAACGAATGCGTTTCGGCCTCACTCCATCTTCAGCGAACGTTCCATCAGATCCCGAACGGCCTCCCTGGGGGGAAGTCCTTCCAAAATCCTCTGGACTTGCGCTGTGATCGGCAGCTCCACGGAGTACCTGGCGGCAAGCTGCAACGCCGCCTGCGTGGTCCGCACCCCTTCAGCCACCATGCGCATGGACTTCAGGATCTCTTCGATCGACCGGCCCCGGCCCAATTCGATGCCAACCTGACGGTTCCTGCTCAGTTCGCCCGTGCATGTGAGCACCAGATCGCCCAACCCCGCCAGTCCTGCCAGCGTAGCGGACTGCCCTCCGGCAGCCACGGCCAGCCGGGTAATCTCCGCAAGTCCCCTCGTGATGAGGGCGGCCTGGGCGTTGCTTCCTAACTCCAATCCCTGGCAGACCCCGGCGGCGATCGCGATCACGAGCTGGTAGCTCAGGGGCTTCTCGTAGAGCAGCGCCCCGAAGGACTGCGTGACGGCGTAGGCGCCCCAGCCTGCGGCGTGCAGGGTCCAGAAGAGTACGTTGCGGTTCCTGCGGAGCTGATCGAGCGTCAGCATGCGCCCTTTCCGGGTCCGGGTCCGGCGGTGAGACGTTTCATGCATGCAAGCTTAGGGACAAATGCGGCTCCGCGCAGAATCGTTCCGGCGCAGCGATCCATCCATTCGTCGCGAACAGGGGCTTCAGGCACGAGCGGCGGCTTGGCCTGTCTGGTAATGGCGACCTTCAACTCCTTGAAAATCCTGGTGAATCAGGCGCTCCCGGCCGCCGGTTGAAAATTAGTCTCGCGCGGCGGAGCTCTGTCGCCGAACCCTGACAAACGACGCGGCCGTCGCGACCGCCGCCGTCTTGCGCCGTTGCAGCTCATGATGGCAAGTGCCTGAAAACGCAAAGGAAAAAGCTCCTGGCACAAGGCTTGCCTCATTCCCCGTGAACGGATGTGCAGGCGCACAGCCAAGGATCGATCCAAGCAATGGATGGAGGACGCGTAATGAGGAAGACAGCACTGGGGATTGGCGCGGCGGCTCTGG
>CALGAR010000055.1 GCA_937959285.1 uncultured Bryobacterales bacterium
CGCTGCCGGAGGCCTGAAAACCCGGTTGAGAAGGGCTGTAGCGCGATCCGCGCTTCGCCGCCCTTTACCCAATCCCGAACAGCCGCGCGGAAAGCGGCCGTGACGGCGGCCGTTCTGGCAGGGTTTGACCGGACGATCACGTCGAGCCACCAGATGGTCTCTTGCGGTAACCAGGGGCTGCTCAGGTCTGCGCGATCCGCACTGAAGTTCTGGGAGTACTTTACGGCCGCTTGCATCGTAAGCGGTACCCAGATATCCACGGGCGATTCTAACCAGACGCCGCCGAATCCCTGCGGACCCACGCCGATGATCGTGAAGCTGGTCCCATTGATGGTAATCGCTTTCCCGATAATGTCCGGCTCTCCGCCGAGACGCCTCTGCCAATACCTGTGGCTGACGATGGCAACTGGAGAAGCCTTGACAGGACTATCTGCTTCGACCGGGAAGGGCTGGCCGAGGACGGGAGAGTTCCGAAGTGCCCGGAAGTAGTTCGAGGACACAAGCTGCAGAGCGGCAGGCTCCAGCTCTTGCGTCCCATCAGTCCGCGTATACACTCGGGCGACGCGGCTCATCGCCGCGATCTCGACGTCCTCCGGCGCTCTCTTCTGAAGACGCTGGAACATCGGCCCGGAGAAGCGGCTCCCTGGACCGGCGGTCACAGTAAAGAGTTCGTGCGGGTCGGGGACGGGAAGGGTTCGAAGCACGATTGTGTTCAGCAGCGAGAAGAGCGCTGTGTTCACGCCGATGCCCGCGGCGAGGGTGAAGACAATGGTAAGGGTAACGATCCAATGGTGGCGCACAGAGCGCCAGGCGTAGCGCAGGTCCTGAAGAATCATGCGGTAGTGTTCCTTTGGAACTTCCAATGCAAGGCTCCGGACCACATCGAACCAGAGTTTCGCGCGATCCCACGGATTTGCCGCATCCCGGTAGCGGTCGATAAAGAGGAGCGTCAGTTCGCGGTCGTACTCGTCTCGGAAGGCAGCCGGATAGAGGTTGAGCAGGGCACGGAAGATCTTGGCGCTGACGCCCTCGCCGCGCTCTGACTTCGACACCGCGTCAAGCCCTCCGGGGAAGCAGGCCCGTGGCTCGCGCGTCGGCAAGCAGGCGCTCCAGGCGCCGGGCTTCGGCGATAGCGACCGCCCGTCCAAGCTGGGTTAGCCGATAGTAACGGCGCCGCTGATCGTCATGCGCGGGATCGGGCCGTTCCGTCAACTCCTCGATCAGCCCCTGTTCGAGTAGCCGGCGGATCGAACCATAGAGTGTGCTGGGGCTGAGCCGCAGAGCCCCGTCCGTCCGTTCCAGAACATCCTGCATGATGGAGTAGCCGTGCCGGTCGCGGTCGGCAAGGGAAACGAGAATGTGAAACGTGTCCCTGTGAAGCGGCAGAAATGACTCAGGCGCCGGATCCGGAGGAGCATCACTCGTCGAACGTGATCGCACATCCGGACTATATCACAAAACGATATATTGGAAACGGAAATAGTTGTGCGAGCAGCCATGCCGGCGTCGTTCGGAAGCCTCAAACAGTTTCCCGGGAAGATGAAACGTAGTACCATCGAGCGACAGAACGTTGTTGATCAGCAAGCCCACGGAGAGACCGATGAGAATTCTCTTGTTCGCATTGAGTGCCATGACATTGTTCGGCCAGGCGACGCAGCAGCAGCGTCCGCCAATGACGTTCTTTGTGACGAGTGTAGGTATGGGAGATGGCGCCAACCTTGGCGGGCTCGCAGGGGCGGATGCCCATTGCCAGAAGCTCGCTGAGGCAGCCGGAGCCGGCGGTCTGACCTGGAGGGCGTACCTGAGCACCTCGCCTGCCGACGGAAAGCCGGCAGTCAATGCAAGGGACCGAATTGGCAAGGGTCCGTGGCACAACTACCGCGGGACGATGATCGCCCGAGACTTGGCGCATCTGCACGGTGACACGCTGGAGCTGGCCCGCACTGGAAATCTGATCACCAAGAATAACGCGCTCACTGAGAAGGGCGAGCTCGTGAACGGTGTGGGCGATAAGCCGAATATGCACGACATTCTTACTGGATCGCAGCCGGACGGGCGCGCCTTCACCGACGGCGCAGACCACACGTGCAACAATTGGACAAGCAACGGAGCTGGCTCGGCGCAGGTGGGGCATCATGACAGAAACGGCGGCGGCATCTCGTGGAATTCGGTCCATGCCACCCGCGGGTGCAGCCAGGAGAATCTAGTGTCTACGGGCGGCGCGGGTTTGTTTTATTGCTTCGCAGTAACAGGCAACTAAGCCCGGCGGTGACGCCGGGCCAGGGTCGAAGCACCAGCGGGACGCCCGGCCATTTGATCAGGAGAACATGAAGGTAAATCGTGTAGTTGCTTTCGGCAGCGCCGTCGCGTTGTCTTTTGTCGTTTTCGGGCAAACGACGGCGACGAGAATCAATCAGGTAGGGGCTTACGGCCCCTGGCTTTCTGAGAAGGTGCTCGGGGATGGTCCCGCTTTGCTGTCATTCCGGACGGGCAAATGGAAGGATGTGCGGGAATGGCGCAAAGTGGCGCGGAAACGGGCGCTCGAGTACATCGCCCCGGTGGACCTGGGCGGCGTTCCCAAAGTTACCGTTACGGGCCGTACTACGTATGACGGTCTTGACATCGAATTCCTGTCTTGGCAATTGCCTTCCGGCGGCGGCAGAACGGAAGCCGTACTGCTTAAGCCTGCCGGCGCCCGCGGGCCTCTGCCGGGAATTCTCGCCTTGCACGATCATGGCGGGAACAAGTTCCTCGGTTGGCGCAAGGTAGCGAGAACGGATTCGAAGCCGTGGGCGATCCAGGAGAAGCACCAGGCTGAGAACTATGGCGGTCTCGCGTGGGCCAATGAGATTGCCAAGCGAGGATATGTCGTCCTGGCTCATGACACCTTCCCGTTCGCCAGCAGAAGGGTCATGGTGAAGGATGTTCCCGAGCGGATCCGGCGGGACGGCGTGGACCCGACGCCCGACGATATGGAAGGGATTCGTAGGTACAACCGGTTTGCGGGGCAACACGAAGACGTCATGGAGAAGAGCCTGATCTCGGCGGGAACGACTTGGCCGGGAGTCTACCTCGTGGAGGACCAGAAGGCGCTGGACGTGCTCTGCAGCCGGAAAGAGGTCGACCCGACGCGCATCGGATGCGGAGGTCTGTCGGGCGGAGGAATGCGTACTGTGTACCTCGGAGGTCTGGACGACCGCATCAAAGTCGCAGTGGCGGTCGGCTTCATGACAACGTGGCGGGACCTGATCCTGGACAAGGCGTTTACGCACACCTGGATGACCTTCGTGCCTCTGCTGCCGAAGTATCTGGACTTTCCGGAAATCCTTGCCTTGCGGGCTCCGGCTCCGACGCTGGTGCTGAACTGCAAGGAGGACAAACTCTACACGCTCTCCGAAATGCAGCGCGCCGACGCCATGATGGCGGAGACCTTCAAGCGGGCCGGTGCACCGCAGAACTATCGGACCATCTTCTACGAGGGAGGCCACCGGTTCGACAAGGAGATGCAAGCCGACGCGTTCGACTGGTTCGACCGCTTCCTGAAGAAGTCGCGATAGGGAAGCGTCGACCGGAAGTTCTCTCTTCCTCGAAAATCAAAAGAGGGTCACCAACGCAAACTGAACGACTCTGGCCGGGGCGGATGTCTCAATCCGCCCGAACCGGGCCGGATTAGACACCAGGGAGAACGGAGCGCCCAGGTTCACGTTGTTCAGCGTGTTATAAAACTCGCCTCGAAGTTGTGTCTGCAGGCGATCTCGCGAAATGACCCTCTTGATAACTGCCAGATCCAGGTTTGCCAGACCGGGAGCGCGCAGCAGGTTCCGTGGCGCGTTGCCGAATGTACCGGGCGCCGCCAGCGCGAACGCCGAGGTGTTAAAGTACTCGGCGATCCGCTCACCCTTCGGCCGATCGGAGGGCAAGCGGGGGGTGCCCGTGATGTCCGCGAAGTCCTGACCGATACCGCTCATGGCCTGATCGGTTCCGGACCGCACGGAAAACGGCAGCCCGCTTCGAACAACAGCGATGCCGGCCAGCGCCC
Source organism: uncultured Bryobacterales bacterium (assembly GCA_937959285.1). Classification (GTDB taxonomy): domain Bacteria; phylum Acidobacteriota; class Terriglobia; order Bryobacterales; family Bryobacteraceae; genus JADGHK01. The sequence continues at coordinate 4,040 of CALGAR010000055.1, forward strand.
AGCCACCGGCTGTGTGGGACCACCAGCCGCGATGCGCAGGCGACGGAATCGACGATACAGCGGAAGCGACAATCTGATGGCGGATGTCGAAATCTGCCACGGCACGCGCTGCACGCCTGTCGAACGGTATTGCAATCGAAGCTGTCTGTCCTGGTCTCGAATCTTCCGAATATTCGTCGATGATTTTCGACCAGGTGTAGCTGGCTTCCAGACTCAGCCCGTTCCCGGATTGCCTTGCCGCTGAAACTTCCAGCGCATGATACGAGGAAGTGCTGCCCGATTCCGTAATCAGTATTCCCGCGAAGTCCTGGTACGGGCGCCGCTGCTGCAAATTCGCAAGGGTTGCGCCGTCCGTATAGCGGCCATAGTTGACATCGTGTGTGTACGACAGCCTCCGGCCAAGGTTGCCGATGTACGACATCCGGCCAGTCCAGTTTCCAGCGATTCGACGCTCCACTGTCAGGTTCAGGTTCTCCGAGTACGCCGGACGGAATGTGGAAGCGAAAGCGCCGAACTGGCCGAGCGGTTTCGAAAACAGTACATCCGAAGAGGGCTGAAAGGGAGCGAATGATTGCGGGAAGGGATTAGGAACATCGCCATACGGGTCGCTGAAAGACACTCCGTAGAGCGTGACTTGCGGGCTGAACGGAGCCGAGTTGACGAACCCGTTGTACAGCATGGTGAACTGCGGATGCCAGAAAATGCCGGCTCCGCCGCGCACGGTTGTGGCTCCCCGGAAAGGCCTCCACGCAAAGCCGAACCGGGGCGCGAACGATTTCCAGTAGCTATGGAATCCGCCTTGCGGGCAGCCCCGGTCTCCCGCATTCAAGTATCCCGAAGGAGCATTGACGAACCGAGTCGAATGTGCACCCGGAACGAAACACTGTGTGCGACCTAGTTTGTCCTGATAGGGGATGAACGGTTCCCAGCGCAGTCCGATGTCCAGGGTGAAGTCCGGCCGCGCGCGCCAATACTCCTGGATAAACAGGCCCCCGCGATGTCCCGTCAAATCCTTATACTCGCCGCCGCCCTGCCAGAACTGATAGACCTCGCCCAGAAGGAAATCGCTCATGGGGTGGCGGGTCGCCGAACCGTTGAACTCAAAGTTGCCCATCGTGCGGAATTCGTTCCGGATATCGTTGCGGACACGGAGATATTCGCCGCCAATCTTGAGTTCGTGGCGCCCCGTCATCCACGTGTGCGTGTTCGCAATATGGATGTCCGCGTCACGCTTGTCGTAGTTCCAGCCGGGCCGCGCCAGAAAATTTCCGCTCACATTTACAAACAGCGACGCCGGTTGCTTGACGGCGATCCCTTTGACTCCTGCGCTCGCGAAATCAATTGGCAAGTCGACCCCGCTCCAATCGTTGAGTGTCCTTCGCTGCCGAACTGCGAACGTTAAGACGTTGATCCTCTTTGCGGATAAGAGCCACGTATCGCTGACGGTCAGATGCGAATAGGGCTGAAGGGAGCGGCTAACCGAGGGATCGTACATTGATGCGAGATCAAGCGGGTCGCCGGAAAACGGCCGGTGCAGGTTGCGGCGGAAGTATCTGCCAGTGAAACGGTGATAATCGGTTTGCAGGTCCAGCCGGCCGATATACTCGTCCTCGGCCGTGCGGTCTTGTATGCCGACCAGGCGCTGGCCGGAGG
>CALGAR010000056.1 GCA_937959285.1 uncultured Bryobacterales bacterium
CAAGACTGCCGCAGAGCTGAACGACGACTCCCGGATTATCACCTACGGGGAAAAACTGATAACCCGAGGCTCGGCTGACCTCGAAGTGCTTGACCGCGTCACACGATCCCTTTTGACCGAGGAAACAGAGGACCGCGCGCGGAAGGCTCTGGAGTACGCGAACCGGCTGGAGGAGCGGCTGCGGGCGAACGAGAAGGACGAAGAGGCTCAGAAGAAGGCGATTCAGAGCGATCGGGACCGCGCGATGTTCCGCCGGGATATGGACCGGAGCCTGGGCCGCGCACTTTTCTACAAGGCGCGTGCCACCGGAATCCTGGGCGATGCCGCTGCGGGCGCCGATCTGGCGAAAAGGAGCTTTGACTTCTTCCCGACGGTGGAGTCGGCGCGGGAAGCTGCGCGTTGGCTGATTGCGGCGAAGAACGAAGCGGAGGCGCTGCATTATCTCGCCGACGCTTTCACGCTGCCCGATGCTCGCGAAAGCGAAGCCGTGAGGGCGCAGATCAGAACCCAGATGGGCGCTCTTTACACCCAGCTTCACGGCAGTGAGAAAGGTCTCGGGGACCTGATCCTGGAGGCGTACGACCGCAATCTTCGTCGCGCCGGGGAACGGAAGGAGGTGCTCCGCCGCCTGTTCCCGAACTTCGAAGTAACGGAGCCTATGGAGTTCACGCTCACCGGGCTGGACGGCCAAAAGCTCCGGATGCCTTCTCTAAAGGGCAAAGTGGTTGTGCTCGATTTCTGGGCTACGTGGTGCGGGCCCTGCCGGGCGCAGTATCCGCTCTACGAAGAGGTGAAGAAGCGATTCAGCGACCGGGACGACGTAGTTTTCCTGGCGATCAACACCGACGAAGATCGCAGCGTGGTCGCTCCCTTCGTGAAGAACCAGCAGTGGAACAAGGCCATTTGGTTTGACGACGGGCTGGCGAATCTTCTTCGCGTGAATTCTATTCCGACTACCGTCATCTTCAACCGGGAAGGCGAGATTGCCAGCCGCTTCAACGGCTTTGTGCCGGAACGGTTCGTTGATATGCTTTCAGAACGCATCAAAGAGGCTCTGGGTGAGTGACTCTCGCTTCTCGCGTGTTGTTTGGATCGTACTGGACAGCGTCGGCATTGGCGCACTGCCGGACGCGGCTGAATATGGCGATGAAGGAAGCGATACGCTCGGCAACATAGCGCGGCTTCGGCCGTTGCACCTTCCTCATCTTGTCAGCCTCGGGCTTGCGAACATCAAACCCCTCGCAAATCTCGAGCCCGCATCCGAACCGCAGGCCTGCTATGGCCGCTGCGCCCTGGCATCGCCCGGAAAGGACACGACAACCGGGCATTGGGAAATGGTGGGCATCCACCTGGAGAAGCCATTTCCCGTTTATCCCAACGGATTTCCCCCTGAGGTCATCGATGAGTTCGAACGGCGAGTTGGCCGTTCCGCTTTAGGAAACCGTCCAGCTTCAGGTACGGAGATCATCAAAGAGCTCGGCGAGGAACATATGCGGACGGGCTCGCCCATCGTGTACACCTCAGCCGACAGCGTCTTTCAGATCGCGGCGCATGAAGAGGTCATCCCGCTGTGGGAATTGTACAGGATGTGCGAAATCGCGCGTGAAATCTTGCGCGGACCGCACGAAGTCGGACGGGTGATCGCGCGGCCTTTCGTTGGCTCGCCGGGCTCTTTCACGAGGACGGGGAACCGCAAGGACTACGCCGTACCTCCTCCGAAGGGGATGCTTCTCGATCAGTTGGACGACCGGGACGTGATGGTCTTCGCCGTCGGAAAGGTTTTCGACATCTACCTCGGGCGGGGCATTCGCGACTACGAGAAGACCAAGACAAACGAAGAAGGGATGGAAAAAACTCTGGCTGCACTCGACTTGGTCGAGTCCGGCCTGATCTTCGTGAATCTCGTAGACTTCGATCAGTTGTACGGGCATCGCAACGACGTCGAGGGGTACGCGCGCGCGCTCGAGGCTGTCGACCGGTGGCTTCCATCGCTTTTGGAGAAGCTCCGAGAGGACGACCTGCTAATTCTCACAGCGGATCACGGATGCGACCCTACGACAGCCTCCACGGATCACAGCCGAGAGTATGCCCCACTTCTCGTCTACGGTCGGAGGGCGCGTAAAGGCGTGTGTCTCGGTCTTCGGCCTACGCTTTCCGATATCGGCCAAACCGTAGCGGAGATCTACGGTCTTCGTCTGGCTCGCGGCGAAAGCTTTCTCAACCAGATCGTCTGACGTCCACTCTGCGTTAGAATTTAAAGTTCATCCCGGAAAAAGGAGCTATTCTCTCTCGCACTCATATGACTCGAAGACCGCTTATGGCCGGCAACTGGAAGATGTATAAGACGCCTTCGGAAACGTCGGCCTTCTTTGAAAAGTTCATTCCGCTCGTCTCCTCGGCCCATCACTGCGACATTGTGATCTGCCCTCCGTTCGTCAACCTGAGCACGGCCGTACAGGCGGTCAGCGGTTCCCGTATCGAAATCGGCGGGCAGAATCTGTTCTGGGCCAAAGAAGGCGCATATACAGGGGAGGTCTCCGGTCCGATGCTCGCTGCTGTCGGCTGCAAGTGGGTCATCATCGGCCACAGTGAACGGCGCCAGTACTTTGGTGAGACCGATGAAACTGTCTTGAAGCGCACGCAGGCTGCGCTTGAGGCGGGTCTGAATCCCATCATCTGCGTTGGAGAGAAACTGGAGGAGCGCGAGGGAGGACGGACAGAAGCCGTGCTGTCCGAACAGTTCGCGGGCGGCATCGCCGGGCTCACGCCCGACCAGTTTGCGAAGATCGTCATCGCCTACGAGCCCGTATGGGCCATCGGAACCGGCAAGACGGCGACGCCTCAGATCGCTGCCGATGCGCACCGGGTGATTCGCGAACAGGTGCGTGCCAAATTTGGCGCTGATGCGGCAAGCAATGTTCGCATCCTCTATGGAGGAAGCGTGAAGCCGGAAAATATCAAAGGGCTAATGGCCGAATCCGAAATTGACGGAGTGCTTGTGGGAGGAGCAAGCCTCGAAGCAGCGTCGTTTGCCTCGATCGTCAACTACCAGTAATCCGGGGGCGTTTGCCCCCCTTCCTAATTCTTCTTCCGAGGTTCGTGTCCCGGCAGTCCGGCCGGATTTTCGTGGACTCGTTCCTGGAAATCGCCCGGCAAGCCGCTCGCGAGTAAAACGCTTTTCTCGCCGAATTTCTCGCGAATCTTATCCACGGCGGTGAACGCCTTGCGCCACCGCATCTTGCGGTCTTCGTCGAGCAGGTTCAGCTGGCCTTCATGATGCTCGAACCCCGACGCGTGTACGCCAAGCAGGCGTACCTTCAACCCTTTCTTCCAGTTCTTCCGGAACAGGTCGCGCGCGCAGCTCAGAATTTCGGTGTCGATCTGCGTCGCATGGTCCAGCGTATGGGCGCGGGTTATTGTAGTGAAATCCGAGTATCGAAGCTTCAACTGAATCGTCCGCGCGTGGAGGCCATGATCGCGCAGGCGGCTGCCGACTTTTTCCGCTAACCGCGCAATCGTTGCTTCCAGCAGGTTCTGATCCGCCGAATCCTCGCCGAAGGTATGTTCATGGCTGATCGACTTTGGTTCTTCATAGCGGCCGACCTCGCTATCAAACCATCCTCCCGCATCGAGGCCGCGGGCTTTGCCGGCTAGAGCGAGGCCCCACTTCCCGATCCGCTCTGCTAGAAAGGACTGGTCGAGTTTCCGGAGGTCGCCTACTTTGCGAATGCCAAGCTCGTGCAAATTCTTCTCAAAGACCTTGCCGACTCCCGGAATCTTCCGTACGTCGAGTGGCGCCAGAAACGCTGCTTCCTGTCCGGGCAGCACCCAAAGAATTCCATTCGGCTTGGCCTGATCGGAGGCCACTTTCGCCACAAGCCGCGACGTTGCAATCCCGATGGAGCAGTTCAGCGAGGTCTCGCGTTTCATTGCCTCATGAAGCCGGTGGGCGGTCAGCAATGGAGGACCGTGCAGCCTTTCGGAGTTGGTCAGGTCGAGATAGGCTTCGTCGATGGACGCCATTTCTACGAGCGGGGAGAAGCGGTTCAGGAGGTCAAACACCTTGCGCGAGTATTCGCGGTATCGCTCCGGATGCCCGTCCACGAAGATCGCGTGGGGACAGAGCTGCGCCGCGGTGCGCAACGGCATGGCGGAGTGGACGCCGTATTTTCGCGCGGCATAGGAGGCAGCGGAAACGACCCCTCGCTGGTCGCGCTGGCCGCCGACGATAACCGGTTTGCCCTTGAGGGAAGGATCGAACAACTCTTCCACGGAGACGAAGAAGGCGTCCATGTCTACGTGGAAGATGGTCCTCATAGAAAATGCTATGCGGCAGCTTTGCGCGCCGCAAGCACGCGCGGGATACCGGCAAGGTCCGGCACAACCTGGATCTCTTCCCAGCAGGCGCTCAGCAGCCCGCGCACGCCCGCTTCGAGTTTAAAGCCCAGCTCCACCATCAGCCATCCACCTGGACGCACGACTCGCTTTGCGTCGTCGATCAGCCGCGCGTAAATCTCCAGCCCGGTCGGGCCGCCGAATAAGGCTTTGTGAGGTTCGAAGTCCCGCACCTCACGAGGCAGATACGGCTCCTCGCTTTGAGGAATGTAAGGAGGGTTGGATACCAGGAGGTCGACAGCCTCCGAAGCGATGGCCGATGAGACGTCGCATTCGATGAACTCGACGGACGCTCCGAGGCGCCTGGCGTTGGACTCTGCTACAAGCAGCGCCGAATGGGAAATATCAGTAGCGACGACTCTGGCGCCGGTCTCGAGTTGAAGTGTGATCGCGATTGCCCCGGATCCGCACCCTACATCCAGAATGCTCCGTGCGCCGGGAGCCAGTTGCAACGCTGTCTCTACGAGATGTTCCGTTTCGGGGCGGGGAATCAGGACATCGGGCGTGACGCGGAAGTCCCTGCCGTAAAACTCCTGCTTGCGGGTGATGTACTGCGTGGGCTTGCCGCCCATCCGCTCATGCAGGTAGCGCCCGTAGTGGATCCACGGGATCCGCTCCAGCTCCTGCCCGGGATGGGTGTAGAGATAGACACGGTCGCGGCCAATGGCGTGGCTGAGCAGCACCTCGGCCGTCAGCCGAGGCGCTTGAACTCCCGCTTCCTCAAGTAGCTTGGACCCCTGCCGGAGTGCGGCTTCTAGCGTCATCGTGGCCGGCTCCCGCTTCTGACTGCTGGCGAAGCTTTTCAGTTTGGTAATAGGTGATCAATGCGTCGATCAGCGGATCGAGATGTCCCTCCATCACCTGGTCGAGTTGGTGGATGGTAAGGCCGATGCGGTGATCGGTAACGCGGTTCTCCTTGAAGTTGTAGGTTCGGATCTTCTCGCTGCGGTCTCCGGTTCCGACCATGCTCTTGCGGTCCGCTCCAATCTGCGCCCGCTGCTTTTCCAACTCCATCTCGTACAAGCGGGATCTGAGGACGCGCATGGCTTTCGCACGGTTCTTGATCTGCGACTTCTCGTCCTGACAGGAAACGACCAGCCCTGTCGGCAGGTGCGTGATGCGGACAGCGGAATAGGTCGTGTTAACGGATTGCCCGCCCGGGCCCGAGGAGCAGAACGTGTCAATCCGAATATCCTTGGCGTCGATCTGAACATCCACTTCGTCGGCTTCCGGCAGCACGGCTACGGTGACGGTGGAGGTGTGAATGCGGCCCTGCTGCTCGGTGACCGGGACGCGTTGAACACGGTGCACGCCGCTCTCGTACTTCAACTTGCTGTAGACCTTGTTCCCGCTGACGAGGGCCAGGATCTCCTTCATGCCGCCGGCGGCAGATTCGCTGGCCGATGTGATTTCCACTCTCCAGCCCTGTTCCTCGGCATAGCGCGAATACATCCGGAACATTTCCGCAGCGAACAGGCTCGCCTCATCGCCGCCCGCGCCAGCGCGGATTTCCAGCACGACGTCGCGCTCGTCGTTCGGATCTTTGGGGAGAAGGAGAATCTTCAGTTCGTTCTCAATCTCTGCAAGCTTCGGCTCGAGACGCTCCACCTCCTCGAGCGCCATCTGGCGGAGCTCCGCGTCGCTTTCTTCGAGCATCTGGCGGCTGTCTTCGAGATTGCGATGCACCTGCTTCCATTCGCGGTACTTCGAAACAATTTCAGACAGCTCGCTTTGAGCTTTTGCGGTCTTCCGGTAAGCCTCTGAATCGTTGATGATGGCGGGGTCCGCCATCATACGCGTCAACTCCTCGAAGCGCGACTCTATTTCATCGAGTTTCTGCGTGTATTGCATTGATACGAACCGTTATGCGATCACCAGGGGGCCGCCCTGCTGCTTTTCGAGTTCCATCGCGCCTTGGAGTGCGCGAATCGCCACCGCTGTCTGGTCATCGGAGGGAGGCTGTGTGGTGATGCGCTGAAGCCAAAGCCCGGGCGCGGTCAGGGCGGCCATCAATCCTCCTCTTCGTCGCGCTGCAAAGCGGATCATCTCATAGCTGAGTCCCGCGATTACCGGCAAGAGCACGATGCGAGCGGCGAATTTCGCAGCAAAGCCATCGAACGGCAGGAGCGCATACACCGCCATGGAAATCAGCATCACGACCAGAAGAAAGCTGGTGCCGCAGCGAGGATGGAATGTTTGAAACATCTGCGCATTCTCGATGCTCACCGGCTTCCCTGATTCATAGTTAAAAACAACTCTGTGTTCCGCTCCGTGATACTCAAAAACCCTGCGGATATCCTTCCATCTGGAGACCATGTACAGGAAGCCCAGAAAGAGCGCAATCCGGATGAGGCCGTCGGTCAGATTGAACGCGATGCGACCGGAAATTGCCGGAAATCTGTGCTCGAGCAGGGTAGTCAGGTACAACGGGACGAACTTATAGAGGAAGACGAAAAAGGCGAAGGAGAAGGCTAAATTCAAACCCATTACCCAGGATGACAGCTCGGCCTGCTGCTTCGGCCCTTCCTCTCGCTGCCCTTCAGCGATCGCCTGGTTGGCGGAAAAGCGCAAAGCTTTGATCCCCAGCCACATCGCCTGGCCCAAGGTCCCCACGCCGCGCAGCACCGGGTACCTGAAGACGGGGTACTTCTCCGACAGACGCGGCAGCGGGCTCTCCTCCGTGACAATCGTGCCGTCCGGCCTGCGGACCGCGACGCAATAGCTGTGCGGCGTCCTCATCATCACGCCTTCCATGACAGCCTGGCCGCCGACCAGCGTCTCCTCCCCGCTTTCTAACACGGGGAGCATTTGTACATGGGCTGAAAGACGGAAGAATCTACGGATCGACAAGGTGCCGGGGCTCCTCCTTACAGTATACCTCGACCGCGTATTCACTCCTGGTTCGCGAGACTTCCGAATACAGCCGTTGGAGTCCTCTCAGCCCGCTGCTCCGCTTAGCGCGATTCAATGTGCGCCACATAGAAAGAATTTAAAAATTATGCCGACATTTGTGGGGCCGAGGTGCAGGTATTTCCAAGTAATTTTTGCATTGGTCGCTTTCTAAGAATCCCTAAGTGATTCGCATCTCGCCGGGTCACTTACTCCTCCGTTTCTACCTGCGGCGTTGGCGACGTACGTGCAATTGCCTGCGCCAGAGCGGATGGCAGGACTTCAGCGCTGAAGCCTCCGAAAAAACGAACAAGCAACAAGAAACTAAGAAACATTTTCGAGGTGCCGTGTGACCCTTCGCTTGTCCGCTATGCAGCTTCGGTCAGCTGCTGTGATGTCCCTCCTGGCAGCGGCTCTGGCAAATCCAGGCCATGCCCAATATCCAATTCTTGGTGGCGGCCCTCCCATCGGTGAGCGAGGCTTTGAAGTAAGCGGAGGCAACTTCCTAAGCGGTGAAATCGCTTGCGGAGGATGCGTTGGGCTCGACAATCTTCAGATCGAGCTATCAAACCAGGGCATCGGGCGTGGCCGCCGTGTCGATGTATCGTCGACGGGCCAGTTCGAGATACGAGGCGTGCCGCCCGGAAGCTACTTTCTCCGGGTCTTGAATCAGTTTGGAGACGTTCTGCATCAGGAGCTTGTGAATGTTCCTTCCGGACCTCTGTTCGTCCGCCTGGGAGGCATGGAGAAACGGGAGAGGCCCATTACCGGCACGGTTTCCCTGGCGCGACTGCAGCATAAAGTGCCCTCGAAGGCGCAGAAGGAATTTCGCAAGGCCGCGGACGCCTCCGAGAAAGGCGACATGGAAAAATCGATTGAGCATCTGAAGAAGGCAATCGAGATCGACCCCGATTACATGGAGGCGCATAACAATCTCGGCGTTCGATACCTGCAGAAGAACGATTACGAAAAGGCGCTCGTTGAATTCGAAACCGCGCTCCGGCTGGACAGCGGATCTGCGCTGGCTACAGTGAACGCCGCCGTCGCCCTTTACTCACTCGGAAGGCTCCCGGAAGCGGTCGTATCGGCCCGTCGCGCCGTTGACCTCGATGCAAGCTCGACCAAAGCGCGGTACATCCTGGGCCTCGCTCTGGTTGCCCAGCGGATCTATTCCGATGAAGCCCTGCACAACCTGCAAACCGCCGCCACTGAGATCCCGAAGGCGCGGCTGTTCGTTGCTGAAATCATGGAGCGGCGGGGCCAGCGGGCGGAAGCTCGGGCGCAGCTTGAAGAGTACCTCGCGAAGGATAACGCGGCCAACCGGGCCGAGGTCGAAAAACGAATCGAAAGGCTTAAATAGGTTTGGAGGGCGTCCGCTAGGAGTTCGCCCTCCAGCGGACACCCAGATTGAGGTTCTTCCGGGCGTAATCGACGCTCTGTTCGAGGTGTTTCCGCTGCTGATGCTGGATCGCCGGCAGCAGGTACTCCGGAATGGGGCGCCCCGGAAGGTCCTCAACAACCATCGGTCTCTCGTAAGGATGCCCTGATTTGGCGAGCGAGAGGAAGCGCGCCAGGTCGCTACTCCGGGCCTTCGGATAGAGCTTCCAGAAATCCGGCTCGAGGTACGGCAGTTCCTGTGCCGGCCGTCCTGTGATCGGCTTGATGTAGACATGGACGTGCGGGCACAGCTCGCGGACCTTGGCGAGAATGGCGTGGAAGTCGATGATGCCTTCTCCCAGCGGAACCCACTGGACGGCTACGCCGCGCTTTGTCTCGTATAGGACTGAATCGCGCAGATGGACCGTTACCGCGTAAGGCCCGAGCGTCTCGACCGTCGTCATGGGATGCTCTAGAACAAAAACAGGGTTTCCTGTATCGAGATAAATCCCGACGAACTCTTTGCCCGCCTCCTCAACCACCTGCCTGTATTCCCAAGCCTGCAGGTCCTTGTGTACCTCCATGGCGATCTTAAGGCCCGCATCCATTACCTGCGACCGGACCTCGCGCAGCAACCGCACCAGGGTCTCCATGTGCTTCTCGACGGGACCGGGGGGAAGGGAAGCGCGGTCCGACGCCATGACGCAGCGCACAATCGGCGAACCCATCGCCGCCGCACGCTCGATTTGCTTCCTCAAGTTTGCGACCGAGGCGCCAAAGGCGTCGGGAGTCTTGGGAAAGATGCCGCCTCCTCCAGTCTCCAGATGCAAACCAAGCTGCTGGGCGAGCTGCCGGACCTCCTTCCAGTGAGCAGGGTCCATAACTTGAGGATCAAGTGAATCCTGAAGGAATATGGCGTCGAGCTTCAGATCCGCAGAGTATCGCAGCAGCGTGGCGTCGTCCCAGCGAAGTGAGCGCAGGCAGTAGGTGTTAATTCCAATGGGCAGCGGCTTTGCTTCTGCAGAGGCGGCAAGAGCTGCAGAGCTTCCGATGAGTGACTGGAGGAAGGTGCGACGATTCACGAGTGACTCTCCGAACCCGAAATCCTAGCACATGTGTTTGAGCCGGAAGGCGACTCTCATAAAAACAAAACCGCCGGGACTTGGAATCCCGGCGGCCGGTCTTTTCATACGGGTTGGACCAATGGCTCTAGTCGCCAAACGATCCAACTTCTTCCTGCTTCTTCTCCGTCTTGGGGGCAGGATTGATACCGGAGATCTGGACGAGCTCCGGCCCGGGCGGCTCCTTCAGCACATACTGTCGGTATAGCTTCGCCATGCGGGCGTTCTCTTCCTGCTGCTTGAGCCGCTCGGCGCGTGCGCGGAGTTTCTCCTCGCGTGCGTTCTTGGCGATACCGAGCCTGTCGAGATCCTTCTGCGTCTCGGTCGTAATAATCTCCTCGCGAAGGACCATCGAGTGCTGTGTGCTTCTCAAGCCGACCTTCTTGCCGCCTGCGTAAATCTCATGACGGCCGTGCTTCTCGTACCACTTGGTGAGCGTGGCGGTCATGTGCATCTTTTCGATGATGTTGCGCCAGCCGATACCGGTGTTGTACGCACAGAAGCTGATTTCGCCTTCCTGCGTCGCGTACGGAATGATGCACTGCTCGGTGCGGCGGAAGTCGTAGTTGAACAGGTCCTGGAACCACATGCCGGCGATGAAGAGGAAGTTCCAGCGATCCTGTCGGCGCTTTTCGATATCGGCCATGGTCCGGCCAGCATCCACGCGCCCGTAGTTCCTGCCCGTGGCCCCGAAGGTCTTGTCGAACTTCTTCAGCAGATCAATCAGCTTGAAGTGGGTGGGGGACTGGAACGGATCGTAGTTCCGCATGGTGGCCAGCGCCATCCCAATGATGGAGAGCCACTTTCCGCGAGCCGCGTCGTTGATGCGGGCCACGTCCCTTGCCAGCCGGTCGGCGTTGAGGAATGCCGTCACCGGTTTGGCTTCCTTGGTTTCCTTGTCCACCATCACGGCCATGCCGACGCCGCAGTTCGGATGGCATCCGCAGCTCAACTGTCCCCACTCTGCCTGCGGCCCGTGAACAAGGTCGCTCCAGTCGGAGAAGGTGCTGATGAACGAGATCGGGAACCAGTCGCGTGCCGGCTCGCCGAGGCCCGTCTGCTTCTTCACGTCGTGGGCGAGGTGGCTCAGCGTATAGCGCTGTGCGTGACGCCGTTCGTCCGTAACGTTTTCGTCGCGGCCGGTGAACGAGACAGGCTGGAAGCTCAGGAACGGAATCCGCTTCGGGTTGTCGAGCGCGAACTGAATGACGCGCCCAACCTGCTCATTATTAATGCCGTTGACGATCGTGATGACCGGAACGATATCGACTCCGTTGGTGTATAGGTTCTCGATGGCGCGGAGCTTGACATCAAACAGGTTGCCGACTGCGCGATGCGCGTTGGCCGCATTGCCGATGCCATCGAACTGGAGATAGGCATACCGGAGACCGGCTTCGGCGGCCTGACGGCAGAATTCTGGGCTCTTCGCAAACTCGATTCCGTTGGTTGCGGCCTGGACGCTGTTGTAGCCCACCTTGCGGGCGTACCGGACGGCGTCGAGGAAGTACGGCGAGAGCGTGGGCTCGCCGCCCGAGAACTGGACCGACATCTGCCGGCGCGGCTTGATCGAGACCGCATTGTCCAGCAGCGTCTTGATATCCTCCCACGTCAGCTCATGCACGAACCCAACCTGATTTGCGTCCATGAAGCACGGATCGCACATCATGTTGCAGCGATTGGTCAGGTCGATCGTTAAAACCGAACCCCGGCCATGTGTGATCGTGGAAGAACCGTGCTTGTGCAATTTCTCGTCATTGTGAGCTCGGATGTCGCGACCGGGGAAAACTTTTTCGAGATGCGCGAAGAATTCCGGGTCGATCGACATGACGTCTTCAAAGTAGCCGTGCTTCTCGCACGTCTTCGTCATGAGGATCTTCCCGTCGCGCTCGATGATCATGGCTTTGATTTGGCCCAGCTTCTCGCCGGTCTTCATCAATTCCCTGTAGTCGATCTCGCCGTTGAGGATCTTGGCCCGGAGCTCGGGAACGCACTTCGGGCAGAGCGAATCAGTCTCGCGAGGCCAGCCAAGCGGCGGCTTCATCTTCTGATAGGACTTCAGCAGAGGTTTATCCGACCATTTCGGGGTGAATCCAGGGTTCTGGTTGATCTGATTCAGTCTGTCGAACACTACCCACGCGGCGTTGGCCGCGACCGTCAAGGCCTTTTCGGCGTACTTAATGGGTTTGTGCATATATGATTACTTGCGCTCCAATCCTCCAGAGGATTCTCCGGTTGTGATTTAGCTACTCGTACGATGAGCCCAGCTTAAAGGGGAAGTATAGGGGCTGGCCGGCGGAAGAGACTATGAGAATGAATTAAACTGTTGCTTTTCTTGCTTGTATGGCGATATGGCAGATTGAACGGAAGCGTCCGGAGCTGGCCATCCGCTTGGAAATGAAGGATCTCAAAACAAGAGATCCGGAGCCATATGCCCGCAACGGCTAGCGCAGAAGATCCGTCGCCGCGCGCATCTGGCTGTCCACAGCCTGTAGAACCTTTACAACCCGGGCAGCCTGAGCGTTTGCTTCTTCCCACCGCTCCGCCTCTGCCGCTTCACGGATGCCCGGCAGGGTCTTCGCTCCATAGCCGGTATAGAGCCCCGGCGCCGTGATCTGGTGTTTGTACCACGGCCTGCCGGGCAGCCCTTCCTCGAGAGTCAGCAAGCGCTCGGTTTGGAACAGGAGCCGGTTGAGCTGCTTCGCGCGCTCGCTGGACAGGGCGGCTGGGTTCTGAGTCCAGGATACGAGGGCAGCCTCGTAGGCCTTGGCGCTTGCCTCCAGCCGGGCGAGCTCCACGACAATCTGGCTTAGATCCAGCTTTCCTCCATACGCCTGGGACAGCTTCTTCAACTCCTGAACGTAGCCGTCTACCGTGGATACGAACCCGATCAACTCAAACGGCAGCACCGGAGCATCGGCCAGCCGCAGCAGAGCCCGGGTAGTAATGCGGGAGAGAGACTTTCCATAGCGGAAATCACCATCGGAATATAACGTGTACCACCGGACGGAATCATAGGTGGAGTGGTAGATACCGCCCGAGGCGGTGCTGCCGAAGCCAAGGTTCAGACTGGCGATGCCGGTGTGATGAGCAAAGGCGACGTAGTCGGAGCCTGCGCCCAGGGGACCGAGACGGAACTCCGTCCGGCGGCCTTCCTGGTCCCGGACCGTGTCGAGGATCGTCTTTCCGGAAGCCTCTGGATCTTCGACGTCCCGGATCACCTCCTTCAGGAACTGCTGGAGCATGGCCGATCCCGAAGCTCCGAAACGCCCCTTTCCATTGGAATCCGTATTCAGGTAGGCCACCGCCTTCTGCATCAGCTCGTCGCGGTGCTTCTCCACCCACTCCGTGGAGCCGATCAGCCCGAACTCCTCGGCATCCCAAAACGCCAGCTTGATGGTCCGCTTCGGGGTCCACCCCTGCTTCCGGAGCTCGGCCAAGGTGCGGGCTGTCTCAAGCAGAGAGGCGGCGCCGCTGACGGGATCATTGGCGCCGTTGACCCAGGCATCGTGATGGTTTCCGTACAAGATCCACTCATCCGGATAGGTGCTTCCCGGGATGGTTGCGATGACGTTGTAAACCGGACGCGTGGACCAGTCGAAATCAAGGCTTAGCCGGACGGTGGCCGGACCGGGTCCGAGGCGGTAGGTGATTGGAAGCGCCCCGCGCCACTTCTCGGGCGCTACCGGGCCCTTCAACGATTGCAGCAGGGGCTGCGCGTCCGCGTACGAAATTGGCAGGACCGGAATCTTCATCAGGGTGGTGGCTTCCTTGAGCGGAAGGCGCCGCCCGCCCCGCTCCGAGCCCCAGCCGGGAGTCAGCGGATCCCCCACCTGAACAGCCATGTCCATCACACTGCCGCGCTGGACGCCGCGAGGCGGACGGTAGGGCCCGTCGGGGTAGACATCGCCGTGGAAGTAGCCGTCGTCTCTCGGGTCGGAATAGATGATGCAGCCAACGGCTCCGTTCTCGTAGGCCACCTTGGGCTTGATCCCTCGCCACGACGCGCCATAACGGGCAATCACGATCTTGCCCTTGACGTCGATGCCCATTGACTTCAGGACCTGGTAGTCCTCGGGGAGGCCGTAGTTGACGTACACAAGAGGCGCCGTAACGTCGCCTGCGGCGGAGTAGGCATTGTAGGGCGGGAGCTGGTTGGGATGGGCCGAGTCCGGGTCTTCCGGGATAGCCGGCTCGGTGAGAGAAGCGCGGTAGCGCTTGGGCGCGACCATTTCAAGGACGCGCCGGGTCGGGTACGGCAGCAGCGCCTCGGTCGGCTCAATCTGCGCGTCGAAACCCCACTCCCTCAATGATCCGGCGATGTATTCGGCGATTTCCTTCGATCCGGGCGACCCCGCATGGTGCGGCTTCGCGGCCATCCGCTTGAGATAGGCTCCGATCCTTGCTGAATCCGGGATGGCAGCCGCCTTCTGCTCGAGTTCGTGTTGAGCGCGCCATTCCGACACCGGAAATCCGCGCAGCGGATTCGGGGGCGCTACTTGCGCCGCTACGAGGAGTAGAGCAAGGGAAGCGCCGGCGATACTGCCGGCCCATCGAACGGTCCTCATTGTTTCCAGGCAACCGCGGTGCCGGCGTTCTGGAGGAACCGCAAAAACTCCTGCGGGTTACGAGTCAGACTCGGAAAGGTGGCGACCACTTGCTCGTCCGGAGTCAGAATCGCGTAGTACGGGATGGCGACCGTCGAAAACTTCTTCTCCTGCAGTTCCTGATTCACCATGGATGCCTCGTCAGTACCGTCAGTATAAAGCTCCACCAGCACAAACCTGCTGAGAGCCTCCTGAATCTCCGGCCGGGGGAACATATTCGCCTTCATCCAGTGGCAGTTGGTGCATGCATAGCCGGTAAAGCTCACGAATACGAGCTTGTTCTCCCGGCGGGCAAGCTCCAGCGCCTCCGCGTAGCTGTTCTTCAGCCACGCCGTCTTACTGCCGCCGCTCCGCGTCAGTCCTGCATCAGCGGCGGGCGGGGGCACATACGCGTCCAGGTCTCCCAGCCGGCCGCCGAACATGCCCGGCATCAGGCTGACCGCGAAGATCAGAAAGGCGGCGCCGATCAGCATCCGCGGTAAACCCAGAGGCTCTTCGGGTTTGACGCCCGGCAACCTCAGGAAACCGAGAAGGTAGAGACCCGGCAGCGCAAACAGGACCACCCAGGCTGCCAGGAACCGCTCCCGAGTGAGAAAGTTCCACTGTAACACCTGGTCGACGTTGCTGGCGTACTTTAGCGCGAGCGCGAGCAGAACAAAGCCGAGGACCACCTTGACGCGCCCCATCCAGCCACCGCTCCGAGGCAGACGGTTCAGCCAGGAAGGAAAGAGCGCCAGGAGGAAGAAGGGTAATGCCAGCCCGGCGGCGAAGGACATCATGCCGAGCAGAGGCTGCATCCGCTCCCCTTGCACCGACGCCGCCAGCAGCGAACCCACAAAGGGACCCACGCAGGCGAAGGAGGTGAGACAGAACGTCAGACCCATCAGCAGGGTTCCGATCAGGCCGCCTCGATCCGAGGCCGCTGTCAGCTTCGTCAGCAGGCCGGAGGGAAGGGTAATTTCGAAGGCTCCAAGCAGGCTCAGCGCGAATGCCACAAAGATGGCTGCAATAAAGGAGTTCACCCATGGATTCGATCCGAGCCGCACGACTCCGAAGGGCCCCAGAGCGGCCGTCGTGATCGCTCCCAACGAGGTGAAAAGAACGATGATGCCGAGGCAGAAAACACTCGCCTGCACAACCGAGTCCCGCCGCGTGCGGTTCTGTCTGTTCAGGAAGAACGACATCGTGATCGGGATCATCGGAAACACGCACGGAGTAAAAATTGCGGCGAGCCCGAAGCCGAAGGCAGCCAGCAGGAACCAGCCCAGTCCCCCAGTCAACGACGACGGCTGGTTCGGGGAATCCGCCACCGGGGTGATAGCTGCTCGAGCCGGCTGAGAACCCTGGACGACTGCCGAATAGTTCGCTGGAATCGATGGCTGGACAGAGGGCGCAGCGGGGTCAATGGAGATGCTGGCCGATGCCGTCTTCCTTCTCGGTGGGAGGCACTGCCGGTCATCACACATCTGGTATCGGATTTGGGCAGTCAACTCCAGCGGTCCGGGCTGAGCATCTTTGGCAAGCTCGGCTACGAGAATAAAAGTCGCTTCGTTTTCAAACGTTTCCGTGTCGGAATTGAAGTTTTCGTCGAATTTTCTGGTTGGGGGCGGCTGATAGATGGTGACACCGGCGATCGCAGGACTTTCCGCAAGCTTGACTTGGGTTGGAATGGGACCGGGCGGCGTCGTCAGAGAGTACAGGTGCCAGCCCGGGGCGAGCTTCGCTTTCAGTCTTGCCTGAACCTGGCTGCCTGGAGGGACCTTGGTGGATTCAACTTCGAGCGACCATTGGGCCGGGTCCAGCTTCTGGGCAGAAGCCAAGCCAATCGAAAGAAATACGGCGAATATCGCAGGAAGAAGCTTCAATTTAATCGGCGCTCGCTCCGAGCGTAGCACCGAGCTCGCCGGCGATGTGCCGGTTGATGCGCCCGTCGGCGAACTCCGCTGCAACCCTGATGGCGTTCTTGATCGCATTTGCATTAGAGCGGCCATGACAAATGATACAAACTCCTTTTACACCCAGCAGGGGAGCGCCCCCATATTCTGAGTAATCCAGCCGCTTCTTAAAATCCGTGTACGCCTGTCGGGACAGCACGTACCCGATCTTCCGGGTAATCGTGGCCTCGAGGGATTCCTGGAGCATGTGCTTGATCGCTTCCGCCAGGCCTTCGCTCACCTTCAGTACGACATTGCCGATGAATCCGTCGCAGACGATCACATCAACGGACCCGCTGAAGACATCCCGCCCTTCGACGTTGCCGACGAAGTTGATCGGCATGCCTTTGATGAGCGCGCTCGCGCTCCGGGTCAAATCATTTCCCTTGTGATCTTCCTCGCCAATGGAAAGCAGGCCCACCCGAGGCTGCTTAGTGCGAAAGATGACGCGGGAATAGACCTCCCCCATCAGTGCGAACTGGGATAGCATTCGCGGCGTCGAGTCGACGTTTGCGCCCACGTCCACCAGAACAGCCGGCTTCCCAAGAACGGTGGGAAACGCGGAGGCAAGGGCGGGGCGCTCGACTCCGGCGAGCATTCCGAGACACGTCTTGGCCGTGGCCATAACGGCGCCGGTGTTACCGGCCGACACCAAGCCGTTCGCAACACCGTCCCGAACCAGACGCGTCGCCACGCGTATGGAGCTATCCCGCTTGGTTCGCAAGGCTCGGGCGGCGCTGTCCTCCATCGTGACCACTTCGCTGGCGTGCACGATCTGAATAGGCAAATCGCGCCAGTCGGGATGGCGATCCAGTTCCTGCCGCAGGACTTCTTCGCGCCCGACAAGTATGACGCTGACATTCAGAGAGCGAGCGGCTCGGATCGCCCCTTCGACCTCAGGCTTCGGGGCGTAGTCGCCACCCATGGCATCGACAGCGATGGTCACCATAAGAGGGAATGAAGGGTATCGTCCGTCAGAACACCTATTCTGCGGCGACTTCGATTACTTCACGGCCCTTGTACCATCCGCAATGCGGGCAGACGCGATGAGGCAGCTTGGGCTCATGACAGTTCCGGCACTCGGTCATGGGCGGCTTGGCGAGGCCATCGTGAGCGCGCCGGGTCGAGGTACGCCGCTTGGAATGTCTACGCTTGGGATTCGGCATCTGAACTTCCTTCTATCTGCTTTTCAAACACAAATCGACTTAATTGTATCAGTCGCCGGATGGTATTGGGGCTCAAAGGTTCTTAAGTGCCGACCACCGCTCGTCTACAGTCTTGACTTCGCAATCGCAGTATACGCGGTTGCGGTTCTGGCCGCAGGCGGGACAAATCCCCTTGCAGGCGTCGCTGCATATCCGCTGCATTGGCAGGTTTAGCAAGATGTGCTCGCGGAGAACGTCTTCCAACTGAACACCGTTGCCTTCGTAGAACCCAATCTCGGATTCACCCTCGTCAATCCGCGTCTCCTCTGTGACAGGAGCTGTTTCTGCCGGCCGGTAAAAGAGATCGAAGCGACTATCCAAGGAAAACTTGAAGGTTTCCAAACAGCGATCGCACTCCGCTTCCATCTCGCCCGCGACGTGGCCTTGAATCCGGATCTCACCCAGCGTGTTCCGTAACAACTCGGCCGACCCCTTAGCATGGATCGGACCTGATTGTCTCAACTTCTCAAAGAACTCTAGCTCGTCGGCAGGGAACGTCGTGTCAAAGTGGATCTTGTGATGTTCAAGCTCCTGAATTGAAAAGAACACGGCACACCTCCCCGCCGGCGCATAGCGCCAAAACTTTATTATAGCGGGCCTTATCCCCCTAGGCTAGAGACCGGAGCCTGCTCCGGAGGCAGTCCTCTCGGCCTTCGGCAGCCACCGCCGGATGCCCGCTTCGTACGCTCCCGCCCCGATCAGTCCGCCGAGCAGCGGAGCCACGATCGGTACGACAAAAGCCCAGCTTCCGTCTGTCAAACCGTTGTTACGGAAACCGGCGACGGCAGTAAACAGCCGCGGACCGAAGTCCCGCGCGGGGTTTATGGCGTAGCCGTGCAAGGCGCCAAACGACATCCCGATCACTACGACGACCGAGCCGACCAAAACCGGCGTCAGCACACCCGAAGGCTGGTTGCGCTCATCTGTAATCGCAAGGATCAGGAGAAGCAGCAGGGCGGTCCCGATAATCTGATCCAGGAAACCCGCCACAGGCATGTCGGGGAAAGCGGGAAAGGTCGTGAAAACCCCGGCCGTCCGTTCCAAGCCAGGATCGACCCTGAGGAACGCCGGATGATAGTTCCAGAAAACGAGCGCGGCGGCGACAAACGCTCCGGCGGTTTGCGCGAGGGAGTAAGGTAAGACCTTCTTCCAGGGGAAGTCCCGGAACACGGCCAGGGCGAGGGTCACGGCGGGGTTCAGATGAGCCCCGCTGATCCTGCCAGCGACAAAGATTCCCATCGTTACGCCCAAACCCCAGGCGATTGTGATGTTCGTATACCCGCCGTTTACGACCTCGCCGCTCACACCGGTTCCGAAAAGCACCACCATCGCGACAACACCGCAGCCAAAAAGCAACAGGACGAGAGTGCCGAGGAATTCTGCAATCAATTCCGCTACGAGGCTCTGTTTGGGCATAGCGGACGAATTCTATCATGCTTCCGCTGCCCTCCGTTCTCGGAAGCGGAGCTATCGGGGTTTAAGCCGGAGCTTCCGGACGGGCATCCTGTCAGCGGCTCTTTCCGGCGCGGTTTCTCGATGCCGTCCCCTTGAGGACGCGCATCCGTTGCCAGTCGTAAGGCATCTCCTTGCCGCACTCCAGACACACGACGTACGTTTCGCCAGAACGGCCAGGAATGCTTCGCGGAAAGGTAATCCGGCGATGCCAGCAGCCTGAGAGAAGGTTCCGAAGGTGCATACCTGGAAAGTAACCGGAGGATTTGGCAGCCGGAATAGAGAGCGGGTACCGGGGGTACCGGCGCAGCGCTAGGACGTTTTCCCAGTACCTGGCTCTTAGTCCTTTGGATTCAGTTTCTGCTTGCGATAGGCTCCGGCAGAGGCCGCAAGCAGACCCCCAGCGAGACAGCTCCACGCGAACCAGTCGCCGTGGCGCGTGTAGGGCGTCACCTCGGAGACGTAATCATAGTGAAGACGGTCGGCCCTCGATGAGAAGGAAGGCATCGTCTCGGTCAGGCGTCCGGCTGGATCAATCGCTCCGGAAATGCCATTGTTCGTTACGCGCAGCGTCCAGCGCCGGTTTTCCGCCGAGCGCATCCTGACATTCTTCAGGTGCTGTTCCCGTGCCGCTGTGTTCCCAAAATAACCGTCATTTGACAGATTGACGAACACTTCCGCGCCCTTCAGGGCAAATTGCCGCACCAGATGCGGAAAGACCGACTCGTAGCAAATGAACGTCCCGATCTTCCGGCCGTTCAACGGGAAGGTGACGATCTCTTTACCCGGCGAAAAATCGCCCGTCTCCGACGAAATCTTCTGCACGAAGGTGAAGAAGGGAGGGACGAACTCGCCGAAGGGCACGAGGAAGATCTTGTCGTAGCGTCCGACGTATTCACCTTTCGAAGATACGAACGTCGCCGAGTTGAGGGGCGCCCCGGACGGTGTGAAGGCGACAGTCCCGATCAGAACCGGCGTTCTGGTCGTGCGGGCGAGCTGGTTGATCGGTTCCCGAAATGCCGCATTCGATTCGTAGTAAAACGGTGCGGGCACCTCCGGCCAGGCGATCAGTTCGGGATCCCTTTGGCCCGGCGCAAGGGCAGACTGCAGCGACAGGATGCTAAGCCGGCGCACGGTCTCCTCGAGCGACTCCAATGTCCATTGCTGATCGTCGTCGATTACGGGCTGGACGGCGACAAGCGATCGCTGGGGCCGGCGGGCTTGCGGCAGCTCGGGCAGCAGGAATAACAGGGGAAACAAGGCGAGCCAGATGAGCTCCCGCCGCGGCCGCCGAAGCATTACCAGAGCAACAGCGGTAGCCATCGCGGCGAAAACAAAGGAGAGGCCGTAAACGCCGACGAACGGAGCGAGGCGCATGGGCACTCCCATGTCGATTCCGGCGTTTCCGAGGGCGAGCCAGGCGAAGCCGAATGTTCCGTGCGTCCGCTCGAGTCCCGCCCATAAAGCCGCTACAGCGGGGATGGCCCACGGCTTCGGCAGGATGTAGCCGGCAAGCCACCCGAAGACGGCCAGATGCAACCCCTTGGCGAGACAGAACAGCAGAAAGACGGCCCATCCGCCCAGCTGGCCGAGTCCACCGTGAACGGCGAGGACGAATTGAATCCAGTAGCAGACGCCGAACCAGAAGACCGCGCCGGCGACCCAACTGTACAGGAACCGCCGCGCAGGACGCTCCCGGGCCATCGCGAACAGCAGCGGCGCCAGTGCGACGGGAGCAAGCCAGACCAGATCAAAGCGGGGAAAGCTGAGAATCAGAAGCGCTGCCGTGAGGAGCGCCAATGCCAAATTCATAGCAACGAGGAGCAGCTCGCCTGCTCGCTTACCATATCCGCCATGTAGGAACTTCGGACGAAGGGACCACTAAACACCATCTTTAAGCCTGCAGAGAGCCCAAAATCGCGATACGCATCGAACTCGGAGGGGGTTACGTAATGCGCGACCGGCAGATTTCGGCGGGTCGGCTGCAGATACTGTCCGATCGTGGCGACATCCACATCCGCTTTCACGAGATCCCGCAGCAGCTCATGCACCTCATCCCTCTCTTCGCCGAGACCCACCATCAGCCCTGATTTGGTCAGCGCTGCCGGACGGTAGCGCTTGGCAAACCGGAGGACCTTCAGGGATTGCTGGTAGTCGGCCTGCGGGCGTACCTTCTTGTAAAGCCTGGGCACGGTTTCCATGTTGTGGTTGAAGACGTGCGGCCCGGCATCCAGAACCCTGGCGACCGCGTCAAGATCGCCGCGAAAATCCGGTGTCAGAACCTCAACTCGCGCCTCCGGCAGGGCCCGGCGCACTGCCCGGATGGTCTCTGCAAAATGTGTGGAACCGCCATCGGCAAGATCGTCCCGGTTGACCGAGGTGATGACGACGTAACGCAGACCCATTTGGACTGCCATGCGGGCGACATTCTCCGGTTCCTCCGGGTCGAGCGTAAATTCGCGCTTCTGGGGATTGCCTTTAGGAACCGCGCAAAAGCCGCATCCTCGCGTACACAGGTTCCCGAGGATCATGAAGGTAGCGGTTCTGCGGTGAAAGCATTCGTGGATGTTCGGGCAGCGCGCCGACTCGCACACCGTATGCAAGTTCAGTCGCCGCAAGTCTCGCTTCAGAGCATCGACTGAGACGAAGTGCGTTGTTCCCTTGCGCAGCCACTGGGGCAGACGGGGTCCGCCCTTCTTCCCTTGCTGTCTGAAACCGGAATCTACCTGGAGCTGAGCTAGCGGTTGGGGTTCGAGGGACACTCTTCAATATCTTCGCATGATCGGCTGCTTGTAACCCAGCTTCTCCAAGTCCTGCTTTAAAGCTGCGAGAGCGGCTGTGTTCGCAGCCGGACCTACCACCACGCGAAGGAGGTCGCCGGTTGGAGCGGGAACCAGACGGGCGGAAAATCCCTTACGGTTCAGCATTTCCACCAGAAGCTCACCCTCTGCGCGGCGTACTGCCGCTACCTGCCAGTACATTCCGGAAAGCATCGCTTCGGGTGCGACGGACGTCGGAGGAGGTGGCGCCTGCCCCCGCTGTACTGTATCTGTCGCAGGCTGTTGCTCAGCGACTGCGTGTGAATTGCCCGCTTGGGCCACGCCCGAAGAATTGACTGGTTGAGTGTCCGAGATCTCCCCGCCTGCGGTTGTCGAGGGTGAAACTGCCGAATCAATCACAATCGGCTTGGCTTCGGCCGTCTGCCGGCCTAGATCGAGCGGCGCCGAGTTCCGGCCGACGATGTATCCCATCGTGAAGAAAACGCCCAGGAGCACAACTACGATGAAAAATACGCTGAGCAGTTGCTTGTTGCCCAGCACTAATTCAAATTCGCCGTCTTCATTCCTCGGCATGAACTTCCGATGTCACCCTTTCTTTTCCCCGTCAGGGCTCTCTGGACGCTCTTCGGATGAACGCTTTGACCCCTGTTCGAGGACTCGTCCTATCGACGAGAATATATCTATGGGCAGAGGGAACACAACCGTTGTATTCTTTTCTGCTCCGATTTCGACGAGTGTCTGCAGATACCTGAGCTGTATGGCGACCGGCTCGCGCTGAATCACCTGCGCGGCCATTCCAAGCTTTTCGGCGGCCATGTACTCGCCTTCCGCGTGGATGATCTTCGCGCGCCGCTCCCGTTCCGCTTCCGCCTGGCGCGCGATGGCGCGGATCATAACCTCCGGCAGATCCACCTGCTTCACTTCTACCATCGACACCTTCACGCCCCACGGGCCGGTGTGCTGGTCGAGAACCGATTGCAGCCGGACGTTCAGCTTCTCGCGCTGGCTGAGCAGTTCATCCAGCTCCACCTCGCCCAGGACGCTGCGAAGCGTCGTCTGGGCAAGCTGCGAAGTTGCGTACAAGTAATTGCTCACTTCGATTGCCGCCCGGATGGGGTCGATCACGCGGAAGTAAATAACTGCGTTCACCTTCACCGTGACGTTGTCGCGCGTTACGACATCCTGGGGCGGGACTTCGTAGGTTTCGATCCGGAGGGACATTCGGACCATCCGGTCAATCGGAGCGAACACGAAGATGACACCCGGACCCTTCGGCTGAGGGAGGACACGCCCAAGCCGGAAGATCACGCCGCGCTCGTATTCCGCAAGGATCTTGATCGAGGAAAGAAAGTAGAGGACAACGATCACAATGGCAACAAGTCCGATCATGGATTCCTCCTATGATGTTTTGTCAACTACGATCTGGTTTTCGTCTTTCGCAAGACGAAGAAACTGCTTCGCTTCTGGTTTCC
>CALGAR010000057.1 GCA_937959285.1 uncultured Bryobacterales bacterium
GAGCCGGGCGGCAGGAAGAGCATGTCGCCGCGGCCAAGCAAGTGCTCCGCGCCCATGGTATCCAGCACCGTACGCGAGTCCACGCGGGTAGCGACGCGGAAGCTGATGCGCGCCGGAAAGTTGGCTTTAATCAGACCGGTGATCACGTCGACGCTCGGGCGCTGGGTCGCCAGTACCAGATGCATCCCCACGGCCCGAGCCATCTGAGCCAGGCGCGTCACACTCTCTTCGACGCCGGCTCGTTCGAGCATCATCAGATCCGCCAGCTCGTCGATGATGATCAAAATGTAGGGCAGGGGACGCAGTTCCTCTTTCTCCTGTAGTTCCCCGTCCTCTTCAAACAAGTGCCGCGGTTCGTTCTGGAGAGCTCGTACCTTCTTGTTGAACTGATCGATGTTCCGGACGCCCTGCGACGCAAGCAGCTTCAGGCGCCGCTCCATCTCTAGAACCGCGTTCCGCAAGGCATTGGTGGCCTTCTTCGGATCCGTGATGACCGGAGTCAGCAGGTGAGGAATTCCTTCGTAAAGGCCCATCTCGAGCCGCTTGGGGTCCACCATAATCATGCGCACCTCATCCGGCGTCGACTTGAAGAGGATCGACATGATGAGCGTGTTGAGCATCACGCTCTTGCCGGATCCCGTCGAACCCGCGATCAGCAGGTGCGGCATCGTTTCGAGCGTCGTGACCTTGATGCGCCCGTTGATGTCCTTGCCGAGCGAGATCGTCAACCGCGAAGGCGAGTTGCGGAATTCGTCGGACTCAAGGATTTGCCGGAGGCTGATGACCTCCATCTTGGAGTTCGGCACTTCAATGCCAACGGTCGGCTTCCCCGGAATGCGCTCGATCAGAATCGACTCAGCCTGGAGGCCAAGGCAGAGATCCTCGCTAAGCGTCGTAATGCGGCTGTATTTAATTCCGGCCTCGGGCTTGAATTCAAAGGTCGTGACAACAGGGCCGGGGTTAATCTGCACGACCGAGCCGAAGACGTTGAACTCCTCGAACTTCGACTTAATGCGCGCCGCAATCTCCTTGAGCTCCTGGCTGTCGTACGCGTTCCGCGCGGGCGGCTCATTGAGCATGTCTGTCGGCGGCAGATCGTAGACCACGCGCTGCCGCCCCCGGGCAGGAGGCTCGGGTTTCCGCGTCGCGATGGAGATCGGCGCGGGAGCAGGCTGCGGGGCCGGAGCCGCGGTCTGTGGCTCGATATCTTCGATCGTCCGAATCGGAATCTCTTCCACTGAGGGTTGGGGCGCTTCCTCCCATGGAGGGGTGTCCTCGCCTTCCAAACGTATAGGCGGCATGACGAGATCCTGCTCTTGCTCTTGCAGTTGCACTTGGGGAGCAGCAGGCTCCTCGGAAGCTTCCGCTTTTTTCGCCCGGGCTGCTTTTGCAGCCTTCTTTTCAGCCTTCCTGGCTGCCCGTTCACGAGACCGTTCCCGCCAGCGGTCCTGGAAGTTCCTCACTCGCGACAGCGGTCCTTCAAGCCAGCTCGCCGCCCGGGAAACGGAGAAAGCGGAGACAAGATAGAGCGACAGGATGAGGCAGGTCGCGGTAAAGAGGGCGGCTCCGATCGGATTCATCGAGTCCACCAGGGAATCGGCCAGAAG
The DNA here is from genome assembly GCA_937959285.1 of uncultured Bryobacterales bacterium. GTDB lineage: Bacteria > Acidobacteriota > Terriglobia > Bryobacterales > Bryobacteraceae > JADGHK01. The sequence continues at coordinate 1,608 of CALGAR010000057.1, forward strand.
CACGCCGATCAATCCCCCTGCCGGGAGCACGCCGCCAAACGGCCGGAAGTCCGGCCCCAGGGAGAGCGCCGCAGAAAGGAATGCCAGGAGGCTCAGCGAGCCCGCGACTTTTATGAACGGAGCCTCGATTGGCCGGGAGCGCACCCACTTCCAGGCCAGCATGGTGAACAGAACGGGCAGAACGAAGGCGCCGAGGCCGAGGATCTGGAGGGCCAGATCGGCGACGTGGGCTCCGACGCGGCCGACGATGTTCTGAGGGCGCGCCGACTCCAGCGCAGCCGTATTGAACGACGGATCGTCGGGATGGTAGGAGACGAGCGCAAGCATCAATGCGATGCCCGCGAACAGAAACACTACTCCTACCGCTTCGTTGAGCCGAGCGTGTCGCGAAGGACCGAGAATATTCATGCCGCCTGTTGGCGGAGGGTAAGCCAGAGCGATTACCAGTATGCCAAAAAATAGCGCTTCGGTACACGCACGATTTACACCTCCCCGAAGGGAGTGCAATTTCCGTTACAGTGACATTGCTGTCATACGCGACAAGGCATAATGGAATTAAATCCCCCATCATGTCGAACACGAAAATCGTCGCCACGCTCGGCCCGGCCAGTGATTCTCCCGAAATCATCCGTCAGCTTTTTGAAGCCGGCGTTGACGTTTTCAGACTCAACGCGTCTCACGGCACGCCGGAGGAGCATGTCCGGCGGATTCGCATGGTGCGGCAGCTCTCCGACGAACTCAACGCGCATATTGGCATCCTTTTGGATTTACAGGGGCCTAAGATTCGCCTGGGGAAGTTCGAAGGCGGGAAGGCGTACCTCGAAACAGGTTCGGAATTTGTGATCACGGTCGAGGACACGCTTGGCAATTCGAAGCGCGCGTCCACGAGCTACTCCGACTTTGCAAATGACGTGCGCGAAGGCGACCGCGTCCTGCTCGCCGACGGCAGCGTGGAACTTCAGGTACTTTCGAGCGATGGCGTGAGCGCTCGTTGCCGTGTCGTCTCCGGCGGATGGGTGGGGGACCGCAAGGGGATCAATCTGCCGGGCGTTCAGGTCAGCACCCCGTCTCTCACTCGGAAGGATATGGCGGACCTCCAGGTCGGTTTAGAGGCGGGTATCGACTTCGTGGCGCTGTCCTTTGTCCGTAAACCCAACGATGTCCTGCGGCTTCGCCTGTACCTCGAAGAAAAAGACGCGCATTTGCCGATTGTGGCGAAGATTGAGAAGCCCGAAGCCTGGCAAAATCTTGACGAGATTCTGGAGGAATCCGACGGAGTGATGGTGGCGCGCGGCGATTTGGGCGTCGAAATGGCGCTCGAGCGCGTCCCGTTCATCCAGAAGTCGATCATCGAGCGCGCCCGGCTCCACGGCAAGTTCGTCATCACCGCGACCCAGATGCTCGAGTCGATGATCGAGCATCCCTATCCCACGAGGGCGGAGGTCAGCGACGTGGCCAATGCCATCTATGACGGCACGGATGCAGTGATGTTATCGGCGGAAACCTCCGCGGGCAAGCATCCGGTGGAGGCGGGCCGCATGATGGAGCGCATCGCCCGGGAAGTCGAAAACTCGGTCCGCCGGCAGGGATTCAAAGATCCGCCCCATCGATCCAACCCGACGCAGGCTGAGATTGTAGCGGACGCGGCTTACCGGGCCGCTAGGACCGCAAACGCGGCAGCTATCGTTGTCTTTACAGCGAGCGGATTCAGTGCCCGTCTGGTTGCCCGGTACCGGCCGCCGGTACCCATCTACGCCTTCACTCAAAGCGCGGCCACTGCCCGGCAGCTTTCCCTGATCTTCGGTGTTTTCCCCGTGCTCGCTCCGCAGTTGACGTCAACCGACGAGATGCTGATGCAGATGGACCGCATACTGCTGGAACGGAAAGCGCTGAAGCCGCGGGATACCGTCGTCTTTGTCGCCGGACAGCCGATCGGCCGGCCGGGCAGCACGAATCTAATGAAACTGCATCGTATCGGCGAAGGCCGGTAGCGGTCGCCTCGTAGGGAAAACGGCGGCAACAGTCCCGAAGCGATTTAACGCTCGCTTTGCAGCAAAGCAGACATCTCGCTCGAATTTTCTCTGGAACAAGACGGCTGCTACTCCAGTCCATTCACTGAGGCATCGTAATGAGACTGTCGATAGCGATGGTAGCCGTTGCTTTGGGGGCTTCTCCCGGCCTCGCGCAGGATGTGGATCGCGGGGTGGAGCTCTATCAAGCGAGGAAATATGAAGATGCCGAGAAGGTGCTTCGTGTTGCGGCCGAAAAGGAGCCGAAAAACCCGCGGGTCCAGTACTATCTGGGCCTGACGCTCCTCGAGCGGAAGAAACCGCAGGAAGCTGAAGAAGCACTAAAAAAGGCTCGAGATGTCTCTCCCGACGATGTAAACGTCCTGGTTGCCCTCGCTCGCGCTTATACCGTGCAAAGGCGATTCGACCAGGCAGAGGAGACGTTGAAACAGGCGGCTGAACTGGACGCCGGCAACGCGGGGCTTCTCCTGGAGCGGGGAAAGCTGCAGCTTGCGCGTAAGCGGTATCAGGACGCTGTTCAAGACCTCGAGCAGGCGATTGAGCGCGAGCCCGGCAACGCCTATGCACACTACTACGCGGGCTTGGCGTACAACGGACTCCGCCGCCGCGACAAAGCGCTTCATCATTTCGACGTGTTCCTCCGCCTCGCTCCCGATGCTCCCGAAGCTCCCCAAGTGCGTTCTCTGCTCGCCGCACTTCGATAGCTGAGCCGGGGGATCCTTGGCATACATTCGGCCGCTTGCAGGGGCGCTTGCTCTGGTATTGATTCCCTCGTTCCACCCGCTGCTCTCGCAGGAACCCCGGGAGCCGATTGAAAGGTACATTCTTCGACGAATCAAAGAGATTGCCCTGGACAACGGCATTGTCCTCGAGGCGGCCGGCATCACCTGGAACGCCTTCCATCTGTCGGCGACCATGCACGGCGTCTCCGTCGCCTCCGCGGCCGCTCCGGATTTCCCTGCAATCGCGACTTTCGATCGCGCCACAGTGCGCATTGGCTTGGAGGACGCGGTTCATGGAGCGATCCGCATAGACTCCGTGGTTCTGGACAATGTTCGAATCCGCCTCGTTGTCGATGAGCGTGGCCGGAACAACATCCCGAAGATCCCGAAACGCCCTGAAAGAGAGAGGCGCATCGAGATCGATCACATCAATATCGGATCAGGATCTTTTGTCTACGAGGACCGGCAGCGCCGGCTGTTGCTGCGTCTTCCGAGCTGGCAGGCGGATGCCCAGCGCGACCTTGTGACAGACGAACATCTCATCCGCTTTGAGACCCTCGCCCACAGCTCTGTTACCTGGCAGGGACGCGTGCAGCTTCTGGACCGCATCTCCGGTGATGTTGCCCTGCGTGACGACGGCATCCGGATCGAGTCCTCCGTGTTCGTGAAAACACCAGAGTCCGATGTTGTCCTGACTGGCGCGCTATCGAACTTCGACGACCTCAAGGCGGACCTGGAATTCGCATCCAACGTGGATCTGCTGACGCTACTCGAGTTCTTCGGCGTCAAAGAGCGAATCGGGGGCACTGCGATCGCAAAGGGCAAGGCGACTGGCGATCTCGACCGGCTGCGGGTGCAGGCTAGGGTGGAAGCGCACGACGTTTCCTTTAGACAGTTTCGAGACATCGCGCTGTCGGCGAACGTGGACTATTCGCGCGCAACAAACAGGGTCCGGCTAAAGGAGTTTGACGCAAGATCGCCGCTAGGACATGCTCGGGGCGACGGAACACTAGCGTTGACCCGGCGCGCAGGCGAATCTCTGCTGCGAGCGCGCGTGGATGGCGCGGATATTGAAGCCGTCATGCGCTTATTTGACACGCCGGTGCGGGTGGCGAGCCG
>CALGAR010000058.1 GCA_937959285.1 uncultured Bryobacterales bacterium
CCGGCTGGGGCTTTCGAGCCGCTACGGTCCGAGCTGGGTTGAACGTGTGCTAGCCCTGCGCGAGCGCTACGGGAGCTTTCAACTGGCATGGCTTGAGGCGCTGTTGAGGGCGGCGGACGTGCGGGCCTCACAAATCGCGCAGCCGCTGGATCCTCGCCTCCCGGAGGACCGCGTGCAGGTACAAGCCGCGCCGGATACACAAGACCGAGATGCTGATTTTCGACAGTGGCTCGACAGCACGCTCGCTGGCGTGGATCAGGAGGTGACGGCTGCGACCACTCAAAAGCGGCGGGTACGCCGTACAGGCACAGTTTCGAAGCGCTCCCGTCGAGGTGCTTCATGACAGATCAGGTCCATGTTCATGAGCTGACTGGCATCAAACCCGATACGCTTGCGACGTATCTGGTTGGTCTCGGGATCTTCCGCCTATTGGCGGAGCAGAAGGACAGGAGCGCACGCGGGTTCTGGCGTAACGAGCATTTCGTTTTGGTGACCGAACTCGATTGGGAATCCGTAGAGCGTTTTTTTCTTCAGGAGTACAAGCCCACGCCCATCCTGGCGCCGTGGAGCGGAGGCGGAGGTTTTCTTGATATCCCAGACGAAGATCCAGAAAATGTCCCAGGAACTGACAGCCGCATTGATCGGTTGATGTCGTTTGCTTCGCCGCGTTTTCGCCCCCTGCAAATTGCAATTGAGCGTGCTCGCTCCACCATCCCGCCTGAACTCCCTCAAGTTCGCCGGGAGCGTGATCGCCTCACAGGGGAGCTGCGCGCGCAACGGGCGATCGTTCGGAGCCTCGAGCGAGGCAGTGAAGAGTACAAGCAGGCAACGAAAAGATTGAAACAACTAGAGGAGCTTCGCGCCGCAGCTCGGGAACGTGTTGAAGAGGTAAAAAGCACAATCAAGGCAGGGCTGCTCCGCAAGGTTGCGGGAAGTTGGGATGGAGCCGCCCGCGATTGGTTTGACGCTTCTGTCATTCTGGACCCGCTTGGGGAGCCAGCCTACCCGCCGCACCTTGGGACAGGCGGTAACGAAGGGAACCTCGACTACACCACGGCGTTTCAGGACAACCTCTGCCTCCTGTTTGAATCGGATGGCACGCCAACTCCCGCTGCTCAGGAGCGGTTGGTGTCGATGTTGTTGGGGAGGACTGCTCGAGTCTTGAAGTGCCAGTCGGTTGGTCAGTTCGCGCCCGGCCGAGCTGGTGGCGCTAACATGGCGTCGGGATTTGGAGGTAATCCCGTCATCAACCCATGGGAATTCGTTCTCATGCTGGAGGGCGCGGTCGTTCTTGTTGCGGGCATCACCCGCCGTGGCGACGTTGGAAGTGCACGAATCTCGTCGCCTTTTTGGGTTGAGGCAACGGCAGCAGGGTTTGCAAGCGCTTCCGAGTTGGAGGGTACGCCACGTGGCGAGCAATGGTTGCCCTTGTGGTCGCATCCGCTTCAATACGGTGAACTGCTCGAGTTGATCCGCGAGGGTCGAGCACAGATCAGCCGAAGCAGGGCGACGAGCGCCCGAGATCTTGTGCGCGCGACAGCACGGCTCGGCTTGGCGCGTGGCATCGAGTCCTTGCAGCGCTTCGCGTACCTTGAACGTAATGGCCAATCGAACCTCGCCGTGTTTGCCGGCCGCTTCCGCGTGGCCTCACGTCCTAATCAGACGTTGCTCGATGAAATCGCGCCCTGGATTGATCACCTCAACGAGCAGGCCAGGGAAAAGAACGTGCCCCTCAGGCTTCGTGCAATTGCCAAGCGGACGGAGGAAGCGCTCTTTGCCGTTTGCCGGCACGACGCGACTCCGACGGAATGGCGAGAACTTCTCATCACACTCGGACATGCCGAGCTAGCCCTCTTGCGTTGTGGGAAGAATCTGACCCGGCGGCCGCTTCCCAGGTTGAGCGCCGACTGGATATTGGTAGTGGACGATGGCTCCGAGCGGGGCAGGACCATACTCCGGCTCGCGCTGGCTCTTGCTTGCCAACACCGGCCACCTGAAAAGGACGGGTTGCCGCTGCAAGGTTCTGTTCGCTGTCACTTCCTCCCGCTGGTCGATCCGGACGAAGAAAGGCCTCGGTTCAGCCTGGACGAGCGCACCGGACGGCCTAAGCCTGATCCCGAATGCGTTTGCGTGGGCCGGAACCTCGTTACCGATGCGATTGCGATGGTGCAGCGCCGGTCAATATGGGCTCGCTGTAGCGGCACGGGGCGCGAAATGGAGCCTAAGCGTGAGAGGGTACCTAAATTGCCGCTCTGGGCAGTGAGGTCCTGCGAGGCTACGCTGGACGAGATTGGGTGGTGGCTGCGGAGCGACGAGGTCGACGACGATGTTCTGGGGCTTGTCCGCCCGCTGCTCGCGCTGGACTGGGTCGATGTGGCCCAGCGGAGCATTGTCCCGCCTCCCCTCTGCGAAGAGGGACGCGATCCCCTTCATATGCTATTCCGTCTCGCGCATCTGCCGTTTGACGTTCCTGTGCTCGAGGCGAATGGCAAGCGGGAGGCCGCGGTTTCAGTGCGCCTTGATCCAGAGCCGCTGCGCCGACTTGCTGCTGGTGATCTGGACGGAGCGCTGAGAGTTGCCATGCGGCGACTCAATGCAAGCGGGCTACGACCTGTCTTCCAACGTGGCATTGCCACAGCGACACTAGCGCGCCGTCTGGCCGCCAGCCTAGCATTCCCTATTTCTCAAGGTGACGCAGCACGTGCAGTTGCTATGGTTTGCAAGCCGTATGAAGCAAAGGAGGACAAGCAGCAACCGTTGCTTCTTTCCATTTGAGGAGTGCCATCATGTCTATCGACCTTTCACCGCTAAACCGACATCACGACCTGCTGTTTGAAATCCCGCTCAAGGTTCGGCAGGGTTACCGATTCCAGCCCACGGGCTTTCCGGATCTTGGGGCCGCCGAGTTCGATACTCCCAGGGGGAGATCCCTGCTCGTCGAGTCTGCACAGAGCATGGCCAACCGGCTGGAGGCTGTCTGCTGGGACGACAGCGCCAATGATCTCATCGAACCGCTGCGTGGGCTCAGCTATGTAATAGTGCTGTTGCCCGCCACGAATGGAGAGCAGAAGTACCTTACGAGCTCAATCACCGACTCGCATCGTCTCAATAGTCCTTACATCCTTGAGAGTAAAGACAAGACGTTCTTCAACATCCTGCAAGGCGAGCTTGGGGCGCTCGAAACGGGACCTATCAACCGTAAGGTTCTGGCGCAAAAGCTGCTGAAGTACGACGTGGGCTCGTTAATTCATGGCGTGTTCCTCGCTAAAGAACAGCTTGCTGGAGGGCGGCTGCGGGTAGCCCGGGCGCTAACGGCTTTCATAGAGGCGGACGGGGTGAGGGTTGCACCTTCAGGCGGGTCGAAGCAGGACCACGTAGATCCCACCGGTCAGGCGTTCAGTCAGGGCGGGGCGCAAAAGGGTTTCGGCCATGTACCATTCCCCCGTGACGAATACACAGCCGAGAAGATCACTCTCTACGCGAGCATTGATCTTGCGCAGATCCGCGGATATGGCCTCGATGATAAAGCCACAAGGCTCCTGATCTTATTGGCGCTGTTCAAGCTGCGCTCGTTCCTCGATAGCCCAATGCGGCTCCGGACCGCATGCAGTTTCGATCGGTGCGACAGCGGCGATGTCATCAGCACGAACGTGCAGGAATTCAAGTTGCCAAGCGTCGAGGAGCTTGTCGGAAAGAAAGATGGGAATGGCAACTGGTCGGGTGAGCTGCCGGAACTTATCAAGAATCTGGCCGTCGCTTCCCTCGAAGAGGTGGCCAATACCGACAAGATGCGAGTGACCTCCGTCACGTTTACGGCATAAGCCGCCATGATACGTCTGCTTTTCGAATTCTCTGCGGGAAGGTATCACGCGACACCATGGGGGCATCACGTAAACGAAGGCCTCGTGGAATGGCCTCCGAGTCCGTGGCGCATTATCCGCGCGTTGCTTGCCACGGGTTACACGAAGCTCGGCTGGCAGGATGTTCCCGACGATATGCGTCGGCTCGTGGAAGCATTTGCGGCACACGAGCCTGTCTATCGCCTGCCTCGCGCGACGACTGGCCACACGCGACACTATATGCCGGTCCGGGGATTAAAGAAGAACGGCGTCCAGAACACCAGCAATGTCATTGACGCGTTCGTCATACCCGATGGCCCGCTCGTAGTCGAATGGCCAGTCTCCGATAACTCGTTCCCTCGCAATCTCCTGGAGGAGCTCCTGGATCGACTCGGATATCTCGGCCGGGCGGAGTCTCGAGTCAGGGCGCGACTCGCCGGAGAGAACGAGAGTCTTCCCGATCTTGTGGTCTCGACGCGCCGGAGGAGTGTTGACGATGATCCCGTCCGCCTGCTCGCGCCTGTTTCTGCCGCCGCCTACACTGATTGGCGGCGTAGATCGCAAGACGGTCCCGAGGACCTCCTGGCCGCATTGCAAATCGACACGAGGACTCTTCAGAACGAAGGCTGGAACATTCCACCAGGCGCTCGCGAATCTGTCTACTGGCGTCCGGCGCACGCTCTAGCCCACGTTTTCGGGGCGGAGTCGTCTTATGACGCGCGCACCGATCGCTCTGATACGGCCCTTTTCGCGCTGTCAACCGATAAGAAAAGAGACGTCCTGCCGCTCATGGAGCGGGCGCTGCCAACCATGGCTCTCTTCCGGCGAGCTTTGCTGAGCAGGATCGGAGATGAGCAGCAGCTCGGTACCTGTCCGGAACTCACCGGAAAGGACCGGGAAGGGCGGCCGCTGAGATGCAAGCATCAACACGCGCACTTCATTCCGTTGTCGCTCGATTCCCAGGCCCCGAGGCGCATCGACCACGTTCTTGTCTATGCACCGATGGGCTTTGGTCCACTAGCCGAGCGCGGGCTTCGTCGGCTACGGAGGACCTGGGCAAAGGGGATGGATGACATCGCGGTCACGCTCATCGGAATTGGGAAAAGAGGGGCGTTTCGGTCTCTCGGCGGCAAGCCAGTGCCTGAACTCGGATCGAGCACAACCTGGGTGAGTCGGACGCCGTTCATTCCTCCGCGCTTTCTCAAGCCGCGTGGAAAAGACTCGATTGAAGGGCAAGTGCGCGCCGAGCTTCTGCGACGCGAGTTGCCTGATCTCGCAGTGCCTCCTGTAATTGCGGCGCCGACAAATGACAATGTGGCGGGCAGACAGGCAAGATGGTTCCGGCGGTTCGTTCGAACACGACAGGGCAACGGTGGGACGCCTCCTGGTGGCCTGTTTCACCTCACCCTCACCTTCGATCGCCCTGTGGAGGGTCCGCTTTGTCTCGGTTGGGGTTCTCATTTTGGATTGGGCCTATTCGTACCGGCCAATGAGGGATGCGATGCTTAGCCGTCGATGATCTCGCCGATCCGTCCCGCGTAGGGCGGGCATAGCCGCCAACCTTTTTCTCCTCCAGAGCGCCCGGCGGGAGGCCGAACTGCGACGGCACTTTCCGGAGGTTTGGATCGAAGGCTTTGAGCCGCTCATCGAAGCGATGACCAACGATCCGAGCGACCGGCACGTCCTGGGGGCCGCCGTTCGCGCGCGCACGCTGATCTGATCGTCGCGTACAACCGCCGCCATTTCCAAGCTGCGTCGGTGCAAACGTGGGAAATCGAGGTGCAAGGCCATCCACGTTCCTGCGCGGCCTCTATGATCTCGATGCCGGCCTTTTCGTCGGCAAGCTGCACGAACAAGCCGCAGCCCTTGGCGTCTCGCTGACCCGTCTCCTGCAAGCCCTCGCGAAGAACGTCCCCGGCTTTGTTGAATACTTCTGCGAAGAGCAGGGCGTCGACCTTGCCGCCGAGCGAGGGACTTCGCAGTGACGACGAAGAAGGTCAAGGCGATTTTCCAGCTCAAGGTGAGCTTGCGCGACATTGAGCCTTCGATTTGGCGCCTGAAGTGCCGGGGACACACGAATGCGCGCGGCACGACGCTCCCCTAAAGCTGACCGACCGTGAACCGGAACTGATCCTCAAGCACAGCTTCGCGCCCGACGAGTTGACCCGGCAATTCCCGGCGTATGAAGTGCGGCCACGCGAGCAGTAAGAAATCTTGCCGCAGGCGTGCAGCAACGCTCACTTGTCCTGCTTGTGACTTGGTCCCACAATCTCCGTTACATTGCACCGGGCGGCGCGAGAGAGGGCGTCAGAGTGAAGAGTGACGCGCCCTACCGCGGCGCCTCCAGCGTGAACTCTATATCCTGTCGCCGCCAGCCCAACTCCCAGTGCGGCCATGGCTGAACCTCGATTGGCACCCGCAACCGGCCCACGGCGTAGCGCAGATCCGTCTCCGGACCGTTGCGATAGGGATTGAACGGCATCACCGGCCAGGACAGGCGGGCTGCCGGCGGCACACGCAGCGTCCAACCGCCATGGCGGATCCAGCCGCCGATCTGGTCCGGCCCCAGTTCCACCTTGTCGTTTCCAAGCGTCACCTTCGTGCGCGCCGTCTCCAACGTCTCCCCAGCCTTAAGAACCAACTGCAGGTTGAGATCCGCCTCCGCCATCTGGTTGGGGCCCACTTCGGTGACCTTGAATTGGAAGGCAACCCGCTCCGGCTCCGGACGAGGCAGGTGCAGCTCGACGAAGAACGTATGGTAGGCCATGCCGAGGCGGTCCAGCTCGTCGCTCATCCGCAACCGGCCGCTGATGGGCACGGTGGTTACCCCGTCGCGGTGCTTCTCCATGATGGTGGCGAGCTCCGGCTGGCGCTTGGACCCTGCGCCGTTGATGATCAGCCCCAGCCGGTCGTGATAGATGCTCAGATTGCCCTGCCGGTCCAGCATGAACTGGTTGCGAGTGTATGCGTCGTACAGAGCGGAGAGGCAGACGGTCCACGGAGCGGTCCTGCGGATGCCCGCGGGCACCGGCATCTGGTGAACCGCGCGCGAGGTCTCCTGAGGAGCAGGCGCGACGGGACCTTCGTGGTAGTAGAGCGCGTTCTGCGCGATTCGCCCCAGATTGTGGCCTTCCACCTTGCCAGGCGTGAAGAACCTCGCCAGGAATTCGGCATACCCGCGGCCCTCCGGCCAGTGCGAAAACCCAAAAGAGCCCCACGGGCTGACGCTCCCGTAGCGGTTGCGGCCGTTGATCGTTTCCACCGGCCGGCCGTTGGGCCAAGTGAAGTAGCGGTGGAAGTCGGTAGCCCGGCGTAGCGCTTCGAGCGCGGCGGTGTCGAGGCTGTGTTCGTAATAGAGCGCCACGCAGGTCGTGGTGAAGTAGTTGTAGTTGGTGGCCGGACCGTTGTCGGTCAGCTCCGCCCAATACCCGCCTTCGGCCTGTTCTTCCGCAGCAAGACGGTGCATGGCGCGTGCGCCGAGGTCCTCCCACTCCTTGTGTTTGAAGACGCGCCCCGCAAGGTAAGTCGTCGAGGCAAACAGCGCGTAGTGGTTCGTTGAGGTCCGGATGTACGGCGATTGATATCTTGGGAAGTCCAGGCGAGCTTCGGTCTGGTGGGCGAACCAGCGGACGTTGCGCTCCAGTTGCTTCCGCCACCGCGCGCGGCGTTCTGGGGACAGCTTTGCATCGAGCAGGCGGTAGGCGTCCAGCCAGAAATGAATGGTCCACTCGTAGTCCTGCCGGTTCTGCGAGTCGTCGCGCTCGCTTTGTTCTGCAGCCACATCGCCGAACCGGAACGCCAGGTCGAGCAGCCGCTCGTCGCCGTAATCGGGATTCGCAGGATGCGGTTTGCTGTAGAGCACTACCGCGGCCAACAGATAGCTTTCGGGGCTCTGCAGCTGCGGCGCCGGCTCAACGGCCTTCAACGCGGCGGCCAGCAGCCGGAAGTAGTCGGCCGGCAATGCGGCCTGCGCTGCCGTTCCGGGCAATAACGCTCCGCCTCCGAACACGATCGCATCTACGAGAAGCCGTCGCCTTGTCATGGATTCCCCTCTCTCATTCCGCACGCGGTCTCAACGCAGACGTCCACCGACGGACTCAGGCGCGTTGTCATTCGCAAGGAAGTCTACGTTGAAGCGCAGAGATATCCCGTTCTCCGAGTTGTACCTGCTTGAACGGGGAGGCGCAATGTCTCCTTGTAGGCGAAAGTATTCGCACCTATACTCGCTCTCCGGCTGCCCAGAGGAAGACATTTTCGTAACGGATGGTTCCATCCGGGCGTGTGTGATTGCGGTCGGCTTCAATATACACCGCGCGGACCGCGGCTTCCCCGCTGTGCGCAATCGCCATTTGATTCGGACCGGCGCTGGCGTTGGCGCGCCATGAGGTTTCGGCGTTTGGGAACACGAACGGACAACTTACCTCGCCCTCGTCCAGAACACGCAACCCTGCGCCCTGGAGCAAGGCTGCCAGCTCTCCCGGTTTCGATAAGGCGCCTGGATGCCCGGGCGCGGCGTCTGGCGGCGGAGGTGGCATCAACTGCCCGACTCCTGCGAGCACCGCGCTCAAGAACTCGCACCGCTCCGGCGGTCCCCAGGCCGTTACAACCACTCGCCCACCAGGCCGTACGACGCGAGCCAGTTCCCGCATCGCCTTCGCCATATCTGCCGTGTAAAAGATGCTGTTGACTGCCGTAACTGCGTCGAAGCTGCCCTCGGGAAAGGGAAGCGATTCAAGCTCGCCCTCGCGCAGGTCGGCCGCTGGCAGGCGCTCCCGCGGAATCCCTATCAATCCAGGTGACGCGTCAATCCCGGTCACGTGCGCACCGCGAAGGCTGGCCAGCACAGCAAGGAGACCGGCTCCGCAGCCCGCGTCAAGCAGATGCGTACCGGCCATCACGTGTGCCGCGTCTAGCGCCGCCCCTTGGAGCGGCAGAGTCACCTGTTCCAAGTAAGCCGCATAGTCCCGGGGGCGCTTGCCCCAGAGCTCGCCTTGCACCGCTGCACTGCTCATACGTACGCGCCTCCTTTGGGCCACCAATTCTACTGCCGGCGGCCGTCCCGTTCAAGCGGACTACATGGCCCGGGGCATTTACATCTGGCGGCCTGTGCTGCGCTAGCATACCAATGGTCTATAGTTGGAAGAGATTCACCTATGACGAACCCTCCGCAACCGAAAATCACACTCGTGACTTCGGACGAATACCGTGAAAACTACGCAAACAGCATTCAGGTGCGGGCCAACCTTTGGGACTTCTTTCTGATGTTCGGAAAGATTAACCAAACGTCCCCTGATAGCGTTTCGATTGAGAACTTCCAGGGCATCTACCTCAGCCCTCAGCAGGCGAAGGCCCTCTTCAACGTCCTGCAGCAGAATCTTCAGCAGTATGAGGCAGCATTTGGCGAAATCCGGCTGGAACCGCAAGCCGGCGCAAGCGGTGATCTGATTCAGTAGTCCCGATGGCGACCATCGCCATATCGAGTCAGAGCGAGGGAGGTCCGCGCCGGCTCAGGATCTATTTTCTGGCCGGCGCCTTTCTCGCTGTCTTCCTGTCGCACTTCCCGTTACTCGACATTCCCTATCACTGGGACGAATTGGGCTACTTTGTACCGGCTGCGCTCGACTTCTACAGGGAAGGCTCCCTCGTCGCCCGGCAGACAACGCCGAACATCCATCCGCCCGGCCTCGCCCTCTATCTGGCCGGTATCTGGCGAATTGCCGGGTACTCGATACCAGCTACGCGCCTGGCGATGCTCCTTTTGGCGTCACTTGCGGCCATGGCGGCGTTTTTCCTGGCCATGGAACTGTCGCGGCGGAAACGGACCGAGACGGCGTTCGCCGCTGTCGCCTTGCTGCTCGTCTCGCCCTTGTTCTTCACTCAGGCGATGATGGCTCAGCTCGACATGCCGGCCATGCTGTTCACCACGCTAGGCCTGCTTTGGTTTCTGCAGGGCCGCATCGGCCTCGCACTGGCTGCCTCGACTGTTTTGGTGCTGACGAAAGAGACCGGCCTGGTGCTCCCATGGGTCTGCGCGGCATGGCTGGTGAGGGACCGCCGGATTCGAGATGCCATTTGGATGGCCGCGCTTCCCACAGGCGTGCTTGCACTCTGGATCCTCTATCTCACCAGCCAGACGGGGAATCCTGTCGGCAATTCCGAGTTCGGCGCGTACAACCTGATCTATCCCCTGCATCCGGTCCGAATTACCGCCGGACTGTTACGGCGGGTGTACTACCTTCTTGTCGAGGAATTCCGGTGGGCAGCAACCGGCGCAGCCCTCCTGCTCTTTCTCAAGCGCCCGCTTGCTGCGTCCGACTGGAATGAGAGGCCGTGGAAAATTGCAGGAAGCTTCGTTGCGGCGCACGTTTTGGCCGTCACCGTGCTTGGCGGCGCGACACTCGAACGCTATCTGCTACCCATCTTTCCGATTCTCGCTGCCGCTACCGCTACCGTATGGGAAGAGCTTGATTTATTGACCCGCCGCCTCAGCCAAACGTTCGTGTTCGGCGGCCTCCTGATCAGCCTTTTCTGGTATCCGGTTTTCTGGTCGTTCCCGCTCGAAAACAATCTGGCGATGGTCGACTACGTCCGCGTGCAGCAGTCTGCCGCTCGGTTTCTCGAAGAGCAGTTTCCCTCAAGAACGGTTGTCACTGCGTGGCCATTCTCCGACGCCCTCCGGTCTCCCGATTTTGGTTATGTGGCTCGGCCCGCCAGGACCCGTCGTCTGGAAGATTTCAGCATGGAGAGCATCGAGCGGGTACCCATGACGCCGGAGACTGTATTCGTTCTCTTTCCACAGGAGTGGGAACCGCCGGAAACGCCCTTTCGTGAAAAACTCGCGGCCTTTTGCCAGCGCTACTTTGGATACCGTCCGCCGATTGATCCCGAAAGACTCAGTGCGCGGGGGTGGAGACAGATTGCGCGATGGGAGCGCGGCCGCTTTTGGATCGCCGTATACAGCCCGGGTCAGAGCTGAGCGCCGTCGCCACGCCTGCGCGTTTTCATTGTGCATCGCGCGTAATGAGAAGGTTCCCGATCCTGTCCACCTGGAAGCTCCATCCTGGCGGTATGAGCGTAGTCGAGCCGTAGTCGAGAATGAGGGCCGGGCCCGCGGTCTTTGCGGCTGGCGCCTCCTCCCTGTGAAGAACCGGCGTCATGTGCCAGCGGCCGCGTATGTAAACTTGCCGAGTTTCGGGTTTTGCTTTCGGCGCTCGCTGCTCCCAATGAAAATTGAGCGCGGGCGTGGCGACCCGGGCCCGCACGCGGACCGTCACGATCTCCATCGGCCGTTTTGGATCGCGGTATCCGTAGAGCTTCTCGTGCGCCTCATGAAAGGGCGCAGCCGGATCCTGCCCGTTCCAAGGCACCGTAATTTCATAGCTCTGTCCCGCGTAGCGCAAATCGGCAAGACGTTCGATTTGCGCTCCGGGGATCTCTTGCGCTGCCCGCAGCTCCAGTTCGCGGAAGCGATCTTCCACATCCTTTCGCCCGAGCACGCCTGCTGCGTAGTCGCGCATCCGATCCGCCATGAGCATGCCGAGGGCTGAAAGAGCGCCCGCATATCGCGGCACCAGCACCGTTGCAATCCCCAACTCTTCAGCGACCTCGCAGGCGTGAAGCCCGCCGCATCCGCCGAATGCCGCCAGAGCAAATTCTCGCGGGTCGTGCCCGCGTTCCACCGAAACCACGCGAATCGCTCTTTGCATGTTCGCGTTTGCGACCCTCAGGATCCCTTCCGCAGCCGCCACTCGATCAAGGCCGAGCTGTCCGGCGATGCAGTTGACGGCACGGTTCGCCCGGTCGACGTGAAGATGCATCGTCCCGCCAAGCAACTGATCCGGTCCGATGCGGCCCAGCACGAC
>CALGAR010000059.1 GCA_937959285.1 uncultured Bryobacterales bacterium
ACGCCCGACTGGCCGATTTCCCTGCGGATTACGTCGACCGCAGTCTCTGCAGCAACCTCCCGGGCAGCATGGCCGCCCATGCCGTCGACCACGAGGAAGACGCCGCGCTCGGGGTCGATGTATGTGCGATCCTCGTTGCAGTCCCGATGTAAACCCGGATCGGTGGCGGCTCCAAATGTCCACGCCTTACCCGCGGCCATGGCGCCCGTCCCAGTTCAGGACTACAAAGCACAGAGTGAGAACCAGAAAGAGAATCAGGAGAGCATCCTGGGCGTAGAACGCGTTCATCGTTTCGCCTCGAACGACAGCCTGAATACCTCAGCCAGATCGATTTGCGCCCGATCTGGCAACTCCTGTTCCACTTGCTTTGGCAGCCGCTTGCCATCGACCCATGTGCCATTTGTGCTCAGGTCTCTGATGAAGAAGCGGTCAAGGATGGGATCGCGGCGCAGCCGGACGTGTTCCCTGGACACCTCATCGGTGGTATAGAGAGCTAAGTCAACAGAAAGGTCTGAACCGCCGCGGCCAATCGTGATCTCATTCTGTGTAACCAGGTAAAGCTGCTCGCCGGAGTCATCCTCATAACGGATTTCTGCATACACCGTTTCCGCCGCACGCCGCGTGGGATGATCCGCAGTATGTCGAGTGATGGGTGCTGCCCCTTCCGCCGAATTGACGGCAGGATCCGCTTCAATAAGCGCGGTCATGGCGCCGTGATAGCCGGGTTTCGCCGGCTCGTTGAGTTCCGAGTGAATCTCTACGTGTCCGGCGGGGACGCTTCCCTCTGCATCGGGCAGGAATTCAATCGACCAGTCGGATGCGGCAATCCGGTAGCACTTCGACGGGCGCCGCCAGGGAAGGCCGAATGGCCGTGCGTTCAGGCGGCGAAGGTGCGCTGAGAGTGCCCGCTTCGCATCTTCGCGTATGAGATGGAAGACACCCGACAGACGCGAATAGTCGTCAGGGTGCATATAAACGCTGTAGATACAGGGCAGAAGCACGGCGTAGTTCATTTCGAACTGGCCGAGTGTCATGTTGCGGATGAGTTGCTCGATGATCAGCTTGCCGCTAACAGGAGGCGTCGAGGATGCTCTTTCACTCTGAGCCATACATCCGTTACCCGACTTTGACAAACTCCGAGGGAGCGGATTTTGTCAAACCTGTCATACGGCCGCCGCGGTGGCCGGGCTTTCATTATAGAGGCCGAGCGTAACTGAGTCCAGCACAGCGCACTGGTTCGGCGGCTCCGGCATGGGACGATGGGAAACCTTTTCGGCTCGATAGAATCCATCGGGGGAGGAGGAGAGATGGCAAACGGCATTTCGGGCCGAAACCTTGCAGTCATGGCCAGTGGAGTGGCGCTAGGAGTGGCGAGTAGCCGACTCCTGCCTCCGCTTCTTGCGCAAACCTTTGGCGATGTTCGATCCCGGATGGGGAAGGATCCGCTCGAGCGGCTCACGCAGGACCACCGTCACATCCTGTCTGTGCTGCAACAGATGGAAGAGACTTCCGTCGACGAGATGGCGCGGCGCGCGCGCCTGTTCCTCTCGCTCAAACGGACATTCGCAAAGCATGCGATGGCCGAAGAGGACATCGTTTACCCGCTGCTGCACGACGAAGTGCGCGACGTGGAGCAAACCAAGCGCCTCTATGCAGAGCACGGCGAGATGAAAATTCTTCTCTTTCAGATTGAGCAGGCCCTCATGGAGCGCCGGGACTGGAATGAGCAGGTGCGACGCCTTCGGAGCATGGTCGAGCGGCATGCCCGCGAGGAAGAAGACGTCGAGTTTCCCCAGCTCCGGCAGGCTCTCGACATGCGTCGCACGCGCAGGCTGTCTTCGCAGGTACGGCGGGAAGAAGCGCTCGTGCTCTAAGGATCGCTCCGGCCGGCGGTTCGAACGCTGGAATCTCAGTTCTGCTGGAAAGGGCTTCTTATCGAGGCAGAATGTCCAGCGCGTACTGGATATCGAGATCCGTCGGATCCATTTGGCGGGCAGCTTCCAATTCTTTACGGGCCGCCGCCACATCGCCGGAGCGCGCCAGGATCAGGCCGAGGTTCTTTTGTAGCGCCGCGCGGATCGGACAGCTTCCGCACGCATCGACAGCCGCTCGCAGCTTGTTCACCGCTGTCTGCCAGTCCTTCTCCTTGGCGGCATCGAGACCGAGATTCGACAAAACCCGCGCCTGCGTGATCGCCAGCTCGTTCTGCTTGAGCTCGCGCACGCGCTTGGCCAGAGCCTCGACCTCGGGAGACTGCGTCCCGGCCAGCGCTCGAAGCAGTGCGTACGCCGCCTGTGAGTCCATGGGATCGAGACGCGCTGCCTCGCGTAAATGCGCAATCCCTTCCTCCTTCCGGCCTAGCCGGATCAGGGCCTGTCCCAGGGCGAGCTGCGCCTTCCCGTTCGCTGGTTCCGCCTTCACCACTTTTGCGAGCAAATCCGCCGCCTCTGCCTGTTTGCCGAGTCCCACAAGCGAATTACCCAGGACAAGCATGGCCGGTGCATAGCCAGGCTGAAGTCGTAGCGCAGTTTCAAGTGCGGCTTTTGCTTCCTCATGCTGCTTCAACTCGTGTAGCGCCCTGCCCCGATAATAGTGCGCAGCCGCCAGTTTAGGGTTCAGCCGTACCGCTTCATTGAACGACTTCAGCGCTTCTGGCTGGTTGCCCATGTCAGCCAGCGTGACACCCAAATTTACGTGCACCTCTGCTGAGCCCGGCTGAACCTCTATCAGGCTCCGAAAGACCCCTGCTGCCGCCTCAAGCTGGCGCATGTGTACCAGGGTCATGCCCAAGGCCGACAGAAGTGTTGTGTCCTTGGGCTTCGCAGCAAGTCCCTTCCGAAGTACCTGCGTGGCCTCCGTGTACCGCTTCTGCTGCGTCAGGTGAAGCCCGAGCGCCAGATACGGCTTCGGATCAGCGGGCGTAAACGAGATCGATTCCCTGAGTGCTTTCTCGGCTTCCTGACCCCTGCCTCGCCGGATCAACGTAGCTGCGTATTCCTGCAAGACCGTGCTCAGAACAGCCTGAATGTTTGTGTCGCCCGGCTTCAACTGCGCTGCGGCCCGCAGGTGTTCGACCGCGCCCGCATGGTCGCCCGCCTCGGATAAGGCGAGACCCAGGTTGTAGCGCGCTTCAAGAAGCTTCGGATTCCGCTTGACCGCTTCCCGAAACGCCGAGATTGCACACTTCGTGTCCCTACGCTCGATAAACCAGTAGCCGAGAGCGCTATAGGCTTCCGCGCTCGCCTGGCTGTGAATCTCTGGCGCAAGGTCCGGAGGAGGGGTACAGCCGGAAGGAACCTCGGCAGACGCCACGCCTGCCAGCAAACTCAACAGCAGACATGCGGTTTGGCAAGCCCGCCCCCGAAGACCGGAGTCTCCGGGGGCTGCCACCGCGCGCGGAATCAGCCTTACCAAACCACCTTCCCGGCAAGCTGTACCACGCGGTTTCCAGTAGAACCGCGCACCTGACCGAAGAACGGGCTTGCCATGTTGGCGTCCGGAATGTTGAAGATAGGTGTGTTCGTAGCTCCGAAAGCTTCGGCGCGGAGTTCGAAGCGCACCTGCTCATTGATGGGGAACCGCCGGAATAGCGAGAAGTCAAGGTTGCGCGTCCAGTCCTGCCGCATGATGTTGCGGCCAGCGTTGCCATAGGTGAACTGAGGAGGCGTCGCAAAGGCCTCCGTGTTGAACCAGCGTTCCGGAGTCCGCTTGTCGAGCCTCCAGTCCCCGACCACATTCGGCCTCATGTATGTATTGGGATTGCCGACGTTGGCGATGTCGCCCGGAATGCTCACATGGAACGGCAGTCCGGAACGCAACTGCAGGATGCCGTTAACTTGCCATCCACCGATGATATAGTCGGCCACCTTGTTGTTCGTGGCGAGCCATTTACCCCGGCCGAACGGCAGTTCGTAGATGAAGCTTCCGACAAAGTTATGCGGCACGTCGTAGGACGAGACGCTCCGGCTGCCGTTCAAATCGTATTCGTTCTGCACCGCGCAGCCTTCGGTGCCGAAAAAGCCGGAGCAGGCGATGTCAATGGACTTCGACCATGTGTAATTGGTAATGAACATCAGCCCGTTGCTGAAGCTGCGCTTTAACGACAACTGGAACGCGTTGTAGTTATTCCGCCCGATGCTCTTGGCGAAGTAAGTCGGCTTCATGTAGGGGAAACGCATCCGGTCTCTCGGATCACCCGGTCCTGGAACAACTGCGGTATTTCTGGCAGCCCCCAGATCCAGACGGCGGCCGCCCGAGCCCACATAGTCCACCGATAGCACCGTGTTCTGAGCCACCTGGTGCTGAATGCCGAAGTTCCACTGCAACGAGTAGCCGTTCTTCCACTCCGGATCCATATACCACCAGTTCATCTGCCATGGAAGCTCGGGAGGCAGGTTCGTCGCTCCCAGCCACTCCGTTTGCATCTTCACGCCCGGAAACAGATCGGATGGTGTCGGGTTGTTCAGATTCGTGTACATCGTTGTGGCAACCATTGGCCAGTTGCCGCCGATGCCCCGCGCCGACTGGTAGACGCCGGCCCAGCTGTCATAAAAGATTCCGAACGACGTCCGGATCGCCGTCTTCTGTGTCGCCCGGTAGGCGATGCCGAGCCGCGGGCCAAACATGTACGGGCTGCCCCTCATGATCGTGCCGCCGGGCGCCTCAATGACGTTCTCGGGCAGCTTTCCGTCCGGCGTCGGGATGCACGGCGCTTTACCGAGTTGCGAGCAGGGCCCCGGCACTTTGAGAACCCAGTACTCCCCGGTGTCCGTGTTCATGTTGCCCGTGTAGATGTTGTTGTCTTCCACCCTGCCGAACGGGGGAATCCAGGTGTAGTCGTAACGCAGACCGATATTGATCGTGAGCCGCTGCGTCGCCTTCCAGGAATCGGAGATGTAGAGACCCATCGAACCGCCAAATCGCAGACTTTCCAGCAGGTCCCTCCGGGTAGAAGAAAATGGAACGTTCAGCAAGGCAGAGGCAATCGAATTCCCCGTGTTCGCGGAGTTGTTCGGGTCGGCTGTCTCATATTCGCGGAAGCTGACGGTATGGTAGTTGATGACCATACCCATATCAGCGCGTATGAACTCGCCGCCCATTCGCAAGGTGTGGTTGCCCACAATTTTTGAATAGTTGCCCTTGATCTGCCAGTTGTCGCCAGGCCGATTCACAGTGTGGTTGTCACCGCCCGAAAACCAGTTCGATATGCTGACGCCCGGATAGAGCGTGACGCCTCCGGTAGTGTATTCGGTCAGCCCCGGCCCCAAGCCCATCTTGGACCCAAAATCAGCAGGTAAGTTCGTGTACCGCGCCTCATCCGGCAACCGCACCTTCGAACGGCCAAACTGAACCTGCAACACGCTCGTCGGGCCGAAGGTGTGGTTCCAGCTCGTACCGTAGTTGTGGGCGAACATGTTGTTGTACGAATCCACGCCGACTCGCTGTGGATTGTACCGCCATTGATACAGGCCGCTGTACCGGAACCATACCTGGTCCTTCTCGCTTATAACGTGGTCCCCGCGGACGGTGAATGAATCCTGGCGCTGCGTTCCGGTGGTGGCATTCACCTGGTTGAAGTCGCGTCGCCCGGTATCGATCGGCTTCGGTACCGTTGTCTGCATGTAGTAGAGCATTGTCGGATCGAGCCGGGATGCCGGAATGACATTCCCAGGGAACGGCGTTCGGACATACGACACTCCGTCCGGACCGATCGCCGTGCTTACCGGGTCGAAGATCTGCCGCGTGCTGATCTCGCCGTTCAAATCCTTGCTGAAATCACCTTGCAGCATGGCCTCGGTCGGAACATTGAAGTAAGAGAAGGCGGGCTGGCGGTAACGAAAACCCTCATAGCCGCCAAACACAAATGTCCGGTTCCGCCCGTTGTAAACCTTTGGGATATAAACAGGACCTCCCGCCACCGCTCCAAATTGATTCGCCTTGAACGCCGGCACTGTCGGCAGGAAGGAATTGCGAGCGTTCAACGCGTTGTTCTTCAAGAACTCAAACGCGGAGCCGTGGAATTCGTTCGTCCCCGACTTCGTCGCCACGTTGATGGTCCCACCGGTCGACATACCGATGTCAGAGGAGTCGTTGTGGGACTGCACCTTGAATTCCTCGATGGCGTCCACAATCGGAGGAATCGCATAGGCGTTCCCGAACGTCTCGATGTTCACAATGCCGTCCAACAGATACATGTTTGCCCGGTTATTTTGTCCGTTAACGGATGGGTTGTATACGGTCTGCCCGACGAGGCCGCGTGTATAACTGAGGCTCTGCGATCCGCTGATCCCTGCGACGTTCACACCAGGCTGCAGCAACAGCATCTGCGTAAAGCTGCGGCCGTTGAGCGGAAGATCCACGACCTGCTTCTGCTCGATGACCGTCCCAAGCTCAGCCGAAGAACTTTGGACCTGGGCGGCGGCAGCCGCGACTGTGACGGTCTCCGAAACCGCGCCAACCGTTAGCACAAAATCCATCGTGGCAAGCTGTCCGACCTGAAGGTTGAAAGGCTCAAGCCTCCGGGTTCCGAACCCCTCTGCCGAAGCAGAAAGCGTGTACCTTCCGATGGTGACGTTCTGAAACCGGTACAGCCCGGTCTCATTGGTCTGGGTGCGTAGCTCGACGTTCGTGGCGACATTGGTCAACACGATCTGAGCACCTGGTATGACCGCGCCAGCCGGGTCCGTCACAGTTCCGGTAATCGACGCAGTCGAAACCTGAGCAACCGCCCCTGCCGCGAGCAACAGGAGCATTCCAATAAGCAGCGCAGCGCTACTGGCTAAGTACCGCAATCGCCTCATATGCTCTTCTCCACATACAGCCGCCGTGAGGGCTCCTGAATCAGTGCGGAGTACTACCTCCCTACTTCCGGCTACATCAGCCCCTCTGTGATAGAGGACTCTGTGAAATGGCTAACAGGCTTTCATAAGTCACACTTCATGTCAATAGATAAATTGCGCAGAACTTGGCGGTGGGTAAGCCTTGCGTCCCGGCACGGGCGCATGAGTCCGTCTCAGCTCATCCGCTTGACAATAGTCGTTACAACACCTACTATCAGGACTGTTGACGATTACTCTGACGACACAAGGTGAAGTTCATGCGTCATTCCACTTCTCTCTGCAGGGCTCTGGCTGGTGCAGTAGGAGCCTTGCTTGTGATCGCGGGAGGCGCAGCCGCCGAGCCCGCGACTTACACGATTGACTCCTCTCATTCGTCCGCACAGTTCAGCGTGCGCCACCTGATGATCTCGAACGTCAAGGGTGAGTTCACGAAAATGGAGGGCACCATTGTCTACGACCCGGACAATCTGGCTGCGTCGAAGGTCGAGGCAACGATTGATGTGAATACGATCAGCACAAGAGAACCCAAACGCGACGCGCACCTGAAGAGCGCGGATTTCTTCGACGCTGCAAAGTTCCCGACGATAACGTTCAAGAGCACCCAGTTCAGCAAGCAGGGCGGCAAACTTCAGATCCGCGGCGACCTGACCATGCACGGCGTTACAAAGCCAGTGGTGCTTACCGTGAATTCTCTGTCGCCTGAAATCAAAGACCCTTGGGGAACCAGGCGCATCGGTGCAACCGCCACCGCAAAGCTAAATCGTAAAGACTGGGGCTTGGCGTGGAACCAGGTTCTTGAAACCGGCGGTGTCGCTATCGGCGAAGAAGTGGAGATCACACTGGACCTGGAAGCTGTTCGTAAGTAGTTTTGCATAAGGCCGCCGCGATTAGCCGGGCCTCCGGTTCCGGCGGCGCACCCCGCCAATTCCCCCCGCTAGCGGTGACTTCAGCTTCGCACGAACTCCTGGGATCGCCTCCGAAGCTGCTCGAGCTCATCAATAATCTTCTGCCGGACGAGATCGCGCAGCTCCCCCGATTGCTTTACATCCCACCCTTCGACGGAGACAGGCGGGAGCACCCGGAGGTGAATGTCCTGGGTTTCGCCGAAAATCCACGTGTTGCGCGGCAAGGCGCTGCCGGACCCTTCCACCACCAAAGGAAGCACCGGGACCTGCTCCCGGATTGCGAGCTGAAACGGCCCCTCGCTGAACGGGAGAACTTGCCCGTCGCGGGAGCGTGTCCCTTCCGGGAAGAAGATGATCGAGTAGTTTTGCTGGAGGAAGCGGGCGGCTTGCAGAAGCGCTTGGGCTCCTTTGCGGCGGTCGCCTCGCTGTACCGGCACATCTTTGGAGATCCGCATCATCCACCCGACAACAGGAAAGCGAAAAAGCTCGGCCTTCGCCATCCATTTCGCGTCCACCTCGATATGAGCCACCAAGGGAATGTCGGCGAGCGACTGATGGTTGCTGACGATCACGTAGACCCGGCTGCGATCCAGATTCTCCAGCCCAGTGATATGGAGCCGCCAGGGATTGACCTTAGCGACGAGAGGGCCAAGACGGCGGAACCACCGGGCGGTACGCCGCCGGGTCGGGTCCCGATCCAGCAGGAGTACGACCCACAGCACTGGCACCCACAGGATCACAAGGGCAGCAGTAGCGAACCAGATCCAGATTGACCGAAAGATGCGAATCATGCAAATGTGCGCGATCTTTCAGGATAACCTTCCGGATCCTCAAAGGCCCGACGCCATGTTGTGGTCGTAGCGTCCCATCAACACATACTCCAAATTCATGGTTAGGAATATGTGATCAGGCTTTCCGTGAAGCTCGTAGATGTGCTTGGTGTATTCGTATTCGGTGGGGATGCGGCCGTAGAAATTCAATCTGCGCGGAGCAAGCAGTCCTGCCGCCTCCGGCAAGTCGGTGTGGCGGAGAATGCCGAGAAAGATCGGGCCCTCCCGGTGGCTCACCGGAGGTTCGATCAGGGTCACCTGGTGAATCCGGGGCTCCAGAATCGCACTGTATAGGCCGAGCGCTCCGCTGATTCCCCTGCCAGCCACCATGATCCGGTCCGGGTCCACCTCCTTGACTTGGGTAAGCTGCCGGAAGGCGGTGAGCACATCCCGAAGCCGCATTGAGTCGACAGTTTGGCCCGTATGCATCGCGTTGCGCAGCGTGTCCTTCCAGAAGGACCGTGGCCACGGCACTTCGCCTACACCGCGTGGCCAGACGACCATTCGCACGGCTTCGTTCCTCCTGTGGACGCCGGAGAGCAGGCTGTTGATGTACGCCATGTCCTCGCCGTCGGAAGCGATGTACAGGATTGCGGGAACCTTGCCTTGGACCTGCTTCGGGATACGAAGATCGGTGCGGACGGTGATGCCCTCGTCGGTTTGTGTCGGAAGAGCCGAACGGAGGTAGGACAGCAAGGACGCCTTGCGTCCTTCCCAGGCGGCGAGGGTCGAATAGCGGCCTGAAGGCGGCCGGGTGGTGAAGATTTCGTGGATTCGGTAGTTAATCGCGTCCGCTGGCGGGTTGCCGCCAAACACGGAGAGCTGTTCTGGCGGAGCGTCGCTGTAGTCCAGGTCGAGTTTCCGCTCCGGTATCTTCATCAGGTGCTTGTCGAACCAGCGAATTGCCTGTTCTCGGAGGTACGTGGAGTCCTCGTGACCCGTGTCGACGACGATGTTTCCGAACGCATCGCCGCGCCCGTAGCTCTGATAGAGGCGGCCCACTACCTTTTCAAAGTGTTCGTATCCCTCGACCGGAAAGAGGAGATCCTTGCGCCCATGGGCCATCAGCAGGGGACGGGGCGCAATGAGCGCTCCCTGATGCAGCATGTCGTGAAGATGGCTGTTCACGGGAAACATGCAGTCGCAATGCCGTTTCTGGGTGTTCTCGCGCACATTCACTTCGTAGGTGCTGATGCCCATGACCGGCACGACAACCTTCACCCGCGGATCAACTGCCGCCGTGAACCAGCTCATGGCCGCGCCGCCTGAGCGTCCCGTCATGCCAATGCGGTTTCGGTCGACCTCCGGCCGCGTCTCGAGGTAGTCGATCGCCCGGATCGCGTTCCACACTTCGACACCCGCCGGGCTGTAGCCCCGCGAGTACCAGTCGTACATTTCCTGCATGAGAATGCCGTGGTGGAGCGCGAAGGTTTCCGCGATCTGGATGGAGTCCAGAATGAACGCCACGTAGCCGTTCTTGGCAAACGAAATGCCATGCCGCTGGTATGGAACCTTGTCACCGTGGGGCGAGTAGGAGTGGCCGCAGACGTAGATGATCGCGGGTAAAGGCTTCGACCGCTCCTTCGGAATGTACAGATTGCCCGTCACATAGAGCGTGGGCATGCTCTCGAAGGCGATTTTTTCGACGGTGTAGCTGCCCTTGTCCAGGATGCCCGTAATCCGGACGTTGAGCGGCGTGCGGCTGGGCCAGGGGAACAGCCCCAGCATGTCACGCATCTCTTCGAGCCGCTTCGCCCGCACCTTCTCCCACGTCTCGCGAGAAGCCATCTCGGCGGCTGCACGGCTGGTAATGGCCTTGGCTGCCCGCTCCAGATAAGCGGTCACCTCCCTTTGGGACTCCTGCATGCGGCGGTACGGGTCGTCGGAGGTCGGCTGCGCGGCAAGGGGAAAGCTGAGCGTCAAGAGGACACAAAGCAGGCGCATTCCGAGATTATATGGCGAAAGCGCCCCTGCAGATTTTCCTCCGCATGCTGCGATAATTGAGATTTACCAACAACACCATGAGCAAGATCCTGCAATCACTGCCGGTCGGCGAAAAGGTCGGCATCGCCTTCTCGGGCGGTTTGGATACGAGTGCGGCCATCTACTGGATGCGCCAGAAGGGAGCCATCCCGTACTGCTACACGGCCAATCTGGGCCAGCCGGATGAATCCGACTATGAGGACATTCCGCGCCGCGCCCTTGAATATGGCGCGGAAAAGGCGCGTCTGATTGACTGCCGCCAGCAGCTGGTGCCCGAAGGATTCGCCGCCCTTCAATGCGGCGCTTTCCACATCTCGACCGCCGGCCTTCCCTACTTCAATACAACCCCGATCGGGCGTGCCGTCACCGGAACGATGCTCGTGACAGCGATGAAGGAAGATGGAGTCGACATCTGGGGGGACGGCAGCACCTACAAGGGGAACGATATCGAGCGCTTCTACCGCTACGGGCTGATGGTGAACCCGGACCTCCGGATTTACAAGCCGTGGCTGGATGAGGCCTTTATCAAGGAACTCGGCGGCCGCAAGGAGATGTCCGAGCTGCTCGAGAAGGCCGGGTTCAAGTACCGGATGAGTAAGGAAAAAGCCTACTCAACGGACTCGAATATCTGGGGCGCCACCCACGAGGCGAAGGACCTGGAGTTTCTCAACAACGGCATCAAGATTGTGGAACCGATCATGGGGACCGCATTCTGGCGCGAGGACGTCGAAATCAAGCCGGAGGTCGTCACGGTCGGCTTCCACGAAGGGCTTCCGGTCTCACTGAATGGCAAGACGTTCTCCGACCCGGTGGACATCGTGCTCGAAGCGAACGCCATCGGAGGGCGGCACGGACTAGGCATGTCCGATCAGATCGAAAACCGGATCATCGAGGCCAAGAGCCGCGGCATCTATGAGGCTCCGGGTATGGCCTTGTTCTTCATCTGCTACGAGCGCCTCGTCACAGGCATCCACAACGAGGGAACAATCGAACAGTACCGTGACATGGGCCGGCGGCTGGGCCGCCTCCTTTACGAGGGACGCTGGTTCGATCCGCAGTCGATGATGATCCGGGAAATGCTCCAGCGTTGGGTGGCGAAGCCGATCACT
>CALGAR010000060.1 GCA_937959285.1 uncultured Bryobacterales bacterium
CGGGTTCCCGTAGGACCCGGCTACCAGACCCCGTTTGCGGCTCAGATCCGGAAAGAGGCGGGGATCCGTACAGGAGCGGTCGGCGAGATTACGGCGCCCGAGCAGGCCGACCATATCATTCGCACCGGTCAGGCGGACATCGTTCTGCTGGCCCGCGAACTGCTCCGCAACCCTTACTGGCCGCTTCGCGCCGCAAGGAAGCTGAAATATTCGGCAAAGGTTCCCTCCCAGTACGGGCGCGCCTTCGCGTGAGCGCGCAGGCCGGTTCGGGGAGGCCGCGTTATCATTGATCGAGTGGAAGAGCGCGCCTTCTTCATCGAGTCGAACACAACAAAGGCGGCCACCCTGAACTGCCCGTTCTGCCGGGTGTCTGAGACTTACGAGCTCCGATGGCTGATCCGAAAGAAGAAGGATCGTGTCCCTCCTGGCGCCGACGAGCGCGACCGCGAGCGATTCCGCAAAGCCCAGAGCTATATGGTGCTCATCGATGACAAGGTGGCCTGCAAGAACGTCCGCTGCAGGAAGCGTTTTGACGTTTCCGGTGTAAAAACGATCGCGTTCCTCTAAACATCCATGCCCACGCTGATACCGAACCCCACTCGCATTGCTGCCGCCGGGAACAAACCGAAGGTGATCGAGGAGTACATCGGCCAGGTGAATACCGGCACGCCGCAGGTAAGCATCGCCCGCATGAAGAGCCCGGGCGGATGGCAGGAACCCGGCCAGACGCCGGAATTCGACGAATATACCCTCGTCCTGAAGGGAACTCTGCGAGTAGAATACCGAGACGGAGCGGTCGATGTCGGCCCCGGTCAGGCGGTAATCGCGCACCGGGGCGAATGGGTCCGGTACAGTACGCCGACAGAAGAGGGCGCCGAGTATATTGCGGTATGTCTGCCCGCATTCTCGCCAGCAACGGTGCATCGCGACGAATAGATCGTTTGACGCTTTCGAAGCTGCTCCTATACACTCGTTGTTTGGCAGTTTCCCGCCTGAATCCCGTTGGCTTGTCGCAGGACACCTGGGCGAATTTGCAGGAAATGCCAGTGCGGCAGTTCAATCTCAGGAGGAATCGGTGGCAGAAGGACTGAAACACATTTTTACGTCGGAATCGGTAACCGAAGGACATCCGGATAAGATGGCGGACCAGATCTCGGACGCCGTACTGGATGCCGTTTTGAAGGATGATCCGACCGGGCGCGTCGCCTGCGAAGTTCTGGTCACGACTGGCATCTGCATGGTCGCCGGTGAGATCACGACCACGGCGACTGTGGACGTGCCTAAGCTGGTCCGCGAGGTGATTGCCGACATCGGCTACACCGATGCTTCCTACGGATTCGATGCCAGGACCTGCGGCGTTCTGAATGCGATTCAGTCTCAGTCCCCCGATATTGCGATGGGCGTCGACATTGGCGGCGCGGGGGATCAGGGGCTGATGTTCGGGTACGCCTGCGACGAAACGCCGGAGCTGATGCCGCTCCCGATCATGATGGCTCACAAGCTGGTCCGGCGCCTGAGCGAAGTTCGCCGCGAAGGCATTTTGGACTTCCTGCGGCCTGACGGCAAGAGCCAGGTGAGCGTGGAGTACGTCAACGGCAAACCGGCGCGGATCGATGCGATTGTCGTGTCAACCCAGCATCATGACACGGTGTCGACGGAGACGCTTCGGAAGCAGGTCCGGGAAGCGGTCATTGATCCTGTGATTCCTGCCAATATGGTGGACAACAACACCAAATATCACATCAACCCGACGGGCAGGTTCGTGATCGGCGGTCCCCACGGCGACACCGGGCTGACCGGCCGTAAGATTGTGGTCGATACCTACGGCGGTATGGGTCGCCACGGTGGCGGAGCGTTTTCGGGCAAGGACCCGACGAAGGTGGACCGGTCTGCCTGCTACATGGCCCGCTACATTGCCAAGAATCTGGTGGCGGCCGGATTTGCAAAGCGCTGCGAAGTACAATTGGCTTACGCGATTGGCGTGCCGGAACCAGTTTCCATTATGGTGAACACGTTCGGGACGGGTATCGTCGAAGAGCATCGTCTGGTGGAACTTGTTCGCAACCACTTCTCTCTGACGCCGCAGGGCATGATCGACAGTCTGAAGCTGCGGCGGCCGATCTATCGTAAGTCTGCGGCGTTCGGACACTTTGGCCGCACGGAAGAAACATTCACCTGGGAAGCCACCGACAAGGCGGACGCGCTGCGGGAGGACGCCCGTCTCGTTGTGTCCGCGGCTCGGAACTAAGAGTACTGACTCCTGGGCCTGTGTCTCCTGCACCAGGTCCGCTTCCCATTCATGAGCGGGCTGAGCCGTAGGGATCGCGGTATCTGAGGAGACGATTGTTGTATGTCAGCCAACGCTGAAGCCTCAGCCGGATACGATGTAAAGGATCTGGCGCTGGCGGATGCCGGAAGGTCTTCCATCGACTGGGCGTACCAGTCGATGCCGGTTCTCCAGAGCGTCCGAAAGCACTTCATCAGAACGCAGCCCTTCGCTGGGTACCGCATTGCCGCCTGCCTGCATGTGACCCCGGAAACGGCGAATCTGATGATTACGCTGCGCGATGGCGGCGCCTCCGTTGTCTTGTGTGCTTCGAGCCCGTTTACAACGGACGATGCCGTGGCCGCCTGCCTGGTCCGGGATTACGGAATCGCGACCTTCGCGGTGAAGGACGAGAGCGATGAGATGTATCACCGCCACATCATGGCGGCCATCGATCTTCGCCCGCATATCACAATCGACAGCGGTTGCGACCTTGTAGCGACGCTGCATAGCAGCCGGCAGGATGCGATCGGGGACGTGGTCGGCGGAACGGAAGAGACTGCGACCGGCGTCACCCGGTTACAGGTCATGGCGAAGGAGGGGGTTCTCGGGTACCCGGTCGTAGCCGTCAATGACGCTGCCACAAAGCATTTGTTTGACAACCAGTATGGGACCGGTCAAAGCACGATCGAAGGCATCCTGCGGGCTACGAACGTGCTGCTCGCCGGGCTCAAGGTCGTCGTGGCGGGCTACGGATGGTGTGGACGGGGCATTGCAGCCAAGGCCCGGGGGCTCGGAGCAAACGTCATCGTGACGGAAGTGGACCCGGTAAAGGCGCTCGAGGCACTGATGGACGGCCACCGCGTGATGTCGATGGGCGAGGCTGCCGCCGTCGGCGACATCTTTATCACGGCAACGGGCAACCGGTCCGTCATCAACCGGGAGCATTTCGACAAGTTCAAGGACGGAGCGATCCTCTGCAACGCCGGCCACTCGAATGTCGAAATCGACCTTGAGGCGCTGCAGCGCGCGGCATCGAGCCGGAAGGAGGCAAGGCCGTCGGTGGACGAATATGCAATGCGAGACGGCAGACGGCTGTATGTGGTGGATGACGGCCGGCTTGTGAACGTAGTGAGTGCTCAAGGGCACCCGGCTGCCGTCATGGACGTGACGTTCGCCAATCAGGCGTTCGCAGTGGAGTACATTTTGAAGCATCACCGGTCGCTTGAGA
Source organism: uncultured Bryobacterales bacterium (assembly GCA_937959285.1). Taxonomy (GTDB): domain Bacteria; phylum Acidobacteriota; class Terriglobia; order Bryobacterales; family Bryobacteraceae; genus JADGHK01. The sequence goes on from CALGAR010000060.1 coordinate 3,498, forward strand.
AACGTGTGCATCCCATGCCGGCGGAGCTGGACCGCCAGGTAGCGAGGATGAAGCTCGAGTCGATGGGTGTGAAGATTGACAAACTCAGCCTGGAGCAGGAGAAGTACCTTTCCAGCTGGGCTGAGGGAGCGTAAGAGGCTGAAAAGCCTCAGAATCTAGGTGAGGACGCTTCATGATGAGGCGGGACCTCGGTAAAGTAGGAATCGATGGCATTATTGGAAGGTTGCCGGCACGCGCTGGAGATTTCCATTCCTGTGGAAGAGGTGAATCAAGAGACCGAGCGCGTAGTCGATGAGATTCGTCAGAGGGTTCGCTTACCCGGATTTCGCCCTGGAAAGGCGCCAGCGAGCCTGATTCGGAAGCGTTTTCAGGGAGACATTCGCCAGGAAGTACTGGAGAAGCTGGTTCCTCGCTTTCTGCAGAAGCAGTTTGAGGAGGAGAATCTGAACGTTGTTGGTACCCCCAGCATCAAGGAAGTGCATTTCCACGAGGGGGAGCCGCTGCGCTTTCGGGCTGAGTTTGAAGTCGCTCCGGAGATCCAGCTTGGCGAATATCGTGGTATCGCCGTTCCCTACGAGGAGCCGAAGGTTTCCGACGAGGACGTCGAGAAGCGCCTCGAAGAGATTCGGGACCAGAAGGCGGAATACGTGAATGTGGAACCCCGGCCTCTGGAGCAGGGGGATTATGCGGTTGTGTACCTGGAGAGCCTGAGTGGAGTCGAGGGCGAACCGATCCGGCAGGACGAGGTGATGCTGCATCTGGGCAGCGAAGAGACTCTCCCTGCTTTCACGGAGAATCTGGTGGGAGCCTCGCCGGGCGAGCAGCGCGAGTTTGATGTCGTCTACCCGGAGGATCACGGACAGCCCCGTCTCGCCGGCAAGACGGTCCGTTTCCGGGCCGAGGTAAAGGGCATTCGCCGCAAGGAGCTCCCGGAGCTGAATGACGAGTTTGCCAAGGACTTGGGAGACTTTACCGACCTTGCCGAACTCCGGGACAACATCCGGAAGAGCATCTTCCGGGAACGCGAGTACGCGGCTCAGCAGGAAGCGAAGACAAAAATCATCGATAAGCTTGTTGACACCCATGATTTTCCGGTGCCGGAGGCGTTCATTGACCGCCAGATTGAGGTGAACGTAGAGCGCCGCGTGCGGGCAATGGCTGCTTCCGGGGTAGACATCCGCAATTTGAAGCTTGACTGGGAGAAAGTGCGTACGAGCCAGCGGGACCAGGCTATACGGGATGTCAAGGCGAGTCTGATTCTCGATCGCATCGGCACCGCGGAGCATATAGAGGCTACGACAGACGAGGTCGATCGGGAAGTGCATCGGATCGCCAGGCAGGAGCGGCAGCCGGTTGCGGCGGTTCGAATGAGGCTGGAGAAGGACGGCACGCTTGGGCGGATTGCTTCGGCCATCCGGACCGAGAAGATTCTGAACTTCCTTTTCGAACAGGCACGGAAAGAAGCAAGTTAACGCGCCTACAGCGTCATGCACCCGGTTATCCCAATCGCTTTCGAGTATCTACTTGAGGATTGATAGCTCCGTGGTTTCGAGAGATAATGAGGGTATGGGGATCTCCGAAGGTGCAGCGTGGGGCGTTTGCCCTGAGCCGGGAGATATTTTGTGAAGCGAGCAGGTACTGACGATTCTTTACGCTGTTCCTTCTGCCATAAAAGCCAGGACGTCGTTGGAAAGCTCATTTCGTCCCCCAGTGACTACCCCCGTGCGTACATCTGCGATGAATGCATCGCGGTGTGTAACTCGATTCTTGAGGACGATCGTCAGGAGCAGCCCTACGGGTTTCCGCACAAACTGCCCAAGCCTTTAGAGCTCAAGGAATATCTGGATCAGTATGTGATTGGTCAGGAGGCGACCAAGAAGAAGCTCGCGGTCGCCGTCTACAACCACTACAAGCGGATCCAGATGAACAAGCAGCGGAACTCGGATGTGGAACTGTCCAAGTCGAACATCCTGCTGATCGGTCCGACTGGAACTGGAAAGACGCTGCTGGCGCAGACTCTTGCGCGGATTCTGGATGTACCGTTTGCAATCGTTGATGCGACGACGCTGACCGAAGCCGGCTACGTCGGCGAGGATGTCGAGAACATCATCCTACGGCTGCTGCAGAACGCGGATTGGGACGTTCAGCGGTGCCAGCAGGGCATCATTTACATCGACGAGATCGACAAGATCGGCCGCAAAGACGAGAACCCGTCGATCACCCGGGATGTATCTGGCGAGGGCGTGCAGCAGGCATTACTGAAGATTCTCGAGGGCACGATCGCCAATGTTCCGCCCCAGGGCGGACGGAAGCACCCCCACCAGGAATTTACGCCTGTGGACACCACCAACATCCTGTTTATCTGCGGCGGGTCCTTTGTGGGATTGGAAAAGGTGATTTCGCGGCGGGTGGGCCGAAAGACTATGGGCTTCCTCAATGCAGAGGAAGACGATGGATCGCAGCGTGGCAAGCGCGATATGAATCTGCTTGAGCAGCTTCAGCCGATCGACCTGATCCGGTTCGGCTTCATTCCTGAATTCATCGGCCGTTTGCCCGTAACCGGCATCCTCGAGGATCTGAGCAAGGAAGCGTTAATCCAGATTCTGTGCAAACCGAAGAACGCCATCATCCGTCAGTACCAAAAGCTTTTCGAGTTCGAAAATGTTAGACTAAAGTTTAGCGACGACGCTCTGGACGCGATTGCAACGCTGGCGATGGAGCGTAAGGTGGGGGCTAGAGGTCTCCGCATGATTCTGGAAGAATTAATGCTGGACCTGATGTACTATCTCCCCTCCTTCAAGAAAGTGCGCGAATTTGTCGTCACGAAGGAGATGGTGATGTCGCAAAAGATCAACCTTGCTCTCTTGGAAAAGGCCGGCTAGTCGCGCCGTCCTGTCGGTCCCCATCCTCCGGTCGCCCACCAGAAACTCCGGGTTAAAATCAAGGGAATAAATGCTCAGCTCAAAGGAAAAGTCGGATACAAAGCGGTTGCCGATGATGCCCATTCGGGACGTCGTCATCTTCCCGTACATGATGACGCCGTTCGTCGTGGGCCGGGAATCGAGCGTGCGGGCACTCGAAGAAGCGCTCGCAGGCGAGAAAAAAATCTTTCTGGCAACGCAGCACGATGCTTCCGTCGATGAGCCCCGGCCGGAGGAGATCTACTCCGTGGGCACCATCGCGAACATCGTCCAAAACCTGAAGCTGCCGGATGGCAATATCAAAGTCCTCGTCGAGGGCGTGGAACGGGCGAAGGTTGTATCGGTTAATGACGAAGACGGCTTCTTCCGCGCTGTTGTCCGGAGCTTCACCTACCGGGTTGAGACGGGGCCGCAGCTCGATGCTCTGCTGAGCCGGGTGACGTCTCTGTTTGAGCAGTACGTCAAGCTGAGCCAGAATCTGAATTACGAGACGATGATCGCCGCGATCCGGGTTGACGATCCGGGTAAGCTGGCGGACACCGTCGGTGCAAATCTTCAACTGACGATTGAAGAGAAGCAGGAGCTGCTCGAAATCTTCGATCCCATTGACCGGCTGACGCGTGTCGCGGAGATGCTGGACATTGAGATCGAGAAGCTGAACGTCGATCGAACCATCCAAGGGCGCGTGAAGCGCCAGATGGAGCGGGCCCAGAAGGAATACTATCTCAACGAGAAGATCAAGGCTATCCAGAAGGAGCTGGGTCGGGGCGAGAAGAGCGAGATCGACGAACTCAGGAAGAAGATCGACGCAGCCGGCATGACGAAGGACGCGCATGAAAAGGCTCTTGCGGAGCTGAAGCGTCTGGAGAACATGCCGCCTATGTCGGCTGAGTCCACGGTATCGCGGAACTACCTGGACTGGCTGCTTGCGGTGCCGTGGAAGAAGAAGACGAGAGAGATCCGCGATCTGAAGTACGCCCAGCAGGTGCTCGAGGCCGATCACTACGGGCTCGAGAAGGTCAAGGAGCGGATTCTCGAGTTCCTGGCCGTCCGTCGTTTGGTGCAGAACCCCAAGGGATCGATCTTGTGCTTCGTCGGGCCGCCGGGAGTGGGCAAGACGTCTCTGGGAATGTCGATCGCCAAGGCGACCGGGCGGAAGTTTGTCCGCATGTCGCTGGGTGGCGTCCGGGATGAGGCTGAAGTGCGAGGCCACCGCCGCACCTACATCGGCGCTCTTCCGGGCCAGATCATCCAGATGATGAAGAAGGCGGGAACGAAGAACCCCGTCTTCATGCTGGATGAGATTGACAAGATGTCGACGGACTTCCGTGGCGATCCATCCGCCGCTCTGCTCGAGGTTCTCGATCCTGAGCAGAACTGGATGTTTGTCGACCATTACCTGGACGTCGAATACGACCTGAGTCAGGTCTTTTTCATCGCCACCGCGAACGTGCTGCACACGATTCCGCCGGCTCTCCAGGATCGTATGGAGGTGATCCGTCTGTCCGGCTACACCGAGCTGGAAAAGATGGAGATCGCCAAGCGCTTCCTGGTTCCGAAGCAGATTAAGGCGACCGGGCTGAAGGATAAGCATATTTCATTTACCGACGAAGGCCTGTTGACGGTAATCCAGTCGTACACGCGGGAAGCGGGCGTGCGGAATCTGGAGCGGGAAATCGGGAACCTTTGCCGGAAGGTGGCCCGCATGGTCGTCGAAGCGCAATCGGGAAGCGAAAAGAAGGATCCGCCGCGCGTGGAGATCAAGAGGTCCACGGTGCACGAGCTGCTCGGGCCTCCGAAGTACCGCGATCTCGAAACGGAGAAGAAGAACGAGGTCGGCGCTGCCGTTGGTTTGGCCTGGACGGAAGTGGGTGGTCAGATCCTGACGACGGAGGTGACCATCATGGAAGGCCGCGGCAAGCTGACCACGACCGGAAAGCTCGGCGACGTCATGCAGGAGTCGGCGCAGGCGGCGATGAGCTATGTCCGGTCCAGGGCGGCGCAGCTGGGCCTACCCCGTGACTTCTACCGGCATCTGGATATTCACGTGCATGTGCCGGAGGGAGCGATTCCGAAGGACGGTCCTTCGGCGGGAATCACCATTGCCACATCGATTTGCAGTGCATTGGCGGGCATCCCGGTCCGCGGGGATGTGGCGATGACGGGCGAAATTACACTGCGCGGCCGCGTATTGCCGATTGGAGGAGTAAAGGAGAAGCTGCTGGCAGCGCATCGCCACGGGATCCAGGAAGCAATTCTGCCTCGCGACAACGAGAAAGATCTCCCGGAGATTCCCGAGTACATCCGAAAGGAGATGAACCTGCACTTCGTGCAGTCGATGGACGAAGTATTGAAGATCGCGCTCGAACGGGAGATTGGGACGCTGCCGTTGCAACCAGGAACCTCTCCTGTAGAGATCGCCTCCCGGTCGCCGGAAGAAGAGAAGCGGACGCATTAGCCCAAGCGCCGGCACGAGTGCTGATCGAGAGTGGTTCGGGCTGTGTGTGAGTAAGAACCGTGCAGGCGGAACTGATCGTCAGCGCAGCCAGGCCAGAGCAGTTTCCGAAAGCTGGGCTGCCGGAAGTTGCCCTCCTTGGACGGAGCAACGTTGGCAAGTCCAGCCTCATAAATCGATTGGTAGGCAAGGAACGGCTGGCGTTTACCAGCAGCACGCCTGGCTGTACCCAAGTAATCAATTTTTATCGGGTCGATGACCTCCTGATCCTCGTCGACCTCCCAGGTTATGGCTACGCGCGGGTTCCAAGAGAAAAGACGGTCGAATGGAAGCGGCTGATCGAAGGATACCTGATGCACCGCCCCTCCCTGGAGCTTTCCGTACTCCTTCTCGACGCCCGTCGCGGATGGATGGAAAAGGATCTGGAACTGAAGCGGTGGCTTGAGTTCTATAAGCGCAAGTACATCGTTGTCGCCACAAAGGTTGACAAGTTGAATCAGAAGGAAGAATATCGCGGCTTGGCCGCCATTCGGAGTGAAATCCCGGACGGCGCGCTTGTGCCGTTCTCGGCTGTCACTGGCCGAGGAGTGAGGGAACTTTGGCAAGCGATTTCGAAAACACGGAACAGATGAGCCAGGCGGTCGGTCCCGAGGAACGGTCCGAAGTGCGGGTTCAGGAAAAGACGCCGGAAGGCGCCAAGGGTCAAGAAGCGGGCTCCCGGTCTGAGAAATCAGCGGATGGGAACCGCTCTCAAGACAAAGCGGACACCGGCAAGAGTGAGTCGCGCGGAGAAGGTTCTCAAACCGGAGGGCGGAAACGCGGCTCCGGGGCAGGACAGGCTGCGGCCGCAGGCGCCGCCAGCGCGACAACAACCAAGAACGGTACTACGACCCTGGATCTGGTGGAGCTGAAGGATATGAGTATCCAGAAGCTGAACCAGATTGCCAAGGATCTGGGGGTTGTCGGCGTCGGCGGACTCCGCAAGCAGGAACTGATCTTCAACATTCTGAAGACTCAGGCGGAGAAGAGCGGCCTCATCTTCTCGGAAGGCGTCCTGGAATGCCTGCCCGATGGCTTCGGCTTCCTGCGCGCTCCTGAATACAACTACCTCCCTGGCCCGGACGATGTGTACGTTTCTCCGTCGCAGATCCGGCGGTTCGACTTGCGAACCGGGGACACGATCTCCGGGCAGATCCGACCCCCGAAAGAAGGAGAGCGCTACTTCGCTCTCATCAAGGTCGACGCGATCAATTTCGAGCCACCCGAAGAGGCCCGGAACAAGATCTTCTTCGACAACCTCACGCCGCTTTATCCGAATCAGCGGCTGAAGCTCGAAACGACCAAGGACAACTACTCGGGCCGCGTCATGGACATGCTGACGCCCATCGGGAAGGGGCAGCGAGGTCTGATCGTCGCTCCTCCGAGGACCGGCAAGACGATGCTGTTGCAAAGCATCGCCAACTCCATCACGGCTAACCACCCGGAAGTCACATTGATCGTGCTGCTGATTGACGAGCGTCCGGAAGAAGTCACCGACATGCAGCGCTCGGTTCGCGGCGAGGTCATCAGCTCTACCTTCGACGAGCCGGCGTCACGGCACGTTCAGGTGGCGGAGATGGTGATTGAGAAGGCGAAGCGTCTGGTGGAGCACAAGCGAGATGTCGTGATTCTGCTCGACTCGATTACCCGTCTCGCACGAGCCTACAACACGGTCGTTCCGCCGTCGGGCAAGGTCCTCTCGGGTGGCGTCGACTCGAATGCGCTGCAGCGCCCGAAGCGTTTCTTCGGAGCTGCCCGTAATGTCGAGGAGGGCGGCTCTCTCACGATCGTTGCGACTGCGCTGATCGATACCGGCAGCCGTATGGACGACGTGATCTTTGAAGAGTTCAAAGGCACCGGCAACATGGAAATTCACCTCGACCGCAAGCTCGTGGAGAAGCGCGTCTTCCCCGCGATCGACATCAATAAGAGCGGTACCCGTAAGGATGAACTACTGTTGTCGAAGGAAGAGCTGAACAGGGTTTGGGTCCTGCGTAAGGTACTCAGCCCGCTCTCGCCGGTCGAGTCGATCGAACTTCTGCTCGACAAGCTCAGCAAGACCAGAAGCAATGCTGAGTTCCTGTCCTCGATGAGCAGCTAGCGAAAATTCGGCTCTTGGAGGTTGGGTTAGAGTAGCCTCCAAGAGCCAACTTCCTTCCTGTCCAGCATCTTCCTAACTTCTTTCCCTGTACGCATAACCTTTGCCGAGATAGAATCGTCATTACATTGACCGAACCTTTGAACCAGGGCCCGGCACTCCCCGGCCGGGATGGAAATTCAACCTCGGCTAGTTATGCGGTCTGATACCAGTTCTACGACTCTACAGGGTGACTCTCGCCGCCGGTTTTGGTGGTTTGGATCAGCTCTGGTCTTGCTTGCCGTGGCTGCGCTCCACGGTCGCCAGCAGTTGTCTCCAAACGAAGATTCAGGGGCGGCCGGGGCATCGATTCGAACGGCAGCGGTGTCCACCGGCTCTCTGGAGCAGACGATTCGTGTGACCGGCGTCACGGCTGCAGAAAAATACGTCTCCCTGGTTGTGCCGCGGCTACGGGGTAACCGCGGCGGAATCAGCGTCAACATTGCGAGCGGTGGTCCTGGCGTGCGCCAGATCACCGTAGTGAGCAATGCGGGCGGAAATAGCAGCGGCGGGAGCAGTTCCTCGGTTGCCAGCACGGGCGGCTCCGCGGCCGCTGTCGGAGCATCTCCTTCTGTCGCGAGCACCGGCTCCGGTTCCGCGACGTCGGTAGGAGGCGGTTTCCGTGGAGCCTCCAACCGGTTTTCAAGTTCATCCAGGAGCTCGTCGTCTTCGTCCTCATCAAGCTCTAGCTCGACATCTTCTTCTTCCTCCTCCGGATCGGCGATGGGCTCCTCGGGTCTTGGGTCGACCGCGAGCAGCTTAGGCGCCGGGTTGGGGGGCGGAGGCGGCCGGATCGGCGGCGCGAACGATTTCATGCAGGTCCTCCAGGAGCTTGCCAAACCCGGCTCCATCGTCAAGAAGGGCGATGTAGTCGCCGAATTTGACCGTCAGAACATGTTGAACCGGCTCGACGACTTCCGCGCTACGATCGCTCAGGCGGAAGCGAGCTTCCGTAACCTTCAGGCGGAGCAGGAGGTCACGCGCAAGTCGCATGAGCACTCGATCGAAGTCGCCAAGGGTGCTGTTGAAAAAGCACGGCTCGATATGAAGACAGCGCCGGTGCGCTCGCAGATCGACACGGAACGGTTGAAGCTGGCTTTGGAGGAAGCGGAAGCGCGCTACAAACAACTGCTCGCCGAGGTGAAGTTTGTCCGGATCTCGGAGCAGTCACAATTGCGTGTGGCCGAGCTTGAACTGCAGCAAGCGCGGAATGAACTCCGGCGTTATGAGAGTAACGCCGAGCGCATGGTGGTACGGGCGCCGATGGACGGCATGCTGGTGATGCAGAATATCATCCGCGGCGGCGAGTTGAGCCCGATCCAGCAAGGGGACCAGCTCTACGCGGGACAGATGTTCGCACAGATCGTCGACCCCTCCTCAATGGTTGTCAACGCGGCGGTCAACCAGGTGGATGTCGAACTCATTCGAGTGGGCCAAAAAGCGAGAGTTCGGTTTGATGCCTATCCCGGCCTTGAGCTTCCGGCCCACGTCACGGCCGTCGGGGCAATCACCAAGCCAGGCGGGCAACGCGCCGCCTACTACAAGGAAGTTCCGATCTTCCTCAAGCTCGATCAAATGGACCCTCGCGTCATCCCCGACCTCTCTGTAAGCGCGGACATCATCCTCGACACCGCGCCGGAGGCCACCATTGCGCCTCTTGCCTCTATCTTCCGCGACGGTCCTAAATCCGAACCTTATGCTTGGGTCAGGGTGGGAAATACGTTTGAGAAGCGGCCCGTCGAACTCGGGCTTGAAAACAACATTTCCGTTGCCGTAACCAAGGGGCTGCGTGCGGGCGACGTCGTCGCGCTGGAGCCGCCGCGCTTTGGCCCAAAGCAGCAAATTGCCGGAGTGCAGCGCCAGTAGGAGGTTTTCCATGTCCAAAGACGTCAAACCGAAGCAGCGTATTGGCCAGGTTCCGAAATCGCGAAAGAGGAAGATCTTAACCTGGACCGCCGTCGTTGCGGTGCTGGGCGGCGGTGGTTATGCGGCCATGCATTATGGCGGCACGACGCCGGTCGAGGTGCCGGTTGCCCGGGCTCGTGTGGCTGATTTTGTGATCTCGATCAAGGCTCGCGGCGAAGTGCGCAGCACGCGCTCGGTCATTCTGACCGCGCCACAGGTTCCCGATCCGCGCATCGTCCGGCTGGCCGAATCGGGCAAGCCGGTGAAGAAGGGCGATGTCGTAATCGAGTTTGATGCAGCGCAGCAGGAGCAGAATTACCTGGAATACGCGACTTCGGTCCGCACCGTTGACAGCGAAATCGTGCAGATGGCTGCCTCGCACCGGATCATCGACGAATCCGACGCGATGAACCTGATGACGGCGCAGTACAACCTCCAGCGCGCGGAGCTCGAAGCGAGCAAGGCGGAAATTCTCTCGGCGATCGAAGGCGCAAAGAACCGGATCGACGTCGGAATCTCGAAGGGTGAACTGGAGCAGGTCCAGACAGCCGTAAAATCGCACGACATATCGCAAAACGCAGACCTCGAACGGCTCCAGCAGAAGAAGGACAAGACAATCCGGGATGTGGAGCGTGCCAAGGGGTATCTGTCCAAGATGGTGGTCCGTGCTCCAAGCGACGGTATCGTCAACATCCTGCCCAACTCCCGGACGCAAGGAGCCTGGGGGCAGACGCCGCCTCCATTCAAGGAGGGCGATCGTGCCTGGACCGGCGCCGCCATCGCAGAAATTCCCGATCTTTCTGAAATGCGCGTTGAGCTGAAGCTCGAAGAGGTGGATCGAGGCAAAGTGAAGCTGGGACAGAAGATTCGCGTTCGCGTCGACGCCATTCCCGATAAGGAATTCTTCGCCGAACTCGATTGGATCAGCCCGATCGCTTCGGTTGCCTTCCGGGGCTTTGGCATGTCCGATAAGAGCTTCCCTGCTCGCGCTACGCTTAAGAATCTCGACCCGCGCCTTCGGCCAGGTATGAGCGCCACAGCCGAAATCATCATTGAGAGCGAACCGAACCGCCTCCTCATTCCGATCCGCGCGAGCTTCATGCATCAGGGTAAGCCGGCGGTTTACGTTCAGAAGGGCCAGAATTTCGAGATCCGCGTGATCGAAGTCGGCAAGAGGAACGACACCGACATGGTGGTTCTCAGCGGGTTGAAAGAGGGAGAGATGGTGACTCTCGAGAACCCGGAAGAGGCGGCGAAGCGCGCCAAGAAATTATAGCGTCAAGTTGCTCACATGAAAAAAGTTCTCATTCGTTTGACCCTCGTGCTGGTCGTGGGTGCTGCTGTCTGGGGCGGCTACCGGGTCCTGAAAGCGCTGCCGGAGCGCCAGGAGCAGATTCCCGTTACACGCGTCCGGCGTGGCGATGTCGTCGTCCGAAGTTACTCCAGGGGCGAGCTCCGCGCCGTGCGATCGGTAACGCTCACCGCACCCAACCTGTTTGGGACGGTGCAGGTCACCAAGCTGGCGGCGCTCGGTTCGTTCGCTCGCGAGAAAGATCTGATTGTCGAGTTTGACGACGCCGAGGTGCTGTCGCGTCTGGAAGACAAGCAGCTCGAACTGGACCAGACTGACGAGCAGATCAAGAAGGCTCAGGCCGATCTGGCCATTCGCAACAACCAGGACGAGGTCGAGCTGCTGCGCGCCCGTTACGCAGTCCGGCGCGCCGAGCTCGAGGTGAAACGCAATGAGCTGGTTTCGGCGATTGATGCGAAAAAGAACATTCTCAGTCTCGAAGAGGCGCAGCGCCGCCTGAAGCAGCTCGAAAGCGACATTAAGTCCAGGCGCGAGCAGGCACAGGCCGAGCTCGCCGTGCTCCGTGAGCGGCGCAACAAGACTCTGGTTGAAATGAACCGCGAGCGCGCGAGATTGAGCCAGGTAAAGCTTCTGGCGCCGATCAGCGGCCTGGTCGCAATCAAGCAAAATCGCACGGGATTTGGAATGTTCGGCATGCAGGTGCCCGACATCCGCGAAGGGGATCAGGTGCAGCCTGGAATGCCGATAGCGGAAATCCTTGACCTCTCCGAACTCGAAGTCGTGGCTCGCGTGCCGGAGCTGGACCGCGCCAACCTCAGGGAAGGCCAGGAAGTCCTTTTGAGCCTTGACGCGATCCCCGAAAAGAAGTTCAACGGCAAAATCAAGGCCATGAGCGGTACCGCGACCGCGAATATGTTCTCGTCGGACCCGCAGAAAAAGTTTGAAGTCATCTTCTCCATTGACATGCGCCAGCTTCTCTCCGCCTTGGGGGCCAAGCCCGACCAGGTGGCGCGAATCATGGCGACTGCAGAGGAGAATCGCAAGAAGCCGATCGCCTCGACGCTGGCCTCGATGTCGCCGGCTGGTTTTGATCCGTCCCAGGGGCCCGCGTTCCTTCCGGCCGGTGGGTTTTCAGGCGAAGGGCCGGGCGGCGGTCCAATGATGGGAGGCCAGGCGGGACCTGTGGCACAGGGCGGAGCGGATGGTGCTGCCGGCGCAGGTCGTCAGGGCGGCGGAATGCGTGGGAGGGGATCTGGCGGTGCTTTCGGCAACATGTCGCCCGAGGATGCGCAGAAGATGCGCGACGCAATGCAAAAGGTTCTCGCCGGGCGAAACATGCGTGACCTCTCCCCCGAAGAGCGACGCAAGGTGATGGAGGAGGCCGCCAAGAAGGCAGGCGTTACATTGCCGGAAGGCGGACAGCGCATGAGGTTTGGTTTTGCGGGTCCTGGCGGACAAGGCGGACCGGACGCTCTCGGAGGACGGCCATTTGGTTTAAGGTCGCCCTACACCGAAAGCGAACTCGCCAATGCAAAACTGCCTCCTCCTCCGGAAGAAGACAGTCAGCTAGACGTTCTGTTGCGTCCTGGGCTCCTCGCGGACGTGGAGATTATTGTCGAAAAGATTCCGGAGGCACTGCATATACCCAACCAGGCGGTCTTTGAGAAGGACGGAAGGCCGGTCGTCTACGTCAAGGAGGGCAGCAGGTTCGAGGCACGCCCGATCAAGATCGCGAAGCGCAGCGAATCCACGACCATCATTCAGGAGGGCCTTGAGGAAGGCGAGGTGATCGCGCTTTCTAATCCGGACGAGAAACCGAACAGCAAGAAGAAGAAATCCGAATCAAAGGGCAATGGCGGCGGTAGCCCCTTGGGTGGCATGCCTGCCGGCGGTGGAGCAGGGAGATAGGAAAGAGAATGTCAGCATTTGCCGGCTACCTACCTGAACTTTACATGGGGCTTTCGAGCCTCCTGGTACACAAGCTGAGAAGCTTGTTGACCATGCTCGGCATGATCTTTGGCGTTGGCGCGGTTGTCGCCATGCTTTCGATTACGGCCGGGGCGCAGAAGGAAATGATGAGCTACATCGACCTTCTGGGAGTCAACAACATCATCGTGGAAGCCAAGGAGGCAGTGGATCGTAATGAGCTTCAGGCCCGGCGAGCTATTTCTCCCGGCCTTACGTTCCGTGATTTCCGGGCGATTGCGGAAAACGTCAGCGGGATCGAAGCGCTGACGCCTCGCAAGCGATTCAAGCCCTTGAAGATTCTTCCGAAGACCGCAGCCGATCCGCCGCTGCTGATCGGCGTCCAGCCAAACTTTCTCGAGATTAATAATCTGCGTGTTGTAGAGGGCCGGTTCTTTAACGACGACGACAACGAGCGATCCGCGGCAGTGTGTGTCCTGGGTGAATCGGCGAAGGTCAATCTGCTGGGATACGAACCAGCGGTCGGAAAGTACATCAAGATCAATGACACCTGGCTGCAGGTGATTGGCGTTCTGGCGCAGCAGGCAACGGCGGATACCGAGGTTGAAGGGCTTGAAGTCGTCAACCGGAACAACCTGGTCATCGCTCCGCTGAACACGGTGATGCGCCGATTTGAAGATAACAACAGCTATCTCAAGGATGAGATCGACGGGATCTACATCAAGGTGGCGTCCGGCACCGATTCCATCGAGACCGCGTCCGTAGTTACGGCCATTTTGAACGCGACCCACAAGGACGCCGGCGACTTTACGATCACGGTTCCTGCCGGCTTGTTGGAGCAGAAGAAGCGGACGCAGTTCATCTTCAGCGTGGTCATGATTTGTATTGCCGGTATCTCGCTTCTGGTGGGCGGTATCGGCATTATGAACATCATGCTTGCGACGGTGCTCGAGCGTACCCGGGAAATTGGCATTCGGCGCGCCATCGGCGCCAGGCAGGCCGACATCATACGCCAGTTCCTTACTGAGGCCGTGTTGATCTCGATCTTAGGCGGTTTGATCGGTATTGCTTTCGGTTTCAGCCTTTCCCGGATCATTGCTGCCGCGGCAGGCTGGTCCACGGTCGTGACCTGGAGCTCCATTGCGGTTGCGTTTGGCGTCTCGGTCGGTATTGGACTCCTGTTTGGCATCTACCCTGCCGTGCAGGCTGCGCGGCTCGATCCCATCGAAGCGATTCGTTACGAGTAAATGGTCATGCGCATTTTGGCAATCTTTCTTGCAATCCTGGGCGTACTGCCTCTGGCGGCACAGGTATCGGAGCCATCGGCGGCCTCCGAAGAGTTTACGGCTCCCTGGGTCGGTACCCGAGCCTATTTCAACCGCGTCTTCAAGGATCCAAACCCCAGGGTGCAATTGCGAGCGCCTTCCCGGCTCGAGGACTACCTGGTCGACGGCAAGCTGGAGTTGTCGCTCAAAGCCTATCTTGAGCTGGTCATGGCAAACAACACCGACATTGAAATTCAGCGGCTGAGCATAGAGATGCCCAAGAATGCGATTCAGCGCGCTTTCAGTGTCTTTGATCCGCTGTTTAACGCGAACTTTTCCGCCACGCGCAGCAAGACCCCTGCAGCCGATCAGCTCGCCGGCGCTCAGACCGTTTCGAACCTGAACCAGCCATTCAGCGTTGGATTCCAGCAGCTCCTGCCGACCGGAACGCAAGTCAGCACGAACTTCGGCTGGACCAAGACCTCCACAAACAGCGCGTTCCAGGTTATGAATCCGGCGATCCGCTCGAACTGGCGGATGGGCTTTACCCAGCCGCTGATGCGCAATCGCGGGAATGAGATCACAAAGCTTCAGATCAATATTGCGCGTAGCCGGCTGAGATCGTCGGAGTATAACGTCGAAGACCAGATCATGCGTCTGCTGGTCCAGGCCGAAAACGCGTACTGGGCGGTTGTGGAAGCGCGCGAATCGCTGAAGGTCCAGGAACAGGGCCTTGCGTTGGCCGACCAGTCGCTCAAACGGACTATGCGGGAGCTGGAGCTGGGCGCGACTTCGCAGCTTGAGGTCTTCCAGCCTCAGCAGACTTATGCAACGGCCGAAATTGCCGTGACACAGGCAAGGTACCGGCTGGCGCAGGCGGAGGATGCCCTCCGGCGGCAGATGGGAGCGGACCTCGATCCTCGCTTCCGGGATGTGCCGATTGTCCTTACGGAAAGTGTTCTGCCTCCTACCGACGAAGCCGACTTTGACAAGGAAAAGCTGGTGGAGCTTGCACTGAGCAAGCGGCCCGATCTTCTGGCTGCTCGCCAGGCGCTCGACGTGGACGACCTGAATATCAAGTCGGCCAGCAATTCCCTTCGTCCCCAGTTCGACCTTGTCGCGAACTACACCACGCAGGGGCTCGGCGGGAATCGCTTTGAGCGTCAGTTTGGCGACGAGAACCCCATCCTGGTCTCCACCGGCGGCTTTGGTTCTTCTTTGAACCAGCTCTTCGGCTTCGGCTTTCCAGTCTTCAATTTTGGCTTGCAGCTTCAGTTGCCCCTTCGCGACCGCCGGGCTTCGGCGGATCTTGCCGATGCCTTGGTGCAGAAGAAGCTCGATGCACTTCGCGTCCGGCAGACCGAGCAGAATATACGGCTTGAAGTGCTGAACGCCATTAACCAGGTGGAGAACAGCCGCGCAAGTGTGAAGCTTGCTCAGATTGCCGTAGACTTCGCAAACAAGAGGTTGGAAGCGGATCAGAAGCGCTACGACCTCGGGACCATCAACATCTTCTTCCTCCTCGACGCCCAAAGGGCTTTGATCCAAGCCCAGGCAGACCTCGTTCAACAGTCGGTTCAGTACCGCCGCAACCTGTTGAATCTTCTGCAGCGAACTGGCCAGCTGTTTGAAGAGCGCAACATCGTGCTACAACATTAAGGGGCTGTTTCTGCTTGTGCGCCCGGCTCGCGCCGGGCGCGCCGGCCGATCTGCTGGTT
>CALGAR010000061.1 GCA_937959285.1 uncultured Bryobacterales bacterium
GCACCGACCGGGATGTCGAAGCGGGTGCCGTCGGGACGCAGCGGGAACGGGTCGGTCAGCGGAGAGATGCCGGCTGCGGGATTGCCGGAAAGCCACGTCTGTCCGAAGTCGTTGGTGATCGGATTGACCGTGGCGCGACTGAAGCCGGACTGATCCGGACCGACGTTCTGCGCATTCAGCGTGTCGAAGTAAATGCCATAGCCGCCCCGAAGGACGGTTTTCGAACTCAGTTGATAAGCGACGCCGATACGAGGCAGCAGCATGAACTCAGTGTTCTGAAGCCTGGACTGAACGCCGTTGACTCCCGGATAAATTGATCCGCCTAGAACCGAGAAATCAGAGGGGGCGAGTTCGGGTATCGGCGAGCGTGCGTACGTGGCTTGAGCAGCGTCGGTGATGGGGAGCTTTGCGGTGGGGTCAAACCATCCAATGACCCGGTTGTAGCGTTCGCGGCGGCCCCATTCCGTCTCCATGCGCAAACCGAGCATGAGTGTCAGCCGCGGTGTAGCTCGCCAGGAATCCTGCACGTACCAGCCTGCATACGGATTGGTCAACACATACGTAGCGTTGGTGTCAATGCTGGCGGACGTGGGCAGGCCCATGAGGAACGCTGCATACGAGTGGCCGAGGTTGCCGGCGACGGTCAAGCCATCGTCTTCACGACTCGTGAACTTGTTTGTGAAAGTAAAGCGGCCATTCACATCACCCGGGTTGCCGCCCGAGCGGCGATGATGCCGGATGTCTATACCCGCTGTGAACGTGTGGGAACCCCGGATGTGTGTAAGGTTCACTTTGGTGGAAGCCAGCACGAAATTGGTCCAGGCGGGAACCGACTGGCCTAAAGTGTCGTAGCCGTTGATGACCATTATCGGCAGAGCATGGTTCTCGCCTGCCACCTGATCCATGTACGCCGGCAGGCCGACGTCGCTCGGCTTGAATGAGGTAGCAACGGAAGTAAGGATGTTTCCTTCGCGGAAATGGTTGATGGCGCCCTGAAAGTCCAGAACCGTTGAGCTGCTTGGCGTAAAGACGTAGTTGGCTGTGATTCCCCGGTTATTGCGGTTGACCCCATTTGTCTGAAGGCCCCGCTTGGTTTCGTAGGTCCAGTCCTGGCGGTCTTCGCGGTACTTCAGCCATGTCCAGCGGCCAAAGAATCGGTGCTTCTCGGAAAAGTTGTAGTCGATCCGATTCGTCAACGCGGCATAGCTCCAGTTATACGGTTCCGCGACCCCAAGATAGTTGTTCAAAGGCTCAAGGTCGGGCCGCGCTGGCGGGTTATTGGGCGTGGGGAAGAAGCTCGAGTAAAGCGCGTGAGCGGGATTAATGATCCTCGACTTCGGGATGATGTTACCGGGGATGGGGTCTCGTACGACGTGTCCCGGGCGTGCCGGATCGGGGCGCACGCTAAACGGATCGTAGAGCTGATACCGTGGGCCGATGGCGAGCAGGTCGGAGAAGTCTCCTTCACGGTGTGCGAGCGAAGGCACCGTGTGGTTGAACGTCGATTCCGTCGTCTTTCTGTCTTCAAACCCGTCGAAGCTGAAAAAGAAGAACAGCTTATTCCGTCCGTTATATAGCTTGGGAATGACAACAGGGCCGCCGATCGTGGCGGCATAGTTGTTCGAATGGCCCGACGGCTGCTTTGGAGATTTGCGCAGCTGCTCAGCCAGTTCATGATCGCCCGCCGCTTCCGCGGCCGCGATGTTGCGGTAGTACTGCTGCTTCACGAAGAAGCGTGTTCCATTCCAGCGCTGTTGCCAGTGCTGCTCGGTTAACGAGCCATGAAGGCTGTTGCTGCCGGATTTGGTCATGACGGAAATGGTCATTCCCGTCGTATGACCGATGGATGCGTCGAAGTTCGCGGACTCCACCTTGAACTCCTGAATCGTTGTGGAGTACGGAAGATAGGCCGCGCTGTAGTTCGCGCCCATATTGGGCACGCCGTCGATTGACCAGTCGCTGCCGCCGACATTTCCCGCGTTGTGAGCTTCTGCTGTCCCGCCCAGGGCGTTCACGCCGTTATACCTGCGGTTTGCGCTTGCTTGAATTCCGGGGACAAGCTTGATCAGCATGAGCGGGCTGTTGTTGAAGGTGGGGAGGTCGGTAACGCTGCGGTTCTCCATGACACGGCCCGCATTGACACTGGAAGTCTCTAGCAGCGGAGCTTCAGCCGTCACGGACAACGTCTCTGTTGTCTGCCCCACGGCCAGCGTCAGCGTGACTTCAATTCGCGTGCTGATCGGGAGGACAATGCCCGAGCGCACCGTTTTCTTGAATCCCTCCAGTTCCGCCGATACCTGGTATTGACCAGGCAGCAGTAAGTTCGCCTCGTAATAGCCGGTTTCGTTCGACCGAAGGTGGGTAGTGGCATTGGTGTCCAGGTTGGTGACAACGACTGTTGCACCAGGCACAGCCGCGTTCTGCGGATCGAGGATTCTGCCGTAGATCGTGCTGCGCGTCTCCTGTGCGTGTACGCAGAAAGCAAAGAACAGGGCGAAACCGACTGCGCTTGCAGAGTGCTTCATGGCGCTGACCTCAGTGGACCTGGATTGATGGGTGAATGCCCTCAAACTGGGGGCGCGCACCTGCCGTTTCACAATATGGAACCGACCGATTCACCATAGCGAAATCGGCGAAGATGAAATCTATCTTAATGAGGGGTGCGAGTCAAGGTAATTTTGTCATCCGAGCTGGACTGTTCTACGATGCGAAATCATGGACGCTCGACGTGTGGCAGGAGGTGTGCAGGTCTTGCACAAGGCGATTGATATCCTTGATGCCCTCAGACGCGCGCCGGAAGGCATGAGTTTGGCTAGCATTTCCGCACAAACCCGCATGCCCAAGCCCACGGTTCACCGCATTCTGGTCACATTAGAATCACGGGGATATCTGGAACGCTCCGGTACGAGTTACCGAGTTTCCCGCAAGCTGTTCGAGGAGCCGAGGGATGCGACATTCGAGCAGCGCCTTGTTCGCGCGGCCCATACCCAGATGGAAAAGCTGGCTGCCATCTGTAAGGAAACCCTGAATCTCGGAGTGCTCGATGGCGGTGAAGTGCTGGTAATTGAAACGATTGAGAGTCCTCAAGCCGTCCGCATGGCTTCCAAAATCGGCAATCGCAGGTATCCTCATTCCACCGCGCTTGGCAAAGTTCTACTCTCCGACCTTCCGGAGCGTGAAGTGCTCCGGCTCGTTCGTTACAAAGGCATGCCGAGGTTTACATCGGCAACGATTGTGCGGGAAGAGGATCTGATTGTGGAATTGGAACGGGTTCGAACACAGGGATATGCGCTGGACAACATGGAGAATGAACCGGATGGGCGCTGCATTGCTGCTCCGATCATGAACGGCCAGAAGAAAGTAGTGGCTGCCCTCAGCATATCGGGCCCTCTTCCGCGCATGACGCTGGCCCGGGCCAGGACGATGCTCAAGGACTTGCTTGCTGCCTGTAAGGCGATCGGCGCTGCTCTTTCCTAGTTCTATCCGGCCCCCGGTCCCATTGGAACGCCTGGGCCTGTGTCTCTCATACGGAGAGAATCGGGTTTACCGCTCTCTGACCACTGCTCAGCCCCCGTGCCGGACTCACGTCTGATTGTGGGATTCAAGCGGGTTCGAACACAAAGCCGCGCTTTGAAGAATTCGAAAGTTTGCACGAGAAGCATCTGAACTGCTGATTGCATCAAACAACTGTCTGAATCGCTTGGCTGGCGCGATTCGGTCAAGCGGAGGGGAAATGGCAGAGGGATCCAGACGCTTTCTGAGGCCCCTGATTGCAGTGCTCCTGGTCGTTCTGGTCGGAGGCCTTCTTGTCTGGCGTCTATACTTATCGCGTCCGCGGATTCCATCGAACATCGTCGTGCTCAGTGGAAGGATTGAAGGTGATGTGTCGGCGATAGCCCCCAAAATCGCCGGCCGGATCCGTGAGATTACGGTTCGTGAAGGCGATCACGTGGAGGCAGGACAACTGCTCGTTGTGCTTGACGATGAGCAGATTCGTGCGCAGGAGGAGCAGGCGAAGGCATCCCTTGCGGCTGCCGAGGCGCGAGTGCGTACGGCCCAACAGCAAATTGCAGTCTTCAACGAGCAGCTTCGGCAATCACGAATCGCCGTGCAGCAGGCACGAACCGAGGCCGAAGGGCGCGTTCGGGAAGCGGAAGCCAATCTTGCAGCGGCGGAGGCGGAACTCGCTCAAGCGGAGGCGAACTACGCTCTGGCCGTATTCGACCGCGACGCGTATACGAGGCTTGCAAGAACCGGCGCTGTGTCTGAACGCCAGGGGCGGCAGGCAGAGTCGAACGCAGCAGCGCAGGCAGCCGTGGTTGCGTCGGCCAGAAGGCGGGTGGAGGCCGCCAAGGGAGCTCTTGAAGCTGCCCGGTCCTTGCTCTCGAACCCCGCCATCAGGAGGTTCGAAGCCCTGGCCGTCGAACAGCAGATTTCGCAAGCAAAAGCGGACGTCTCGGCGAGCCAGGCCGAAGCCAATCGCGCCCGGGCACAGTTGGAAGAGGCGCGTGCAAACCGGGAAGATCTCAACATCGTCGCGCCGTTCACGGCGACCGTTGCGACTCGGGCGGCCGAGCCCGGCGAATTTGCCAACGTGGGCATGGCGCTGCTCACACTGGTCGACCTGACCAAGGTCTATCTGCGGGGCTACGTGCCGGAGGGAGAGATAGGCAGAGTGCGGCTTGATCAACCTGCCCGCGTGTTCCTGGACTCGGCGCCCGACCGGCCGCTCTCCGCGTACGTCTCCCGCATCGATCCCGAGGCCGCTTTTACGCCGGAGAACACGTACTTCCGTGAAGATCGCGTGAAGCAGGTCGTTGGTGTGAAGCTGCAGCTCCGGGAGGGATTTGGCTTTGCCAAACCGGGCATGCCCGCAGATGGCGAAATTCTGGTTGAAGGCACACAATGGCCGAGCGCGAAGCGATAGTCATCCGGCAGCTCCGAAAATCGTACGGCGCGCTTGAGGCGGTCCGCGGCATCGACCTGACGATCCGCGAAGGGGAAATCTTCGGGCTCATCGGGCCGGATGGAGCCGGAAAGACTTCCGTCTTTCAGATCCTCGGCGGCGTGATGCGCGCGTCTTCGGGCGAAGTGACGTTGTTCGGCGCGAACCCTCGCGAGGCTCGCCCGTTCACGGGTTATCTGACTCAGACTTTCAGCCTCTACCAGGACTTGAGCGTGGAAGAGAACCTGCGCTACGTGGGCGAGCTGCGGCGTCTACCTTTGCGCCAGATCCGCGAGCGCGGCATCCGATACCTCCGCATGTTCGGCATGGATCAGTTTATAGACAGGCTCGCGGGCCGGCTGAGCGGCGGAATGAAGCAGAAACTCGCGCTTGCGTGCGCGCTCATCGCCGAGCCAAAGATCCTGCTGCTTGACGAGCCGACGACAGGCGTCGATCCCATATCCAGACGGGAGTTTTGGGATACGCTGGCGCAGCTCTCCGCGTTAGGAATGACGATGGTGGTTGCCACGCCGTACCTCGATGAGGCGGAACGATGTCATCGCGTCTCCCTGATGCATGACGGCTTGATTCGCATGACGGGTACGCCTGCGGAGGTCCGCGCGAGCCTGGGTTTGCACAGAATCGAGCTACGCACCAGCGATCTTGCGAGATCGGAGGTTGCGCTTGCGCACGCCGCCGGCATTCATGACGTGCAGCGATTCGGTGACAGACTGGACGTCATGGCCGCGGACCCGGATCAAGCAGAGTCCCTCGTGCGGGAGATCATGAGCCGTGCGGGCGTTCAGATTGCGAGTCTTCGCCGGAGCGAACCGACCCTCGAGAATGCGTTTGTGTCGCTCCTCACACACTTCGGCGGTGAGATTCCGGAATCAAACTTCCCGGCGCGCCACCCGCAACGGAAACGGACGGGAGATATTGCGATCGGGGCTAGAGGCCTCACGAAGCGCTATGGGGACTTCTACGCGGTTCGAGACGTGAATCTCGAAGTTCGCTACGGCGAAATTTACGGTCTGCTGGGCGCAAACGGGGCGGGGAAGACCACGACAATCAAGATGCTATGCGGACTGACAGAACCAAGCGGGGGTGAGGCGCAACTGGCGGGCGAGCGCCGTTCCCTACGCAGCCCCAGCGTTCGCGAGCACGTCGGCTACATGTCCCAGAAATTCTCGCTTTATGACGACCTGACCGTCAGCCAGAATCTTGCGTACTTCGCGGGCGTTTATGGGGTTCCGGACACCGAGCGCGCCGAGAAGATGGATTGGGTCCTGAGATTTTCAGGGCTGGAAGGCCGCGCCAATCAGGTCACGGGCAGTCTGCCCGGAGGATGGAAGCAGCGCGTGGCCTTTGGCGCCGCCATTATGCACGAGCCCGCCGTTCTGTTTCTGGACGAGCCGACATCGGGAGTGGACCCGCTGGCCCGGCGTGGATTCTGGCGTGTGATTAACGATCTTGCGGACCGAGGGGCCGCGATCCTCGTCACTACGCATTACCTGGAGGAAGCCGAACAGTGCAACCGGCTTGGCTTGATG
>CALGAR010000062.1 GCA_937959285.1 uncultured Bryobacterales bacterium
CCCGGCATGTTCTTGCCCTTCGGCACGCGGTTGGCATCGCGGATCACCGCCATCGAACCGATGCCGCGATGATACTTCGAACCGTGAGCCATCGGACCGCGGCTTTGGCCGTGGCGCTTGATCACGCCCGCGAAGCCCTTGCCCTTGGAAGTTGCTGTTACGTCAACATACTCGCCTTCAGCGAAGATGTCCGCCTTCAGCTCCTGTCCGAGCTCATACTCGTTCACATTCACACCGCGAATCTCACGAATAAAACGCTTAGCCGTCGTATTCGCCTTTTTCGCATGACCAAGTTCAGGCTTGTTCGCATTCTTTTCCTTCTTATCGTCAAAACCGAGCTGGATCGCTTCGTATCCGTCGTTTTCCACGTTCTTCTTCTGCAGAACTACGCATGGGCCTGCTTCGATAACCGTCACCGGATAAACCAAGCCTTCAGGACTGAATACTTGAGTCATGCCCAGCTTTCTGCCCAAGATACCCTTCGTCATGTTGACACCTCTTTTCTACCCATTGAATAAAGTTCTGTATTTGCACCATTCTATTGTTCATCACGAACGATTACAGTTTGATTTCGATGTCCACACCGGACGGCAAGTCGAGACGCATCAGCGCATCCACCGTTTGCGGCGTCGGATTCACGATGTCGATCAGACGCTTGTGCGTGCGCATCTCGAATTGTTCACGGGAATCCTTGTACTTGTGCACAGCGCGCAGGATCGTGATCACTTGCTTCTCCGTCGGAAGCGGGATCGGGCCGGAAACTCCTGCACCGGAACGCTTGGCTGTTTCCACGATCTTCTCGGCGGATTGATCCAACACCCTGTGATCATACGCTTTTAAACGAATGCGAATTTTTTGCTTTGCCATAGCTTTACCTCCTTCTATCGCCCAAATTTGTTTCGGACATACTCCGTGAAAATTTACCTGACAACCCGTCATGGCAAAGGGGCCGGGTGTGTCAGCAACCTCTCACATCATCGCAACGTCACAGACCAACGTTCACAATTATATCGAAAATGCAGGATGAATGCAAGAAAAAAATCATGCGTCTTTAGGCATGATTCCAACCTATCATTAATAATATAACAAAAGCAATGTCCGCCTATAACGAGAGAGCCGCCCGCCACGTTCCGGCCCTCATGGTTGCATGAAGCAATAACAAGACCCTCTGATCAGGGATCAGAGGGTCTTGTCTATCGAAGGGAATTACTTGATGATCGATGCAACGGCGCCAGCGCCTACCGTACGGCCGCCTTCGCGGATAGCGAAGCGGGTACCTTCTTCGATCGCGATCGGCGAGATCAGTTCAACCGTAACGGTGATGTTGTCGCCAGGCATAACCATCTCCGTGCCTTCCGGCAGGTTGATGATGCCCGTAACGTCCGTTGTACGGAAGTAGAACTGAGGACGATAGCCGGAGAAGAACGGCTTATGGCGTCCGCCTTCTTCCTTCGTCAGGACGTAAACCTGAGCGGTGAAGGAAGTGTGAGGCTTGATCGAACCTGGCTTAACGAGAACCTGACCGCGTTCGATCTCCTTGCGTTCAACACCGCGGAGCAGAGCGCCGATGTTGTCGCCCGCTTGTGCCTGGTCGAGCAGCTTGCGGAACATTTCAACACCCGTAACGACGGTCTTGCGAGTTTCTTCAGCCAGACCTACGATTTCAACTTCGTCGCCAGCCTTGACCGTACCGCGTTCAACACGGCCAGTAGCAACCGTACCGCGGCCAGTGATCGTGAACACGTCTTCGACCGGCATCAGGAACGGCTTGTCGATCTCGCGTTCAGGAGTCGGGATGTAGTTGTCGATTTGCTCGAACAGCTCAACGATCTTGTCAGCCCAAGGACCGTCCGGATTTTGCAGAGCTTCACGAGCGGAACCGCGGATGATCGGAGTTTCGTCGCCCGGGAAGTCGTATTCGCTCAGCAGGTCGCGAACTTCCATCTCAACCAGTTCGAGCAGTTCTTCGTCTTCCACCATGTCGCACTTGTTCAGGAATACGACGATGTACGGAACGCCTACCTGGCGGGACAGCAGGATGTGTTCGCGAGTTTGCGGCATTGGGCCGTCAGCTGCGGACACAACGAGGATCGCGCCGTCCATTTGAGCAGCACCGGTGATCATGTTCTTCACGTAGTCAGCGTGACCAGGGCAGTCGACGTGAGCATAGTGACGCTTGTCGGTCTGATACTCAACGTGAGCGGTGTTGATGGTGATGCCGCGTTCCTTTTCTTCCGGAGCAGCGTCGATTTCGTCGTATTTGCGAGCTTCGGCGTAACCCTTCTTCGAAAGGATCGTCGTGATGGCCGCAGTGAGGGTGGTCTTGCCGTGGTCGACGTGACCGATCGTACCGATGTTCACGTGCGGCTTATCGCGCTTGAATGCTTCCTTTGCCATTGTCTGGTCTCCTCAGTCTGGTTTCGGTCTGTTGATCTAGGTTAGGTTTTGGTTGAAATTTTCGAGCTGTTCGCAAGCGTTCCTGGCGAAACACCGCGGCTCTTTCGAACATCTTCCCTTGGAGGCCCTATGCCCCGGCGACAACCATGCTTCAGGATAGAAGTGGAGCCCACAACCGGGATTGAACCGGTGACCTCGTCCTTACCAAGGACGCGCTCTACCAACTGAGCTACAACGGCTCGGGAAAAATCGAATTCTACTGGTGGACAGGGGAGGATTCGAACCTCCGTAGCTCGCAAGGAGCGGCAGATTTACAGTCTGCTGCCATTAACCACTCGGCCACCTGTCCATGCCGGCCAGCCGCTTCTCCCGAATGCTTCCGGGAGGACGCAACACTCGCGCGCGCCTCCGGCAGGGCCATTTCTCAGGCTACCGCATCCGAGCCACAATGTCCACTGGAAAGCTGCGGGAATCGGCTAAAGCTGGTTCTATCTTACCATACATAGGCCGCAGTATAACTATCACGAGCTACGCCAAAATCTCCCGAATCACATTCCCATGCACATCTGTTAGGCGCATGTCTCGACCATTAAACGGATACGTGAGCTTTTCATGGTCGAGGCCGAGCAGGTGGAGGATCGTGGCATGGAGATCGTACACCGATTTCTTGTTCTCTACCGCGCGGTAACCGTATTGGTCCGTAGCGCCCACGATGGTTCCGCCCTTTACGCCTCCTCCGGCGAGCCAGACACTGAAGCCGGCAGGGTTATGATCCCGCCCGTCCATGCGCTGCGAAATCGGCATGCGGCCGAACTCGCTGTGAAAGATGATCAGCGTTGAATCAAACAATCCTCGGCTCTTTAGATCCTTAATCAGTCCTGCAATCGGGCGGTCAATCTCAGAAGCATGGGTTTCATGGTTGGTCTTCAGATCGAAGTGAGCATCCCAGCTTGGCTCAAAGTTCCCACCCCCCGAATAGATCTGCACGAAGCGCACGCCTCGCTCGATTAGCCGCCGCGTCATGAGCGCCTGCCGCCCAAAGTAATCGGTCGGCGATTCGCCGATGCCGTATAGCCGCAGCGTCGCTTCGGATTCCTTTGAGAGGTCAATCGCCTCCGTCGCGTGGACCTGCATTTTGAAGGCGAGTTCGTAGGAATAAATCCGGGCAGACAGTTCCGAGTCCGCCGGATTCTTCTCGAGGTGCCTCTGGTTGAGCTCTCCCAACAAGTCGAGCCACTTGCGCTGTTGCTCGGGCATCCGCGCTTTCGACGGTTTGAGGTCGACGATCGGATCTCCGGAGGAGCGGAACGGGGTCCCCTGATAAGCTGCTGGCATGTACCCGGAACCCCAGTTGGGGGCGCCATTGATCGGGCCGCCGCGGTAATCGGTAAACACGATGAACCCCGGCAAGTTCTCGTTCTCCGTGCCTAGGCCGTACGTGATCCAACTGCCCATGCTTGGATGACCGGCAAGGATCGTCCCCGTATTCATCTGATAGAGCGCCGGCCCGTGGTCGTTGCTAATGCAATACATCGAGCGAATCAGCGCCAGATCGTCGACGTGCTCCGCGACGTGCGGGAACAAAGACGACACATCCATGCCGCACTGACCATATTTATTGAACGTCCACGGAGACGGCATGAGGCCGCCTGGGTGGCCCTGAGAGACCGAAACCTCACCGACTCCCGTCATTGCCTCGCCCTGGCGGCGTAGCAACTCCGGCTTCGGATCGAAGGTGTCGACCTGGCTCAGACCGCCGTAACAAAAGATAGAAATGACCGATTTGACCTTGGGAGGAAAGTGCGGCTCTTTCTTTTGCAGCGGCGACGTCCCGGCTGCCAGGAGTCCCTGCCTGTGCAGAATGTCAGCGAGAGCTACACTCGCGATGCCCCCGCCCAGCTTTCCCAACAACTCGCGGCGTGAATAAATTCCGGGTTTCATTGGCGGTACACAAACTCATTCAGGTTAAACAGCAGTTGGCAGAAATGGACGAGTCGCTCGAAATCGCCGTTGATGTAGGAAACCGCTCGGGACCGCTCGAACTCATCGGGCGGACGGCTCAATGCCAAGCGATATGCGTGATCCACTTGCTTGCCGACGTCCTCTCCCGCCTCGCGAAGCACACGCTCTGCGAACTTCTTCGACTGCAGGAGGACGAACGCATTGTTCATCAGCAGCAGAGCCTGCGGCGCAATGGTCGACCGGTTCCGGCGATCACAGGATGTGATTAAATCCGGCTGGTCGAATGCCTCAAACAACGGGTAGCGGATACTGCGTTTGGAGAAGACATAGAGGCTGCGCCGCCAGGTAGAAGGATCGTCATCCGGCTTGCCCGGCCATGTTCGCCTCGTGCTTGATTGGAAGAGGTCAGGGTTGATGTAGGGGAAGACGGCAGGGCCGCCGAGAGTCCGGTCCAGCGTGCCCGCGACAGCCAGAATCTGATCCCGGATAATTTCGGCCTGAAGCCGCTGCCTCGGCATCCTCCAGAAGTACCTGTTTTCGGGGTCGATCTTCAGGTTGGCCTCGATGTCGTCGCTGCTCATTTGATAGGCCTCCGACGACATCATCAGCCGGTGCATCGATTTGATGCTCCAGCCGCTGCGAATGAATTCCGTGGCCAGCCAATCCAGCAGCTCCGGATGAGTGGGGCGCTGCCCCGTCTTGCCGAAATTGCTCGGCGTCCGAACGAGGCCCTCACCGAAATGGTGCTGCCAGATGCGATTGACCATCACGCGCGCTGTCAGGGGATTTTCGGCCGAAGCAACCCATTGGGCAAAGCCGCGCCGGCGCCAGCTCGATTTAGCTTCGGGCGGCGGAACAGGAAACTCGTACTCGCCTTGCCAGGCGACGGAGATGACGCCGGGCTTCATCAACGACCCCTTGGCGTCCGGACTTCCGCGGTGCAGGAAGTACGAGGGAAGCGCTTCCCGGCCTTCTTCACCAATCACCATCGCCGTTGGATACTTCTTCGGTTTCTGCTTCTCGAGCTCGGCGATCTTATCTGTGATTTCCTGCCGGCGCGCCCGGTCCGCGTCCGTCATCACTGCGAGAATCTCCTTCTCGCTAATGTTCAACGTTTTTTCGATCTGCCTGGCATTCAGGCGCTGTCCTTCCGTGCGCTTCTCCGGTGGCGTGCGCCACGCAATCTGGAGATACTCGGGGAGCTTGTTCACCTTCTCCTCAAAAAGCCTCTTCCTGTAGGGCTCATCGATTTCGCTTTTGGCTTTGTTCAAAGGCGCCTGAAGACCCTCAATTCTCTTCAGCTCCGCCTTGTAAGCCTCAACGACGTCCGGTTTCACGAGTGGATGTTCGGCTGGCTTCGTAGAGAAGAAGACGGCTTGCATCCGATAGTAATCCTTCTGTGGTATCGGATCGAACTTGTGATTGTGGCAACGAGCACAGCCTACAGTGAGCCCCAGGAACGTTAGCGAAGTCGTCGTGATGAGATCATCGAGCTCGTCCATCCGCGTTCGCTCTGTCTTAATATTGTTGTCCGGGCCGAGACGCAAGAATCCGGTAGCAATCATCGCCTCGTCGGATTCAGGCCACAACTCGTCGCCCGCAATCTGCTCCTGAATGAACCGGTCGTAAGGTTTGTCGTCATTGAACGACTTCACGACATAATCCCGGTAGCGCCACGCGTCCGGCCAATCCAAATCGTTCTCAAATCCGCCGGAATCGGCGTAGCGGACAAGGTCGAGCCAGTGCCGGCCCCATCGCTCTCCGTAATGCGGTGAGGCGAGCAGCCGCTCGATTAGCCGCGGCCAGGCGTCCGGCTTGGAATCCTTCACAAACGCTTCTACTTCCCGGGGAGCCGGCGGAAGACCCAGCAAATCAAGATACGCTCTGCGAATCAGCGTCCGGCGATCCGCTTTTCGGGCTGGAGTCAAGCCCTTTGCCTTGTACGTCTGAGACAGGAAGGCGTCGATTGGATTCGTGAACCGCGCGGATTGACCTGTCTTCGGAACAGGGTGCCGAACCGGCGGGACAAATGCCCAGAACTTCCGCTCCTCGGCAGTAATCGGTCTCTCTTCAAGCTTCGCAAGAGCCTCTGAATTCGAGGACTTGGAGGCGTCGGCCTGTTCCGTCTGGACGTCTTCGAGCGGCGCTCCTGCGACGATCCACCGGCGCAGAATTTCGATGTCCGCATCCGGGAGCTTTTGTCCTGGAGGCATCGCCGGCTTTTGCGCGTGCGTGACGAATTGATAAAGGAGGCTCAGCCTTGGGTTCGTGGGCTCAACTGCGGGGCCGCGCTCGCCGCCAGCGAGAATCGATTCCCGCGTTCGGAGATCCAGCTTCGACATCTTGACACCCTCGCCGTGGCAAGCGAAGCAGTTCTTCTTGAGGATGCGATAAGCCTCCTGCGAGAGCGAATCGGCAGCGAGCGCCGGAATTGATACGGCAAGGCAAACGAGCGCAGCCGTACTTGAGGTTCTGCCGGCACGTACCAAGTGAGCACTCATGACGCGGATACTCCGGAAAGAGAAGCTCTATCAGATATATCTGGCGTTCGGACCGGTGTCAAACGGTCGCAACGTCCCCCAGCAAGTCCTTCGGCTGCTCCCATCGCCCGCTGTCTGCGGAGCGAAACAGAGCTTCGATCACCGACATGTTTCGAATTGCGTCTTCAAGCGGAGTCGGCACCTCGGTATCGTCGAGGATAGCCCGGGAGAAAAGGTCTCCCTGGATCGTGTATTGGTCCGCCACCGGGAGTTCCTCAACCGTAATCCCCTCGCCTGTCAAGCTCGAACCATCATCAATAAAGATACGGTTGGGTCGGTCCGGCGGCGCATTGAAAGGGATTTCGACTTCGATGCGGCCGCGGGTGCCAAGCAATTGCATCCGCTGGTAAGGAACCAGTTGTGTGCTGCACTCAAAGATCGTTTGCCCGCTCGGAAACTCGAGCAGGGCGGACGTTAGGCGGTCGATCTTCATGTCGGGATCGCGTTCAAGGAGAGCCATCACCCTCACCGGTTCCTCCCCATATAACATTCGGGAGAGAGTGATGGGATAGCATCCAATATCCATCAACGCTCCGCCGCCCCACTCCGGAACGTTGCGAATATTCCGCGGGTCGTTGTTGAAATAACTGAAGAAACCGGCAACCACCCGCAATGCGCCAATCCTGCCCGATCTCATCAGATCACGAGCCAGAATCCACTGCGGATTGGAGCGCGCCATGAACGCTTCCCCAATCTTCACCCCGGTCCGGTCGCGCACCTCCAGGAGTTTTCTCGCCTCAGCAACAGTCAACGAAATAGGCTTCTCACAGAGCACGTGCTTCCCCGCCTCTGCGCAGCGAATGGACCAGGGTACATGAAGATGGTTCGGCAAAGGATTGTAAATGGCATCGATGGAGGGATCCGACACCAGTTCGTCGTACGATCCGTACGCCTTTGGGATCGCGAGCCTCTTGGCGGCCTCCTGCGCCCGAGCGAGGCTTCGGGAAGCGATCGCCGTGATTTCACAACAGCTTCCCTGCTGCATTGCCGGGATCACCTTCTCGACTGCAATCTTGGCAGCGCCTAGCACTCCCCACCGCACCTTCCGTTTCGTCTGAGTAAGCGGAACTTCCTTGCCGTCCATTGCAAACACTCCCTTCGGCGGAGTCTATCACCAGGCGCGCAAAGATCAGAACAGGGGTGTCGCAAAAATCCGCTTCGAAGGGTCTTTGCAGCCGGAAGGAACTATGAAGAGACTCTCACGATCGAGTGCACTCATTGCCGCAGGCTTAAGTATTCTGTTCGCGGCGCCTGCCGCCGCAGAGGACACGCAGAACCCGAACGGGGAAATCGTGCTTCGCTTCGATTTTTCCAACGGGAGCGCCGGGTGGCTTCCCGGCCTGTCCGACTACTCCCTGTCCACGAGCGACCTCCGCTTCCGTGCGGAAATCCGCCAGTTGCCTCCGGAGGTGGACAACACGCGGAGAGGGTATTACCTCCAAAGTATGAACCGGTCCGACGACCTGTTCATGTTTCTCAAACGGGAACTGACACAGGAAGACGGGCTTCAGCCGAACACCACCTACAGCGTCTCAATCGATGTTGGCTATCTGTCCAATGCGCCAAGCGGGGCGGTCGGCGTCGGGGGAGCGCCAGGGGAGAGCGTCTGGCTGAAGGCGGGGATTACTGTCGACGAACCGGTGACCACCCTCACTGGCGATTACGTGCACCTGAACATTGATAAAGGCGAGCAATCCCAGAGCGGCCGGGATGCCGGAGTGGTGAGTGATATCGCCAATGGCTTGACCTCGTCCCCGGAAGATGGCAGCAGCCCTTACGTCTACCTCACACGCGTCTACCATCATCCAACACTCGTCCGCACCGATCACCGTGGTTCGTTGTGGACGATCATCGGTACGGATTCCGGCTTTGAAGGGCTGACCGGCATCTATTACTACTCGGTCATCGTCACTCTGCGTCCTATTCCTGTCCAGGAGTAAAAAAAGCGGGCGGGCCGGGAAACCCCGAGCCTGCCCAATGAGGAGAGACGTTGGAAGTCTATTCTTGCGCCTGTTGATTCAGCTTCCGCTTTCTTGCGACGTAGGCGAGAGCCAGGAGGGCCGGCGCCAAGCCGACGTAGACGTGCGGCTCCGGTACTACGCTCAAAACTTTCGTATCTGGCGCAAGAAGCATGGACATACCGTTCGCGAAGCCCGTGTTATAGGCGTACGTCCAATCGCCGCCCCCTCTTCCGTCCTTCGCATAGAAGTTTTGGAACACAGGGACGCGGTCGGAGAAAAAGGAAAAGGTGAATGTCCCAGTGCCGTCGCCCGAAATATCCCACTTCACGCCATAAAGGTTCCCCGGCATTCCCGGGTTGCTATTGCCGTCCTGCGGCGTGTATGTCTTGACTTCTGCCTGCTTCGCAGAAGTGCCACTGACGGTCAGACCGACAATGCACGCAGCCGTACAGTTGTCGCTCAACCCCAGAATCCAATGGCTCATATCCTTCTGGGTGATAGTGAACGTGTATTCGTACAGATATTGTGTCGCCGAGTACCAGGTAGCTTTGTAGCTGAGCGAGAAGGCACCGTTGGCCCAAAGTCCAAAGCCGTCAATTCCACCGCCCTGGCTTGACGACAAAGTTCCGTAGTAGTAGTCGCCGATTGCTTCCAAAGGCGTGTCCGGCGCTGTTCCAACTTGGCCTGCCGAGGTAATCTCCACGTTGCCAGCAAAGGCTGCGGAGACTGCCAGCAGGACCGCGAAAAGAACTTTCATCACAAACTGCTCCTCCTTGCTACGCGCCCTGGACTTCCTTCGCATTACCTCGAAGTTTGTACAACTTCTGTTCGATTAGGAAGAAATGCCTCAAGACGCTGCCTTAGCGTAAGACGATCCGCAAACACCTGTCAATGATTTGCCTGTTCGCAAAACTAAATACAACTACCATTACCTCTAACGTTTTAGAACCCCTAGTACCAACCAATCTCCCCGGCTGGTCCGGGCAAACATACATTCTGTAATTAAAATGAGGCTAGGCAAATTTATGCGATTTCACGTGCTGGCGGCCCTTGTTCTCGCCGTATCGTCCTTTTTCATGTCGTGCTCAAGACCGGAAGCGGCGCGAGACCGATATATTTCAAAGGGCGATCAGTTCTTTCAGGAGCAAAAGTATGAAGACGCCTCGCTGAATTATAGGAAGGCGATTCAACAAGACCCGCAGTCCGGGAAGGCGCACTATAAGTTAGCGATCTCCGAGTTGCAGAGGAGAAAGTGGCCCGAGGCATATGCCGCGCTCTCACGTGCTGTCGAACTCAACCCGCAAGACGAGGAATCGATCGTCACTTTGGCAGACATGCTCCTCACGGCTTACCTGACAGATCAATCGCGGCCTATAAGGTTTTACGAACAGCTGAAGAAGCTCAGCCGTCAACTGGAAACGATCAATCCATCCTCCTTCGAAGCTTTACGGATCAAAGGCTACCTTGCTCTCGCGGACCGGCGCCCGGACGAAGCAATCACCCTCTTTCGCCGCGCCCACGAGATCAAACCGGATGACCGCGATCTCGCCTACGGCCTCACCGAAGCGCTTTTCTATCGAGGCGAGGATCAAGAGGGCGAAAAGCTGGCTTTGCAGCTTACGAACCAGCACACCGACTTCGCCCCTGCCTACGACCTTCTCTATCGCCACTATCTACAAAAGGGCCGGATGAACGACGCGGACAACGTATTAATAAGGAAGGGCTCTGCGTTCCCCGGGAATGCTGCGGTCGCAATGCAGCTTTGCGTGCACTACTACAACACCAACCGGCGGAGCGAGAGCGAACGCTGCATCGGGGACCTGAGCGATCATCCCGAAGCGTATCCGGATATCGCTCTCGAGGCCGGGAACTTTTACGCCTCGACAGGCCGGCCTGAGGAGGCTCTGAAGCACTTCGAGCGGGGCGCTCAACAAAACCCGCAGAATCAGGGCGTTTACGAAAAACGTGCGGCTGGCATCCTGCGCTCGCTTGGAAAGCTCGACCAGGCGCTTGCGAAGCTGGATCGTGCGCTTCAGCATCAGCCGGACGACGCCGAAGCTCTCCGGTCCAGAGCGATCCTGCTGCTTGATCTGAACGATCCGGCAGGGTGGGCAACCGCGGAGAGAGATCTTCGTACGCTGGTTCAAAAGAATCCCGAAGACGCGCAACTCCATTTTGAACTTGGCGGGTCCCTGTTGCGGCAGCGGAAAACAGCGGAAGCTGTTGCCGAGTTTAAACAAGCCATCAATCACCAGAAAGACTTTGTCAATCCGCGTTTTCCGCTGGCAGAAATCTCTCTGGCCGCAAACCGCAATCGCGAAGCTCTCGCCTACGCCGAAGAGATCCTTGCGCTTGATCCGACAAGCCGGCGAGGCCGCCTCATCCACATCGCTGCTCTCCTTCAAATGCGGGAGTTTGCCAAGGCCCGGGCAGAGCTGGCAGACTACCGGAAACGCTATCCAAATGATCCGGAAGCCGAGCTTCAAATGGCACACGTCCTTCTTGGAGAAGGAAAACCCGCCGAGGCGGAGGCAGCCCTCCGCCGGCTGTATCGCCCGAAATCTCCTGACGTCCGGCCGATGCTCGGTTTGGCGGAGTCACTGGCGCAGCAGCAGCGTCCAGACGCGGCTAAAGCTCTTCTCAAAGCCGGCCTGGAATCCTACAGCAACCCTGCTCAGATTCATGGCATCCGGGCGGCCTTGGCCGAAATCGCCCTAAAAAGCCGCCAGTTTGACGACGCAATCGCCGAGTATAAGGCGATCCTAAATGATGTGCCGAAAGCGTCCGATCTTCATGTACGGCTGGGCGAGGCCTACCGGGCGAAAGGAGACTTTGCCAGCGCACGGATCAGTTTCACAAAGGCAGCGGAGATCGACGCAGGGAACGTGATAGCCCTTGCAGCTCTGGCAAGCCTGGATGAACGCGACGGTCAATGGAAGGAGGCGGAGAAGAAGTACCGGCAGGCTTTGAAGCTGGCCCCGGGCAACCCGGCAATCGAGAACAACCTGGCATATCTGATCGCCCGGCAAGGCGGGGACCTTGAGGAGGCTCTGCGTTTGGCAAACGGGGCGTCTCGCAAGGAACCCGGCAATCCCGAGTTCGCCGACACGCTCGGCTGGGTTTACGTGAAACGCCAGATGAACGACAGCGCGATTCAAATCTTCGAAAGCCTTGTGCGGAAGCATCCGAAGAACTCCCGCTATCACTACCACCTCGCGGTCGCACTAAGGCAGAAGGGAAACAAGGAAGGAGCGAGGCAGCATCTGGAAATCGCATTGGCGAACAGTCCTTCTCCGGAAGACGAGCAGGCGATTCGCCAGATGCTGGCCGGACTCAGTTGATGCCACGCCTTCGCGTTCGACTGCCAGCGGGCCTGTTTCCTTCGCGCCCTCTCTGCTTCTTCCTTTCGCTGGCAATTCACTGTTTCGTCGTCACTATGATCGTTCTTCGGCCGCCGACACTCCGCAGTCCGAAGGAGGAACTGCGGGGATACCAGGTTAAGCCGCTGCCAAAGGAGATCGCGGTCCTCTTTTATCAGCCGCCCGGGCGGAAATTGCCAATTATCGAGCCAGACAAGCGGTTCGGGGAATCGCCTCGTCCGACCGGCCGTGTCCTTTCTCAAAAGGAAGTAATGGTCGTGAACCAGCCGCCATCCCTTCCGGACCCGCCGAAACTTCCGTCATCCGCGGCGCCCCGAATCACCTTGCCGGAGAGTATGCAGCAGACTGCCGCAGCGCCTCCGCCTCCTCCGCGCCCGGCTCCCAAGCAGTTCGTTCCGCCGCCGAGCCGGCCTCTCTCAACGGCATTGTCCGTCCCGGCTCCGGAGCCGCCGCCCGACATTCGAATCCAGGCGCCTCGGCTTCCTGCTGGAGGTTCAGTCCTCGATTCCCGGCTGGGGACCAAGCCTCAGCCGCTCGCCTTCGTGCCACCTGAACAGCGGCCAGCGAGGGAAAATCAAGAGCCCCGGCTTATCGATGCGCTTCCAACGGTGGCAGTAGCGGGATCCGGAGCACCGGTCCCCGGCGCCATCACCGGATCTGGCGTCAAGCTCAGCCTGCCCGAACCTCCGCCAGTTCCGTCACCTGGTGGCGGTGCCGGCTCCGGCTCGGGAGTTCCTTCCAAAGCGCCGCAAGTTGGAGCACCGTCAAGCGGAGTGCTCACCGGACGTGCTGACGCAATCGTACCCGGCGTAGTTGTGCGGCCCTCCGCGCCGCCCGCCGCCCCGGCTCCTCCGGCGCCGTCACCCGAACGGACATTGGTACTAGAACTTCAACTTCCGCCAGCGGCCGCGACCATCTCAGCTCCGTTGAGACCTTCTTCAAGGATCGTGCCGCCTGTGATCGAACGCCGCTTCCCTACCCGCGTGCTGTACACAATCGCCGTGCCGAAGCCAAATCTTCCGATGTATACAGGCGACTGGGTTATCTGGTTTGCGGAACGACAGGAACAGGACAAGGCCGGACGCATCCAGGCCCCTCTTCCCTATCGAAAGTTTCAGCCCGTAGGTAAGATCCGTCAGGAAGTGCTCCAAGGCTGGGTACAGGTGGCGCTGGTAATTACAAAGGAGGGTAAGCCCGATTCAGCCGCAGTGCTCACTCCGGCCGCCCCTGAAGTAGCTACTGCTGCCCTGCAGGATCTGCTAAGCTGGCAGTTCCACCCGGCAATGCGAAATGGACAGCCCATCGATGTCGACGCCGTAGTCGAAATCCCCTTCGGAGCAGCGCGCTAGTTTCACCGCCCGGAGGTTTTCCGTCGAAACGCGGCAACTGCCGCCGCTTCAGGCGCGGTCAAGCGAGCCGGATCGCAATTCGGCAGTCCCTTCATGCAGTTCGACACGTTCCGCTTTCGCGCCGCCAGTGCGACAGCTTCCGACTGGTCCTTGGTCAACTGCAGCGGGTTACAACTCGCGCGGCCAGCCATGCAGCTTTCCAGATTCCGTGCCTTCGCTGCTTCCAGGACAGAGCGAACCTCCTCGGAAGAGAGAGCCAAAGGGTCGCACCCGACAGAACCGCTCAGGCACTTTTCGAAATTTCGTTTACGTCGCGCTTCTTGAACTTCTTTCAAGGATGCCTCTGTCAGGCTCAAGGGGTCGCAGTCAGCGGCGCCGCTCTTGCATCGCTCGACGTTGCGGACGGCCATGGCAGCTCTTGCGGCCGCAACCTGCTCCTTAGTTAAGAGCATTGGATTACAGGTTGCGAGACCGTTCATGCACGCCTCCAGGTTCCGCTTCATTGCAGCCGCCTGAACCTCTTTTTGGGCGGCTTGGTCCAGAACGAGGGGATCGCAGAGAGCAGTTCCTGCCTTGCACTGATCGACTACTTTTCGCTGATAGCGATCGCGTACCTCTTTGGCCTGTTCGGGAGTGAGGCGCGTCGGATCGCAGGAAGCAGATCCGGCAAGGCAATTCTGATAGTTCCTCTTCTCCGCCGCCTCTTCAACGCGCTTCAAATCTGATGGGGAAAGGAAAGTCGGATCGCATCCGTTCAAGCCGGCGAGGCACTGCTCTAGCACCCGTTTAGCGAGCGCCTCCGAAACCATCTGAATCTCGGAGGCAGAGAGTTCTGCGACATTACAGCCGGGCTGGCTCTTTAGACATTTCTGTAAGTTGTCCGAGGCAGATCGTTGAGCGGTTGCGGCGCCCCCCAGTAAAGCCGAAAGACCCAGTACTCTCAGTACTGCAAAATACCTCGCCATAGTTCTAATCGTACTCGTTCTAGACCCTAGTTGTATTGACTCTTTTACCTGTCTATCGAATCATTGAATTACAAAGAGACACTAAGTCGTTTGCCTTATCTGCATACATTAGATTACTGTCTCTCTGACCTTAATGGCTCCTGTGGATTCATCTCATATGCACCGCGTCACTCATCTAGGTAAGTTCTATCCGCCACACCGCGGAGGAATGGAAAGCCATCTGGAATCGCTCTGTGAAGCATTACAAAACCGTTTCAAACTTCGCGTGGTGGTAGCTGGGAGTGACCGCAGGACAACGAAAGAAGTCGTGCGAGGAATCCCGGTGGAGCGCTACGGGACGCTGTTCTCGTTCGCATCGGCGCCCTTCTGCCCTGGAATCTTCGGTGCCTTGCGTAATGATGACGCAGACATCGTTCACGTTCATTTGCCCAACCCCTTGGCGGTCGCGGCCTATCTCGCAAGCGGGCATAAGGGAAGCCTGGTTGTAACGTACCACAGTGACGTAGTCCGGCAGCAGTTCCTCGGTGAGTGCTTTGAACCGATCCTGAATGCCTTCCTGGCTCGCGCCAGCGTCATCCTCTGCACGTCTCCGAATTACATCGAGCATTCTCCTGTGCTGCAGAGATTTCGTGAGAAGTGCGTGGTAGTTCCTCTGGGCATTTCGACAGCTCCGTTCGAACGGCCGGACTGGGAAGCAGTCGCGGAGATTGAGCGCCGCTACGGCCAGCGGATCGTTTTGGGCGTCGGCCGCTTGGTGTACTACAAGGGTTTTGAATACTTGGTGAAAGCGATGGCCAGCGTGGACGGCCATCTGCTGCTGATCGGTACCGGGCCGGACCGCGCCAAGCTCGAGCAGCTGGTGCGCGATCTGAACATCGCCGATCGCGTCACCTTCGTTGGGAACGCCGCTGACACGACACCGTACTATCACGCAGCAAAGGTGTTCGTACTGCCTTCGGTTGCCCGCAGCGAGGCTTTCGGGATCGTTCAGCTCGAAGCAATGGCTTGCGGGAAACCGGTCATCAATACGGATCTGGCTACAGGGGTTCCGTATGTTTCGGTCCACCAGGAGACCGGTCTTACCGTTCCGCCTGCTGATTCGGCTTCGCTCAGCCAGGCGATCAACCTGCTGCTCAACAATCCAGAGCTGAGGGAAAAATACGGCCGTCAAGCTCGCAAGCGGGTGCAGGCGGAGTTCACCTGCCGGGTGATGGCCGAGAGGACGGCCGCGGTTTACGAGTGGGTGGTCGAAGCGGGGAGATCGGGCGAATTACCGATTTCCGCGCTGAAGCTTTTAGGTACCACTAGTACTGTACTTCGTTGACAAAAGCGAGCGCGGCGCGTGACGATTGTGACTTCAGGGTAATCGCAAGTTAAACATCGGAGGCGGGTTCTGACGCCCATGGGTCGAGCCGGCGCTCTCTGAAGTCGTATGACCCGGTATACCCCGTTGGTGAGATTGAGGGCGGCCTCTCAACCGGGAACGTGCGGCGAATCGCGGAACGGACCGCTGTGACAGAAGCGCGTTCGCGCTAAGGAAGGCTCGCTAGAAGCCTATAGTTTGTTTGTGTTTTTTCGATGAGGAGAACGTGAAATTGTTGGTCAAAATCGGACTGCTCACCTTTGGCCTGGGTCTTAGCCTCCAGTGGGCGCTCGCCCAGGTCCCGCCTGGGGCTCTCGAACCGAATCCTGCCACGCAAGCTCAACAGCCGCCCCCCACTGCGGAAGGCTTGCGTCCTGCTTACGTTTTGCGTTCGGGCGACCAGATTCTGATCCGTTCGACGGGGATTGAGGAAATCAGCAATCGCCCGTATCGGATTGACTCCGAGGGAAAAGTCACCCTTCCCATCCTCGGCCCCGTGCAGGCTGCCGGCAGGACCGTGGAACAGTTTGAACGATTTCTCATCGAACAGCTGCGCACGTATTTTCGCGATCCCCAGCTAATGGTCACGATTACCCAGTTCGCGAGTGAGCCTGTGTTCGTTGTCGGAGCTTTCCGTAGCCCTGGTATTTATCCCCTGCAGGGACGCCGGACACTCATCGAACTGCTGACGTCGGTCGGTGGCCTTACTCCGAACGCTAGCCGCCGGATTACCGTGACTCGAAAAATTGAGTATGGTCGAATCCCTCTCCCGAATGCAACCGAATCGGCAGACGGTACTACCACCAGCGTAGAGATCAGTCTGGCCAGCCTTCGGGATAACATCAACCCGGCGGAAGACATTCCCCTCGCCCCCTACGACATCATCACTGCAAACCGGGCGGAAATGGTGTTTGTGCAAGGCGAGGTAGCACGAGTGGGTGGTTTCGAACTCGGAGAGCGGGATTCCATCACGATTAGCCAGATTGTCAGCATGGCGGGCGGACTTGGACGGGACGCAAAGCCGGACAAGGCCGTCGTCCTTCGTCCCGTTCTTGACTCTACACGCAGGGCAGCGATTCCGGTCGATGTCAAGCGAATTCTCGCCGGTAAAGACCCGGACTTTCCTCTGCTGCCTAACGACATGCTCTATATCCCGACAAACACCGCACGCATCGTCCGTAACAGAGTGCTGCTGTTCACTGTGCCGCCAGCGATCCTTCTGCTGTTCCGGCAATCGCTTTGAACCAGATCCAGGAAGGGTTTCAAACAGTGAGTCTGTCGAACCATTCGGATGTAACTGCGGGTAGTTCGTCCTTGTCGGTCAACTACCTTGACCTGGTCAGGAAATACTGGCTGCTGGCGCTGCTCTTCGTTATCCTTGGCGCTGCCGGCGGGTTTCTGTCCGTGGTCTACCAGACGCCCGTCTACCGGGCAAGGGTCATCCTGGAGGTCTTAAACGACAGATCCAGAAACCCGATGATGCAGGGGCCGGGCATCAGCTCGATCGACATCGAAACGCAGATCACTCTGCTCCGCGGAACATCGTTCGTAAGAACGGTTGTCGAGCGAATGCAGAATGAGACTGTTCCTCCCGCCCCCGTGCAGAACGACATCTTTTCCAAGCTGCGAACGAAGCTGAAGGCGCAGCCGCAGGAGCCCGTGGAGATTATGCGCGAGGCGCTCCAGCGCGCTGTGCAGAGCTATACCGTCCGCCCCATCAATGAGACCCGGCTCATCGAAATCAGCTGCGACTCCACCAGCCCCGACATCGCGGCCGCCTTCGTCAACACCCTTGCCAACGAGTTCGCGGATCAAAGCAACCTGACAGAGGCCCAAAGTATGCAGCGCGCTCAGCAGTCGCTGCTCGGACAGCTCGAGGAGGCGAAGCTGCGCTACCAGGAAGCCGAGGAACGCCTCCAGCAGTTCGTTGCCAAAAACGGCGTTGTGTTTTCGGAGCAGGACACGCTGGCGGATTCCAAGCTTCGCCAGCTGCAAGCGGAGCTCGCGGCAGTCCAAGCTGAAAGGATTTCGAAGCAAAGCCGGCTTGACCTGTTGACAAAGACTCCGCCGGAACAGCTCGTCGAGCTGATCGAGGACGCAAATCTTCAACGGCTTCAGGCGAAGATATCCGAGCTGAGAGCGACCCTCACGGAGTTACAGCGAACGATGACGCCGGCGCACTACAAGGTGATCCAGGCGACGGCTGCGCTGCAGGAAGCCGAAGCAGCTCTCCGGCGTGAGGTGGAAAACATCATCGCACGCGTCCGGACAGAGTACGAAGCCGCGCAGCGAAAAGAGAACCTTCTGTCCGCAGCGTATTCGGCCCAGTCCCGCCAGGTCGTTGCACAGGTCGGCAAGATGGCCGAGTACAACTCCTTGAAAAGGGAGGCAGCAATCGCCAGGCAAACGCATGAGGCGTTGATGCTGCAGGCGAATCAAGGCAGCCTCAACGGGTTTGCGAGCTCCAACGTAATGCGGGTCGTCGAACCGACAGGGCCGCCGGCGGCGCCTTATAAGCCCCGGCCGAGCTTGAATATCGCGTTCGGCTGCGTTTTCGGGCTCTTCGCCGCGGCCGGCGTCGGTTTCCTGAAGGAAGTCTCGGATCGGAGCGTCAAGCGTCCGGGGATTGCACCTCAGCTTCTGCAGGTACCGGAAGTTGGCGTCATACCCGCTGTGTCGCTCGCGCCTTCACGTAAGCCCTTTCGTTTGCGGCGGCTCGCTGCGCCGTCGATCAAGGCTGAAGTCGAGCAGGAGGACATTCTTGCCGCTGCGGCGAAGGAAGATCCATTATTTACGGAAGCCTTCCACGGCGCCGCTGCCTTCTTGCTGGGCTCGAGGGGCGCCACAAAGTCGCTGATCATCACGAGTCCGAACAGCGGCGAAGGAAAGACGACGATCTCGGCGAATCTCGGTATCGCCCTGGCGCAAGCCGGGCGCAGAGTCGTGCTGGTAGATGGAGATTTGCGGCGTCCTACTCTGCACCGGACATTCAAGGTAAAACCGGAAACCACTCTTCTGTCACTGCTCCAATCCGACTCCATCTCCCCACAGAAAATCGATCAAAGCATTGTTTCAACAGAGCATGAGCGGCTGAGCCTGCTTGGGAATATTGAAGGAACTTCCAATCCGGTCCCGCTCCTGCACAAGGATTTCGTGCGGCAGATCTTCCGGCACCTGGAGGAGCGCTTCGATATCGTGCTGGTCGACACTCCGCCCGTGCTTTTGTTTGCCGACGCCAGGATCTTAGGCAGACTCGCAGACGGCGTCCTTCTCGTGCTCCGCTCGGGCGTAACCGACCAGCTCTCCGCCGGCGAAGCGCAATCTCTGATTACCGAAAACGGGATCACGGTACTGGGAACCGTCCTGAACGACTGGAAACTCACAAAAGACAAAGCGGAATACTACTACCGCTACCAGAACCAGGGCTAGAGGCTGCGATGATCTACGAGGCAACCGAGAACCAAAGCCAAGCGGAGACGCAAACGAGCTGGATCAGTCTCGCATGGCTTTTCCTGCTCCTGGTCGCTACCTACGGGCCGATCCTGTGGAACATGAGCGGGAGCTGGTTTGACGAGAACGCGGACATGGGGCATGGGTTCCTTGTCCCAATCATCGCCGGCTACATGATCTCCCTCGATTGGAATTCCTTCGTGCGATTGAAGGATGCCGGCAGCCGGTGGGGATTTGTGCTGCTGGTATGGGCGGCTCTTCAGTCTGTGGTTGCCTCGCTTGGAGACTGGACCTTTCTCAGCAGGACCGCGTTCTTGCTGTCGCTCTTTGGCATGCTGATCGCTTTGAAGGGTTTTGCGGCCATCCGGACTCTGGCATACCCGTTAGGCCTGCTCTTCCTGATGGTTCCACCTCCGACGTTTGTCTATGAGCGCATTACCTTTCCCCTTCAGATCCTGGCAAGCATTCTCGCGGCCAACTTTCTGGAGCTTCTGGGCTTTTCGGTTCTTCGTGAGGGGAACATTCTCGAGATGGTGGGACAGCGGCTCTCTGTTGTAGAGGCGTGCAGCGGCATCCGGTCTCTCATCACGCTGAGCTTCTTTGCCCTCGTCTACAACTACTTCTTTGTGCGGCGCCTGCGGATGAGGATTGTACTGCTGCTGCTCCTCATTCCTGTCGTGATTCTGGGTAACTCCTTTCGAATCGTTCTGACCGGTGTTGTAGGACATTACAACCACGATCTGGCTCATGGGCTCTTCCATTCCATGTCCGGCTACGTTATTGCGATTCTGTCCGGGTCGATATACATCGCGATGCACCAGCTCTTTGAAAGGGTGAGCCGTTCGAAATGAGGTTCCTATTAGACAAGCGGGTGCAACTGATCAGCCTTCTGCTGATCGTTCAGAGCGCGCTCCTTCTGCTGGCGGATATCAAGGAGGTTCCTCCGGAAACGCCACCGCTCGAACAGATCCCGCGCACGCTCGGAACATGGACAGTCGA
Source organism: uncultured Bryobacterales bacterium (assembly GCA_937959285.1). Classification (GTDB taxonomy): domain Bacteria; phylum Acidobacteriota; class Terriglobia; order Bryobacterales; family Bryobacteraceae; genus JADGHK01. Next base: position 20,367 of record CALGAR010000062.1, read on the forward strand.
GCAGGAGTTTGACTTGGCTCAGGATGTCTACGAGTATCTTCGCCCGGACAGCGTTGTGAACCGGCTGTACGTCTCCGACGGGAGGCAGGCGACGCTCTTCATCGGCTACTTCAAGTCGCTAAAGAGCAACTATGGACCGCACTCTCCGCGCTACTGTCTGCCGGGAACGGGCTGGCTTGCGCGGATGACGGACAAGATCTCGATTCCGATACCTGCGTCGGACGATTCGTTGACAGTCAACCGCTACATCATGGAGCGGGGAGAAAACAAGATCGTCGTCCTTTATTGGTATCAGAGCCATGCGCGGACCTGGACCGATGAAATCACCGCGAAGATGCTCATGCTGCCCGATATCGTGCGGTACAAGCGCTCGGATGTTGCTCTCGTCAGAGTGGTTTCGCCGGTAGAAGGAGTGGTCTCTCCGGACCAAGCAGCCGCTCCGGCGGTCAACCTGATCCAGGAACTTTATCCGACGCTTCGTACCCTTCTTTCACAGTGATGGCGCCTACTTCCAACGTCCTGAGAGTTGTCCACCTCAACCCTTCCGGTCAGCTGGGAGGCGCGGAAACGAGTCTTCTCACATTGCTCACAAGCATTCGAGAGGCAGGTCTTGAGGTTGCGCTGATCCTCGGAGAGGACGGCCCCTTCCGCGAGCGCGTGGAGCGTCTTGGCATTCCGGTTCACGTTCTTCCCTTCCCCGAAAGACTGGCTCGCCTGGGCGATTCCTCGTTGTCAGGCCGCGGAAGATTTGCCCGCATCGCTGTGTTGATATCCGGAGTCCTCTGGGCCATCCCCTATGTCTGGAGACTAGCATCCGCCATAAGGCGCCTTCGGCCAAGCTTGATTCACACCTCCGGCTTTAAGATGCACGTCCTCGGAGCCTGGGCTAAACCGGCTTCAACTCCGCTGCTTTGGCACATTCATGACTACGTCGGGAAGCGGCCACTTATGCGAGGACTGCTCGCCTGGCACCGTCGCTTCTGTTCGCTGGCGATCGCAAACTCAAAGAGCGTGGCACTCGATCTCGAGCGGCAGTGGGGTTGCCGGCCGCAAGTTGTCACCCTGTCCAATACCGTGGACGTCGACATCTTTGCACCGGACGGTCCCCGGGTTGACCTCGACAAGCTCGCGAATCTGCCGCCGGCCCCGGCCGGAACGGTTCGCATTGGCCTGCTTGGGACGTTCGCCCGTTGGAAGGGACACTATGTCTTTCTGCGAGCACTGTCCCTCCTGCCCGCCGATCTCCCGTTTCGTGCCTACATCATTGGCGGCCCAATTTACCGGACCGAGGGAAGCCAGTTCACGTTCGACGAGCTAAGCGCAGAAGTCAAACGGCTCCGACTGGAAGGTCGCGTTGGTTTTACTGGGTTCATTGGACAGAGCGCCGATGCCTTGCGTTCCCTCGATGTGGTTGTTCATTGCAGCACCGAACCGGAGCCGTTCGGCATGGTCATCATCGAGGGGATGTCTTGTGGGAGAGCCGTCATTGTCAGCCGCGCGGGAGGCGCTGCCGAAATCGTCGAGGACGGCGTGGATGCGCTGTGTCACAAGCCAGGCGAAGCCGAGGAGCTGGCAGCTCAGATTGAGAGACTGGTGAGAGACGAGGACCTTCGTTTGCGGCTTGGTGCAGCCGGCCGATGCAAAGCGGAAACGCGATACGCCAGATCCTTGCTCCAAAGAGAGATCACACGTCTGTACGAACAGCAGTGCCTGCAGTCCGCACATTTGACTCCGTCGGTAGCAGGAGGAGCCGAGTGATGCGAGTCCTGCATCTGGGCAGCGGCAACATGTACGGGGGAATCGAGGCCATGCTTGTCACGATGGCATCGGCTCGCCCGGCGGACGTCGATCTCGAGCAGGAGTTCGGAGTTTCGTTCGAAGGCAGGTTCAGTAACGAGTTAAGATCCAATTCGGCTCGCGTGCACCATTTGGGAGAGGTCAGAACTAGTCGCCCTTGGACCGTTCTTGCCGCTCGCCAACGGCTTCGCAGCCTGCTCGGAAAAGAGCGCTTTCACGCCGTAATCTGCCACGCTCCATGGACGTTCGCCATCTTTGGACGGGCAGTCAGAGGTTCAGATCACCCTGACCTGATCTTTTGGGCTCACAATCGCCCGGAGACTGACCATTGGCTCGACAGATGGGCTTTTCGCCGCCCTCCTCGTAGAGCGATCTGCAACAGCAGGTGTACCGCCGAAGCGCTGCGTCAACGCTTCCCCGATACAAAGCTGCGGGTCATTCACCCTCCGGTCGCTCCACTGAAAACGCGGCTCTCGGGGGAAGAACGCCGTCAACTGCGCTTCAGTCTTGGCGCGGCCGATAGTGACGTTGTCATCATCCAGGCCAGCCGGCTGGAACATTTGAAGGGGCATCGCATCCTGCTGCAAGCACTGGCTCAGATTTCCGACGTTCCGGGTTGGATCTGCTGGATTACCGGGGGCGCGCAGCGGGACACAGAGAAAGCCTACCTCGACGAACTGATTCAGTTGTCAAAATCGCTCGGGATTGCGGCTCGTGTGCGCTTCCTTGGAGAGCGATCCGATATACCCATGCTGATGCAGGCTGCCGACATTCACTGCCAGCCTAATGAAGGTCCGGAGTCATTCGGCATTGCGTTCATCGAAGCGCTGGCAGCGGGGATACCTGTCGTGACCACAGCGATCGGTGGCGCCGTCGAAATCGTGGACTCCAGTTGCGGCATCCTCGTCCCCCCGGGTGACGTCAAGGAAGCGAGTACTGCTCTTCGGGCCTTGATCGCAGATCGGGAACTGCGCCGGCGGCTGGGAGAAGCAGGGCCCGCCCGCAGCCAGCAACTCTGTGATCCATCCGCACGACTGCTGGAGTTAGTGGAGTTCCTGGCGTCATGAAGGCTTTGCAGTCATGGGTTCTCGTCGCCGGCGGGTTCCACCGCCGGGGCGGAATGGACAAAGCAAACATAGCGCTCGCCGAGTACTTGATCGAGAGAGGAGCCAAGGTGCATCTGGTCGCACATGATGTCGATTCGTCGCTGGCGCTGCACCCCGCTGTGCATGTGAACCGGATCTCTCGCTTTGGTTCGATTCTGGTCAGCGATTTTCGGCTCTCAAGAGCGGGGCGAGCGGCTGCCCGGGAAGCGAAAGCCAAAGATCCGAACAGCCGCGCGGTAGTGAACGGCGGCAACTGCGACTGGCCTGATATCAACTGGGTGCATGCCGTTCACCACGCCTGGCCCTGCATCGACCACGATGCCGCTCTCTTGTTTCGCGTCAAGAACCGCTTGACCAAACGGGTATCGCGACGAAGGGAGAAGCGCGCACTACGGACTGCGCGCCTGGTCGTCGCCAATTCCGAGCGCACTCGAGATGACGTCATTCGCTTCCTCGGAGTGGATGATCGCCGGGTTAGGGTCCTGTACCTCGGAGCAGAACCTTTTAACCCGCCTTCAGCTGACGAACGACGGAAGGCTCGCCAGGAGTTCGGTTGCAATGCCGACGAGGTGGTAGCAGTTTTTGCGGGTGCGCTGAGCATGGACAGCAACAAAGGTTTTGACACGTTGTTTTCGGCGTGGCAGAAGCTGTGCCAGCGGCCAGGCTGGAACGGACGCCTGATCGTCGCCGGCTCGGGAAACGGGCTTCCGGGGTGGAAAAAGAAGGCGGAAGCTACCGGCATGAGCGAAAAAATTCTTTTCTCCGGATTCGTGAACCCTATCGAGAGACTGCTGGCTGCCGCCGATATTCTCATTAGTCCTGTTCGTTACGAGGCATATGGCTTGAACGTACAGGAGGCAATCTGCCGGGGCATACCGGCGATCGTTTCGCGTTCTGCAGGCGTTGCAGAGCGGTACCCAGCGGAGCTGTCGGGCTACCTGCTTCCGGATCCCGAAGATGCAGAAGACCTGGCGAACCGCTTGTGGCAGTGGCGCTTACGCAGGGAAGAGGCAAGATGTCAGTTCGAGCAGTTTGGCCGCAACCTGAGCACGTATAGCTGGCGAGACATGGCGGAGCGATTTGTGGCCCTCGCTGAGGAAGCCGCTGTGGAAGGAAGATGATGTCGAGTATTACGCAACGAGCTAACGCATCCGTCGCGCCAACAGCCCCGGTAACCATCATCGAACCCTCACGGGGATGGGTGCAGTTGAGGCTGCGCGAGCTCTGGGATTACAAGGAGCTGCTGTACTTCCTTGTCTGGCGCGAGGTGAAAGTACGCTACAAGCAGACGGCGATTGGCGCTGCATGGGCGATCCTGCAACCCCTGCTCTCCATGGTGATCTTTAGCATCTTCTTTGGAAGGCTGGCTAAGATTCCTTCCGACGGTGTTCCTTACTCATTATTCAGTCTCGCGGGGTTGGCCCCGTGGACGTTCTTCTCGAATGGCCTGTCGCAGTCTGCTTTGAGCCTGGTCACAAGTTCGAATTTGGTAAAGAAGGTGTATTTCCCACGCCTGATCATCCCGATTTCGTCGGTTCTTTCAGGCCTGGTAGATCTCGGCTTGACCCTGTGCCTGGTCCTTCTCTTTGGGCTGTACCACGGGGTTTTTCCGACCGCCAATATTGCCTGGCTCCCGGCGTTCGCCATGCTAGCCTTCATGACTGCGCTCGGAGTGGGACTCTGGTTGTCGGCGCTCAACGCGCAGTATCGCGATATCCGCTACGTCGTCCCGTTCCTCACGCAGTTCTGGATGTTCGCAACGCCGATCGTTTATCCAAGCAGCCTTCTAAATGAGCCGTGGAAGACCCTCTATGCGTTGAATCCGATGGTCGGCGTGGTTGAAGGTTTTCGCTGGTCGCTTCTGAACACGGGTAATTCTCCCGGACCAATGGTAGCTGTATCGGCGACAGTCGCAATCGTCGTTTTGATCTCGGGAGCCTACTACTTCCGAGCGATGGAAAAAACGTTCGCGGACGTTGTGTAGCATGAGCGCGATCATTCAAGTAGAGGGTCTAAGCAAGCGCTACAGGCTGGGTGAAAAGGCTCGGCATCACTCCTTCCGCGACAAGCTTGCGGATATGGCCGCTGCCCCGTTCCGCGCGATGAAGAGGATCGGAAGCAGCCGTCCGGAAGAGTCTCCCCGCGAGCACTGGGCCTTGCGGGATGTGAGTTTCTCCCTGAAACAAGGAGATGTTACCGGCATCATTGGACGAAACGGAGCCGGAAAGAGCACGTTACTGAAAATCCTCTCTCGGATCACCGATCCGACATGGGGACGAGCCGAAATCCGGGGCCGGATCGGATCACTCCTTGAAGTCGGCAGCGGGTTTCACCCTGAGTTGACGGGGCGGGAGAACATTTTCCTCAATGGCGCCATCCTCGGCATGAAGAAAGCCGAGATTGTGCGTAAGTTCGACGAGATCGTCGCTTTTGCAGAAGTGGAGAAGTTCATCGACACGGCAGTGAAGCATTACTCGAGCGGCATGTACCTCCGCCTGGCGTTCGCTGTTGCGGCGCACCTCGAGCCCGAGATTCTGCTGGTCGACGAAGTTCTAGCTGTCGGTGATGCAGCTTTTCAGAAGAAGTGCCTGGGCAAGATGAGCGAAGTGGCGAATGCGGGCCGGACGATCATTTTCGTGAGCCACAGCATGTCTGCCATACAGGCACTTTGTACCCGCGGCATCGTACTATCGGGAGGCAAGCTGTGTTACGACGGTCCGATTCATGACGCTGTCCGCTACTACCTCAACACGCTTGAGCAATCGAGCATCGAGCCCTTGACAGAGCGCAAAGACCGCGCAGGGAAAGGGAAGGTTCGGCTCCAAAGCGTCGAAGTATCGCGCAGCGGAGCCCCCGGAGAAGCATTGTCTACGGGCTGTCCGGCCCAGTTCAGTTTCTCGGTCAGCGGCTACCTCCCCAACATGAACTGTTCGTTCACCATCTATGACCACCTGGGGATCCCCGTAGTCCATTTCAACAGCGCGCAACGGTCGGTGACGGACACACACTATCCAATGAATGGCAGAGCCCGGTACGTGTGCGAGATACCCGAGCTACCTCTGCTTGCGGGCAGATACTACATCAATGCAGCTCTCTTCGGCGACAACGAGCTGCAGGATCACGTCACGGCAGCGGTTTACTTCAACGTAGAGCAGGGCGTGCTCCAGGGCAGAGCTTTTGGAGACAACAGCGGTTACGGAAGCGTGGGTGTGGCGCACCGGTGGCTGACGCCGGTAGCTACTGCGAAAGGAGCGGGGCTATGAGCGTCCTCGTCTATTCGGGCTCACCCCACCTGCTGAACATGGGCGATGTCGCGATGCTTCAGGCGCTCGCTGAACGAGTACGTACTTTGTGGAGAGCGCCAAAGGTTTCGGTTATTACCGGTGATCCCGCTCGGTTGCAGCGGTTTTGTCCAGGCTCCACTCCGGTCGACCACGGATGGTTCCAACACCAATTCAACGGCCCTCTGCTGCCCGCTCCCCTGACGCGCGTTCTGCCTCGCGGCGTGAAACAGTCTCTTCAAAGCTGGGAGCGAAGGATCTCCGCAGGCCGCCCGGCAACCGCGCAAAGCATTCAGGAGTGGAAGCTGAAAGCAAAGCCCAGGCGGCCAGGGCTCCTGGCGGATGCACTGAAGGCCACTCGCACGGCAACAACAGTCATCTCCACCGGCGGAGGCATCCTGACCGACAGCTTCAAGGGCGAAGCGCGGCTTGTTCTCCTGGCACTCAAGGCCGCGATTCAGCGAGGGATTCCCACTGCCATGTTCGGTCAGGGCATCGGTCCGCTGACGGATCCAGAGCTTCTTGCACTGGCGGGTGACGTACTTCCCAAGGTCGACCTCATCGCGCTCCGGGAGCGGCAAAGAGGACCGCAGCTACTAGCCAAGCTGGGCGTTTCCTCCTCCCGGATCCTCGTTACCGGTGATGACGCGATCGAACTCGCCTACCGGCAGCGGCGCGAGTCTCTGGGGGACAGAATCGGGATCAACGTTCGCCAGGCATCGTACGCGGGCCTTTCCCGCGAGCTGATTGACCCGCTCCGGGAACATCTCTTGCAAGCAGCACAAACTTTGGGTACAGAACTTCACCCAGTCCCGATTTCTCTCCATCCCGGCGAATCGGACTTAGAAACGATTGCCGCAGTGCTTAACCGCAAGGACCTGGAAGCTGCTCACTTTGATTCGCCGGAATTGGTGATTCAGAGCGCCTCGCGCTGCCGGGTTGTCGTCACGGGAAGCTATCACGGCGCCGTCTTTTCTCTGGCGCAAGGTATTCCGGTTGTCGCACTCTGTCAGTCTCGCTATTACCAGGACAAGTTCCACGGCTTGGCAAACCAATTCGGCGTCGGCTGTGAAGTCATTGTGATTGACCCGATCAGTGAGCTCAAGCGTCTACCAGCGCTCATCGAGCGCCTTTGGCACGAGGCGCCGCGAATGCGGGCCGAGATTCTCGCAAGCGCTGAAAAGCAGGTGGAGTTAAGCCGCGCTGCGTACCGGCGCTTTTACCAGATGCTGGAGGCGGCGTAGACGTCTCATGCCTCGAATCGCCGTCCTTCTCCCTGCTCATAACTGCCAACGCTATGTGCGCGAAAGCCTGGAGAGCATTCGTACGCAGACGTTCACTGACTGGGTCCTGGTCGCGGTAGACGACGGATCAACCGACGGAACACGCGCCATTCTTGAGGAGTTTGCCTGCTTTGAGCCTCGCATGCACGTGATCTCCCGGCCGCAAACCGGAATCGTCGGAGCGCTCAACGACGGATTGGCGCGAATCGATTCCGAATTCGTCGCCCGTATGGATGCGGATGATCTCAGCCTGCCGCATCGTCTCGAGCGGCAGCTCGAATTCCTGGAACGGAACAGGGACTGCGTGGCCGCCGGTTGCCACGTGCAGACGATCGACGCAGATGGAGACCCGATCGACATCGTCAGGAATCCGGCGGATCACGAGCATATCGAACAAAAACTCTTCGAGGGAGACGGAGGAGCGCTGCCACATCCTGGCCTTTTCGTGCGGAGGGACGCGATTGAGGCAATCGGCGGCTATCGTCTGGAGACGCAGCTTGCAGAGGATGTCGACCTCTATCTCCGTCTCGCCGAGGTTGGCCGGCTATCGAATGTAGGGGAGGTTCTTCTTCTGTATCGGCTCCATTCTCAGAGCACAAATATCATCCGCCGGGAGCAGCAGCGGCTCGCTTGCGCGAGGGCGATCGAGGATGCCTGCCGGCGCCGATCGCTGCCTCCCCGGCAGTGGGAAAGCAGTGCACGACGAATGTTACCCCTGGCAGAGCAGCATGCCACCTGGGCCTATCGAGCCCTGGCTGCGGGCAACGATCGCACCGCTCGAAAGCACGCAGCGAAGGCATTGCTCCGCGCGCCGTGGAAGGGGCGATATTGGACCCTGGCCGGAGCTTGTGCAGCCCGGAGCTTCAACCTTTCTCGCGGCACAGCCCTGGCTCCAGCCGCGGAAAGAGGCAGGAGGGAGAAGCCGTGACGCGGGACGGCATCAGCGTCGTCATCTGCTGCTATAACAGCCGGGAGCGTCTCCCGAAGACCATCGAGAAGCTGGCGGCGCAAAGGCTGCGCTCGGCAATTCCCTGGGAAGTCATTGTCGTCGACAACAACTCGACCGATGACACCGCTGAGGTAGCCCGCCGTTCCTGGCCGGAGGATGCGCCCGCTCCCCTCCATGTGGTCCGCGAACCTCGCCCGGGCCTCAGCTTCGCACGCCACCGGGGGATCGAGGAGAGCCGCTACGAGCTGATCAACTTTGTCGACGATGACAACTGGGTCTGCCCCAACTGGATTCAGACCATCTGGGAGGTCATGCACTCCCACCCCGAAGTCGGCGCATGCGGCGGCCCAAGCGAAGCCGTATTGGAAGGCGACGAGCCGGAATGGTTTTCCTGGGCTGGGTTCATCCTGGCAGTGTCACCGCCCGACTGGGAAGGCGGCGACATCACCGACAAACGGTTGTTATGGGGCGCCGGACTTACAATTCGCAGGCAGGCATGGGACCATCTCGTTCAGAACGGCTTCCGTCCTCTGCTCGTCGGGCGGCAAGGAACTGCGCTTACTTCCGGCGAGGACTCGGAGCTGTGCCTGGCGTTGCGGCTCTCAGGTTGGAGGCTCTGGTACGAGCCCTCACTTCGCCTGCAGCACTTCATGCCCAAACGCAGGGTCGATTGGATGTACCTGCGCAAAATCTACCGCGCCACGGGAGCAGCAGGAGCTGTCCTCTCGGCATATCATGCGTGTCTCGAAGAGCGGCAGCTTGGCTGGATCGACTGGCTGCTCTCCTGCGTCCGATCAGTCAAGCACGTCGTTTGCCGACCAAGCCGGCTACTCCGTCTCCGCTCGCAATTATTCGAGGGCGACGGCGAAGTGCTGTCGCTGGAGTCCGATCTGGGCAGGCTGATGGCGTTGTGGCAGCTTCGTAAGGACTACGTTCGGAATGCAGCGGCCATTCGAGCAGCACGCTGGCGCCGGAAGAACGCAGTCGCTGAATCCCAAACACTGAACTGTGTGAGCGCGGTATGAGAAGCATGGTTCTTGCGGCCAACGCCGCCCCGAAGGTCGGAGGACAAGGCCTCAACCTGCACCACATGGTTGAAGCCTACGCACCCGTCTTCGAGTTATCCCTCTTCGCCAAGGCAGCAGCCAAAGGCGTTCCGACGACAATCGTACCCGGTTCGCGTCTGGGAGGCTTTATCGGAAGGACTCCAGTCTTGCGCAGACTGCGGGATTGGCAGGGCGTGCTCGAAAGTTCTGCGTTCGATCAATTCGTCGCCCGTAGTATGCCAAAGGCTGACATCTTTCAGGGAGCTCTCGGGCAGTGCTCGCAAAGCCTTTCGGCAGCGCGGGCAAAAGGCGCCGTCACTGTTCTCGATGTCACTACAACGCACATCGACGATTTCTACGAGCACCAGGTCCGCGAGTGCGCCAAGTTCGGTGTCCGGACTCCGCACAACGAGCGGATACGAAACCAGATATTGGACGAGTATCGGAAGGCGGATCTGATCCGCGTGATGTCTGAGCACGCAAGGACGACATTTCTTAGGCGTGGCTTCGATCCGGGCAGAGTGTTCGTCATGCCGCCGCCAATTGAGGCGGCCGAGTTTCCGCAAGCCGAGTTCCGCGAGTCCACATTCCGCGTCAGCTTTGTGGGTTTGATCGAACCCTGGAAGGGATTTCATTACCTGATCGACGCCTTTCGAAGCCTGAACCTGCCGGACAGCGAACTCGTCCTGTGGGGTAGCAGCGGCGCCAGGCCCATCGCCGAGTACCTCAATCGTCAAATGGCTGCCTTGCCTTCCCTGAAGGTTCGGGGCGGAAGCGTGCGCTCCATAGGCTATGGCGAAGTGTATGGCAAATCGAGCGTCCTGGTGCATCCTTCGCTGACAGATGGCTTCGGGTACGTCGTAGCGGAAGCAATGGCGAGCGGGATTCCGGTGATCGTCACGCGGAACACCGGAGCGGCCGATGCGGTCATCGACGGATACAACGGCTACATTGTGGAGGCGGGCGACGCGAGCGCTTTGGCTGAGCGGATCAGACACCTTGCGCTGAACCGCCACCTCCTGACCGAGATGGGGGCAGCCGCGAGGAAAACAGCTCTTGAAATGACGATCGACCGATTCCGCGCCCCCTTTCTGGAACATCTCAAGCAACGGAACGTATCATGCACGACCTGACAGCGGTGATTCTCTGCGGGGGCAAGGGGGAGCGGCTTCGCCCGTTCACGGACAAGCTTCCCAAACCCCTTGTTCCTTTAAAGGGAAAGCCAATCCTGCACCACCTTCTGCGTTACCTTTCGACGGAAGGAATCAACCGGTTCATTCTTTGCACCGGCTACAAGGCGGAGGCCATTGATGAGTTCGCGAAGAACTGCAACGAGCCCGGGTGGGAATTGATCTGCGTGAACTCGGGCGACGTCAGCATGACCGACCGTCTTGCCGACGCAAGCAAGCACCTCTCAGGACGAAGCCTGATCTGCTACGGCGATACGCTGGCGAATGTCGATGTAGAGGCTCTGTACCGGGAGCACTGCTCCTCGGGAGCCAAGTTGACGATGACGGTTTATCCGCTTCACAGCCCCTTCGGCATCGTTGAAGTGACGGAAGATGGCTTTGTGACGGAGTTTCGCGAGAAGCCCGTGCTGCCCTATTGGGTCAATATCGGGTTCATGCTGTGCGAACTGGAAGCGATTCGGGGAATCCGGCGCGGCGGCGATATGGTCCCCTTTCTCGCAGAGCAGGCTTCCTCGGGGGCCTTACGAGCTTTTAAACATAACGGAAAACATTTAACAATCAACACAGAAAAAGAAAGGGTGAAGGCCGAGAGCGAAATCATAGAGTTCTTCTCGGTCGTCGATGGACAGGCATGATGAAAGGAAAGAGAGTTCTCGTTACGGGTGGTTCAGGTTTCGTAGGCAGTCATCTGGTTCACTGCCTGCTCGCGCAGGGTGCGCAAGTCGGCGTCACCGTGCGCTATGGCAATGTCATCAAGAACGAGCGGCTGAAGGATTGCTGGGACAAGATTACGGTTATCGAAGCCGATCTGCGAAACCGGGGCGCCCTGCAAACAATCCGGGATTTCGCGCCGCAGGTGGTGTTTCATCTCGCCGCGTACAATCACGTCGGGCAGAGCTTTATCCAAGTGGAGGAGTGCTTCGACGTAAATGCCAAGGGCACTGCGAATCTTCTGGATGTCTGTGAAGGCGTCGAGAAGTTCATCTACGCGTCGACATCGGAGGTATATGGCCACCAGACGTCGGTCCCGTTCGTCGAGACGATGAATCCGGAGCCGATTTCTCCGTACGCGATCACGAAGTACGCCGGCGAGCTTTACTGCCACATGAAGCAGCGCATCGGAGGAAAGCCGTCGGTCGTCATCCTGCGCCCCTTCAACGTCTTCGGTCCGTATCAGAGCTCCAAGGCGATCATCCCCGAGCTGATCATCAATTGCCTGCGCGGCAATCCGATCCGCACCACGAAGGGTGAACAGACGCGCGAGTTCAACTTTGTCGGCAATCTCGTCGACGCGTTGCTAATGACGGCGCAATACGAAGGGGAAATCGAAGGACCGGTCAATATTGCTGCCGGAGAAGAGATTGCGATTCGGGATCTCGTGATGAAGATCGCCGAACTGACGGAAACGAAGTCAAAGATCGAGATCGGAGCCCTTCCCTATCGTCCGACGGAAATCTGGCGCATGTATGCAGATAGCACAAAAGCTCGAAAGATTCTGGGATGGCAGCCCCGGATTAACCTGCATGACGGTCTGAAGATTACCGTGGACTGGTTCCGTAAGTACCTCGGAGAGCAGCCGGAGTAGTAGGAACGTTACGGAATGCTTGCAATCGCACTCTGCGCCATCGCCTTCCTCTCTTCAATGCTGTTCGGCTTCCGATCCATTGTGAAGGGGATCATTGTGGTGATGGCGTGGGGTTACGCCTACGGGATCCTCAGGGCGAACGTCCTTGCATCAGGGTCGCATTTCATTTTCGATGCCGCTCTAGTGGGCCTCTACATCAGTCAATGGAGGACTTTCTTCGCTCCGTTGCCGGACCCGCGTTCCAGGGCGACTCGGACCTGGGTGATCATTCTGATCGCGTGGCCGATGCTGCTTGCATTCCTTCCATTCCAAACGCCACTCATCACTCTCGTCGGGCTCCGGGGAAACATATTCTTCCTGCCAGTGATCCTGCTGGCTCTGCGACTGACCGAGGCTCAAATGGTGAAGCTCGGCTTTGGTCTTGCTTATCTCAATCTCGGAGCCTTTGCGATGGCGACGGCGGAGTACTTCTTAGGCGTAACCAGATTCTTTCCGTACAGCGCCGTAACTCAAATTATTTATGCGAGCGGCGATGTTGCGGGTTATCGCTACCATCGAATCCCGTCGACATTCTCAAGCGCGCACGCTTACGCGGGAACGATGGTCGCAACCATACCCGTTCTCTTCGGATCCTGGTTCTCAAAGGGACTCTCCCGCTTCCAGTTCCTTTTAACAACGGCAGGCCTTGCGGCGGCCCTGCTCGGGATACTCATGGCCTCCACGCGGCAGCACTTCGTTGTCGCACTGACACTGATCATGACCGCTACCCTTTCAGGGAAAGTGAAGCTGGCGTACCGGATGATATGGGTGGGCCTCCTCGCTGTGGCGGCGATCCTCGCGCTAACGAACGAGCGCTTTCAGCGCTTCAAGTCTCTTGCAGACTCGGAGACCGTAGCGGGTCGCGTCGCAGGCAGTGTCAACCGGAACTTCTTTGAAATTCTGGTGGAATATCCGATGGGCAACGGTTTGGGTGGAGGAGGTACGAGTATCCCGTACTTCCTGCAATCCCAGCTGCGCAGACCGGTTCATATGGAAAACGAGTATTCGCGGATTCTTCTGGAGCAAGGTATTCCGGGTCTTGGTTTGTGGATTGCCTTCCTGTTATGGACTGCCACGCGTTCCAAAGCCTTTGTGCCGGGCGAGTGGCAACTGGGCAGGAAGCTGATGTGGATGTATTATTGCGTTGCTTTCGCTACAGCCCTCATCGGCGTCGGCATGTTGACATCTATCCCCAGCACATTTTTGATGCTTCTCTTTACAGGCTGGATCACCGTTGATACGCGGCAGCAGCTCAGGCCGCAGGGAGTTCAGCCTGCGGGCTTCGGCCGCGTCCCTGTCAACAGAAGTATGGCTGCTCTGCGGTGACACGTACTCCCATGCTGCACTTCATCACTCCCGAGTACCCTCCCCAGCCAGGCGGAGTCGCCGACTACACGTTCCTTGTAGGGCAGCGCTTGGCTGAGAGTGGCGCTGGAGTCCACATCTGGTGTCCCAACCCTTCCAATCTGCCAGAGGAGCAGACGCATGGAGCCGTATCTGTCCACCGAACTCTTGGAAGCTTCTCCCCTTCTGATCTTCGAAACACGGGCGCTTTGCTCGACCGCTTCCCCGCCCCGCGGCGACTCGTTGTTCAGTGGGTTCCGCACGGCTACGGCTTTTACTCGATGAATGTTGCCTTCTGCATTTGGCTGTGGCATCGGGCGAAGCAGCGCGGCGACCGCGTGGAGCTGATGGTACATGAGCCCTGCCTGGCGTTCCGCGAAGGATCGTGGAAGCAGGATCTCGCAGCGGGAGTCCACCGCATCATGCTGATGCTGCTGCTCGATTCTGCAGAGAGGGTCTGGATGTCAATCCCGGATTGGGAACGGACTTTGCGGCCATGGGCGCGAAAGCGGGAGCTCAAGTATGAATGGCTGCCGGTGCCGAGCAATGTCCCTGTCGTGGATGACGCTGCTGGAATCGCCCTGCTTCGAGATATGTACGGTCAGGGCCGGCTCATTCTTGGCCACTTTGGGACGTACGGAAGCCCGGTGAGTCACTTGCTGGCGGACGCCTTGCCCCCGATCCTCTCAGAATCCCCGGAGGTCGCCGTTCTCTTGATGGGCAGAGGCAGCAAAGAGTTCCGATCCTTCCTCGTCTCGGGAAGACCGGAATTGGCAGAACGGATTTACGCAACGGGCGGATTGGAACCGGCCGACCTGTCCCGCCACCTTAGCGCGTGTGACCTGATACTGCAGCCTTATCCTGATGGCATCAGCACGCGCCGTACCAGCGCCATGGCTTCGCTCGCCCATGGCCGCCCGACGATTTCAACAATCGGAAGGCTCAGTGAGGATTTTTGGGTTGGAAGCAAGGCCGTGGCCGTTGCACCGGCGGGCGATAGCGCCCAACTGGCCGAAGCAGTGCGGCGGCTGCTTCATGACGCGGAGGAACGCCGCGCGCTGGGCCTGCGAGCCAAGCAGCTCTACGACAGTCGCTTCGCGGTCGAGAAAACAGTGGCAGCCCTTCTCGAAGGCTCTGGAGCACCGGTTTGCGCATACTGATCTTAAATCCGCATGGAGGAATTGTTGGCGGGACGGAGACCTATCTCCGGCGCCTGATTCCGGCCCTGCGATCGCTTCAGCACCAGGTTGCATTCCTCTATGAATACGAATCTCCGGAGACAACGAATGTTGCAACGCAGGGCATACAGACCTGGTGCGTGGAACGCCTCGGGCTCCAGGAATCGGTCGAGGAAGCATCGCGGTGGCGGCCTGACATCATCTTCGCGCACGGGCTGCCAGCGGAAGACCTGGAGGAGAAGATTCTGAAGCTGGCCCCGAGCGCCTACTTCATTCACAATTACTTCGGCGTTTGCATCAGCGGCGTAAAAGCTCATCAAATCCCGGTCATTGAACCCTGCCATAAGCGGCTTGGATGGCCCTGTCTCCTTCATTACCTACCCCGGCGGTGCGGCGGCTTGAGTCCGCTGACCATGTGGACCGAGTACCGGAAGCAGCTAAGACGCCTGGCGAATTTCAGCCGCTACAACCTGCTCATTACCCACTCGGAGGCAATGCGGCAGGAGTATCTGAAGCACGGGCTTCCGGAAGAGAAAGTACACGTCGTTCCAATGGGTCTGGATACTGGCGTCGCGCCAGATGCCAACTTGAACAGGAAAGCTCCTTCAGAAACTGTGAACCTGCTCTTTGTCGGGCGCATGGAAAAGCTCAAAGGCGGAACGTACCTGCTGGAAGCCGTACAGAAACTTCCGAAGCTCTTGCAGAAACCTGTCCGCCTCACGTTCGCCGGCGATGGGCAGGAACGCCGGAAATGGGAGGAAAAAGGCAGGAGGATTCAGGCGGAAAGCGCGGAGATCCAGGTACACTTCACCGGCTGGATCGGACGCGACCGCCTCGCGTCGTTGTTCTCCGAAACGGATCTGCTCGTTGTTCCCAGCCTGTGGCCCGAACCCTTCGGCTTGGTCGGTCTCGAAGCAGCACGGTACGGTGTTCCCGCAGTTGCCTATGACGTCGGCGGAGTAACAGCCTGGCTTGAGGACGGAGTGAACGGATGCCTGGCGCCCGGAGATCCTCCAACTCCTGCCGGACTCGTCGCGGGAATGCACAGAGCACTGCGCGACCCGGATCAATACCAGCGGCTGCGGCTGGGGGCCGTTGAGCGAACGAAACGGATCGGGATTGAGGATCACGCGAGAGCGTTGGAGGCTCTGTTTGCCAGGATGCAAAGCGTGGCCGTGAGCGGGAGAGTGGTATGAGGCTTCTTTTCGTGGTCGAAGGCTTCACGGATATCCGCTTCGTGAAAGGGCTGTCTGAAATCGCCGAACTAACGATGCTTGTGCCTGCCCGCCAGTATCGTTCGAGCGGTCTCGACAAACGCATCGCGCAAGAGAACCTCCGCATCCAAGTTGACGAAATCCCGGGCTCGCGGCTGCAATACCAGGTCCGCGCCTTCTCTTACCTGTGGCAGAACGCAACGAAATTCGACGTCATTCTTTCGCAGGAAGCCCTGCGTGGATCTCTCAACTCTTCGATTGTGGGCGCTCTTCGAGGTATCCCGGTGGTAAATTACGTCTGCATTGCACCGGTTGAATACTTCCAGTGCCGCCGCGAGCGAGGTCAGAACAGTGCGTTTCGCAACTGGCTTGGAACGACGGTCATTCGAAGCTTGCTCACCATCAATGGCGCCCTGGCAACCAAATGGGTCGCTCTCGGTCCCTATCTCTATGACCTCTGTTCCCGCTACAGCAAGCGAGTAAAGCTCGGCTACTACTACGGTATTGATACGGACTTGTATATCCCTCTTGCAGACACTTGCCAGAGGCGTGAGCTAAGGCGTCAGCTCAACTTGCCCGAAGACAAGTTTCTGATATTCCTTTCGAGCCGGATCAGCCATGAAAAGGATCCGGAGACGGTCCTTCAGGCCGTAGCAGCTGCCCGGAAGGCAGGTCTCGACGCTGCTGTGTTCAACCTGGGCGGCGGATTCCAAGACTTCCTCAACTTAGCGCGGCAAATGCGGCTGCCCGATGCAGATCAGTGGGTGATAGGACGTCCTGCCGCTCATCCTATGTATGACCTGCCTCGCTACTACCAGGCCGCGGATTGTCTCGCCCAGGCGTCACTTTCCGAGGGAGGAGGTATGTCCCCCCTGGAGGCCCTAGCGTGCGGGACGCCGGCAGTGTGTACGGCTGTGGGCGGAATGGCGCAGATTCTCAAATCACACGCCCGGCTGACGCCTCGACGGGATCCGGAGGCGATGGCGAAGGAGTTTTTGTGGATCGCTGCAAATCCGGACGAGGCACGAAAGCAGGCGCTCGAGGCACGGCAGTTCGTCATCCGGGAATGGAATCGAAATCGAGCCTTCCAGAGTCTCGCGGAAATATTGGAGGAGTGCTGCCGGGAAGCAGCTGCGAAACGGAATTGAAGGTTGGGTTGGTCTGCGATCTGCTTGAGGAGCAGTGGGCGAGCATGGATCTCGTTGGGGAGATGCTGTATCGCGAGCTGCGTCGGCGGAAAGAGATTGCCGAGATCCGATTACTACGGCCTCCTATGCGGAGGCGGTTTTCGCGGTTCTCGGCCGGACGGTTCGCCCTCAACCTCGATCGTCTCGCCAACCGCTTCGTTGACTATCCTGCCTGGCTCAGCCGGACGAGCAACGGATTGGATCTATTCCACATCGTCGATCACAGCTACTCGCAGCTTGCCCATGCGATTCCACGGCAGAAGCCGGTAGTCATCACCTGCCACGACCTCGACACCTTCCGCTCCCTGATTGAGCC
>CALGAR010000063.1 GCA_937959285.1 uncultured Bryobacterales bacterium
CACTTTCCTCAAGTCGCGGACCGCGATTGCTGGAGTTGCCCGAGAGGTGGGATCGAAATAGGGCTGCTCCGAAGCCGGCTCGGTCATATCTCGTTCTATCCTACCGGAATCGCCGCACGAGTACGCTGCAAGATCCCGAAGGTCGAACCGCTTCCCGCCCGCACGGTAGCGTGAGTTCGAGGTGCAGAAGCGAGGACGTTATCGAGTGGAAGGCGATTCGTTCCAATAACGTCTTACAAACCAGATGCAGGTTGCCCGCAGCTATCCGCGCACGAGCTTTTCGCTCGAGTCATCGCGAAGACTGGCAGACTGTTCCACGTACTCTCGCGGCACAAGGACGGTCAAAGCGTCGGGAACAATCTCTACAGAGGCTGGCAAGCGGCCTGCGATTTCACCGTCGACCTGTATGTATACAGCCCTTTCGGTCGCAGGCGACAATTCGATTTTGCGAGTGTGCAGGACGGAGACTCCTTCCATCCCGTCAAGGCTGTGGGCAATCACGCCGGCGAGGTAGCGCAAATACTGGGTTGTGCTTTCTCCCTGAAAGAGCACTGCCTCAAAATCGTCCCTGAGCAAACTGGCATTCCACGCAATTTCGAGATCGCCCCCGTAATTGCGGACGCGGCTAATCAGGGCGAAACTGCAACGGATGACACGATCGTTCGCGTGAACGTCAAACTCTTCCAGCCGCTGGCCGATCTGGCTAAAGCCGCCGAGCCAGTAGGACAGCTTTCCGAGGGATGCCTTCATCCGCAGATTCAAGTTGTACACGATGCGAGCGTCCAGGCCGACGCCCGCCATCAGCAGGAAGTACCGCGACCCGGTTCGTCCCGGGCTCCCGGCAAGCTCAAGGCTGTGGAGCAGGCCAACCGCAACCCGGACAGGAACAAGTTCGTGGAGCTTCAGAGCGGCCCGGTCCGCGCGCAGCTTCATGCCCAGCTCTGCGGCGAGCACGTTGGCGGTGCCGGCAGGCAGAATCGCAATAGGAACGGCGGAGCCGATCATGCCATTGACGGCTTCGTTGATCGTGCCATCGCCGCCAGCCACAAGAACTAGGTCGGCGCCGTTTTGGATGCTTTCGCGGGCGAGAGCAGAGGCAGTTCCGGGGCCGGTTGTAGGCACGCAGCTCACGCGATGCCCGGCGGCTTCAAGCGCCTCAATGCTAGCTTGGAGTAGACGCCCCTTCGAACGGCTAAGACGCCCCGCGGTGGGGTTGAAGATAAGAAAAATATTCCGATAGATAGCGATACCGGGCTACTCCGTTGCTAGAGTCATTATAAAACGCCAATGTCCGAATCCGTTCGTCAACGAATTGAGCATCTCCGGGATGAAATACGCCGGCACGAGTATTTGTACTACGTTCTCGATCAGCCTGAAATTACTGATGCCGAGTTCGACCGCCTCGTCCGGGAACTCCAGGAGCTCGAGAAGGCGCATCCCGAATTCGTCACGCCCGACTCACCGACGCAGCGAGTCGGCGGAAAGCCGCGGGAAGGGTTTGTCAAGGTCCGCCACAGCTCGCCGATGCTCAGTCTCGACAATGCACTAAACGAAAATGAGTTTCGCGATTTCGACCGGCGCGTTCGCGAAGGCTTGCGCGGAGAGCCGTATCAGTATGTGACGGAGTTGAAGCTCGACGGGTTGTCCATGGCAGTCCATTACCGCGATGGCCTCGTTTCGAGAGCGATTACGCGGGGAGACGGCGCCGTGGGCGAGGACGTGACCGATAACGCGCGAACGATCCACACACTGCCTCTGCGCGTCAAGTCCGAGTTGCCGGCATTTGAGGTGCGCGGCGAAGTGATCATGCATTTGCGGGCCTTTGAGCGTTTGAATGCGGAGCGCGCCGCGCGTGGTCTCCCTCTCTATGCGAATCCTCGCAACTCGGCTGCCGGATCCCTTCGGGTTCTCGAACCGGCAATCACTGCATCACGCCAGCTCGAATATTACGCTTACCTGCTGCTCGTCGACGGGCAGCCATACTATGAAACCCACTGGGAGTGCCTTGAAGCGCTGGCCCGTCTCGGATTCAAAGTCAATAAGAACCGGAGGCTCTGCAACAACGTCGATGATGTCGTTGCCTTTTACCGCGAATGGGAAGAGAAGCGCGAGACTCTGGCTTATGAAATCGACGGAGTTGTCGTCAAGGTAAATGCAATCAGCCAGCAGCGCAAGCTGGGTTCCACTGCGAAAGCGCCGCGCTGGGCGATTGCCTTCAAATATGCGGCGCGCCAGGCGGAGACGGTAATTGACAACATCGAGGTGCAGGTGGGGCGGACCGGCACGCTGACACCGGTAGCGCATCTGAGGCCGGTCAGTGTCGGCGGGGTCACCGTTGCCCGGGCGACGCTCCACAACGAGGACGAAATCAGGCGCCTGGGGGTGGAGATCGGCGACACGGTCCTGATCGAGCGCAGCGGGGACGTTATCCCGAAGGTGGTTCGCGTCACGAAACAGGGGGAACACCGCCGCCCGTTTCAAATGCCAAAGCAGTGCCCTGTCTGCGGCGGAGATGTTGTCCGGCAGCCAGGAGAAGCGGCCAGCCGGTGCATCAACACAAACTGTCCTGCAAGGCTGAAAGAGTCGATTCTTCACTTCGCATCTCGCAGCGCCATGGGCATCGACGGGCTAGGCGACGCGCTGGTCGACCAGTTAGTGGACCGCGGCATGGTTCGGAACGTCGCCGATCTCTTTGACCTGACAGTCGAGGACCTCACGAAGCTCGACCGCATGGGTACAAAGTCTGCGAAGAAGCTCATTGACAATATTGAGCGGTCGAAGCACGTACCCCTGCCGCGGGTGCTGAATGCACTTGGCATCCCTTTTGTGGGAGAAAGGACCGCAGCGCTGCTGGCGGAAGCTTTCGGGAGCCTCGATGCAATCGCGCATGCTGACAGAGAGGAGCTCCAGCGGGTCGAAGAGGTCGGACCGAAGGTATCGGACAGCATCCGCCGCTTCTTCGATGAGTCCCACAACCGGGAATTGGTAGAGCGTTTGCGGGCGGCCGGGCTCCAGTTCACCTACGAAGTCCGCAGGAAACCCGGAGGGAAGCTCGAAGGCAAGACGTTTGTGCTGACAGGCACTCTGCCCAATTTGACGCGAGAGGAAGCGAAATCACGCATTGAAGCCGCCGGAGGAACCGTCGCGGGGTCCGTGAGCAGGAATACCGATTACGTCGTGGCCGGCGAGAATCCGGGATCGAAGTTGGACAAAGCCCGCACTCTTGGCATTCCAGTGATCGACGAGGCGGCTTTGCTGGAGATGATTGGTTGAGACAGTTGATTGAAACACTATTCGAATGGGGGCCCCTGGGCGTTTTCATCCTGGCGGCGCTGGATTCCGCTGGCGTGCCGATTCCGGGAGGAGTGGATGCTCTGCTGCTGGTGTTATCCTCCACGAGGCCCGATCTTGCGTATCTGAGCGCTGGACTCGCAGTTGCCGGGTCTGCGATTGGCTCAATGAGTCTGTTCTATATCGCGAAGGCGGGTGGCGAAGTCTTGCTGCACCGGCACACCAGCGCCTCTCCGCGGGCGGCGAAGCTTCGAGAGTGGTTTCATACGTACGGCTTGATCACAGTTTTCATCCCGGCGCTGCTGCCCATCCCTCTGCCCATGAAGGTCTTTGTACTATGCGCCGGCGTATTCGACGTTCACCCGGCGACGTTTCTGGCCGTCATCCTCGCGGCGCGCTTGCCGCGTTACTTTGGCCTGGCGTATCTCGGCGTGCAGTTTCAGGAAGGAGCGCTGGACTATCTGAAGGCTCATGTTACGGAACTGCTCATGCTTGCCGCAGCGCTCTTCGTGATCCTTGTGCTTGCCGTGAAGATCGCGGGGAGCCGGCGTGCGCGCCGCGCCCGGATCCCGAGCAGCTCTAGTTAAGCCGGAAGTTCACCTCGATCGGCGCTATCACCTCCACCGGCTTGCCATTCAAAAGCGTCGGACGATACACCCACTGGCGGACTGCGTCGAGGGCTGCCTTCACAAGCAGTGGATGGCCCTCGACCACCTGCAATTGCTGAATCCGGCCATCTGTGCCAATGACTCCGATCAAGCGGACGACTCCGGAGACGCGCATCTGGCGGGCAATCTGCGGGTACTCCGGCATCACCCTTTTCAGGATCATGGCTTCCTGCACGTCGCCGCCCCTCGGGATGCGCTGTACAACGTTCTCCTCAGCGGGAGGCTTTGCGGGCGGTGGTGGCGGCGGAACGGGCGGCTGTTCGAAACCAATCCCGCTGATCACGCCGATACTCGGAGAGTCTGGAGATCCTATGCCTCCAGGCACACAGCCAGTGCATGCCGTAGCCGCCGCGAGCGGCAGATCCCCGTCGTCGATGATCTCCACTTTCCTTGGAATCTCCCGGGGCGCCATCAGACGCGAGCCGTCGAACTGACGCGGAATCGCCTTGGCTTCGACGATCTTCACTGCGTCCAGTTGCTTCGGTGCGGAACCGCGTGGCGGCGACGGGATGGTCAATCCCCTCAGAAGCGCGGCTTCAGGCATCGCAGGCGGATTGAGCAGCGGCAGTAAGACAGCCAGGCAAACCAGACCGGACTCCGCAACCGTGGATAGCACCATCGTGATCGCGCCGCGTTTACGGCTCGACTTTGCGAGCAAAGACTGTTCGAACATAAGCACCCCTTTCCTGCAGGCACACCACGCACGCCGTCGACGAATACTCCCGTGCCTTCGCCTTGAATGCTGCCTGCTTGTTTTCGAATTTGGGCTGCCGGCGCCTTCGCACGGATAGACACCGGAACTCGCACTCGGGTTCCGGCTGGCCGATGCAGGGCTCACTCCCCGCAATTTTCTGTGAAAGAATATTCCGTCTGGAGCTTCGACTGATGATCTCGCGACGTACACTACTCCGCCACGCAGCGATCGCACCCGCCGCGGGTCTCCTGCGCCCATTCCACATTCTTGCGGCCAAATCGAACGAAGTACGTGTCGAGGAGGTCCGGTTCGAGTACGCGGACTACCAATATCGGACGCCGATCAAGTTCGGTGGCACAGTTGTCGACAAATGCACCATACTGACGGTGCACGCCGTCATCCGAAGCGAGTCCGGGAAGATCTCGCGAGGGTACAGCGCCATGCCTTTGGGAAATGTGTGGTCGTTCCCCTCGAAGACCATGCCCTATGAACGGACGTTGCAGGCAATGAAGGCGCTGACCGAGCGCGTCTCCAGGATCACGAACGGTTACAAGGAAAGCGGCCACCCGATTGACATCAACGTCGCGTTGGAGCCCGAGTACCTGAAGGCGGCGGCTGAAGTGTCGAAGGAACTGAAGCTCACGGAACCGGTCCCGAAGCTCTGCACTCTGGTCGTCGCCAGCCCGTTTGATGCGGCGATTCATGACGCCTACGGCAAGCTTCACGGTCTGAATTGCTATAGCACCTACAGCAAAGAATTCATGAGACACGACCTTTCCCGGTATCTTGGCCCGGAGTTCAAGGGCGAGTACCTGGACCGGTACGTGTTGAAGAAGGCGAAACCCTCACTGCCGCTCTACCACCTCGTGGGAGCGGTGGATCCCCTCGTGGATGCGGATATCAAGCAACGTATCAACGACGGGCTGCCGGAGACGCTCCCGGAGTGGATCAAAAGCGACGGACTGACCCACATCAAGATCAAGCTCAATGGGGAAGACTTAAAGTGGGACGTCGAGCGGGTTGTGGCGGTGGATCGTGTCACCGCTCAATGCCAGAAGGAGCGCGGCGTGACAAAGTGGTTCTATTCACTGGACTTCAATGAGAAGTGCCCGAACGTCCAGTATCTGCTCGACTTTGTCAGGCAGGTGAAGGAGCGGACGCCTGCCGGATTTGAGCGCATTCAGTATATCGAGCAGCCCACGGCCCGCGATCTGAAGAAGAATCGCGCGAATGTCATGCATGAGGCGGCCAAGCTCCGGCCCGTAGTCATCGACGAGTCGCTGACGGATCAGGAAAGCCTGCTCCTGGCTCGCGAGATGGGTTATTCGGGTGCGGCCCTGAAGGCGTGCAAAGGACAGACCCAGGCCCTTCTGATGGGTGCGGCGGCGCAGAAGTACAAAATGTTTCTCTGCGTACAGGATTTGACATGCCCGGGCGCCTCGCTGATCCACTCCGCCGGGCTCGCGGCTCACGTCCCGCAAGTCGCAGCCATTGAGGCAAATGCGCGGCAGTACGTCCCCGCAGCCAATAAGGGGTGGGACGAGAAATTTCCAGGGATATTCACGATCCGGAACGGAGTCATGAACACCAGGCTGCTGGACGGGCCGGGCCTCGGAGCTTGATTTCTCGCGAACTCACGACACAATCCGGCCGTCGCGCATTTGAACGATGCGGTCGGCGAATGCTGCGGCCTCCGGATTGTGCGTGATCATGAGGATTGTCTGATTCAGGCGCTTGTTCAGATCCCGCAGAAGACTGAGGACGGTATTCGAGTTCTCGGTGTCCAGGTTTCCTGTCGGCTCGTCGGCGAGAAGGATCGCCGGTTCATTCACGATCGCTCGTGCGATGGCGACTCGCTGCTGTTCGCCGCCCGACATCGCACGCGGCTTATGATGCAGCCGCGCTTTGATGCCTAGCATCTTCAGAATCTCGTCGAACTGGGCGTCCCACTTGCCGTTCTTCCGAGCGATCGATCTCGCGATTTCGATATTGTCGGCCGCCGTAAGCGTAGGCAGCAGGTTGTATTTCTGGAAAACGAAGCCGACTGTGGTCTTGCGGAGGTTCGTCCGCTCGGCTTCGGACATTCCCATCAAATCGCGTCCGTCGATGTAGACGTTGCCCGACGTAGGGGGCGTCAAACCGCCGAGGATATGGAAGAGCGTGGACTTACCTGAACCGGATGGCCCGACAACCGCGAGAAACTCGCCGCGCTGGACGTCCAGATTCACTCCGCGCAGGGCCGCAACCTCTACATCGCCCACCCGGTAGATCTTGCGCAGATCCCGAATGGCAATGATGGTGTCACTCATGGGAAAGCGCCTCGATTGCATCCTGCCGCGCCGCTTTCACGCCGGGGTAAAGAGCGCCAAGGAGCGCGCCGGTGAGGGCGACGCCAAACGCGATCGGCCACCAATCCGGCACAATCTGCTGCGTCAGGTAAGCAGGAACGAATGTCCGGATCGCCCAGCGCGATCCGAAAGCGAGAAGGATGCCGGTAATCCAGCCGATCACGGCGAGCAGGCTTGTTTCGCGCAGCAGGAGATTGACGACATATCCCGGGGATGCGCCAAGCGACTTCAACACACCAATTTCCCGTGTCCGTTCGAGCACGGCGGCGTACATCGTCAGTGAGACGACGACAAAGCCGAGAACGATCGACAGTGCGATGATCACTCCGATAAAGGCGCTCAAGCCTGGAACGTTGCTGACAGTAAACAGGGAGGTGAACTCCGCAATCGAATAAATCTGGTAGTCTGGGAGTTCTTTCTTCAAGGAAGCGACCACTTGATCCGTCAGCTTGGAATCGTCGAGTTTCAGCAGGACCTGAGACAGCTTGCCCGTGTTGCCAGTCAGCTCCTGAAGCGTGTCCCTGGGTACGAACAGGCGTCCCAGTTTGCCTGCCTCCACCACTCCGGCGATCTTCCACGGCCGGTTCAATAACTGAATGACATCGCCGGCCTTCTTCTTATTCTGTTCGGCGTAGAACTCGTCGACGAGAACTTCTTCCCGGCCCTGAAAGGGGCCGCCGTCCAGATAGCGAAAGCCTCCGCTCAGGCGGTTGAACTCCTCGAGATCGACCCCCGTCACAGTGTTTACCCCGCCGATCGGGTGTACGACCATGCCTGCCACATGCACCACATGCGGCTGCTTGCTGAAATACCGAAGTATGCCCTGCGGCATGCCTGCAGAGCTGAAGCTGATAGCGGAACTGCCGGGCGGACGTACCCAGATGTCAGCGCCGACGCCCTGAGCGCGCCTCGCAGAATCGGCCAGCAGACCGCGGCTGATCCCGACGAGCGTCAGAATCATCATCACCTGCATTCCGATCGTGAAGGCGGTGAGAGCTGTGCGCAGCGGGCGATGCTTCAGGTTTTCGATTACAAGTTTGTTGATCAAACGAAAGGATCCTTGCGGCTACGGAGGCAAACCAGCTCCGCTGACTTGTGCGTGTAAACTTTCATTCTAACGTCTTAGTGGCTCTCCCGTGACACCGCCGCCGAGTCAAACGTCGCCATCTCCCGGTAAAGCCGGACGGACGACTCCAGTAAGTTGATGCAGAGCGCGGCTCCCGTGCCTTCTCCCAGCCTCAAGCCGAGATTGAGGTAGGGTGAGACGCCAAGGAAATCCAGCATGGCGGCGTGGCCGGGCTCCGCCGAGCAGTGGGAGAAGATGGCTGCATCCAGAGCAGCGGGCGCAAGGCTTTTGGCAATCAGCGCCGCGGACGATGCAATAAAGCCGTCTACGACGACGGGCAGGCGCATCGCGGCCGCGCCAAGCAGGAAGCCCGCCATTGCCCCAATCTCGAACCCGCCGAATGCCGCAAGGATCGAGATGGGATCGGTGGCGCTCCGGTGAAGCTGTAAAGCTGCGCGGATAACCATGCGCTTATGGGCGAGGCCGGCTGGATCGAGCCCGGTGCCGGGCCCGGCGGTTTCCTCGGGGTCGAGCCCGCTGCAGGCGCTGAAAATCGCGGCGGCCGAGGTCGTATTGCCAATTCCCATCTCACCGATTCCCGCGACGTCGTATTGCCGGGCGGCCTCGCCAGCCAGTTCAATTCCGGTTTCGAGGGCCTCAATTGCCTGTTCCCGGCTCATCGCCGGTCCCTTTGCGAAATTGCAGGTCCCTTCGGCAATCTTCAGATTCACTGCGCCCGGCTGCGCCTCCCCTCGAACCCCCATGTCCACAATCACGGGCTCGATGCCGAACTGGCGGCAGAGGACGTTGATCGCTGCGCCGCCCTTCAGGAAATTCGCAACCATTTGCGCTGTCACTTCGGACGGAAAGGCGCTCACACCTTCCTGGGTCACGCCGTGATCAGCGCAGAATACGAACATTGCCTTCCGCTCCAGGCGAGGAATCGGAACTCCCTGAATGAGTGAGAAGTGGAGCAGCAGCGACTCGAGTTTTCCAAGGCTGTGCCTCGGCTTCGTCCGCGAAGCCCAGTGCTCTTCCACCTGCCTGACCAGGTTGTCGTCGCTGAGATCGCGGATAAGTTCAAGAGTTGCATTCAATCGAGGGGAGTTCATAGTTCGATTCGAATTACCTCACAGTACTGCTGGCTGAAGCCAAGTGGCTCAGTACCTTGGAGCTGCCGCATGAGCTCCGAATTTAATCCGAAGTGAGCCACGACGATCGCCGGAAAAGGCCCTCGGCGAATCCGCTCAATGGCCCTGGACACTCGAAGAGAAACGTCGCTCCAGCTTTCGCCGTTGGGCGGGGTGACAGAGAACCAATCGTTATTTTTGGCGCGGACAAGGTCCGGCCAAGTTGCTTCAATCTCATTCCAGCGCTTGCCTTCCCAGTCGCCGTAGCCAATCTCGGCGAGCTCGTCGAGGACTACGATTGGCGCGGCGATGAATGACGCCGTTTCCCTCGCCCGCCGCAGCGGGCTCGAATAGACGATCTCCCCCCGCAATCGGGGCATCGTCTCCGCGGCGCAGCGCCTTCCGGCCTCGCTCAAGCCGCAATCCGTCC
This sequence comes from uncultured Bryobacterales bacterium, assembly GCA_937959285.1. GTDB lineage: Bacteria > Acidobacteriota > Terriglobia > Bryobacterales > Bryobacteraceae > JADGHK01. Next base: position 9,628 of record CALGAR010000063.1, read on the forward strand.
GCCCGAGCATGACGCCTTTCAGTTGCGGCTCGGCGTGTCTTACGAGGTACAGTTCCGGCATGCCAATACCGCAAAAGCAAAAATTTCCACGAGCTGGCTCGCTGCCCCCAAACAGTCGCCCGTGACCCCGCCAAGCCTTGCTTCGAAGTAGGAACGAAGGGCAATGATGATGACTGCTGCTCCCGCCAGCAGCGTGATGGCGAAATCGACGCCGCTCAGAAATGAAAAGGCGATGCCCTGGAGCGCGGCGGCGGCCGCCACCGGAGTGGTCAGTGTGCGGGAGAAGAAGAAACCCACGCCCTGGCCTGCGGGACGTGCAAGCCAGGCCAGCACAACCATCGATGCTCTCGAAAGCGACAAGGCAGCGGCGAATGCGGCTGCCGCGGGAACCGCGAGGGAAGCCGCCGCCTGCCACCGGATCAGCACGGAGAGCAGAATGGCTACCGCGCCATACGCTCCAACCCGGCTATCCTTCAGGATCGAGAGAATCCGCTCCGGAGGACGGCCCGCGCGAAAAGCATCGGCCACGTCCGCTAATCCGTCTTCGTGCAGGGAGCCCGTCAGCAGAATCAGCGCCGCAACCGCGACGAGCGCCGCGAGCTGGATCGGGAACACCGAAGCCGAGATCGACAGCAGAGAGCCCGCCAGCAACCCGAGCCACGCGCCGACGAGCGGGAAAAACAGAGCAGCCCGACCGGGTTCGGCAGTCGACCGTCCGACAGGCAGTATGGTGAGAAACTGAACCGCTCCAAGCAGGGCCTTGAACACTCACTTCACCCGCAAAGGACAGCCAAACACCATCCAGTAAACGCGGGTCGAAACCTCCGCAATCCGCTGATTGGCAAAGCCCGCAATATCCCGGAAGCGACGGGCGAGGTCGTTTTCCGGGACGATCCCGCAGCCGACTTCATTGGTGACGAACACGAGGCTCGTTGGCGCGTCCCCAGCCACCTTCACTAGACGATCCACCTCGGCCATCACGTCCCGGTCGCCTGTAAGCATCAGGTTTGACAGCCACAGGGTCACGCAATCGACGACAATCGCATCGAACTGCGCCGCTCGCTCCTCGATCACGCGGGCGATGTCGACCGGTTCCTCGATCGTGATGAATTGTGGTCCTCTTTGGCGCCGGTGCGCTTCCACGCGCTCCCGCATTTCCTCGTCCGCCGGCTGAGCTGTCGCCACAAAGCCAAGGCGGTCGCCATGAACTTCAGCCAGCGCGATCGCGTAGCGGCTCTTGCCGCTCCGCGCGCCTCCGCCCACAAGGATTACAGCCAAAGGCTCCTCCGCCGGGACTTGAGCAGCCAGATGAAGAATGGTCCGCCCAATAAAGCCGTCAGGACGCCCACCGGGACTTCTCCCGATGTCGGCAGCGTTCGGGACGCCGTGTCGCAAACGGTCAGGAAGGCGGCGCCGAGCAGGAACGAGCAAGGCAGGAGCAGGCGGTGATCCGCCCCGAGCCTCATCCTGAGTCCATGGGGAACGATGAGTCCCACAAAGCCGATAGGGCCAGTCAGAGCAGTAACCACACCGGTCAATATCGACCCCGAGATCAGACCGGTTAGCATCAAACGAGTCACGTTAACCCCTCGTGCCGCCGCCCACTCCTCGCCGACTGCCATCAGATTCCACTCGCGCCCGGTGAGAAAAACATAGGCCAAAACCGGAAAAGTCACGGCGGCGAGCCACAAAAGAGTGCTGTATTCTACGGATTCAATTCCGCCCATAAGCCAGCGGACGATCGCGAAAGATTGTCCAAATGTCGCGAACGTCTGTAAGAACAAGATTAGCGCGAGGCAGATGCTGTTGATGGTGACGCCGGAAAGCAGCAATGTAAAAGACGACATCCGGCGGCCTTCGGAGGCAACAACAAGGACCAGCAGCAGGGCGAGGAAGGCCCCGATGAGCGCGCCAACCCAAATCGACGGAAAACCGGCAAACAGTTCCAGGCCGAAGCAGATGACGGTGACCGCACCGAGCGAAGCTCCGCTCGAAACTCCAAGGGTATACGGCGTAGCGAGGGCGTCGCGGAGCAGGGCCTGAAAGAGAACGCCGCAAACAGACAGGACGCCGCCTGCCATCAATGAAAGCAGGACTCGCGGAATCCGCGCCCGGAAAAGAATTTCACGATCTATCGAATCCTCGGTTAGAGCCGCTGTGTAATCAATCCGGGTCGACCCCACCAGAGGCGCAGTGACGGCGACGGCGAGCAGGACAAGCAGACAAAAAAGGATCGATGTCCAGAGCCGCCTACGTGTGACGGGCTTCACCACCATAAAGAATCCATGGCTTTCCGTGGGGACCGGTCAGAACGTCTGCTTCAACCTCAAACACGGACCGGATGCGCTCGGAAGATAAGACCTCAGAAGGAGGGCCCGCTGCTGCAAGGCGGCCCTTCCGCAGCATGATGACGCGATCGGCATAAGCTGCGGCCAAATTCAAATCGTGGGTCACCGTGATCACCAGCCGTCCTGCCGACGCCAGCTGACGAAGCAGAGCATAAATGGAAACCTGATGCCGCAAATCGAGGAACGTGGTTGGCTCATCCAGGAGCAGCACGGGCGTCGTCTGCGCCAGGGCTGCGGCGAGGATGACACGCTGCCGCTCTCCGCCACTCAGGAAACGGAAGTCGCGCGAGCGAAACTCCAGTGTGTCGGTCATCATCATCGCCTTTTCCACTTCCACATGGTCATCCGGCGCTTCGAACAGTCCATCGCAATAGGGAGAACGGCCCATCATGACAACCTGCTCCGCGGTGAACGGAAACTCGAGCCTGAGGCGCTGCGGCACAAACGAAACGAGCCTCGTGAAACTCTTCCTCGACCAGGACCGCACTTCACGCCCGTTGAAAAGGCATTGTCCTCTGTAGCCGGTCAGCAGCCCGGCCATGACGCTCAAGAGCGTCGATTTTCCCGCTCCATTCGGCCCGATGATTGCTGTCAGTCCGGGAGCAGAAAACTCGATTGAGATATCGGAGAGCACTTCCGACCGTCCGTAGCTCATTCCGACGTTGCTCAACGAGAACGCGCTCAAATGCCGGCCTCCGGATGAAGCATTCGTGCGAAGGCCCGCGCTGCCTCCACCACGCGAGGACCGGGAACAACGAAAATGTCCGATGCCACTGCGAACACGTTCTTCTTTTCGGCAGCCGGGATGCGGGAATAACGGTTCCACAGTGCGATCACCGACTTCTTGTGCTCCTCAGTGACGCCCTCCGTCTGAGCCATGTCTCCCATGTCGACGATGACTTCGGGGGCGCGGGCAAGCACTTCCTCGAGCGAAACTTTGGGGTAGGGGGCGAACGAATCGCGGAAGACGTTCTCTCCGCCGGCGATCGCAATCACTTCGTTCAGGTAGGAAGCCTTGCCCACTGCGACGAGGCCCGCCAGCGTTCCCGGATTGCGGCCGACGATGAACATCATGCGGCGCTTCGGGAACTTCGCCGTCCGCTCCTGGATCCGTTGAAGCTCCCTCCGGATCTCAGAAGTGAGAGCGGCGGCGCGGTCCTTCCGTCCGGTTGCCGCTCCAAGCTGCGCGATCGAGCTATAAATACCGTCGATCGTGTCGTGCTCCAGTTCGAGCAGATTCAGCTTCATCGCGCGGAGCTGCTCGGCTGCCCGCGAGGGTGACTTCAAAAGAACGACCAGATCCGGGCGGAGGGAAGCGATCTTCTCGATATTCGGCCGCAGATAGGATCCAATCTTGGGGATCTGCCTTGCTTGGGCGGGGTAGTGGCAGAAGGAAGTGACGCCGACCACACGATTGCCGAGACCGAGAGCGAACAACATTTCCGTAATACTGGGCGCTGTCGAGACGATTCGCTGCGGCTGGGCCAGGAGCGGTAACGCGGCCAGCAGTAAGATCAGTGCGCGCAAAAGTACTCCTCCATCAGCTCCAGCAGCCTGTCATTTTCTGCTGGCGTCCTGATTGCGAAGCGGATCGATTCTCCGTTCACTCCCGGCGTCGTCGTACAGTTCCGGACGAGGATCTTTCGCTCGAGCAGCCAGCCGCAAAGATCGGACGCGTTGCCATCGACCCAGGCGAAGATGTAGTTGGCGCAGGAAGGATGCGGAAGCAGCCGAGAAAGCGAGCAGAGCCGTTTGTAGAGCCGGTTCCGTTCCTCATGGAGAAAAGCCAGTGTTTCCTCCGCGTGGCTCCGGTCCTCAATTGCAGCAAGTGCTGCTGCCTCGGCGAGCACGTTCACTTGCCAGGGCTCACGTCGCTTGCGAAGAGCCGCGATCGTTTTGCGCGAGCCAATCAGCGCTCCGACCCGCAGGCCCGGCAGCGCGTAAAACTTCGTCAGCGAGCGGAGGACGAGCAATTCCGGGTAGTCCTCCACCAAAGGTCCCACGGACGCCATCTGGGTGAACTCGAGGAAGGACTCGTCTATGAGCAGAGGCTGTCCGCGGCGGAGGACTCGCGGCGACGGCGAGCCAAACGGGTTATTCGGCTGCGTGTAGACAAGCAAGCCCGTGTCGGGCCACTCCTCGGGCTGGTCCCAAGGCACCAGCTCCGCGTCCGGCCAGGCCCGGTGAAACTCGGAGAATGTCGGCACCGGAAGGGTCACGCGCGACTGCGGCTGTACACGCGCGTAGAAATGCAGGAGCTCGGTCGCCCCGTTGCCAAGGAGAATCTGATCCGGATCGACGCCCCATAGCTCAGCTAACCGCGCTGACAGGCGAGCAGGGGACTGCTCCGGGTAGTGGACGATCCGGTCGAGGGCGCTGCAGATTGCGCGGCGAACGGCGGGAGCAGGCCCGAGGGGATTGATGCTGGCGCTGAAGTCGATCACTTCACGCCAGTCCCATCCGCGCGCAGCGCAGATTGCGAAGAGATTACCGCCGTGCTCAATCTTCATTGAAGCACACCGCAAACGGCAGCCACCATCAGAGCGGAGGCGACATAGAGAATACGTCGCGTCTTACGAAAGATTCCCGGGGTCAGGGGATGGATCATATCGCCGATGTACTCCTTCTTGCTTGGCTTGCCGCCGTAGTAATTCAACCCTCCCAGGCGAATGCCGAGCGCTCCAGCGACAGCGGCTTCCGGATATCCCGAGTTGGGACTGGGCTGGCGCCAGGCGTCACGAAGAGTTACCTCAATGGAACGCCGGACATCGAAGCGCAGCAGCAGCGCGCACAACCACACCAGTACCGCCGCCAGGCGCGCCGGGATCAGATTCAGGAGATCATCCAGCCGGGCGGAAGCCCAGCCGAACTCCCGATACCGCTCGTTTCGATAGCCCACCATGCTGTCCAACGTGTTTACGGTCTTATAGGCGGCCATCCCAATCGGTCCGGCCAGGGCGAGATAGAACAGCGGTCCGATGATCGCATCGCTGAGGTTTTCAGCTACCGTCTCTACGGCCGCACGCAGGATCTCGGCTTCCTCGAGATGCGCCGTATCGCGTCCTACGATCATGGAGAGTTTTTCCCTTGCCAGCGCGATGTCCCCCGCGTCGAGACTCTTGACTACCTCTGTTGCTTCCAGGTCGAGACCGCGAATTGCGAGCAAAGTCCAGATCCAGTAGATGTTCGCCCACGGCAGCGTAAGCCTCACAAGCGTGCAGGAGATGAAGAGGCAGGATACGAGCAGCAGAACACCGGCCGCGCGAAGCGGCAGGCGGGTGCCGCGCAGAATCCCCTCCAGCTTCACAATCAGCCACCCCAGCCCACGGACCGGGTGCGGCAGAGAACGGGGATCGTTGAAGAGCAGATCCAGGCCCACTCCGATGAGCAGCTCCTTGGGAGTCACGCTCGTCATCGGACCCTCACGACAAGTACAGCTCCTCAAAGAGCGGGATATTGGCATTTGCCTCGAACCAGTCCGCCAGCCGGTCGTAGGCAGTTTCCCTGGATGGCCGTCCAGGGATGGGACGGCCGAGCAGTTCTTCGACTACGGCCGGGTCTTCAAGGGCGCCGTGCAGATAGGTGCCGATGCAGCCGTTGAGGCGGATCCCCTCGTCGTAGTCCTCGATCAGCGCGAAGGGTGTACAGCCCGGTGGGCGCTCAGTCAGTCCCATGTGAATTTCATAGGCACGAAACTTCCTGCCGGAGAGAGTCCGCGCCTCCACAACACGAATTGTCTTTTCACGCTCAAGAACGGTCGTCACTGGCAAGAAGCCAAGTCCTTCCGCCGAACGGGAGTCTGACTCCACTCCGTGCGGATCCTCGATGCTGAGGCCGAGCATCTGGTAGCCGCCGCAGATTCCGAGGATCTGCGCGCCGCCCTGCTGCTGGCGTTTCAGCCACTCGTCCAGTCTCCGCTCGCGCAGCCAGTGAAGGTCGGCGATCGTGTTCTTCGTACCCGGAAGAACTACCCAGTCGAACTGCTGCTCCATGGGAGTGGAAACCCAGACGGCATCGGGCAGCAGACGGAAATCGGTGAAGTTCGACGTCCGCGGAAGTCGAAGGATGGCGATGCGGGGTCGAGTCCCGGCTTGCGGCCTTACCTCATCGAGCGACACGCTGTCTTCGGCGTCAATCTCGATATCGTCGGCAAACGGAAAGACGCCAAGGCACGGGCTGCCCGACCGTGCCTCCAGAATCTCGACTCCTTCCTGAAACAGTGAGCAGTCGCCGCGAAAGCGATTTACCGCAAAGGAGCGCACGAGCTTCCTTTCGTCTGGATCCAGAACACAGAAGGTGCCGATGACTGACGCAAAGACACCGCCGCGGTCGATGTCTGCGACGAGCAGCGCCGGCACATTCAGACGCTTCGCCAGCCCGAGGTTCACCAGGTCGGTCTGCTTGAGATTCAGCTCTGCGATGCTGCCTGCGCCCTCAATGACGATGTACTCGTACTGTGCCGCGAGCCTCTCAAAAGCCGCCAGCACGCGCGACAGAAGGAAGTCGAAGTGCACATAATACTCGCGTGCGGAGAGATTCCGCCAGACCCTCCCATCGACGATGACCTGGCTCCCGGTATGCGAGTTCGGCTTGAGGAGAATGGGGTTCATGTCGCTGACGGGCTCCAGGCCGCAGGCCTCCGCCTGTACGACCTGGGCCCGCCCGATCTCACCCCCGCCCCGGCACGGGTAGGAGTTCAGGGACATGTTTTGCGCCTTAAAGGGCGCAACACGCACTCCCCGACGCCGCAGCCACCGGCAGATCGCTGTTGCCATCCAGCTCTTGCCGGCGTGCGAACCCGTACCGCCGATGAGGATCGCTTTCGCCATCACCACTCCAGTCGCAATCCGCCTCGCAGACTTCGGGACAGATTGCTATAGCCCAAGACTTCCTGGTACCGTGTGTTGAGGAGGTTGTCTGCCCGGAAGAAGGGTTGAACGAACCGGTTCAGGCGATACGAACCGCCTGCGTAGACGTTCTGGTAGCCTGGATTGCGGTTCACGCCAAACAGGTCGGAGTCCTGCCGCTCTCCCATAAAGAATGCGCCGGCATGGAACCACCACCGGCGCGGCGCAATCGAGAGAGAAACACTGCCCGAATGCCGCGGCCTGCGAAGCAGTTCCTGCCCGAGGCCAGTCGAGATAGACGACGGAATGGACGCCGCCGTAATCTTCGTGCTCAGCAAGGTGTAGTTGCCGGAGAGCGTGAAGTAGCGCAAAAACCTGGACTGCGCGATGAACTCGAGACCCCGCGCCCGGCTGGCGTCGATATTGTCCCACGTCCCCAGGGCCGGAGGCGTCGAGCCGATAAAGACAATCAAGTCCCGGAAGGAGTTCTGATACGCCGCAATCTCAGTCCGCAGGCGCCGCCCGAACCATTCCTGCACGAGGCCCACTTCAAAACTGTCGGTGCGTTCGACCCGCAAATTCGGATTGCCGATGTAGGTGCCTTCCTGCGCGAATACCTGCAAGAGGGTCGGTTCCGTAATACCGCGCCCTGCGCTTACACGGAGAAACGTGGATGACAGCGGACCGTGTTCGCCGAACAACCGGATGCCGGCAGCCGCCCGCGGCGTGAGCCGGGTTCCGAAGACGCTGTTGCGTTCGAGACGGACGCCTCCCGACAGAGAGACTCTTCCGACGCTGTGCTGCTTATGCACGAAGATGCCGTGGTTGTTTCGGTCTACGTCGCGCTGCGAAATATTGCCCGCCTGCCGTTCGTACTCGTATCCGAAGATGAGGGAGCCTCCGGAATGCGCCCATGTACCCTGATAGTCCGCCATTGTGCGGGAAACGATGCTGAAGCCGGGGAATGCGGTTAGCTCCGTCGTACGAACGACGAGTCTCGTGCCGGGAGGCGCCGCTGCGGCGGAAGGATCTACGAGACCGACGAGGTGTACGCGCGGGACAGAATCGAAAGAATCGCGAACGAGGGCCGCCACTGTGTAAGGTCCGTCGGTAACGGCGTCGTTAAAGCGGTCGGTGGATCGTGAGTAGCCGAGAATTGCGCGCTGGACGAAGGAGGTGCTCCGAACATCGTCGATGCGAAGAGAGGCGGTGCTGCGCCGGTTCTCCCGATTCGCATCGTAGTCGATAATGCCGTATCCGACGCGGTTCGGCGAGCCGCCGATCCCATCGTAACCGCGGTAGACACCTCTGATCTGCGTGGCGGAGGAAAGGCGGAATCCGACGTTGGCAGTTCCTGTAGTGTTGCGGTAGAAGTCGTTGGGAAACTCTCCGGCGGTGTGGAACTGCTCAGCGGACAGCGAATAATCGATCCGGTCCCCGCTTCCTCCCGACAGGCTTGTCATCCAGCGATCTGTCTTGAAGTTGCCGCGCTCGTAGGTGAAGGAACCCCGGGGCACTTTGCGTTCGGGGTCGCCGCGGCGCGTGAAGATCTGGATCACGCCGGCGGCCGCTTCGGCCCCGAACAGCGAACTTTCCGGACCGCGGACCACTTCTACGCGCTCGATATCGCCAGTTGTAAAGTGAGCAAAGTTCAACTCCCCGCCAGGGTCGTTCACAGGCATCCCGTCGATCATCACGAGTGCTCCTGTGCGCTGTGCGCCTCTGGCAAAAACCTGGGTCTCCGATCCCTGACGGCCAAAGCGAGTGACATGCAGGGCAGGTATCTCGCGCAGCATGTCAGCGAACATTGGAAACTGGCGGTACTCCAGATCATCGCGCTTCACGATGCTTGCGGAAACGCCCGCTTCTTCCGGCGTCATTTCGCCTCGAACGGCCGAAACCAGGATCCGCTCAGTTACCCCCGCGATCGTTAACCGAATGCGAGTTTCACGACCCTCTTCGAGGACGAGACGGGCCTCTTCGAATCCGGGGGCTGATACCACAGCCAGGCAACGTGACAGGTCGTGAATGGAAAAAGAACCGGTGGAATCGGTGACTGCAGAGCGCCCGGAGCAAACGATTCGCGCTCCCTCCACGGGTCTTCCGGATGGATCTTCGACGACACCTTGCACTCCAGCCGCGGAGGCGGGAAGTGCAGCTACAAGCAGAGCAATTGTAGTGCGCATCAAGCGTTCTCCCTCGGAACGCACGGCGTGAGTACGAGAAGAGTCGGTCTCCTGACTCGCGGCTGGCCTGAATAGCGCGACCTTCCCACTGTTCGCAGTGGCCGCGCGGCCGTACTACATGCCGCTCACAGTTGCGGGGCAGTGGCGGATTTACACCGCCTTCCCAAGCACTCTTCCCACGCAGTGACGTGTTTGGTTCAGTTACCGCCGGCAATGAAGCAGGCGGCCATAGTGAGTATACCGCCTTTCGACTCGTCAGGGAAAATTTGTCTTACAAATGTGGAAACAGCGGGAGGAAGAAATGCTAAGCAGAAAACAATCGACTTACTACCGGATAGTAAAAACGATTTCCGGAGAGTATACGATTCGAAACGTAACCTGGCGAACCATCTAAGCGCTGGTGCCTTGCGAGGCATCGACACTCGCAGCAGCATGAGTTTGTGCGGGTTGCAGCGTGAACAGTTGCTGTCGTGAGGCGAGCCACTGAGCCATTTCTTGCTCTGATACGAGAAGATCGCGAAGTGTTGTCTTGCCGAGTATGTTTTCCAGCAGTCGCTGCACGGTTCCCCAGAGGTTTCTTAGCGAGCAGTCAGAGGCGTGCAAGCAGACTTTTTCAAGCCCTGCATGGCGCTCACAAAACTGCGGGCCGAAGAAGTTGCCGCCGAGGAGGGCAAGGACTTCGCCAACGTTGATCTGGTCTGCCGGCCGGGCAAGAGTGTAACCTCCGGCCTGCCCTCGAACGCTTTCCACCATTCCGCCGAGACGCAGGAGCCGCATCAGTTTCGCAACATTCGGTATTGAGAGGCCCTCTGCGCGGCTGATTTCCGGGATACTGCGGCTTTGACCCTCACCGCAACGAGCCATGTGAAGGAGGCAGCGCAGCCCATACTCTTCTTGGGCGCTCAACTTCATGGCTCTTATTGTAATCCCGGTTTGTCGCAGCGATTCAAAAAATATTTACATACTGTGAAGCTTTTTTGCGGAATTGGCGAACCCGCAGCTACTATCACAAAATATAACCAGGAACCGGCGTCGGGCCTCGGCGCAGCCGGTCTGCTAGACTGAGAGGTTCAGTAGAAGTTTCATGCCCTTCCAGATCACACGGATCCGGGAATTCATGGTTAGCCCGGCGCTGCCGCCGGAGCTTAGCCGCCTCAACGAACTCGCCCACAACCTTCTCTGGACCTGGGATCACAACATTCGCGGGCTGTTCCGCAGGCTTGATGCCAACCTTTGGAAAGCGTGCGGCCACAACCCCGTCCTGATGCTCGGGCGCATCTCGCAGTCGACCCTGGAACGGGCTGCTGCGGATGCCAGGTTCGTCGCCCTGTATCGCCGTGCGTGCGAGCGCTTCGATGCGTACATGCAGCAGGGCATTACGGATCCCGACGGGAAGCTGATCGCCTACTTCTCGATGGAGTACGGGCTTGTAGAATCGCTTCCCATTTATTCCGGCGGTCTGGGGCTCCTGTCGGGAGATCACTTGAAGGGCTCGAGCGACGCGGGTATTCCGCTGGTCGGCGTCGGGCTGCTTTATAAGAAGGGGTACCTCCAGCAGCATCTGAACCCGGACGGCTGGCAGCAGGAACGGTATCCGATTAACGACTTCTACACCTGGCCGATTACACCCGTCCGCACGTCTACAGGCGAGGACCTCAAGGTTACGGTAAAGCTTCCCACCGGACCTGTCTGCATTCAGGTCTGGCGGATGAATGTTGGCAGGGTAGCCCTGTATCTGCTCGATACAAACATCTCGGAGAACGAGAACCCCGAGCACCGGGACATCACCGACCAGCTCTACGGCGGCGATATCCATACGAGAATTCGTCAGGAGATCGTTCTCGGCATCGGCGGTCTGCGCGCCCTCAAAGCAATGGGCCTCAATCCGACCGTCTTCCACATGAACGAGGGGCACTCGGCTTTTCTGGCGCTCGAGCGAATTCGCTGCCTGATGCAGGAGCACAACCTGACGTTCGAAGAGGCCCTGGACGCTTCACGCAACAACAACATTTTCACTACTCATACATCTGTTCCCGCGGGCATTGATCTTTTCGACGCCGGTCTCATGTATGACTACTTTCACGAGTACTGCAGTGAGGCCGGGATTACATTCGAGCAGCTTTTGTCGATCGGGCGGCGAAATCCGCAGGATATGCAGGAACGGTTCTCGATGGCCATTTGCGCCATCAAGACTTCTGCATACCGCAATGCGGTCAGCCGCCTGCACCGTCATGTCTCCCAGGAGATGTGGCAGGACCTGTGGCCGAAACTGCCCGTCTGGGAGATCCCGATCACCTCGATCACAAATGGCGTCCACCTCCCGAGCTGGCTGAATGGCGATCTGGCGCTGCTCTACGATCAATACCTTCAGCCGGACTGGCGCGAGCGCTACATGGAGCCCTCGACCTGGGATCTGATCAAGGACATCCCGAACCATGAGCTCTGGGAGGCGCACCGCAGGCGGAAGCGCAAACTCATCGCGTTCGTCCGGGAACGAGTGACGGCGGCAGCGATTAGCCGGAAGGCGTCGGCCGCGGAACTGCGAAGGCTCTCCGAGGTTCTCGATCCGGACGCCTTCACAATCGGATTCGCGCGGCGCTTCGCAACGTACAAGCGGGCGACGCTTCTGTTCCGCGATGTTGCCCGGCTGAAAAAGATTCTCACGAATCCGAAGATGCCCGTGCAGGTCGTAATCGCCGGGAAGGCTCACCCCAAGGACCATCCGGGCAAGACGCTGATCCGCGAGATTGTGCAGCTTTCGCGCGACCCAGAGTTGTCGAAGCACCTCGTGTTCCTCGAGGATTACGACATCCAGGTGGCGCGCGAACTTGTGCAGGGCGTGGATTTGTGGCTGAATAATCCGCGCCGCGGCGAGGAGGCATGCGGCACCAGCGGTATGAAGGCCGGCATCAACGGCGTGTTGAACTTCAGCATTCTCGACGGCTGGTTCGATGAGGCGTACGAAACATCCGGCGGCTGGGCTCTGGGGGATCGCGAGCCCTACAGCGAGGACCAGGACGAGATTCATTCCACCGGAATCCTCTCCATGCTGGAGAACGAGATCGTCCCCCTGTTTTACGAGGCGCGCGAAGAGGGCGTTCCGCATGAGTGGATGGAGCGCGTAAAGCAGAGCCTCATGAATATCAGCCCGCAGTTCAATACCCAGCGGATGCTGAGCGAGTATATGACTCAGCTTTACGAGCCGGCTCATGCCGCATTCGTTCAGGTATCCAGGAACAACTTCGAAAGTTCCCGAGAGCGAGTGCGCTGGAACTCGGACGTGCAGCGGGTGTGGGACCGTGTGACGTTTGTGGAGAGCGGCCCCGGACCAGAGCGTTCTGTATTGAGCGGGCGTCCGATCCCGGTGCGAGCGGCGGTCGATCTGGCCGGCCTGGGCCCGCGCGACGTTCGAGTCGAAGCGGTCGTAGGGCGGGTCGGTCCAAACGGAACGCTGGAAGATACGACGGTGTTAACTCTGCCGCCGGTCGAGCAGCAGGGAAACTTGTACATTTTTGCGAAGGAGTTTATCCCCCACCAGACGGGCAGGCTCGGCTATGCCGTCCGGATCAGTCCTAATCACTACGACGATCCCTTGACTCGACCTTGCAACGCTCCGATCAAGTGGGGCTAAGGCGAGGGGCTTGAGCCAGTGGCAGGGCGGGGAGCTGCTGCGCAGGCGGGCCGCAAGCCTTGTTACTGGAACCTGAAGCCAGGGCCAGACGTTGTATGGTACCAGGTGGGAGCTGATGAGCTTTTGCGGTTCCGTGGCTCAGAGGCTAGCAGGGTGAGAAAAATCTTGCTAGATTCTGGAGCAAAAGCGTGGTACAAAGTGGTTTGACGCACGCGCTGGTTCCGAAATAGCTGGGTCCTCGTCGGAAGCGCTCGCAACATCCCCCTTGATAACCATTCGTTGACTGCGAGAGGTATATTACCTTCCGGCCGACGCGGTCAAGCAGGATGCAGTTGAAGGCAAAGATTCCTCTACCTCCAAGGAGACATCTACGCCATGGAGAGCGATCGTAAATACAGACAGCACGGCTACATGGACTCCGATCGCAGGTCCGGAAACGGACAGTCGCGGGAGGAACGGCCACGGCAGCAGGGCCCGAAGCTCCCGCTGGACGTGACTGGTCCCCGTCTGCCGCGTTTGGTGCAGACGATAGCCGCTTCCCGCTGCTATAACTGTTCCGTCACACTGCCCACAGGCACGGACTTCAAAGGGACTTGCCCGAAGTGCAATGCGGCTTTGCATTGTTGCAAGCAGTGCGCCCACTTCGAACCATCGACCCGGTTCCAGTGTTTGAAGCCGATCCCTGCGCGCATTGCTGCGAAGGATCAGGCGAACGAGTGCGAGCTGTTCTCGCCTCGAGTCACCGTTGCACGCGATGCCGCACCCGGAGGAATCGCTGCCCCGAGAACTGCCATCGCCACGCCGCGAACTCCTGACGACGCGAGAGCCGCATTCGATAATCTATTCAAGAAGTGATCTAGTCCGGAATTGCCGGCAGGGAGAGCATCAGAATGCGGGTAGCGGAGCTTTGCGCCGAGAAGCGCTTTCGTCTTGTGGATCGGGAGATTGCGGATCCAGGACCGGGACAGGTTCAAGCCAGAGTCGAAGCGGTCGGGATTTGCGGCTCCGACCTGCATTACTTTGCAGAAGGCGGCATTGGCGACACTCCCGCCGTCTATCCGATGGTGCTGGGGCATGAGCCCACCGGCGTGATCCTGAAGACCGGACCCGGCGTCAGCGGTTGGGCGCCCGGGGACCGCGTGATTCTCGAGCCGGCTCTCTATTGCTACCACTGCGAATTCTGTCTGAGCGGGCATCACAATGTCTGCGCCAACATGCGATTCATGAGCTCTCCCGAGGAGCCCGGCTACTTCCGCGACGTCGTCAACCTGCCGGTAGAAAATCTGCTGCCCATCCCGTCGAACCTGAGCTTTGCGGAAGCCACCCTGTTCGAACCGCTCTCGGTGGTTCTGCATTCCATGCGGTTCGTCCAGCTTCGTGTGGGCGAATCGGCGGTGGTCTGGGGCGCGGGTCCGATCGGCCTGCTTACCATCGCGATGCTGAAGCTTTCCGGCGCCTCGCGCATCTGGGCGGTGGAGCCGCTGGCTCATCGCCGCGAGATGGCTCGCGCCATGGGAGCGGACGTTGTCATCGATCCACGGCAGGTGGATGCTGTACGGCAGATTCGCGCCGAAACGGGCCAGCGAGGCGTGGACGTTTCCATCGACTGCGTTGCAAAGGACGATTCCATCAATCACTGCCTGCATGTAACGCGGAATGCAGGCCGCGTCGTGGTCACCGGCGTCCCCTCCGAACTGCGAATCCAGCTCGAGTTCCACACGCTGCGCCGCAAGGAGCTGACCTTCTACAACGTGCGCAGATCCAACCATACCTCCGACAACGCCTTACGGATCCTGTCGGCAAATCCCCGGCTGTTCGCGCCGATGCTTACCCACACGCGCCCGCTCGAACAGATTCAGCCTGCGTTCGAGCTGCTGGAACAGTACGCCGATGGGGTTGGAAAGATCGTGCTCCAGCCGGGGGCGGCATAACCCCTCGCGCTGCGTCTGTGATTCTTACTGAACGACTGTCTGCGGACGAATAGGCACCGGCGGCCGGGGCGGGTTTGGGGTAAAGGCTTTGTCTTCCATGGCGGGGCGCCCGATACCGGCTTTGCGAACGCGTATCGTGCCGCGTTCCGTCGCCAGCCGCATCTCGGGACCCGCTCCGGATTTGCCGGAAAGAACTCCGCCCTGTCCCCGAATGTCCTCCTGAATAGGCTCGCCGTATTCGTTCTGTACAGAGCCCCTGTTCGTCGAAGCCGTGAGGGTGAAGCGGGAGTCTGGAAGCAGCGCCAGGTCGATATTCCCGGATCGCGTGCGGACGTCGACCTTGCCGAGCGGGCCTTTCCCCGGGCTTAACTGAATATCTCCACGGTCCAGCACGATTTCGAGGGCATCCGAAAAATCGGAGATTTCGATATCCTTGGAGCGGTTCGACGTCAGCTTCATCGGACCGACCACTCTCTCTGCCGAAAGATGCCCAAGGGCCATCCGGAGTTCACCCGGAATACGGGTCACGCGCAGCTCTGTCGAATTGCTTTCATAACGGAGCGGCTGGGCAAGGTTTCGCACCTGAAACTCTCCCGAGTAGCCGCCGCTCACAGTCACGAGCCCTGCGATATTCTCGAGCTCCACGTCCTTGCCGTTGCCTTTCAGGTCCAGGTTGCCTCTCAGATTCGTCGCGCGGATAATATCGCTGCGGCGCAGGTCAATGCGGACGTTACCGCCGATGTTCTCGAGGCGCACGCCTGCGCTATCGCTGACCACATCGACCGAGCCGCTGAGGTCTGAGATGTCAAAGTCGCCGTAGCGGCCGCGGGCCTCCACGCTCGCTCCTCGGGGAACTGTTATATCGATGTCCGCGCTGATTCGCTCCTGACCAAGTACACGCTCCTGGTTTGTTCGTATCACCACCTGGTCGCCGTTTACGTTGATTTCAACGGGACTCTGCTCGTTTGCCCGGTCCGCCCGCTCCTGCTGCATCGCGCGAATCGTCTTCCGTCCGGTAACTCTCACTTCGTCCGTGTCGACGCCGACGATGCGGGCGTTCCCGCGCAGGTTCTCGACGATCACCCGGGGCGTGCTGCCCACCTTCTGCTCAACCGAGACAGGATAGTCGTAGTTTTCGCCAAAGACTTCGAGGCCCCGAATCGCGCTCGACACGCCGGTCAAGCGTTCGTTGATCCGGCCGACCACAAGCAGGCTGGAACCGACGAGAGCAATCACCACGACCAAAGCCCACTCTCCGCCGGAAATGCCGCTCGTCGGAAGCGGCCTGCTCTTAGCCGACAGAATCAGAATCTCCAGCAGGCGCAATGCCCCCCAGCCGACGAGGAGAAACGGCCAATAACGGCCGACGAGCTCAAGCAGAGAGAGATTCGGCCGAAGATTGTTCACAAGGAAGAGGACGCCAATCAGAATCAGCAACAGCGGTGCAACCACGGATCCTCGTCTCATTACATCCCTCCTCCGTGCTCTTGCGGACGCAACGCGAGCCTCTCCAGCAGCTTCAGGATGCCGAAGACGATGATCAGCGCAGGCCAGGTCCGGCTGAAGCTGTAGGAGCCGAAATGATCAGCAGCCAGTAACAGCCCCAGCATCATGAGCATGATCGGACCCCGGATGGCCTGCAGAAGCGCGGCTCTATTGGCGTTCATCGGCTGCCTCCCTGTTGTAATGAGGCGTTTCCGAGTAGTTCAGGCGGTTGTAAAGCATGTAGACGCCGAGCACGATCAGGAAGACCGGCCAGTATCGAAGGATCTGGTAGAGGCGGAGGATTTCGAGGTTGTGCAACAGGAAGACCGTTCCGATGATGATCAACAAAATCGGTGCTATCGGAGAGCTTCCGGTTCCCTTGACCGGGATAATGCTGGAAAACTCGTCCACCGGCTGGCCCAGTTGACGCTTTCTTGCCGTGTGGTACGCCTCGAACGCCATGTAGAAGAACCACACACCGGAGAGCATGCCGAACAAAGGTTCCAGGCCATTGGCAGCGCCCGCCGACTGCACGCTGATCAGCAGGCCGAAGACGATGACATGGACAAGGCCCTTCGCGTACTGACCGTTGTAAATCGCTCCGACGCCGGGAATCAGGCCGAGCAGGAAAGCGAGTCCGGGGGAGGCGCTGGTGTCTACGACGGGGGGACTCGGGGCACTGGAGTAGGGATTAGGAGGAGGCGTCCAGCCGGAAGCGCGGGGAGCAGGAGCGTGCTCCTCGCAGTAGATCGTGCCGGCAGCGCTTTTCTGGCACTGCTCGCACAAGGCTTTTCCGCAGGACCGGCAATAAGCCACTGCTGCCACGTCGGGATGGTTCACACAATTCATTGCTTTCCCCTCTCTTGCTGTAGCTCTTCCCCAGCTACACCTGGAGCTCCGGTTGTCTCCCTCGGGGTCGGCGAGTCTCCAAGCTCATCGGCCGTTCTGGCGGGATTCCCGTTTTGCTCCAAAGCCTGGCCGCTTTGGGGCTGAGATCTTCTTTGTTCTTCCTCCTGCTCAGTCCACTCTTTCAGTCGTGTCTGAATTTCGTAAACAAGCCGCAGGCTATCGTAATACTTAACCACGCTCTCCCAGGTGTGATGAACCCGGTCTTCGAGAGCGGCCCAAACCTTTGCGGGGTGCAGGTCGGACGGCCGGAGCTGGCGCAGGGGAATGCCTGCGAACTGTCCCAGCATCGAGAACGACAGGATGGTCATCGCCATGCCCATCGCGAATCGTGGCTGCAGGACGGGCTCCAGCCATCTGCCGATCCAGCCTCTCCACCCCTTGCGGAGCGGTATGGCGGATCTTTCGGGGCGATTCTGGAAAAGGATGTGTGTGATGAGCTCCGGCGGCGGCTCCACATCTGCCGCCCGCTCCATGAAGGCGAGCGCTGCCGAGGAGTCGCGTACAAGTTCCGAGCAGGCGGGGCAAGCGGAGAGGTGCTGCTCCACGATGGCGCGTTCTTCGGCGCCAAGCGTGCCGTCGACGTAATCGCAGAGCAGAACTTCCAGTTCTCCGCAGTTCATGGCGTTATCTCGAAATCCCGTTCATCCCGGTCCAAACACCCGGCTTCATACGGTTACCTTCTGCCGCCGCAAGAGCCTGGCCAATTCAGCACGGCCTCGATTCAGCCGTGACTTCACCGTGCCCTCCGGAACGTTGAGCACCTGAGCAATCTCCCGGTACTCCATTCCTTCCAAATCCCTTAATATGACTGTTTCACGCAACTCGGGGGAGAGCTTCTGCAGGGCACACTGCAATACCTCGCTCGCCTCACGGCCTGCCAGCAGACCGTCGGCCCTTGCGGTTGCTGCCGTCTTCTCTTCAAGCACCTGCAACTGATCTTCAATGGAATCGGTGGCCCGATCCAGGCGTGTCCGCCGGTAGTGATCAATCAGAAGATTCCTCGTGAGGCGGGTCAACCATACGACGAACGTCCCTTCTCCGGCACGAAAGCTCCGGAGCGATTTGAAGACCCTAAGGAAAACCTCCTGCGTCAGATCCTGGGCTTCCCCTTCGCTGCCCGTGAAGCGAAGACAGATTGAATACACACGGCGTGTGTGAGTCTTCACCATGTCTTCCCAGGCCGCCTCGTCGCCTGCCAGACAACTCTCCACGAGACTGGTATCGGAGTCCAAGCCGTTCACTCTTTGGCAGCCCCAGTTTACACCGAGGTCCCTGCGGTCCCGGGGCGGAATCTGTAGGAGCGCTGCCGTGGTTGCCATTGGTATCCTCGTCCGGACGCCTCCCCGCGCGCCAGCCTCCTTGAATACACGCGGTCGTGCTTCCAGTATGAGAAAC
The DNA here is from genome assembly GCA_937959285.1 of uncultured Bryobacterales bacterium. Lineage (GTDB taxonomy): Bacteria > Acidobacteriota > Terriglobia > Bryobacterales > Bryobacteraceae > JADGHK01. The sequence goes on from CALGAR010000063.1 coordinate 28,360, forward strand.
GAGGATTTATCATGAGAAGTTCGCGCAAAGCGTGACTGTCTCGCAGAATTCCATTCTATCCCGGCTCTCAAGCGGGTCCCAGCTCGGCGATCGCTCCGTTTACCGATTGGTGTGTCGGGGAGGGAGGCCCTGATTCGGAACCGCTTGAAGTATTTTGCCGCCGCAGGTTTGCTCGCGGTGGTTGTATGGCTCCTCCTTACGCGCGTGTGCGAGCGCGGCTTTGACTGGAGCCTGCTGGCGCGGACGCTCCTCGGGGTGCATTGGGGATGGCTGGGAGCAGCCATCGGCTTCGTGCTGCTGACCTACTACGGGCGTGTGTTGCGCTGGAGCGTCATGATCCGGCCAATCTGTCCTCATCCCAGCCATTGGCGGCTGTTTTCCGCCACGGCCATCGGCTTCACCGCGCTGGTATTCTTCGGCCGTCCCGGCGAGCTGCTCCGCCCCTATCTGATCGCCAGGAACGAAAACCTCCCGTTCTCATCACAAATGGCGGCGTGGCTCCTCGAACGGGTCTACGATCTTTTGGCCGTCGTCCTGATCTTCGGCTTTGCCCTCACCCGCATACCGCAAAACGCGTCACTCGGACCGGCCCTTCAATGGGCCCTCGAAATCGGCGGGCATGCTGTCTGGATTCTGGCGCTGGTCTGCGTCGGTGTCCTGTTCGTCCTCCGGCAATATTCCGGCTTCGCCCGCCGCCGCATCACCGAAGCTCTGGAGTTCCTGCCCGCCGCCCAGCACCAGAAAGTCTCCCAGTTCGTCGATTCCTTTGTGCGGGGCATCGAAGCGACTCGCAGTACGCGCGCAGCTTTCCTGCTTCTCTTCTACACGGTCGTCGAATGGCTGCTAATCGGCGTATGCTACTACTGTCTGTTTAAGGCCTTTCCGGCGACGGCGGGCCGGGGTTGGATGGATGTTCTGGCGTTCATGGGGCTCGTCGCCTTTGGCAGCATCGTTCAGTTGCCCGGCATCGGCGGGGGCATGCAGGTCGTGGCCGTAATCACGCTGACGGAGCTGCTGGGCACGCCGCTCGAAGCAGCTACCGGCATAGCGCTCGCCCTCTGGATTATTACATTTGTCGTGATTATGCCGGTCGGGTTGCTCTTCGCGTGTTATGAAGGGCTAAGCTGGCGCAAGATCAAGGAGTTGGAGAAAGAGGTAGCGTTATGACCTGCCCTTTTTGCGGTCATTTGGAGGACCGGGTGATCGACTCTCGCGAGAGCCGCGAGGGGGATGTCATCCGCCGCCGCCGTCAGTGCCTCAAGTGCGAGCGCAGGTTTACGACCTATGAACGGATTGACGAGATTCCATACATGGTAGTCAAGAAAGATGGGCGGCGGGAGAAGTTCGAGCGTCAGAAAGTATTGTCCGGCTTACTGAAGGCCTGCGAGAAACGGCCGATCAGTATGGGGAAGCTTGCGGAGATCGTCGATGCCGTCGAGTCGCGGCTGGCGGACAGTCCGGAGCGGGAGATATCTACTACAGTAATCGGAGAAATGCTAATGGAGCGTCTTCGATTCATGGACAAAATCGCTTACGTCCGTTTTGCTTCCGTCTACCGGGATTTCCAGGACATTGAAGCGTTCCTCAATGAAGTGAAGGAGTTGAAACAGGCTTGAGAGATGCGGTGGCCTGAAAGCACTGAAAATGCAGTGTACTAGGGCAATATTGCTGTAACCAAAACGGTTTGAGCACATCATTATAGATAGGGACTTAACTTCGACTCTGGTTGATGCTATAATCGCTGGCGGTCCGGAAATCGTCTCAGCACAGCTGCAACCGGTGTCGTGTGGAGTCACCCGGCAGCGACCGGCAATTTCGAAACCAATCAACCCCGATGACAACAGTTTCCTGTCCTTTCCAGCGGGGGAGGTGAGTCAGCAGTGGATCAATTCGAAGATCAGTTTTTAACAGACAGCCACGAACCCTTAGGTCTTCCTTTTGACGAAGACACAAGCTACTTCCACCCAGAAGAAGTACAAGAGGATGAATTTCAAGCCACTCAGCAGGTGGAAGAGTCGATTTACACGGATGACCCGGTCAGGGTGTATCTCCGTGAAATGGGCGCGGTTCCGCTGCTGACGAGAGAAGGGGAAGTAGACCTTGCTCGTCGAATGGAGCGAGGAAAGCTGCGGATGCAGAAGGCGATCAGCAGATCTTCCCTTGTCCAATTGATGGTAGTGGAGTTCGCTGAGCAAATTAAGCGGGACCCGTCGGTGTTGGATACCCTGGTTGATCTCGGGGACTCGGAAGAAGGGGCAGCGGACACGAAGCGGCGCAATGAAATCAAGGAGCAGTTTGCCCAGGTAGCAGCAGCATATAAGCGGCAGCAGCAGCTCGCCGAGAAGCTGAACGCCGTATCGGCTTCCAACAAGAGGGGGCGGCGCAAGGCGAGTGGGAAGCTCTTGCGCTGCAAGGTGGAAATCTCCAAGATCATTCGCACCATCCCGTGGCAGAACTCGCGCTGGAAGCAGTTTGGCAAGGAGATTGAGCGCGCGGTCGATGAGCTGACGCACCTGGAAGCGGAGCTGAAGCGCGCGGAAGAACGCGGCGGTACGGCAAATCAGGCTCGGGTGCGAGAGCTGAAGCGCGAGATTCGCAAGCGGGAAGCGACGGCAGAAGCTTCGCTCAGCGACCTCAGGCATACTCTTACGGTGATTCGCCAGGGCGAGCTCGAGGCTGAGCGGGCCAAGAAAGACCTCGTCGAGGCGAACCTGCGGCTGGTTGTCTCGGTAGCCAAGAAGTATGTCAACCGCGGTTTGCATCTCCTGGATCTGATTCAGGAAGGCAACATCGGCTTGATGCGGGCCGCCGACAAGTTCGAATATCGCCGGGGCTACAAGTTCTCAACTTATGCCACCTGGTGGATCCGGCAGGCTATCACTCGCGCCATTGCCGACCAGTCCCGAACCATTCGCATCCCGGTGCACATGAACGAGAGCATGAACAAGTTCCTGCGTGCTACCAGGGAGCTGGAGAAGGAGCTGGGCCGCGCTCCGACGAACGAAGAGATCAGCCGCCGGATGGACATCCCGATCGAGAAGGTGCAGAAGCTGAAGACCATCTCGCGGGATCCGGTTTCCCTCGAAACTCCGGTTGGCCGCGACGGCGAATCGGCGCTGGGTGACCTCATCGAGGATCGCTGGGTTGGCTCCCCCGTGGACGCAGTCATCGATTCGAACGTGCGAGATGAGACGGCAAATATTCTCAAGACGCTTTCTCCGAAGGAAGAGAAAGTGATCCGCCTGCGTTTCGGAATCGGCTGTGAGCGGGAACACACGCTTGAAGAGATTGGGCAGGAGTTCGATGTAACTCGGGAACGGATCCGGCAGATCGAAGCCAAGGCGCTTCGCCAGCTTCGTTCGCCCGAGCGGGCTCGTCACCTGCGCGCTCTGCTCGCGGCCCGCTAAACCATTCCAGACTTCTAAAAAAGCCGGAGCGTTTGCTCCGGCTTTTTGCTTTTGGCCTCTAAGGCTCGGGCCGGGTGTTACGGCGAGTCCTGCTTCTTGGAAACCCGAATCACGCTTACCGGCCGCCGCTCCTTGCGCAGGACGAGGCCAAGCTTCAACTCCAGCATCCGGGTCAGCGAGTCCGCCTCGCCGACGCCCCACCGGAGCTCAATATCGTAGTTTCCAGCAAGGCCTGTCGCGTCGATAACGGGCGTCGCGAAATGTTCCTCCAGCATTGCGAGAAAGGGAGCGAGGCCTGTCGCCTGTTGCTCGTACCGGCCCTTCCCGGAGGAAACGTACGGTTCTTTCCCCTGGGACTGCTGGAGACGGGCGCCATCCACAGCCTGCTGGAGCAGGAGAACCTCGACTTCTTCTTCCACGGGCCGGGCTTCGAAGCGGAAGGCTTGGGCCAGCGCCTGCTGGAGTAGCAGGCGGGCGGCGGAGTCGTCCTCCCGCGCGACGCGAACACTGGCGTTGACGCTCTCCTCCTTAAGCTCAGGAGGCCCGAGGACCCGGCCAGGTGAGACATCCCAGGCCAGGGCGAGAAGGCGGCCTAGAGGTACTCCTCTGGCATCGATCGCGCCTCTGTCGACCTTAAGCGCGGGATCCGGGCTCGCGGGAACGCGCTGAATGCGTGCTTCGAGGGCAGCGTCGTCAAGGTACGGCTGAAGATGCGGTGTGCGGGAAGGCGGTCCGAGCTTGACAGGCTTCCCGGCGATGAGCGAGTCGAGCACATCCGGAGTCAGTTGATCGGGCGATCCGCTTGCGACAATTACCCCGTCCGCGTCGATGAGGAAGGTGGCCGGAAAGCTTTCTACGCGATAGGCGTACATCATCGACCGGTCCGTGTCGACAGCCACCCATCCCGAAATTGGGTTGCGCCGCAGGAATTCGCTAACAAGCCCCGGAGGCTCATCGGTTACGGAGAGAAAGCGGACCCGGCCGCGGAACTGCTGTTCCAAGTCGTTGAGATGCGGCAAGCTGCTGACGCACGGCGCACACCACGTCGCCCAGAAATCCAGCACCGTGGGCAGCTTTTGCTCGGCGGACCACTCGGAGGCTCGTGTCAGCAGGATCTCGAAGTCGAAGGGCGGGGCGATTCCGCCCGGTGCAGGCTTCCGGTCTGCGAACGCCGCGACGGCTAGGGCTGTGAGCGCTGCGCTGACCCTGAGCAGGACCTTCATTTCAGCTCGACGATCGTAGCGCCTGTACCTCCCTCGGCGCTGGTTGCCGGATAGAACTTCTCGACGTGCGGATTGCGATTCAGAAATTCGCTGATCGCTTTCTTCAGGATGCCCATGCCGTGCCCGTGCACGATTCGCACGCGATCGACCGAAGCCATCGCTGCGCTGTCCAGGAATTTGTCGACCAGGTCGACGGCCTCCTCCGCCCGCTGCCCGATGACGTTGATCTCCCGCTGTGCGATATCCCAGGTCGGGCCTGCTGGCTGAAACGTCACGTTCTTAGGCAAGCGGCTCACTTCCGCTGTCTCCGGGAGCACCTCGATGACGTCCTCGACCGGGACTTGCAACTTGAGAAAACCTGCCTCCACCTCGAGGCGGTCGTCGCCCAGCTTGTGGCGGACCCGCGCCGGTTCGCGGATGCCCTTCAGACGCACGCGGGCGCCCTCTTCCACTTTCGGTCTGCTCGCCGCGCCAGGCTCGCTCGGCCCCCGGACGGCTGCCTCAACCTGTTCCTGAAACTCGCGCCGGGCCCGCGCCACCTTGCGGCGGGCGAGTTCGGCTGCCTTCCGCTGCTCGGCGCTTTGCTCGATGCTTTCAATCGTTTCGTTTGCCCGAACTTCAAAAGCCGCCATCAATTCTCCGACCCGCCGCTCAAGCTCGCGGATCTTCGCCGATTCCCGCTTTTCCCACTCCCGAGCCAGGCTTTGTTCCCTGCGCGCGAGCTCCTCCCGCTGCGCGTTCAGCTCTCTTTCGACTTCTGCAATGTTGTTGAGCCGCTCGTGCAGTTCGCTCAGGAAGCGGGCAACATCCTGCTCGGTGCTGCTCATCGTGGCTCGCGCCTTGGCGATCAGGCTTTGGGGGATTCCGAGCCGGGCCGCGATATCTAAACCGGCCGATTTCCCAGGCGCGCCGAGCCGCAAGACGTATGTAGGTTCAAGCGTTTCCTCATCGAACCCCATCGACCCGTTCACCACGCCGGGTGTGTTCGCCCCGTACATTTTCAGAGCGAGCAGGTGGGTCGAGGCGACGGTGAAGGCACCGGCCGTGCGGAAGTGCTCCATGATGGCGACTCCGAGCGCGCCTCCCTCCTCGGGATCGGTGGCACGCCCAAGTTCGTCCACGAGCACCAACGACGCCGGCGTCACGTCGAAGACCATCTCCCGTATCCGGGTGATGTGCGCGGAGAACGTGCTGAGGCTCTCCTGAATCGACTGGTTGTCCCCGATGTCCGCAAGCACCTGCTCGAAGACAGGAAACACTGCCTTCGAGGCGGGCACTGGTAGAGCGGACTGCGCCATCAGGGCCAGCAAGCCGACCGTTTTTAGCGTCACTGTCTTGCCGCCCGTGTTCGGCCCGCTGATCAACAGTGTGCGCTGCTGCTTATCGAGCTCGAGCGAGACCGGAACTACTTTCTTCTTCTGCCGTCGAAGGACATCCTGGAGAAGAGGATGGCGCGCTTCGTGCAATACGAGGCGCGGAGCCTCCTCGGGAGAAAACTCGGGGATCGTGCAATCGAACTCGTCAGCGAATCGAGCTTTGGCGAAGATAAGGTCGAGCTGTCCCAGAATCGACACCGTCTCTCCCACAGCGTCTGCATGCTCGCGGAGACGGTTGGTCATTTCGCGGAGAATGCGGTGAACCTCGCGCTGTTCTTCCTCAGTCAGCCGTACGAGATCGTTATTCAGGTTGATAGTATCGAGCGGTTCGACGAAGAGAGTATGTCCGGTGCCGCTTGCGCCATGAATAACGCCGTCGATCCGCCGCTGTCTGCCCGCTACAACCGGCACGACATACCGCTCATTGCGGATCGTGACGTACTCTTCCTGAAGCACGCCGTCTTCCCGGTGCATCCGCAGAAAGCGTTCCAGGGATTCCTGAATGAGAACCTTCTGCCTCTCGATGTCACGCCGCAGCCGGCTTAGCGCGACGCTCGCGTGATCGTCCAGACTGCCGTCGGGCAGCACCTTGCCTGCGATGTCACTGAGGACGCTTCGAAAATCCCCGATGGCGGAGGCACGCCGGGCAAGCCGCGGGAATCGGGCGGCTGCGTCGGTGAGGATTGTGCGGGCATCGGCCGCCCGGCCGAGGAGTTCGCTCAGCTCCCAAATCTGCCGCCCGTCGAGAACGGTGCCCTCAATGCGGAGCAGCTCGACGGTTCGCGTCGGATCCGGCAGGGAGCCGAAGCGCAGCCTGATCGCCGCTCCTCTCGCTGCGGGCTGCGGGCGCGCGGCGTTATGGAGGTATTCGACCGCCTCTCCGACTTCGGCCAGCGATTCTTCAAGCGCAGCCCGGTCCGCGGAAGGACGCATCTCGTCGAGATTCGCTCGGCCCATCGGACTTTCGACGTACCGGCCAACGAGCTCGCGGAGCGCCTCGAATTCCAGGAGTTCGGAACTCGTGTTTATCATGACTGCTTTTCTTCTGTGACAATCTCCTGGCGGAACCGGCGGTAGACCTTCTCCACCACTTCCCGGGTTCCCTCGGTTAGCAAATACTTCCCCAGTTCGGTCACCGGGACCCAGGCAGCCCGGCTCGCGTCGTCGGCGGGCGCCAGAGTTCCTCCGGAGACACGGCACACGTAGTCGATCAGCACGTAATGGTACTCGGCTTTCCCCGCGTCGTCCAGGATAATGCGCTCGAAGATTTCGGCGAGGTCGACGATTTCCACCTGCAGTCCTGTCTCTTCGAGCACTTCACGCCGGATGCCCTCTTCGAGTCTCTCCCCGGTCTCGAGCACCCCGCCGGGAAGCGACCAATAACCCTTCAGCGGCTCGCGCCCGCGCTCCACCAGCAACACGGTTTCGCCTTCGAAGATCAGCGCTCCCACACCGAGCACCGGTCTGGTGGGGTAGCGGCGACTTTCCGTCAATGTCGCCTCTTGGGGCACGCTATTCCCCGCCTGTGGCATCGAGTGGGGCGGTTCAGGATCAATGGAGTTGTCAGGACTTTCGCCACCTTTTTCTTATTGTAGGATGCACGGCGGCGACGCGGCCTTACGCGCCTGCCGCGCCTCTCGTCCGCGTTTGCCGCAATCCCGATGGCGGAAACAGCTTCGATATGGACTTTTGCAGGTCTCGGAAGATCGCATCCGGTCCCCGGCTCGCATCGATCACGGTAAAGTGGTAGCGCTTTGCCATGTGGTCGAGCGACTGAATGATGCGCGTCTGGTACTTCACAAAGCTGTCGTGCATATCCTGGCCAAAGCGCATATCCATGCCGCTTTCCCAATAGTCGAATCTCCCGCGGCCGAACACGACGCGCGACACCAGGTCAGATACGTCTGCTTTCAAATAGTAGATCGCATGCGGAACCAAAGCGAAGCCGGCGACGCGCTCCAGCCACAAACGATCCTCGCCTCGGGCGACTCCGCGGGCGATCAGCGAGAAGATATAGCGGTCCGTGAGCACGATGAACCCGGCCCGTAGCGCGGGAATGATTTCGTTTTCCAGACGGTCTGCAAAGTCCGTGGCATAGAAAAGGGTCATCGTGATCGGACCGAGCGTGTTGCCCTGCTTTGCCCGCTGGATGCCTTTTCTTGCGAGCGCCGACCGCGCCAATCCGGTAGCGAGCACCGCGTGGCCCCTGTGCTCGAGCCACTCTTGTAGACGGACGATCTGGGTCGTCCGGCCGACCGCGTCTGGGCCTTCGATGACAATCAGCTTCCCCTGCAATTCCGTTGTGTCGACGCCCGGCAGCGCCTCGCTATAAAATTCGAGAGGCTTCTTCGGAGCCATTCCGTTCTCCTATCGGCAGGTGCAGCACTTCATCCCGCAGGCTGTCTCCCAACTCACGCATGACAATTTCCCGCATCTGGCGCTGCTGAGCCTCGATCGATTGCGTCGCATCGATCACGTGAAAGCCCATTTCATCGGACATCATTTCGTACTCTTCCAGTATGCGCCCCTGGAACAGACGGAAACTCTCTTCGATATTCCGGCTCAGCCCTAAATCCATGCCCGCTTCGTAGTACTTCAGCGCGTGACGCCCGCCCAAAATGCGTCCGAGCGCAATGTCCAAGGGGACTTTGAAGTAGAAGCTCAGGTTGGGCCGGATCGCAAACCGGTAAAGGTTGCGCACCCAGCGCCGGCTGACGCCTCGCACAACGTCGCGGGCGTAGGCGGTATACGCATAACGGTCGGCGCAAACAACAGCGCCTGCCTTAAGTAACGGAATGATGTAGGTTTCGAGGCGGTCGGCGAAATCGGTGGCGTGGATAAGGCTGAAGCTCGTGGGAGTGAACATCGCCTTTTTCTTGCCGCGGCGGGTGGTCTCTTTGACGAGCGGGGAGGAATTCCATTCACTGAAGGACACGGCAATTCCCTGAGACCGCAGCCACTGGCTCAACAGGGAAAGCTGTGTGGATTTCCCCGATCCGTCGATGCCTTCCACTACAATCAACTTCCCTCGAAAGCGGTTAGGCTGAAAGTAGGGCATGATAATGTCTGAACCTCTATCATAGACCTTCGATGCCTAGGTACGCCGCAATCGACATAGGCAGCAATTCGATACGGATGCTGGCCGCCGAAGTCGATCCCAAGCTGCCCCGTAAGACTCTCGTTGCAGAGCGACAGGTAACCCGGATCGGCTCAAGCGTCTTTACTACCGGCGAGGTAAGCCGGGCGACCATCGAACTGGTCTGCGGAGTTCTGGCCAAGATGGCGCAGACCTATAAGAAACTGGATGTCGCAGCGGTCCGCGCCGTGGCTACCAGCGCGATCCGGGACGCCAGCAACCAGGCCGAGTTTATCGAGCGGGCGTCGGACGCCATCGGCGCTCCGGTTGAGATCATCTCTGGTCAGGAAGAGGCTCGCCTCATCTATCTGGGCGTTCAGGATCGCTGGCCTCACACCCGGGAGCGGATCCTCGTCGTGGATGTTGGCGGTGGAAGCGCCGAAATCATCGTTGGCGAGGACGGTGAGATGTCGGAGGCGTTTTCGCGCCAGCTCGGGGCGGTCCGGCTTTCCGAAGTCTTCCTGAAAGACGACCCTCCCACTGAGACGCAACTGCGCCGGATGGACGATTTCATCGAACAGAAACTGGCCACGGTCCTCGACAGAATCCGGCGAAAGCAGTTTGACCGCGTCATCGCCACGTCCGCTTCTGCTGCTGCCGTCGTCTGCGCCATCAACCGGATTCCGCGCGATCGAAGGGAGGAAGCGGACCGGCATCGCGCCACGACCAGTCAGATTCGAAAGCTCTACGCGAATCTTGTCCACATGGAGGTTGGCGCGCGGCGAAAAGTGGTTGGCATCGGGCCGCGACGCGCGGAGATTATCGTACCGGGAGTCGCGGTCTACCTGCATGTCTTACAGGGCTTGGGGCTGCCGGCTCTCTACTACAGCACCGCGGGTCTTCGCGATGGCATCATCGCCGACCTAGCGCATCGCGGGATCGAGCGCGAGGCTGCACGGCTGAGCAGGGAGGAGCGGAAGTCGGTGGAAGATATGGCCAGGCGCTTCGGCGTGGACCTTCGTCATGCCCGCCGGATTGCCTCTTTTGCCCGCACTCTGTTCATCTCGCTGCAGCCGCTGCATCGATTGCCGCTTTCCTATGGCCGCCTCCTGGAAGCTGCGGCTCTGCTGCGCGACACCGGCCATATCATCAGCGATACCGCTCATCACAAGCATTCGCAGTACATCGTCGCTCACAGCGATCTTCCGGGATTCACGGACTACGAGCGGAATCTTGTCGCGATGTTGTGCCGCTATCACCGCAAGGCAATGCCGATGCCAAAGCACGTGGGATATCAGTCGCTGACAGCCGACGAGCGGCGCGCCGTTTTGCTGCTGACGCCCATTCTCCGCATCGCCGACGGATTGGACCGCAGCCGTGAGCGCCGCGTGGAGGGTATCGACTGCCAGATCAGAAATGGCGGCGTGGTCTTGAGCATCTACTCCGAGCAGGACACTGCTTTAGAGCAGTGGGCGGCGGAGCAGGCGGGAGAAGTCTTTCGTCAGGTTTACGACAAGCCGTTTTTAGTCGTCCATGCCAGCAGGACTCCGAATGCGACGCTTGCGTGAGCGCGGCTTGCCCGTTACTTGAAGAACACCTGAATGTCGTGCTTGGCTTGCAACGGCTTTGCTCCTTGCGGGCCAAGGACGCTCAGCGCTGTGGCAAGGGCATCTGCCTCCATCGCCGTCTTCGCAATGACTGACACTGGTTTCGAGTTCGGCAGCGGCATGCCCGTGCGCGGATCAACGATGTGGGAATAGCGAACGCCATCAATCTCCAGGAACTGAAATTCGTCGCCGGAGGTGGAAACCCCGAGGTTCGAAAGCGTGAGGATCCGGTCGAATACCTGCACCTGCCAGCCTGGCTTTCCCGGCGGAGCTTCGCCGATGGCAAGGTCCCCACTCACGGCGACGAGAGCGCTCCGAATGCCCATCTTCCGCAGTACGGCCAACGCCTCGTCCGCGGCGTAGCCTTTGGCAATCCCGCCAGCATCCAGCTGCATCCCTGGCGCCCGGCAGTAGGCTCTCCGGCCAATCAGTTCGAGTTTGCGATATCCGGACCGGCTCAGGGCATCGGCAGTTTCTGAGGGATCGGGCAGGCGGTGCTGCTTCCGCAGCGATCGCCAGAGCCGCGTCAACGGACCGATGGTGACGTCAAAAGCTCCTTCGGTCTCTGCGGCGAACTTCTGGGCTGTTGTGAGGACAGTGAAGAGTTCGGGGCTGAGGTCTTGTTCTGTATCGCAAACGCGGGAGAGTTCGCTGTCAGGCTTGTAGTCGGAGAGGAGGTTGTTCAGCTCTTCCACCCTTCGGAAGGCGGCGGCGAAGGCCTCCTGGGCCTGTTCGCCGCTTTCCGCATAAAGGGTGATTGTCGCGACCGTGCCCATGTGGGGCTCAGAGGCACGGTACCGGTCAGCGCCCGGCAGAATGGCAGTAGAAGCCGCGAGAAGAATGAGCAGCCTACGGCTCGTGCTCGACACCGCTATTCCAGTACTTGTACATCTCCTCTGCAGATGGAACACGGAGAGGTCTCACAAGCCGGAGCCCCAATCCCTGCGCGTCGGTGTGATACCAGATGCTCTTGGGCAACTGCGGATCCTGCTGCTTCCAGGAAGGATCGGAGCCAACCCGGGCGCCGCAGCGAAGACTGCTCGCTGGATCCATCCACGACCCGCCTCGAACCGACTGCGGATAAGGCTCAGTGGAAACTCTCCACGGGTCGACATCCGACAAACCCTGATATCCGGACGGATCATACTGGTCGAGCGTCCACTCCATCACGTTGCCGTGCATGTCGTGCAAGCCCCATGGGTTCGGTTTCTTCGTACCGACCTTCTGATACTTGCCTTCGGAGTTGTCCGCGTACCACGCGTATTCGCCCAACTGGGAGGGATCATCGCCGAAGGAGTATGCGGTTGTCGTGCCCGCCCGGCAGGCGTACTCCCATTCCGCCTCCGTCGGCAGCCGGTAGAAGTGACCCGTCTTCGCGCTGACCCACTCGGCAAACTTGTTCGCCGCGTGCTGGGTCATGCTGATGGCGGGATAGCCGTTGATGCCCATGCCGAAGCTCATCTCAACGTACGGCCTTGTCGGGCGGCTGATGGCGTCGACGAGGGGATCTTTGTTGATGTCCTCTTTCGCAAGCTGGGAGAACATGAAGAGCCGGTACTCATCCCAGGTTACTTCGTACTTGCCCATCCAGAAAGGAGAAATCTTGACCTTTCTTTGTGGGCCTTCGTCCGGCTTGCGTCCGGCCTCCGACTCGGGAGTTCCCATCACAAACTCTCCGCCCGGGATCGGAACCATTTCGAAGGTTGCCTCCGAATTCGGAATGGTCACCTTGTAGGGCTTCATGTCCGCTTCGGTCTTTTCCTTCGTATTGGCCAGGATGCGCGCGTGGAGCTGCTTCACCAGTTCGCGTTCATCCTTGGCGGGAGCCGCTTTCGCGGGAGCGGGGGAGGAGGACATCGTCAGAACCCGGCCTTCCGGCCAGATCGCGCCTTCTGCGATCCACTGCCGAATCACGTCCCGATCTTCCTTTGCCAACTGCCGCCCCGGGGGCATCGCTTTCGGCTTGCCGGGCGGCAGTTCAAGAACCTGGTAGAGGACGGACTGTTCGGGCTTGCCTGCAATCACCAGAGCTTTCTGCATCAGTGCGGCTTTCGAATCCAGCCGTACGTTGCCGAGGGAGTTCCCCTCGCGATGACAACCCAAGCACTGCTTTGTAAGGATTGGCTGAACCTGGGTTTCAAAGTCGACGGCGGCGGACATTACGGCCGCCGTCCCAAGCGCAAGAAAAAGAACCCGCATCGTTAGAAGAACTTTGTGATCCCAGGACGAGCCATCGGCTGCACCGGCAAGCTCATGTTCCATTCGAGTTTTTCGGGCACAAGCCGCTCCTGCGAGTTCATCGCCTGCTCCCAAGTGATCGTCTGGCCCGTGTACGCCGCCATGCGGCCCATAATGGCGAGCAGCGTGCTCGTTGCCATTCGCTCTCCGTCATTGACGGGGCTTCCCCGGCGGATCGAAGCGAACAGCACGTCGTGCTCGGCTTGGTACATGTCGTTCTTGACGCCCTCGAAGGTCCACTTGGTTTCGCCTTCGATGCGAGGAAGCGGACCTCGGCCGATGGTGCACACGCCCTTGGTTCCCATGATGTAGTCGGCGTTCTCGTTGTAACAGCCTTCCATCTGCCGGCAGCCAAGGAACGCGCGGACGTTATTGGGATAGAGATAGTTCACTTCGAAGTGGTCGTAGATATTGCCGCCGTGGGCCGGGATCTGCCGCCCACCTACCGCGACGCAGCTGATCGGGGGCTTGTCGTCGAAGGCCCAGGCAATTTTGTCTGCCGTATGAACTGCCTGCTCCACGAGGCCGTCGCCGCAGGTCCACACGAAGTTGTACCAGTTCTGGATCTGCCATTCGACGTCGCTCATGCCGGCGGGGCGCTGGCTCTCGGGAGGCATTGGTTTCACGGGGCTTGTGTAATACGTGCCGTAGTAGGCAACGATATCGCCGATAGCGCCTTTCTTGATCTGCTCGAAGGTCGCCTGGATATAGTTGCTGTAGCGCCAGCAGAAGCCTGCCACAATCGACAGGTTCTTTTCCTTTGCGCGCCGGACCGTCTCCAGGACGTCGCGGACGCCGGGAGCGTCGACAGCGACCGGTTTTTCGCAGAAGACATGCTTGTTGGCTGCGATCGCTGCGCGGAGATGCTGCGGGCGGAAGCCGGGAGGCGTCGCCAGCAGGACTACGTCGACGCCGCTGTCAATCAGCTTTTGATAGGCGTCGAGCCCGACGAACATCTTGCTGCGCTCCACCTTGACCTTGCCCTTCGCCACGCGGGAGAGCCGCTCCAGGCAGCTGTCAATTCGATCCTGATATACGTCGGCGACAGCCGTCAGTTCCGAATAGTCGTCAGCTTTGAGTGCTTGCGCTGCGGCTCCGGTGCCGCGGCCGCCGCAACCAACGAGTCCAACTTTAATCGCATTGGTGGCGGTCGCACCCTTGAGAAATGCAGGCGCAGCCAGGAGCGCGCCGCTCTTCAAAATTTCGCGCCGAGACGCGGATCGAATCTGTTCAGACATATTTCCCGAGACCTCGCAAACCGAAAGCCATTTGTCAGCATTATCTCTCATTGGAGGGCCCAGCCGCTTACACTGCCCCGGCCTGCTGCCGAATCCTGGTGGAGCATAATAGGGAGACGCCGATGAAACTGACGAGGAGATCCTTGATCGAGTGCGGCTTGGCGGCCGCCGCCCCGATGAGCGCCAAAACTTCGCAAAACCGGCCCAACATCCTATTTTTAATCTCCGACGACCACACGTATAAAGACCTCGGCTGCTACGGCAACACCGTAATCCGAACGCCAAATCTGGATCGATTGGCTCGCGAAGGGATGCGGTTCAACAACTGCTATGTCGCGTCGCCTCAGTGCAGTCCGAACCGGTCGGCAATCCTCACGGGTTGCACCCCGCACACGACGGCTACATCGCGTCTTCATACTCCCATGCCCGAATGGGAGCCGACGTTTCTGGAGCCTCTCAAAGAGCGGGGATACTTCGTGGGAGCCTACCGCAAGGTTCATCAGGGTGCCGACTTTGACAAGCGCTGGAACTTCTATGGCAATCGGTCGACGCCTTTTGAGAAGTTCTTCGATGTGCGGCCGACAGATCGTCCGTTCTTCCTCCACGTCGGCTTCACGGATCCTCACCGGCCCTACCGGCCCGGCGCCTTCTCGCCGCCTCACAATCCCAAAGATGTCACGGTGCTGCCGTTCCTTCCCGACACTCCCGAAGTGCGGGAGGACTTAGCGCACTATCACGACGCGATCGCCAGGATGGACTCAGAGTGTGGCCAGATCCTGGAGATCCTCAAGCGGCGCAGCCTACTTGAAAATACGATTGTATTTTTCACCGGTGATAATGGCATGCCCTTCCCGCGTGCGAAGGGAACCAACTACGATCCCGGCATTCGAGTGCCGCTGATTGTCTGGGCGCCCGGCAGGATCCAGGCGGGCAGCGTGCGCGAGGAGCTGATCTCCCACGTCGATCTTGCCCCGACATGGTTGGACATTGCCGGAATCGAAAAGCCCCCCAAGATGCAGGGGCGCAGTTTCCTTCCCCTGCTCGAAAACCGTCCTTACCAGCCTCGCACTGAGGTTTTTTCAGAGCGAAACTGGCATGACAACTTTGACCCCATCCGCTCCGTGCGCACCAGCCGTTACAAGCTGATCTTCAACGCCGCGCCGCATTTCCCCTACCGTCCGGCGTGGGATCTGGCTGACTCGCCTTCGTGGAAGTCGATTTTGCGACTCTCCACCCAGGGTGGCTTGAACGCCAATCAGCTCCAGATGATGAATCCGAGCCGCCCTCTGTTGGAGCTTTACGACCTTGAGAAAGATCCGGACGAATTCAACAACCTGGCGACGAGCCCAGAGCATCGCGAAATTCTGCTGAGCCTGCAGCACAAGCTGAGCCAGTGGATGCACCAAACCTACGACTATCTCCCTCCGGCGTTCGCCGCGCCCGGCGAGCCGAAGGGAAGAGGCTGGCCGGTGTCTCTATGAGGCGATGCGCAATCGGTTTTCCAATCGGGTTCGGGAACCCGGAGTAGCTAAACTAGGTGCAGTTGGAGCTGCGAATGAAACCGTCCGATTCGGGGAAATCCGCCTCTGAACTAATCGACGAGAGAATCAAACAACTTGGGGACTGGCGTGGGAAAATGCTCGCCAGAGTCCGCGGGCTCATACACGAGGCAGACCCTGAGATCGTCGAAGAGTGGAAGTGGAGAGGAACCCCTGTCTGGTCCCATGGCGGCATCGTCTGCACGGGGGAGACGTACAAGAACGTCGTCAAGATAACATTCGCCAAAGGAGCCGCATTGGAGGACCCTTCCAGCCTGTTCAACTCCAGCCTGGAAGGGAATGTCAGGCGTGCGATTGACATCCGAGAAGGTGACAAGCTCGATGAGGCAGCCTTCAAGGATCTCATCCGCGCCGCGGTGGCGCTCAACCTCGACGGCAAGGCGAAATCCCGGCGAGCAGGCAGCAAGCCGGCCGGGTAGCTCTCCGAAGTCTCACCTGAAGTGTTATAGCGGCAGAGCGGGCAGCGGCTTGCCTACCGCGGGTGACTGTACTCGCCGGCATTCGGAATGAGTTGCTGGTACAACGAAGACGGGATTGGCGAGTCCCAGTGTCCTGTGAGTTTTGCGTAGCCGACGACGCCGAGAAATATCAGGACCACAGCTCCAGCGAGCAACAGCGGCTCGGTCCGGATGCCACCGGCAGGCCGGCGGCCTAGCACAGAGAGATCGAGTGCGCCTTCGGCAGGGCAGACGGCCACGCACTCGAGGCATCCGAGGCATTCCGCGGAATGTATGGACACGTTTGTGTCGACAGGCAAATGCGATGGGCAGGCTTTGGCGCACTTGCCGCAGTCGATGCACTTGTCCTTGTTCCGTCGGATCCACAGGGGACTGAAGAGTGCGGCCAGACCCATAAGGGCTCCATACGGACACAGGTAGCGGCACCAGAAGTTGCGGATCAATACGGATAGCAGTGCAAGTACACCGATGACAATCGCCGCAGTGACGCTCAAGTAGCGAAAGAAGTTCAGCATCTGCACATCGACGATCAATCCATACGGTGACTGCATAAACGCTTGGATCGCGGGCGCGGGCATTGTAATGATGGCCCACAGGAACAGCCCAAGAAGCACGTACTTGAGCGAGCGAAGCGGGATATCCACCCATCGCGACAGAACGATGTTGCGTCCGAATGTCTCGCGGCCCGTCTTCCACAACAACTCGGAGATCGTGCCGACGGGACAGAGCCACCCGCAAAACGCCTTCCGAAGAAGCAGAGACATCAGCAGAAAGGCTGCGACGAGGAACATTGCCGCGGGATGAATCAACGGAATCGCACCGGTTGTGAGCGCAGCTTTCAGGTTCATCAGGCCGGCGATGGGCAGCCACCCCTCCACGCCTGCCGGCCGCGACCACTGCGGCTGGGAATCAAAAGCCTCGTACTGCCGGACAAACAGATAAAACTGAATCCCTATCCAGACGTTCAGCACCAGGAAGGAGACCTGCACCGCCCGGCGCACCGCCTGCGACCGGTCCGGCAGAAGCCTTTTCTGGTACGGCTTTCTATCGCGGACCGGGTGGCAGACGCGGCGAGTCGGGTCCTTCAAAATCGGAAAAGGCGTCACGGGATCGGGCAATCCGCGTTCCATTCCCGTTTCCAATCGTTATGCGGCCTGAGCGGCGCTATCCCATTTGGCGGCTTTCACAAGCGTAAGCAGCATCAGAAGCGGAGTCCGCGCGATGATTCCATGGGTGAGGTTCGGTTGCATATGGATGAGGCAGCCCGCGCTAACCGAGCGAGATTCGGTGCCCAATGTCACTTCAGCGTCGCCCTGTAAGATTTGAATCGTCGCGGGCATCGGCGCTGTATGAGCCGTCAGCTCCTGGCCGGGTGCAAAAGCGAACAGGATGATCTTTACGTTTCCGTCGCTGTGGATCGTACGGCTCAGGATGCCTTTCTCCGGAACGGCGATTTCGTCGAAGACGCTAGGAATTACGGTATAGTCAGCAGCCATCTCAATCTCCTTCTGATTTGTCTCATTCCCTGACCGCGATCAGGCTTATGGCGCACAGATACTGCTGGAATTTCCGGAACAAGCGCCGCATTGCCAGGGCGCGCCGCCGCGCTTGGGGATCACGCAACGCGTTATAGAGGATATGCATCGCGCCCCGGAGTCCTTCGTCCCGGAGCAAGCGCGCCGGTTCGAGCAGACGCATTGGGGATCGGAACGCTCGGGTAACGCGGAATCCGTTCCGCTCAAGCAGCGCTCGCCACTCCGCTTCGGTGGCCGGCTGGACGCCGACGTGGATCTCGAGAGATAGCTCGCGCTCGATCAGCCGCCGCGTCGACGCGTCAATCGAGTCCGGCGTGAAGCAGAGCTCGTGAATTCCGTATCTGCCTCCAGGGGCAAGCAGCCTTGCAGCCTCGCGGATGATCCGTTCCTTTTGCGAAGCGCCCTGTATGCTAAGCATCGCTTCGCCCCAAACCACCGTCGCCACTCCGGCCTCCAGGCCAGTTTTGTCTGCACTGGCATGAACGAAGGAGGCATGGCGATCGGTCCGGAAGCTTTCAGAGAGCGCCCGCACGACATTCATGTCGCGGTCAACGCCAATGTAGCGGCTGCATTTCGGTATGACCCGTCGCGCAGTCTGGCCCAGTCCTGGTGCGAACTCCACAGCCACGTCAGAGGAGGTAATCCCGAGTCCGTCCAGCATCTGGTGCGTCAATTTAACACCGCCAGGCCGCAGCACTCGCTTTCCAAGCCGGGCGAGTACCCAATGACCGGGCATCTTCGTCACGGATGGCCCGCCAATTTGTGCCTGCATGATGTCGGTTGCCATATGCCTGATTCCTTTTTATGGTTCTCCGGCCGCCGCGGCAGTGACTTTGGTCACAAACGAAATTCCCCCGCGATGTGACTTTTGTCATAGCTGCAAGCATGGCCTGTCCTTACTCTGGAACTGGAGTTGAAAGCCATGCGAACGAAGCAAGAAGGTTCAGGGTTGTGGAAGCACGGATTACTCCTGACGATGCTTTTCGGTTTCACCGTAATGCTGGTTGGCGGTGCCTACATATATAAGACTCGAGCGCCGATTCCAGAGCGTGTGGTGGATCCGTCCGGGCGGGTTCTGTTTACCCGGGAGGATATCGAAAAGGGTCAGGAGTTCTTTCGCAAGCGCAATCTTATGAACTATGGTTCCGTGCTGGGACACGGCGCCTATCTCGGACCGGACTATACGGCTGAGGCCCTGCACTGGATGACAGAGGCGATGCGCCAGGAGCGGAGCGACGGCAAGTATGAGGCGCTCAGCGTAGGACAGAGAGCCGCAATCGATGCAGAGATCGCCGTCGAGTTGAAGCAGAACCGGTACAACCCGCAGACCGGAGTTCTCACCTTTACGCCCGCTCAAGCACGGGCTTGGGAATCCGTCGCAGCCCGCTACACAGAAGTATTTGGCGCCGGCCGTCCGGAACGTTCCCTGCAGCCCGGCTCGCTGCTTCCGGCAGGGGAAGGCGGCGGCAACGTGGAGCTGAGCGCGAAAGCCGCACGCCGGATGGCTGCATTCGCAACCTGGACCGCCTGGCTCTCGGTCGCGAAGAGGCCCGAAGCAAACCACTCGTATACGAACAACTGGCCGTATGACCGCGCAGCGGGAAACACGGCTACGGCGGCAGCGATGCTCTGGTCAGGCGCAAGCGTCGCGCTACTGTTGCTGGCGCTTGGCGCCATCTTGTACTTCTATCACCGCTATCAACTTGTTCCCGTAGATGTCGAAGGGGCCACTCTGCGCTTCGACGTTGGTTCAAGCCCGCTC
Source organism: uncultured Bryobacterales bacterium (assembly GCA_937959285.1). Taxonomy (GTDB): domain Bacteria; phylum Acidobacteriota; class Terriglobia; order Bryobacterales; family Bryobacteraceae; genus JADGHK01. Next base: position 47,839 of record CALGAR010000063.1, read on the forward strand.
ACGCCGTCGCAGCGCGCCACTGCCAAGTTCTTCGTAGTCGCGTTCCTCCTGTTTCTCGCCCAGACGCTGCTCGGCGGCAAGATGGCTCATGACTATGCGGACGGCACAAGCTTCTACGGCTTTGCACTGTCGGAGTGGCTGCCTTTTCAGATCGCGCGTGCCTGGCACCTGCAACTGGCCATCTTCTGGATCGCGACGGCCTGGCTTGGCATGGGAATCTTTATCGCCCCGCTGGTAAGCGGCCGGGAACCAAAGGGTCAGAAGCATCTGGTGAATATCCTGTTCGGCGCACTGGTGGCCGTAGTGGTGGGAAGTCTGGCGGGCGAGTACCTGGCCTATAAGGGCCTTCTCGGTCAAGCCTGGTGGTGGCTCGGGACACAAGGATGGGAGTACCTTGAACTCGGCCGTCTGTGGATGTACCTGCTGATCGGCGGCATGGGCATCTGGCTCTTCATCGTATTCCGAGGCCTGCGCGCCGGTCTGAAGGCCGAAAGCGACCGAGGCGGACTCACACATCTGCTGTTCTACTCGGCGGTGGCAATACCGGTGTTCTACTGCTTTGCGCTGTTCATCGGCAAGAACAGCCACATCACGATGGCCGATTACTGGCGGTGGTGGCTGATCCATCTTTGGGTGGAAGGCATGTTTGAAGTGTTCGCCGTCGTCGTCATCGGATTCCTGATGGTGAGACTTGGGCTGGTTACGGCCCAGTCGACGCTGCGTGCGATGTACTTTCAGCTCATGATTCTGCTCGGCAGCGGCATCATCGGCACCGGGCATCATTACTACTGGATTGGCGCTCCGGAGGCCTGGATGGCGCTGGGCAGCGTGTTCTCGGCGCTCGAGGTGATCCCGCTGTCGCTGCTGATGGTGGAAGCCTACAGCCAGTACAAGGTGATCAAGGAAGGTGGCATCGACTTCCCGTACAAGGCGCCGTTCTGGTTCCTGGTTGCGACGGCATTCTGGAATCTGTTTGGTGCCGGCGTATTAGGATTCCTGATCAATCTGCCGATCGTGAGCTACTACCAGCACGGCTCTTTCCTCACCGCTGCGCACGGGCACGGGGCGCTGATGGGCGTTTACGGTATGCTTGCGCTCGCGCTTGCGACGTTCTCCCTTCGGAATATCGTGCAGCCGCAGCATTGGAAAGAAAAGTGGATCATGGCGGGGTTCTGGGGACTGAACGCCGGGCTGATGGGTATGGTCCTGCTCACGCTCGTGCCCGTCGGCGCTCTGCAGGCGATCGAATCCTTCCAGAACGGCTTCTGGTCGGCGCGGTCGTGGGAATTCTACCAGCAGCCGATCATCAACCGCCTGCTCTGGCTGCGGATGCTTCCGGATTCCGTCTTCATTCTGCTCGGTGTGCTGCCGATCGTTGCGGCGGGCGTCTGGGGGCTTCGCCATTTGCGAAAGGCAGATTATGGGGAGGAGGCAGACAGGAGCCAAACCGGAAAGAGCACGACGGCAATCCTCGCCAGATAACACTGTTCCTCGCCGCGCAACGAGACAAGGCGCCATCCTCTCCGGGTGGCGCCTTGTCTTATGTGATGCTACTGTTTCAAACAGGCCATGCTGATCCTAAGTGAGAAAGTGGCCGCGTTGCGCCGGACGGTCCTGTTCGGCGAGCTCGATCCGTCGGATTGCGAGGCCCTGGCGGCACGGGCAGTCGAGTATCAGCTTAACCGCGGAGAGACGCTGTTCCTCGCGGGTGAGCCGGCGGCGGGCCTGTATGTGATTGTGGAGGGATCGGTACGCGCCTACCGTGTCAACGCGGATGGCCGCGAACAGGTGATCCATGTGGAGCGCGCCGGCGCCACGTTAGCCGAGGTTCCCGTTTTCGATGGTGGCCCCTACCCCTCCTCTACTGCGGCGGAGGAAAGCTGCACATTGCTGTTTATCCGCCGCGATGATGTGCTGCGCCTCTGCCTGGAGCGGCCACGCATCAGCCTCGCGGCCCTTCGGCTGCTCGCCAGCAGAATGCGGAACTGTGCGGCGCTGATTGAACGGCTCTCGCTGCGAGATGTCGACAGGCGCCTGGCGCAACTCCTCCTCGACGAAGCGTCAGATTACGGCAGGCGGTCGGGCGACCAGATCGAATTTCAACTGGCTCTGACGCATCAGCAGATTGCAGCGCGAGTGGGTTCGGTGCGCGAGGTCGTATCGCGATCCATCGCGCGTTTGCAGCAAGGGGGACTGATCAAGGTGGACGGGCGTAAAGTGATCATCCCGAGCGAGGAAGCCTTACGTAGTTACGCGTCCGAGTAGAAATGCTGCGCCATTCAAGCTTGATTCTGCTCTCCCACGAGCACCAGCACGGCCTGGCTCTCTGCACTCTAACGGAGCGGGCCTTGAATGCTGACCCCAGCAAAGAAAACGTGTCCGCTCAGGCGGCGAGAATCATTGAGCAGTTCGAGCTCGAATTACGCGGACACTTTCATACCGAAGAGCAGATCGTATTTCCCGTTCTGTCCGGCGTTACCGCGCTACAGGATCTCATATCGGAGCTCATCGAAGAGCATCGTCGTATGAACGCGATTGTCGAGCGGCTCCGCGAGGAGAAGGAAGAGGCGCTGGTTCGAGAGTTTACAGCAGTTCTTCGCAAGCATATTCGAAAAGAAGAAAGCGGGCTTTTTGAGGGCGCACAAAAGCTGCTTGCCGAGCCGGAACTCGAACGTCTGGGAAAAACCATCCGGCAGCACCGCCAGTTCCTATAGCGGACACATTCGGCTGCGACGGTGCCCAATCGTGGTTTCCGGCGGTGGCGGGTGATGAAATTTTTGATACGATGGCGGGGGTCAGAATTGGATCCGCGGAGATGAACCGGCCCTGTCACATGCTGGCTTCCCTGTTGATTGCTGGCGGCTTATCTGTGGCTTTTGCGGCCGACACGCAACCTGCGGCCATGGTCAGCCGCTACTGCGTATCCTGTCACAACAGCAAGCTAAAGACTGGCGGGCTTGCGCTCGATCCGTCCCAGGGGGCGAATCCGGGCCAAAACCCGGAGGTCTGGGAAAAGGTGGTCCGCAAGCTCCGCGGCCGCTTCATGCCGCCGGCGGGAGTGCCGCGGCCCGATGAGGCAACCTACGAGGCAGTTCTGGCCTCGCTTGAATCCGCTCTCGATCGCGCGGCTGCAAAGCCTCAACCGGGCCGGACCGATACTTTCCGGCGTCTCAATCGAACAGAATACCAGAACGCGATTCGCGACCTGCTCGCCGTGGAAGTGGACGCTTCGGCGCTTCTCCCGTCCGATGAGTCGAGCCACGGCTTCGATAACGTGACGGTTGGCGATCTTTCGCCCACTTTGCTCGAGCGTTATCTCAACGCCGCACAAAAGATCGCGCGGCTCGCGGTCGGCAGGCCTAGCCGTTCGCCGGGCGGAGATACCATCACGCTTCCTCCGGATCTGACGCAGGAACAGCATTTCGAAGAGTTGCCGATCGGTACGCGCGGAGGCTTGGCGATCCGTTACACCTTCCCGCTGGACGCGGAGTACGACTTCAGCATACGGCTGGCGCGCGACCGCAACGAGCATGTCGAAGGCCTGCGCGAGCCGCACGAAGTGGAACTGCTGCTGGATGGCGAGCGCATCCGGTTGTTTACCGTGCAGCCTCCACCCCGAGGCGCGGATCACGACGCGGTGGACCGGGACCTGAAGGTGCGCATCCCGGTGAAGGCCGGTCCGCATGTGGTTGCCGCCACGTTTCCTAAGAGACCCACCCTGCTCCTGGAAACGGAGCGCCAGCCCTACCAGGCGCACTTCAACATGGACCGCCACCCGCGCCTTCAGCCGGCAGTCTACTCAATTTCAATCAACGGCCCTTACAATCCGAAAGGTCCGGGTGAGACGCCGAGCCGCAAGCGCATTTTCATCTGCACGCCGGCCAATGAGGGGGAGGAGGAAGCCTGCGCCAGCCGCATCTTCGCAAATCTGGCGCGCCGAGCCTACCGCCGCCCGGTGACGGATCGCGACTGCGAGGCGCCCTTAAAATTCTTTCGATCCGCGCGCAAAGAGCGAGGATTTGAAGGCGGGATTGAAATGGGACTGCGGGCCATTCTGATCAGTCCCGAATTTCTGTTTCGCGTGGAGCGCGATCCTGCCGGGGTTGCTCCGGGTGAGGCGTACCGGATCAGCGATCTCGAATTGGCCTCCCGGCTGTCGTTCTTTCTCTGGAGCAGCATCCCGGATGAGGAACTGCTGCAGGCTGCCATTGACGGGAGGCTGAGGACGCCGGCCGTGCTCGAGCGGCAGGTCCGCCGGATGCTCGCCCATGAGCGGTCGCGCTCCCTGGTGACGAACTTCGCTCAGCAGTGGCTCTACCTCAGGAATCTGGCTGCCGCCCGGCCCGATATGCGCCTGTTCCCCGATTTCGACGATAACCTGAGGCAGGCGTTCCGTCAGGAGACCGAGCTGTTCTTCGAGAGCATTGCGCGCGAGGACCGCAGCGTGCTCGACCTGCTGCGCGCCAACTACACCTTCGTGAATGAGCGGCTCGCGAAGCACTACGGCATTCCAAATATTTACGGCAGCCGCTTCCGGCGCGTGACATTCGACGAAGGAAGCGTGCGAGGAGGAATCCTGCGTCACGGCAGCATTCTGACCGTCACCTCTTATGCAACCCGGACCTCGCCGGTGATTCGCGGTAAGTGGGTTCTCGACAACATCCTAGGCATGCCGCCGCCTCCGCCGCCGCCCGCCGTGCCCGCTCTCAAGGAGAACAGCGGGTCCGGCAAGGCCTTGTCGCTGCGTGAGCGAATCGCCCAGCATCGGGCCAACCCGGCCTGCGCAGGGTGCCACAATCTGATGGATCCGCTTGGTTTTGCTTTTGAGAACTATGATGCGGTGGGCCGCTGGCGCGAGCGCGACGAGAGCGGGCCAATCGACGCTTCCGGCAACCTTCCGGATGGCAGTAAGTTTGAGGGTGTTGCAGGCCTCCAACAGGCCCTGCTCAAGTACCCTGATGTATTTGCTACCACCTTTGCGGAAAAACTTCTGACCTACGCGTTAGGCCGTGGAGTCGAGTACTACGACGCGCCGTCCATCCGCAAAGTGGTTCGCGAGGCCAAAAAGGCCGATTACAAGTTTTCGTCCTTCATCCTAGGAATCGTCAACAGTACGCCGTTCCAGATGAGGAGGTCGCAATGATTATCACTAGGAAAGCTCTGCCGCGACGGACGTTTCTCCGCGGCCTCGGCGCCACCGTCGCGCTGCCATTGCTGGATGCCATGGTTCCCGCCATGACCGCGCAGACAGCGACGCCAGCGAATCCGGTGCGCCGCCTGGGATTCGTGTACATGCCGATGGGGGCGCACCTCCCGGAGTGGACTCCCCCTGGCTCAGGCCGTCTGACGGAGCTGTCGCCGTCGCTCCGTTCGCTTGCTCCGGTTGTCGACTACATTACGGTGATCACCAATCTGGAGCTGAAGAACGCCTATCCCGGCACGCACGCAACGTCGAATGCCGCATTCCTGAGCGCAGCCAAGGCGAAGTGGACCGAAAGCAGCGATTACTATCTGGGAACGACCGTCGATCAGATCGCCGCGCAGCACTTGGGGCGCGACACGCGGCTTCCCTCGCTGGAACTCGCGATGGATCTCCTTATGACGGTGGGACAGTGCGACAACGGTTATGCCTGCGTCTACCAGAACAACCTGTCCTGGTCCTCTCCGACGACGCCCCTGCCGGCCGAGGCTCATCCCCGCGTAGTATTCGAGCGCCTCTTCGGCGATGGCGGCAGTGCCGCGGATCGCAGAGCGGATCTGCGCGAGAATGCCAGCCTGCTGGACTGGGTGAGGGAAGACATCGCCCGTTTACAGAGAGAAATTGGCCCCTCCGATCGCGTGCGCGTCAATCAATACCTCGACACGGTTCGCGAAGTGGAGCGCCGGATCCAAAAGGCAGAAGCTGCGGCTGAGGAGAATCCACTGCCGGATCTCGAGCGCCCAGTCGGCGTTCCCGCCGCTTATGCCGATCACGCGCGACTGATGTTCGATCTTCAGGTACTCGCGCTGCAGGGCGATGTAACCAGAATCATCACCTTCCAGCTCGCCCGCGAGACGAGCAACCGGACTTACCCGGAGATCGGCGTCTCCGAACCGCATCATCCGCTGACCCACAACGGTGGTGATCCGGAGAAACTCGCTAAAGTGGCGAAGATCAACGCGTTCCACGTGTCGCTCTTTGCCGAGTTCCTCGAGAAGCTGAAAGCTACGCTGGACGGCGATGGGTCGCTGCTCGACCACTCTCTCTGGCTGTACGGCAGCGGCATGGGCAACCCCGATGTCCACGACCATACGAATTTGCCCATTCTGGTTGCAGGCGCCGCAGGGGGCAAGCTCAAAGGGGGCCGGCACATCCGGTATCAGGAGCCAAAGCCTCTGGCCAATCTGCATCTAACGCTGCTTGACAAAGTCGGTGTGCGGCTCGATTCCTTCCAGGACAGCGACGGCAAAATCGACGAACTGCTGGAACCCCTTTCGGTGTAACGATGACACGCTGTGGCAGGCTTGTTGTGATCTGCCTGTTGGGGGCGATGGCGCTCCTGGCAGCGGTGGACAAGGACGGTACGACGCCTTTGCACCGGGCCGTCTACGAGGACGATTTGCCGCGCGCGGAGCAGTTGATTCGCGCAGGGGCGAACGTCAACGCGGCGAACCGCTACGGCGTCACTCCGCTGTCGCTTGCGTGCACCAATGGGAACGGAGCGATGGTGGAGTTGCTCCTGAAGGCTGGCGCGGATCCGAACGCCGCCCTTCCGGGAGGGGAGACGCCGCTGATGACGGCCGCGCGCACCGGAAAGGTGGAGGCCGTGAAGGCGCTTCTTGCCAGAGGCGCCAACGTCTACGCGAAGGAGCCCCGTCGCGGCCAGACAGCACTCATGTGGGCGGCGGCCGAAGGCCACGCAGAAGTTGTGCGGGCTCTGCTCGAAGCCGGCGCCGATTTCCGGGAAAGCCTTCCTTCCGGTTTTACCCCGCTGTTGTTCGCCGTCCGCGAAGGACACGCCGACGTTGTCCGTGTCCTGCTGCAGGCGGGCGCAGACGTCAACGAGACCATCCGCCCGCGGCAAGCTCCAGGGCCGAGGCCCGCATCTGGCGCCGGAGCCCCGAGGGCCGGGACCAGCGCGTTGCACCTGGCGGTGGCGAATGCCCACTTCAGCCTTGCGGCGATGCTGCTCGAAGCCGGTGCTGAGCCGAATGCAATGGGTCCGGGCTATGCTCCTTTGCACATGATTCCGACCGTGCGTAAGCCTGGGGGCGGCGATAACGATCCGCCGCCTTATGGCTCCGGCACGATGACAAGCCTTGAGTTCGTGCGGAAAATGGCCGAGCACGGCGCTGATCTGAACCTCCGGATGACGCGCCGAGTCAACTTCGGACTCACGAGCCTGAACACCGTCGGCGCAACGCCGTTCTTGCTGGCAGCGCGTACAGCAGATGTCGAACTGATGCGTCTGTTGGCATCGCTCGGCGCTGATCCAACGATCCCGAACGCCGATAACGCGACACCGCTGATCGTCGCGGCGGGTCTTGGCACACGGTCCCCTGGCGAAGATGCCGGGACCGAAGGCGAAGTACTGGAAGCCGTGCAAGTGGCCTTGGAGCTGGGCAACGACATCAACGCCGTTGACAACAACGGCGAAACTGCAATGCACGGCGCGGCGTACAAAAACTTACCTGCAGTCGTGGAATTCCTCGCGGCAAAAGGGGCTAAACCGGAGATCTGGAACCGGAAAAACGTGCACGGCTGGACGCCGCTGACCATCGCGCAAGGCTACCGGTTTGGCAATTACAAGCCGTCGCCCGCGACGGTGGCGGCGTTCCACCGCGTCATGAAGGCGGCCGGTCTGCCAATACCAGACGAAGTCAAGCCGGGCGGGCCGCTCCGGAATAGTGATTACGTTCGAGCTGAGCGGCCCGCTGTTCCTGCCAAGCCATCGCGCTAGCCGCGGAGCTAGCCGGTTCAAAACCGAAGGCTGAGCAGATAGTTCACCAGGTCAGTTCGTTCCGTATCCGTAAGTCCCAAACTGAAGCATGCATTGTAGTGATCGATCACGTCCGGTAAGGTGGCGAAACGGCCATCGTGGTAGAAGCCGCCTTTGGTGTGGGTGAAGAGCGCGCCAAGCGGCGAGGTTCTGTAACGCCGGTCCGGCGACCGGTCCGCCTGAAATGAATCGGTGCAGATTTCAGCGGGAAGGTGCAGGTTCCAGCCGGGTTCGGTCCACAGCGGCTTGACGTGGCAGTTGTTGCACATGGCTTTCCCCGTGAATAGCGCTTCTCCCCTCTTGGCGGCCTCGGGATCGAAACTGCCGGGCGGCGGTTCCGGCGACGGAATTGAGAGCTGATACACGTGCAGAGCCGCCAGCTTGGAGGTGATCCGATCCGCGTCCGGATCTATCATCACGTTGGCGAAGCCGTTCGCGGCCGCAATCGGGAACTGCTGCGGGTTGTCAAGGCGGGGGTCGAAGAACCGGCCTTGACCGTGCATTTCGAGGTTCGCTACGAAGGCATTCCAATAAGGGATGGATCCCCAGCCCGTCCAGGTGTGCAGGTTGACGCCGGCGAGCCCAAAGGCCGGCGGGATCAAAGTGGCGGCAGTCTGGCCGTCGGGACGGAAACCTTTACCATCGAGGATTAATTCCGCATCGAACTTGCCCGGCCCCCAGGCGAGGAGAACCTTCCTGACCGTGTCCGCATCCACCCCGAGCAAATTGGTGAAGGGGGTCAGATCGGGCGCGAGCGCTATGATTGCTCCGACGTTCAGGTCGCGATTCGCCCAGCCATCCAAGCGACGGCCAACGCAGCCGGTGCCCGGGTTCGGCTGCAAACTGGGCGGGCAGAGCTCTGGCTGGGAGTTATCCACAGTGGAGTGGCACAGCGCGCACTGAATCCCGATTGACCGGAGCGTGCCGCCTTCGAAAAAGCCCTTCACGCCGACAACTGCGTCCAGGCGCAGCAGCGCGAGCGTGACCGCTGGGTTGTCCAGGTTGATATCGCCGCGCCGGAACTGCTCGAGCAGGTTCAAGGGAAGCGCGTCTGCGTCCACTTTCAGACCAACTGAGAGCGCCGTGCGCGGCGATACGCCAGGACCAACCCCGCCGAACTGCGCGCCTTCGATCGCCAGATGCAATTTCAGTTGATCGCCCCAGAACGCCTCGTCTCCAAATGTGTCGAAGCGGAACGTCCGTTGCCCCTCCTGGACCATTACTATCGCATTTGCCGTGGCTGAGTCCCGTTTGCCGTCGCCATCGGCGAGCAGCACTGCCGCAAGCAACAGGAGACAGACAGAACCTACGCCGAAACACACGCGTCGCAATATGGGTACGACACTCACGGTTCCCTCCTTCGCCAACGAGAATCGCCGGCACGTGCTGATGGAATTTGCACGCGCGGGTATTGTGGATGAGCGAACGGCAACGGCGCCCGATTGCCTCGGGGTGACACGAGCCGCCCGATAGATAGAGTGGGGCCCCAGCCGGTAGCCCGGCGACGAGGTTGGTTATACGGCATGCCCAGGCGGGTGTCAAGGTACAATTCGGCGGCGCTGCAGCTCAGAATGGGCCGTTCAACGCTTGTTGAACGCTTGTTTCAAACCGTACGTTTTCTGAATTACGGCGGGCAGGCTCAGTCCTGCGGCTCCGGCCACTGCAAAAAGCGGTGCAGGAAGCGGAACGTGCCCATGCCGTGGATTTGGTGCGGGCCGTTGAAGTATTCGATGGTGGTGCGGTCGCCGATGCCCAGTTCGTCATAGAAACGCCGCACCTTCGCGTATTCGAAGGAGACCCATTCGTCGATGCCGACGGGGTCGCGATGCCCGCGTTCCACCATAAACGGACGCGGCGCCATGAGCATGGCCAGCTCAGCGTGGTTGAAGGTATTGCCCGTATCGAACTCCATGATTTCGTACTCGTGAGTGAACATGTAGCTGCCAGCGAAATCCATGGTGGTCACCTTCCAGATCCACTCATTGAAATCACCCGAGCAAATGGAGAGGACGTACTGGTCAAGCAGCGGCGGCACGCGCAGCGCCGTTTTTCCGCCATAGGAAAGGCCGTAGAAAGCGATTCTGCCCGGATCGACGAAGGGCTGAGCGGAGAGCCATTCCAGGATGCGCTGGTTCTGGCCAAGGATGAAGGAATAGATCGAGAGCTTAAGTGGATTGGCCTTTCTCTGCAACTGGCGGAACTCCCCTGTGTAAGGCAATTGCGGCACGAAGACGACAAAGCCGCGATCGGCCAGTTTCGCCGCGAAGTTGCCGTAGACTCGCCGGGCGGTTTCGTTGCGGGGAAGGATGAGATCGTCAGAGCGGCCGTCGAGTCCGTGCTGGCACACAACTACCGGACGCGGTTCTCCGTTCTTCAGATCCGTTGGGAGCAGCAGTACGCCGTAGGCGAACACATCCGGCCAGACGGGAAGGACTACGTCGAAGCGGCGCCATTTGGCAGTGCCTGGCGCTTCCCGGATACGCGGCTCGAGCGGCGCGGAAGGGGGCGGAAGACGCCCGATCACCTCGTCCCAGTAATAGTTCCGATACCATTCGGCGGTGCGCTTCCAGGCATCCAGGCTGGAGGTATCGGCCTTGGACCAGAACTGCTGGCGCGCAAGAGCAGATTCGCGAACCAGCTGCTGCGTAAACTCGACGATCTGTTCAAACTGACGGCGGAGGCGAGGAGCGGGATCATAGTTCCCGCGCAAATCTCGCGGTGAAGTGGCCGGAATGTTCCTCCACGGTTGCCCGAGCGCCTCAAGCAACGCAGCCTGGGCTTTGGGGCCCGGTTCTCGCACTTGCTCCTTGGGTGGCGCGATCAGGACGAGGCTTTCCGGTTTTCCGAGCCTTTCGTAAATTTTGCGCGCGCGTTCAAACTCTCGCTGCACCGCTGCGAACGATGGACCTTCGAGCCGGCCAGGCGCGGCGCCTCTTCGCTGCCGGGTGGGAGGACGAGGGCCGGCGACCTGCGGTCCTTCGACTGCTTCGATGACGACGGGGCGCGGGGCAACGAGGCTCGCAAGTTCGGCGTCGCCGAATTCCGTAAGCAGGGACCAAACGTTACGGTAGATCGGCTCTTCCCACAAGTTCTCGCGAGGGTGAAAATGGCCGCTCACCAGCGCAGCGTCAATGCGAGTGTCAGAAGCGGCGGCGTGCAGCGCGATTAAGCCGCCCTCGCCGTAGCCTGCTACGCCGATGGGAAGTCCGGGGAAGGTCTTTTCGATCCAATCCACCGCGGCCAGCACCTTCTGCACTTCCAGGCCGATGATGTGACGCCCCATTTGGTATGTCATGCGATGGAGGAATTCGCGGTGCGGCTGATTGGTGAAGCGGAGCCGCGGGTTTCCGGACCACGCATCGTCGCGGTTGATGAGCGTGGCGACGAGCACACGGCAACCCTGCTCGGCAAAGCGGCGCGCGTATTGGGAGTCCCGCGAGAGTCCGGGCGCGAGGCCGGCCAGTTGTTCTGGCGACCAATCAGCTTCGGGCAGCGCGACGATGGCGGCGCGTGGCTGCGATTGCGGCTCTAGCAGCAGGCCCTCGGCGTCGACTCCGGGCAACACCGGCCAGCGGACGGCATGCACTTCGTAAAGCGCAGTCTTCGAAACCAGCGAAGAGCGTCCAAACGCGGCATCGTAGATGACTTCGACATCAGGAACACGGGCATCGACGAGGCCGATAATTTTCGCGAGGCGTGCACGATTTGGCTGGACCGACTTCTCGTAAGCGACGGCCGAGGAAAAATCTCTCCGCCAGTACCGATCGCGCGCCGATACAACGCGTTCGAGCTCTCTGTCGAGATGTCTGCTGATCCCGGCCACCATCTCGGCGGGCCAATCCGGATTGCCTTCCAGCGTTTTCGCACCCGGGACAAATTGGGCGCTGAGGACCTCCGCGCAGAGCAAAGCGGCGAGAAACAGCTTCCAATGACCGGCCCGCATATCAATTTGCCTAATGCTAACAGAGCCGGGGCGATCCGGCGGATCGGAGAATGAGTTGGGATAGAGGCGATCATTCCGTGTTCGTCGCCTCCGGTTCTGTTCTATAGTTGCAGCAAAGGACCCAGTGGGAGGACTCGCACGGGTTCTGGCAAGGGAGGCTGGATGAAGCGCAGGAGTTTTCTGGTTACGAGTACAGCGGCTGCTTATCGATCCGTGCTGGGAGCCAACGACCGCGTGCGCGGGGCGATCATCGGAGCTGGCGGGCGCGGCCGGTATCTCACAGCCCAGTTTAAGGAAATCGGCGTCGAGATGATGGCGGTTTGCGACGTCTACGAGCCAAACCTGCAGGCGGGCCTGAAAGCCGCAAACACTGGCGCGCAGTCCTACTCAGACTACCGGAAGATGCTGGAGGACAAGTCCATCGACGTCGTGATTGTGGCGACCCCTGACCACTGGCACGCTCGGATGGTGATTGATTCGGTCGAGGCCGGCAAAGATGTCTACGTGGAAAAGCCCATGGCGCACAAGATCTCCGAGGGCTTCGACGTCATCGATGCCGTGCGCCGGACGAAGCGGATCGTCCAGGTGGGAACGCAGCGCAGGAGCTTCGATCTTTTCCAGGAAGCCAAACGCGTGATGGACTCCGGCAAGCTAGGCTCGGTTCACCTCGTGACCTCCCAATGGTTGAACCACCAGGCGGCGCTCTCCAACCGCAAACTGGAGGGCAAGCTGGATTGGGAGCAATGGCTGGGTTCAGCGCCAAAACGAAGCTTGGACGAAACCCGCTTTTTCAACTGGTACTATTTCTGGGACTATTCCGGAGGTCTCCTCGTAGGACAGGCGGCGCATATCATCGACGCAATTCAGTGGTTCATGAACTCGAAGGAGCCATTGGCGGTCACGTGCACCGGAGGAAAGGCCAACTTGCCGGGCGCCGAGGTGCCGGAAACAGCTAGCATGACCATCGAGTATCCGGAGAACTACTTGGCGACATTCACCATCGGCTACAAGGCGATGCGGTATAACGCCTTCAACGACCAGTTGAAGCAGTTCCACGGCACGCAGGCGCGGTTCGATGTCGGGCGGGAATGGTACACGCTGTACCCGCAGCAGAACTCGGTTGAGATGGTGCCAGCACTGGAGGCGAAACGTCCGGGGAGCTTCGAGTCCGCATCGCGTGCGCATATCCGGAACTTCCTCGATTGTGTCAGGTCACGGAAGGAACCGAATGCGCCGGTGGAGGCAGGACAGGCGACCAATATTGTGCTGTGCATGGCGATGGAGTCGCTCCGGACCGGCCGTCGGTTGAAGTGGAACTCCGCTGCGCGTAAAGTCGAATCCTGACGCTTCGAAACAGGGGGGCCTGAATGAAGAGTTCTCATGCTCGCCGTATTGCGCGTCCAAGCCGAGCGATGGGACGCGTCCTATGGTTCACCACTGCGCTCCTTCTGGCTTCGGTTACGCCCGCGTTCGCCGAGATCAAGTGGGTTCATGTGTCGAGCGCGAAAGGGCAGGTGCCGAATCCTGGCGGCTCAAACCAGCAGACGGGCGCGCTGGTCGGCAAGTTCGACAACGGCCCGGCTGACGGGGTCATTATCAGCTATCGCGTGCATGCGCCGGCGCTCGTCTGGATGCGGCGCACGGCGAACGGATGGCAGCGGTACGTGATCGAAAAGGATTTTCTCCGTCTCGAAGCAGGAGGAGCAGCCTACGACATCGATGGGGACGGCGATCTGGATGTTGTCTTCGGCGAGGATATCCGCGGGAAAAACTCTACTGGTGGGAAAATCCCGCACCGAACTTCGACCCTAATGTTTCGTGGACGCGCCACGTCATCAAGCAGGAGGGGGCGAACCAGCATCACGATCAGGTATTCGCTGATTTCAAAGGAACGGGCAAGCCTCAGCTTGTTTTCTGGAATCAGCGCGCGCAGACGCTGTTCCTCGCGGAGATCCCTGCAAATCCGAAGACCGCGGCTTCCTGGCCGCTGGAGGCGATCTACTTAGGGCAAGCAGGTGAGGCGGTGGAGAATGCAGCGAGCTACGCCGAGGGTCTGGATGCGTTTGATGTGGACGGAGACGGACGCAAGGATATTCTCGCCGGGAACCACTGGTTTAAGTACGAGGGCGGGAAGTTCAAGCCGGTAAAGGTAGGGAGCATTGGCGGGCGCATCCGGGCAGGCAGGTTCAAGAAAGGGAAGGTTGCCCAGATCGTCATCGCTCCTGGCGATGGAAGTGGACCGCTGCGTTATTACGAGGCGAAAGGCGATCCGGCGAAGCCAGAGTCATGGCATGCGCGCGATCTACTCGATCGTGAAATGATTCACGGGCACACACTCGAGGTCGGCGACATCGACGGCGATGGCAACCTGGACATCTTTGCCGCCGAGATGGCGAAGTGGACCAACAGTCCGAATCCTGATCATCCAGAGGCGACTGCATGGATTCTATACGGTGACGGCAAAGGTAATTTCCGCAAGACAGTCCTCGTCCAGGGCCACGGCTGGCACGAAGGGGGGCTCGGCGATTTCGACGGGGACGGCGATATCGACATTGCAAACAAGCCGTATACCTGGAGCGCTCCTCGTCTGGACTTCTGGCTCAACAACGGCACGGCCCGGAGTCGTGCGCTACTGCGGTGATTCCGCAGTCTGAAGCCTCTGCAGGAGATGGATCAGCGCATCGATGATCTTCGGTGCCGCCTGCACTTCCAGGATATTCGTGCCGCGCCAGGTTTCGTATCCGCCAAGTTTGTGCTGCTCCACGGTCGGCAGATACCCGTACGATCCATTCGCTAGGGAAATGGTGAAGGTCTGTTTGAACGGACTCCGCTTCCGGATCTCGAGCCCGATTTCTACGAAGGTTTCGGCGGGGATTGCGGCGATGCCGACATCTCCAATGCGAAGAGCCTGCAGGATGAGAGGGATCTGATTCGGGAGTTTACTCATGTCCAGCGTACGCTGCGCGTAGATCGCCTCCCGCACATGGTTGCTGGGGGCATTCGCCGGGCGGCTGAGCACGGAGTTCGCCCACTTCAGATCCGCTTCACTCGGGACGCGGATGCCCATCGGGATCTCCGTTTGCGCGATGCCAAGCGGGACGAAGTCGTGATACTGGATGGACTGCATCGCCCGCAGTACCTCGGCTGCCACCTGGTTGGCAACGGCGCGCATTTTCTCGTAGGGTTTCCATTTGCGCGGCGGATCATCACCTCGGAAATTGATGTTGTTGATGTTGCCGCTGGTCCCGTTCGACAGGATGCCGACAAACGGCGGGTCCTGCTTCTCCGCCTTGAGGAGTTCCCCGATCCGCTCCGCAAACACGCCAAAATAGTCGGCTGAAATATGTCCTGCCGGTACTCCGCCGACATAGTGAAGTGAGTAGTTCGCAAGAAGTGCAATGTGACGGCCGGAGGGAGAGCGGACGGAGATGAAGTGGATTTCCGGATCGGTCGGCCCGGCCGGTTCGATCAGGTCGGGATGACCGACGGGCGGGTTCATTCGAACGAGATCCATCCCCCCGAACGGGTTTCGCAGCTCCGGCGAGTTCGGTTTCATCCGCCATCTGCGATTGAATACCTGGCTCGGTTCGCGACCAACGCCCCAGCCGATTTGAGCGGGCTCAAGGTTCGCGATGGCGCGCAGGACTCCGTCCGCAATCCGCATTGCGAGGAAGCGCTGGTATTCGTTCAGATCGCCCTCCGTGTAATCTCCGGAACGGGCGCTCGCGGCAGAGTGCGTATGCGTCGCCGCCATCAACATGTGGGATACAGGAAGGCCCGTCTTCTCATTCACGATGCGCTTTGCGGCGTCGCAGACGTTGCGCGGGATGCCGAGGTTGTCGCTGACGACGATGGCCACCCGGGTTTCCCCGTCGTCCAGCACGAGCACACGGGCGTGAAGCTCGTCGTGGACGTAAGTGGCTGGCGGCGAATCCCAGTTGCCGACGATCAGGGAGCCGAGTGGCGGCGTAATGTTGCTGGTCGCGGCGCCTGCCCGCATCTGTCGCCGTTTTCCGTCCTGCGCCGACGCAGCGGCCGCGATTGCCACAACGAGCAGCAGAGAAAGAGCAATCCGGCGCTTGACCATCGCTCTCATTTCTGAGCACCTCCCCTTATCTGGTATATGTGAAAGCCATGCGAATATTTGACCACGTCGGTATTCCCACCGCAGAGCGGCATGAGAGTGAGATGTACGTGGCCGCAACAAAAGTGTGGGTCACAGATCCGGCCCAACATCCGCATCGAATCGAATATCTGCGGTATGAGCCCGACAGTCCTGTGCGCGGTCCGGTCCGGGATCTGCCTCATATTGCGTTTCGTGTCGACAAGCTTGAACCCGAAATGGAAGGCGCTGAAATTCTGCTCGGTCCGTTTCACGCCACCGAGACACTGCGGGCCGTGTTCGTCCTGAAAGATGGAGCGGTTTTCGAGTTTATGGAGAGCTCCGAGGGCGAGCACTGGTTCCGGCCAACGGTCTGACGCTATGCGCTGATCAGCGCTTCGACTGCTTCGCCCCTGCCCTGGGCATGGACTTGAACGTGCCGGTACGGCAAGGTTCGGCCGGAGGAGGACGACCACCAGTTCAAGTTTTCAGCGGCCGTAAGAATCGCATCGGTTCCGAAGGCTTTGTAGATGACGGACCTCTCGGGAACGCGCATGTTGGGGAACACACACGTTCCTGCCCGGCGTGCAGCATCGTTCATCAGTACCTTAACGGCCCGCAGAGCTTCCGTGTCCCCAGCTCCTCCGCGCTTGCTGGCGCGGCGGCATTCGAGGAGCAGGCAGGGCCGGGGCCACGCCTGCACAATCCCGAGCCGGGAGCTTTGAATGCTTGCATCCGGGCAAAGCCGCTGCCGAATCGACTCAAGCTTGTCGAATGTAAGCACGCCGCTCGCAAGCGGGCGCACGAGATCCGGGTGAAACGCGCAAGCTCCCGCGATGCGATCGACGAGCGATTCTTCCGGATCACGCATGGTCTCTGCTGCATGGGTGCGGCAGAAGGACGCTTTCGAGTTCTTCCCTAGAATCAGCAGGTGTCCCAATTCATGCCATTTCGTGAACCACGCGCGATTCTTGCGCTCGCCGCGCGCGTCGATCACGGAGAGGAACGGGCACTCCCACACGCGAGGATGCTGCAAGCGGAATGTCACGCCGAGCACCCCGCGCTCAAACTCCTGTTCCAGTGTTGCAAACAGCTTCTCTCCGCGCGCAACCCATTCTTGTGTTACGGCATCGAGCCTCTCTGGCGAATCGATCACCTCAAATCGTGTGCCCGTCTTCTGAGCGCAGATTGCCAGCAGCTCATCGGAGGTGTCGCAGCCGCCATACTCGTTCATGTATTGGGAGACCTTCGACTGGCACCAGGCAACAATCGCTGCCGCCGCATCGCCGGCATGGCGGATGCCAAGATCTTCCGCGAGTGCTCTGATAGCAGGGGCTTGGGCAAGTCCGCGAGGCATGGCTCATCCGAAGACCTTTTTGATGGTCCTGTAAAGATCCACCCAGTCCTTGACTGTCAGTTCTTTCGGCGCGGCTCCACGCCGCGCAACAACCGATTGCTGCGTTTGCAGCAGGTCGACTGTTTCGGCGAATGATAAGTTCAGCCGCCTGGCTGCCTCGGCCAGTTGCGGCGGAATCGTTACCGCCGTCTCCGGCTGCGGCGCCGCCGGGGAGACGCCGCGCAGCAGGTACTCGACCGATGCTCCGAGCGCATTCGCAATGTTGAGCAGATTCTTCGAGCTTACATTGCGGGAGTCGTTCTCGACTTCGCTGATAAAACTCTTGCTCAAACCCGTAGCCGCAGCAAGCTGGTCCTGCGTCATACCCCGGCTCCTGCGCACCTCGCGGATGCGCTTCCCGACGTCGTCCATATTTGCCCATTAAAGAATATCACAAAGTTATTGCTTTGGTTCTTGCTTTGTGAACAAAGTTCGCTTAAAGTGAACGTGTACGGTGAGCGAGTCAGAGAGAACGCGGCTGTTCCTTGATCCGTGGAGCGCAGATTATCTGCCTTCCATCCAGGCGGAGAACGGCGAGACAGTCGAGGGGAACATTCAGGTCGAAACTGGTGTTGAAACGGTGCAGTGGGCGCCGATCGCGCGGAAGCAGGCGCCGCCCGGTTCCGCGGCCTTCGTCGACGGTGTCCGCCGCATTGAAGCTCGGATTGTCGGACTCCCGCCGCAGGGCATCGTACATGGCATCTTCGCAACCTTCGCGACGGGCGCGACGGTTGTGACGGCTGGCGCCGCGACGTTTGCCGGATGCAGAACCGCGAGAACGTTGATTCTGACCTCCGGCCTGAACCGTACGGAGACCTTACGGGTGGGGAACACGGAGCTACGCTTCGAGGGGCTCTCGGTTCCCGACGCCAACCCCGACAGTCTCCTGCTGAAACTGCAAGCCTTGATGCGCGAGGCCGAGGAGCTACTGGCTCGCAGTCTGTCCACGGAAGTGGTTTTCCTCGACGGTCCGCTGCCATTTTTCCACGAGCCGCCTGGGCTGATCGTCGGTGTCGTGAAGACGATTCACCGTCTGTACCTGGGACCCGGGCACATGGAACTCGTCACGCGGCTGAGGACAGGCGAGAGGACTCCGCTGTTCGCCGTGATGAGCGAAGGCCGGAACGATCGCTATAGCTGGTATTTACGGATTGCCGAACGGCGATCCATTCACCACGGCTTCTCCGGTGTGATTCGTCTGGAGGCGAGCGCGGCGGGAGGAATCGATGCTGCAGTGGCTCTGGCGGATATGTCCGCGGCCTTTTTGCCGCGCTTCGCCTCCTCTGCAAATCGGGACTCCCGCGCGCCGCAGAATCTGACAGTCGTGGGCGCGCTCGAAGAGCATCTGCGGAATCAGATGGGCGACGCCACACTGATTCAACGTGCAATTGAGAAGCGCATTTCAGAAGGACTCATGCTATGAACCAGGAAATTGGAAAGGTGCTCGGCACGCTGGACGCGGAGCCTCTCGGCTACTGGATCGCCGTGCCCGCGGACGAGGTTCTGCAACTGGATGAGGTTGTGATGGTAAGCCGGCCGCTGTCGGATGGCCGGACGGTGCGCAGTTACGGCATCGTCGACACGATCGTCGCCCGCCATGAAGGAGCGCGTCTTGAAAGCGATGTCTTTCTCTCCGAGCAGGGAGTCCTTCCGCTGACGCACGCCATCAAGGCTCACGTCAGCGTCACCCGGATTGAGCCGGAGATTTACGTGCCGCCTCTGCCCGGGCAGGCGGTGTATCGGGCCGAAGGAACGGACCGCGATCAGGCTCTTTTTTTCGATGGAATGCGGAAGCGCTTCCCGCTCGGTGTGTCGCGCAATGGGGAGCCGGTTTACGGCAATTTCGAATTTCTCGACGGAACGCGCGGCGCGCATGTGAATATCTCCGGCATCTCCGGGGTTGCCGCCAAAACGACCTACGCGACATTTCTTCTGCACGGCATCTTCAACGTGAGCGTGCCCGGGCCCGAGCGGGCAAACACCCGCGCAGTGATCTTCAACGTGAAGGGTGAAGATCTGCTGTTCCTCGACAAGGCGAACAACGCGCTCCCGCCCGAAGCTGCTGAGATATACAGGCGCCTTGGCTTGCCTGCCGGACCCTTCGAGAGTGTGAGCTTCTTCGCACCGGTCCGGCGCGGTCAAGAGGTCCTGCTTCCCGATACCGGCATGCGCTCGGAGGGCATCAGCGCGTACTGCTGGTCCATCGAAGAGTTCTGCCGGGAGCGTTATCTGCGATTCCTCTTCGCCGATGCGGACGCAGAAACAAGCCAGCTGAGCGCCATCGTAGACCGCATTGAAGCGGAACTCGTAAAGCTGGATGTCGAAGGACTGAACACCTTCGACGATCTCGTTGAGCTGATCCGGGACAACGTGGAAGCGTGGGCCGCTTCGGCGGCACCCGGAACGCGCAGCGCCTTCATTCGCCGCCTCGAAGCTGCCGCTTATCGCGCGGGACATCTGATTCGGGGAGGGCATTCGGACCGTACGGCCCGCATCGACTGGCGGCGGGCACAGGTCACCGTCGTTGATATTCACAATCTCCACGATCGCGCGAAGCGGTTCGTCATCGGCGTAGTTCTCAAGAAAATGTTCGAAGAAAAGGAGAGCACCGGCTCGGCGCGGCCACTAGTGTTTGTTGTCCTCGACGAGCTGAACAAGTACGCGCCTCGCGAGGGCCACAGCCCCATCAAAGATGTGATCCTGGACATTTCGGAGCGCGGTCGCAGTCTCGGGATCATCCTGATTGGAGCGGAACAGACCGCGAGTGAGGTAGAGAACCGTGTGGTAGCCAATTCGGCATTCCGTGTTGTCGGACGGCTCGATCTTGCCGAAGCGCAGCACGCCGAGTACTCCTTCCTGCCAGCCGTAAGCCGCAGCCGGGCGGGCATACTCAAGCCAGGCTCGGTCATTGTGTCGCAGCCGGAAATTCCCATTCCGCTGCTGGTTCAGTTCCCATTCCCCGCGTGGGCAACGCGTCCGTCTGAAGTTGCCGAGGCCGCGGGTGCTGATCCCTTTGCTGGGTTCGGGAGGTCGAGATGAGATTTCTTCACACGGCCGACTGGCATGTCGGGCAAAGACTGAGCGGCCTGGGCGGGTCGAGACGCGCCGAACACGAGGCGGTTCTCGCAGAGATGCTCGATATCGCAGTTCGCGAGAAGGTGGATTGCGTTCTCGTCGCGGGCGACATGTTCCACAACCGGTCGCCGCAGCCCGAGGACGAAGCCATTGTCTTCCACTTCTTTGCTGAGCTGTATAGACATCAGATCCCCGCAGTAGCAATTTGCGGCAATCATGAAAACCCTCGCCGCCTTGAGGCATGGCGCCGAATTTTGACTCCTCTGGGGATCCACTTCTGCCCGCTGCCCGCTCCCCCGGACCAGGGCGGCGTTCTCCGTATCACTGCCAGAAACGAAGAGGCGGCGATTGCAGTGCTGCCGCATGTTCCGGAGCGCTACATCGTCGACGCGTGGCGTCTGCTCGATCCTGAAGAAGAGGGATTCAAAGATTACGCGGAGCGTGTTGCGCGCATGATGAGTGCGCTTGCGGGAAGCTTTACCGGATCGACGGTCAACATCCTGATGGGGCACATGTTTCTGAACGGGGCGGAAACGTCGGGCACCGAATGGCAGATTCACGTCAGCCTCCCCTATGCCGTGCCTCCTGCGAGAATTCCCGCCACCGCGCAATATGTCGCGCTCGGACATCTGCATCGTCCGCAGGATGTCCCGGGCGCGCCAGCGCCGACCCGCTATGCGGGCTCTCCACTCCAGCTTGACTTCGGTGAGGAGCAGCAGCGCAAGAGCGTCACACTTGTGGAGGCCTTTGCGGGCAAGCCCGCCCACGTTGAGGTGATTCCTCTGACGGCCGGGAGATCGCTACGGACAGTCGAAGGGACTCTCGACGAGCTGAGGAGCCAGGCTGAGTCATTCGGCAACGACTACCTGCGTGTGTTTGTGAAGCTTCCGCATCCGGTGTCGGGGCTTTTTGAGCAGGTTCGCGAGTTCCTGCCGAACGCAGTGCAGGTGCGGCCCAAGTATCCCGATCAGCGTGTGGATTCCGAACCGGAGAAGAGCGCTCGACAACAGCGATTGTCTCCGGAAGAGCAGTTTGCAGAGTGGTATCTCGGGTGCCACACAGTTCCCGCGCCAAAGCCGCTTTTGGAAATGTTCCGCAGCTTGTACGAGGAGGCGTTGCATGCGACCGATTAAGCTCATAATGCAGGGATTCACGAGCTTCGCGGAGCGCGTGGAGATCGATTTCAGCAATCTGGATCTGTTTGCGATTACGGGGCCGACCGGCTCGGGCAAGACTTCGGTCCTCGATGCGATGACCTGGGCGCTGTACGGCCGCACGCGTCGGGTCAGCAAAGCCGCCGAGTTGATCAGCCATTCGGCGGACAGAGTCGCCGTGCATCTTGAGTTCCTGGCTGGAATGCACCGTTACCGCATCACGCGCGTTGCGAAGCGTAGCGGCACCGCCAGACCCGTCCTCGAGAAGTGGCAGGACGGCGGTTGGAGTCCCGAAGAAGCGTCTGGCGTAAGGGAAACTGAGGAAGCAATCCGCAAGATTGTAGGCCTGGATTTCGAAGCCTTCACAACGGCGGTCATTCTCCCCCAGGGTGAATTCGATCGGTTTCTCCGAGGTGATCACAAGGACCGGCGGGAGATCCTGAAGTCGCTGCTCCGGCTGGAAGTGTACGACCGGATGCGCGATCTCGCTCACCGCCGCCGCGAGGAGAAGGCCGCCAACGAAACGTTCCTGAAGGGCAAGATCGAGAATGAATATGCCGATGCCACTGAAGAGTATGTGAATCAGCGGGAGGCTGAGCTGCAGCAGCGGGAGAAGGAGTTGGAAGAGACCGCCTCACTGCTTGACGAAGCGCACAAGCTTGGCCAGCTTGCTGGACAAATTGAGGACCAACGGACCCGGCTCGCGGAGAAGGAGACCGAGCGGTCGAAGGCGGAGATCGAGTATCTGGAGGCGAGCGAACAGGAGCAGGAGAAAACAGCGGAGGCGAACAGACTCCGCCAGGAGGACGAGGGTGTCGCGAACGAACACGACAAGCTCGCAATCGATGAACGCCGGGCCAGCGAACTCAGCGTTCTGAGAGCAGAGGCCGATCAGCTTGATCGGCTGTTTACACGGCAAAACGAGCTGCGGCAGGACCTTCAGCATGGACAGGCAGAGCTTGACGTGCGAAAGACGGAGTTGGAAAAGGTGCGCGCATTTGCAGGGGCGGCGGAGGCAGTCTGGCGCGAGGCCGAAAAGAAGCACGAGCAGTCGCAAGAGATTCTGGACCAGTTGCGTGCCACTGGTTCTACCGATCTGCTAAAACGCCTGGCGGACGACCTGAGCGGCGTGGCAGAGAAGCAGAGACAGGCCGATCAGATCAGCAGTTCCATCCGAGACGCCCACAGCCAACGGCAGGAGCTCCGCGCAAAGGTTGCTGAACTCACTCCGCGGCGAGAAGCGGCTGAGGCCAATCTGGAGAAAGCAAAGCAGGAACTCGCGGAACTCACGCGCCATGCTGTGCACCACGATCTCCGAGCTGGGTTGAAGAAGGGCGAACCGTGTCCCGTCTGTGAGCAGGTTGTTACCGTTCTGCCGAAGATTACCGAAGCCGCGGAGCTGAAAACTGCACAGAATCGCGTGAAGACATGCGAGGAAGAACTGCGCCGGCTCGAAACGGAGGCCGTGCGCGCCCAAACGGAGCTGGCGAGGCTTCCGGAGAAGCTCGCCGACCTGGAGAAGCAGCACAGCCAGGCTTCGGCCGAGATTGCCGGCATTCGAGAACGTGTTCATGCGGTGACCGGTGTTCTCGACGACAATGCCTGCGCTGAAGTCCTGAATTCCAGGATTGAGAAGATCCGCGCCGCAGAACAGCAGGTCATGCAGGCGCAGGAGAAGGCGAAGAAGGATGCTCAAGTCCACCAGGATGCCAAGGACGAAGTCGCGCGCCTGGACCGGGACGTGGCAGCGCTGGCCGCAAGCATCGAAGCGTGGAATAAGGAACTTGGCGGGGTGGCAGCGGAGATTCAGCGGATTCAGCCCGGCGTCGAACGTGCCGGCGGGCGCGCTCAGATTCTTAACGATCTGCAAGCGATCGAGGCGGACCGCAAGCGCAAGGCGGAGCTTGCCGAGAGAGAGCGGCAGTTGCGGGTCGCCATCGACGAGGCGGAACGGAAGAAAAGCGAGGCGCAGCAGAAGGCGGCAGTGCTCGGCGAGCGGGTCCGATCGCTTACCGGTGAGATCGGGAAGATCGGGCAATCCCTCGAGAGCCTGGAACAGCAATGGGCGGCCGCGATCTCCGGGCGAGATCTGCCCGACGGAGAAAGCGAAACGGAACGGGCCGCCGGCTGGCGCAAGCAGCTCCAGCAGGCGTACAACGCACTGCAGCAGATCTGCTCACAGCTCAGGACTGACATCGAGGCCACGAAAAAGAAGATTGAGCATCTGTCGGAGCTGCAGGCGCAGCTCGAATCGCTCCGGCAGGAGCGAGAGCTGTACGACCAGATCCACAGCTCCCTTCGCGCCGACCGATTCATCGATCATCTGCTGAGCCGCGCATATGACGACCTCTGCACCCGCGGATCCGAGCACCTGTTGCGTCTCAGCAGCGAGCGTTACTGCTTCGTAGCTGGCAAGAACACCTTCAACGTGAGAGACGCCTGGAATGGCGACGCGGAACGTCCGGCAGCAACGTTGAGCGGCGGCGAATCGTTTTTTGCCTCGCTGGCGCTGGCCCTCGCGCTTTCCGAAAGCGTCGTATCTTTCAGCGCTGACGGATCGCGAGGCGCCCCGCTTGAGGCGCTGTTCCTTGACGAAGGTGTATCGACGCTCGATCAGGACGAATCTCTTCCGGCCGTGGTCGATGCCTTGATGGGCCTTCAGGCGGGCGAACGAATGATCGGCGTAATCTCGCATATGGAGAATTTCGCAGCCCGCCTGCCTGCCCGGATCGAGATCGTAAAGAATCACGGCCGCAGCACGGTGCGTGTGGAAGACTCCGCTCCCGAGATGCCCGCCGTCGCCCGATTCACATAAGGCGTACGGCCCCGAATCGTACCGTTATCGCGAAAGAGGACAGTGCAAGTGCCGGAAATACCAGAAACAGAAGCTCAGCCCGGCTCGGGGCTGCAAGTAAGGGCGAGCCTGACAACGAAACTCAATCTCGCTGATTATCAAAATGCCGTTCCCGCGCTGCGCGAACTGACCGTCATTAACGACACAGACCTTCCGTACGAACACCTCGTGGTGTCCGTCTCCAGTGATCCGTGTTTCTTCAAACCGCGACGCTGGCAGCTACAGGCGCTCGGTCCGCGGCAAAGCCGTCAAATCTCCAATCTAGACCTACAACTCGACGGACCGCTTCTTGCACGCCTTAGCGAGGCCGAATCTGCCAGAGTGAAATTCGAGGTGGCATCGCCCGATTCCGAGGCTACCGTGCTTTGTGCGTATGAGCAAGACGTCGAGCTGCTGCCGAGGAACCATTGGGGCGGTCTTTCGCACTTACCGGAGATGACAGCGGCTTTCGTCCAGCCCAACGATCCTTCTGTCGATCGGCTGCTAAAGAAGGCTGCACAGCTGCTACGCGAAGGAAACAAAGATCCAGCGCTCAACGGTTATGAGTCCGGGCCGAAACACGCGTGGGAGATCCTTTCAGCGATCTGGAACGCGGCTGCGGCGGAGAAGCTGGATTATGCTCTTCCGCCTTCGAGTTTTGAGCAAACCGGCCAGAAAGTCCGAAGCCCGTCGCAGATCTTCGACTCCGGGCTCGGGACCTGCCTCGACCTTGCGCTGCTGTTCGCAGCGGCGGCGGAGCAAGCCGGACTGAATCCTCTAGTCATTTTCACCACAGGGCACGCGTTCACCGGATGCTGGCTGCGTCCGGAGCAGTTCGCAACGATCGTCACGGACGACCCAAGCGATTTGCGCAAGCGCCTCCTGTTGAAGGAACTGGTCGTCTTCGAGACCACCGCTGTGACGCAGCGGTCGGTTCCGCCCTTTTCACGTGCTACTGAAATGGGAGCGAGCCTGCTTGAAGAGAGTGCGTCCGCGGATTTTCAGGCGGCAATTGATATTCGCCGCGCAAGAATGCACAAGATTCGCCCGCTTGCCGCACCCGAACCGGTCACCTTTACGGCGCAACAGACGGTTGCTGCCGCAGCTCCGTCGGCAATTGCCGTGGAGGACGCCCCGGATCTGCCGGAAGATTTGTGGGTCACCCCCGCCGAGCCCGACCCGGCTTCGCTCAGTCCTGCCGACCGCATCGAACGCTGGCAGCGAAAGCTGCTCGACCTGTCCCTGAGAAACAGCCTCCTGAATTTTCGACGAAGTAAGCGGGCTGTTACATTTGAGGTGCCAGACCCGGGCAAGCTCGAGGATGTTCTGGCAAGTGGTCAGACGCTACGTATCCTTCCGCGCCCTGAGCTGATGTACGGCGCTGACCCGCGAAGCCGAACTCTGCTCGAAGGCAGGACGCACGAGGATGTCCGCAAACAGCACGCTCTCGAAGGACTCTCAAAGCGGGAGATTTTCGCAACGGTTGGGCAAGAGGAACTGGAGTCCACACTGGTAAATTTGTATCGGTCCGCGCGCTCGTCCCTAGAGGAGGGAGGTGCGACTACGCTTTTCCTCGCCTTAGGGTTTCTGGTCTGGAACCAGCAAGGCAAGGAGCAGAAGTATCGCGCTCCCCTCCTTCTCATTCCGGTTACTCTCAGCCGCCGGAGTGTGCGATCAAGCTTTACGCTGTCGCTCCACGAGGATGAACCCCAGTTCAATCCGACGCTCATCGAAATGCTTCGCCAGGACTTCCAGCTGGACATCGGGATTCCGGAGGGGGAGTTACCGAAGGATGATTCCGGACTCCACGTAGCAGAGATATGGGGCCGCGTTTCCGAAGCAATCAAAGATATCAAGGGCTGGGAAGTCGTCCCAGATGTGGTACTTTCCACCTTCTCGTTCGCCAAGCACCTGATGTGGAAGGACCTGGTCCACCGAACCGACCAGCTCCGCGAAAACCCGGTCGTCCGGCACCTCATTGACACGCCCCGTGAGACCTATCGTTCGAATATCGCCTTCGTCGAACCGAAGGATCTGGACAGCAAGTATGATCCTCGAGAAACGTTCTGCCCGCTCCCGGCCGATTCCTCACAGCTCGCCGCCGTTATGTCGGCCTCGCGCGGGAAGGACTTTGTCCTGATCGGTCCGCCTGGCACCGGCAAGAGCCAGACCATTGCCAATCTGATCGCACAGTTGATTGCTGAAGGCAAGCGTGTCCTCTTCGTGGCCGAGAAGATCGCGGCGCTTGAGGTGGTGTACCGCCGTCTGCGCGAGGCCGGGCTGGATAATTTCTGTCTCGAAATTCACTCTTCCAAAGCGAAGAAGGCATCGGTGCTTGCGGCGCTGGGCGACGCCTGGCGAGCGCGCGGCCCTGCAGACCCGGAGACCTGGGAACGGGAGGCACTGCGCCTGAAGGCGCTCCGCGACGAACTGAACCGCTACGTTGAGCGTCTGCACCAGCCGCGGCAGAACGGGTTGACAGTCCACCGCGCCCTGGCGCACGCGATCTCCGGGCACGATGTGCGGGTTGTCGATTTTCTGTGGCCAGATCCCTCTGGGCATGACGTTGCTGTTGTGGAAGGATTTCGCCGTACGATTGCGAAGCTGGCGATTCACGCTGAGGCGTTTGGCGCCGAGGAATTGATCCGAACACCGCTGCTGCCGGTGGGGCAGAAGGAGTGGACTCCGCTGTGGCAAAGCGAGTTCCTTCGGGCGGTGAAGAGAGTGCAGGATGCGGCGGAGAAGGTCGCCGAATGCTACCAGCGACTGGCGGAATTCTTGGGTGCACCTTTAAAGGCTGAATTAACTGCCCCCGAGCGTGCCGCCCTTGCGGAACTTGCAGCCGTCCTTCCAGCCTGTGTCGGAACCAAATGGTCATTTACCGCACGCGCTGATCTGGCTCGCCTGATTGCCGAACTGCACGCCGCTTCTGCGGTTGTTAGGGAGCATCGGCTTCTTACAGCGCGTATCGGGGAGCCGTGGCCGGATCGCGTAGCGGCGGCCTGCCGCAAAGGGATCCAGCTGCTTCGTGAACGGGAGTCCCTCCGAGGTTCCCTGCCTGCACCGTGGCCGCGCATCCTCGTAGACGAACTTGAGCGCGGCATCTCCCTTCTCGAGCAAATGTCCGAAGAGCAGCGGAAGCTTTCTGCTTCCTATGATGCGACGCGGGTCGACGCGGCGGCTCTCGAACGAGAGTGGCAGAAGGCGGAGGAATCGTTCCGGCCCATGTCATTCTTTGCAAAGCGGCGGATTCGATCTGCGCTGGCCGCTGCGGTTACATCGGGCGGACGGCCGGACCCAGCGAACGATCTGCCGGTTCTGTCACGGCTCCAACGGATGCGGGCTGAAGTTGCCTCAATCGATTTACGTCTTCTGCCACCGGAGGTCTGGTCAGGGCTCAAAACGAGCGTTGATGCGGCGAAGGCTGCCCTGCGACTTCAGAAGGGCTTGGCGTTGATCCGGGATGATGTCCGGTGGCAGGCGGAAGGAGTTGAATTGATTGAGGCCGGATTTTGCGGCGCGGCTTTGAAGCAAACGCTCGATTCGATCCAGAAGATAGCAGCCATCGATTCGGAACTCGATCAACTCGAGTGGCTTTCGGCCGCCACCGAAGGGCTCTGGTCGGCGACGAAGACCAAGATCGACGTGCTCACGGCCGCCCTCGACTTTTGCGAAGATTGGCGCTCGGGCTCTCTACACCGTGAGCATGATGCCGTAATCCGCGGCGACTGCGGCGAGTCACTGAGGATGCAGTGCAACCTTCTTCGGGAACGCGCCCGGGTTGAAGCTCGTCTTGCGAATTATTCCTATCTGGAGGGAGAAACGAGCGGTTTGTGGCGCGGTCTCCAAACCGACCTAAACGAGGTCGCCCGTGCGGCCGAATTCGCGGCGGTGCTGGAACGCACGGTTCCGGCGTTTGTGCACACGGAGAGCAACGCTTCCCTCGTCCGCGCAGCCATCGATCGCCTTTGCCGGTCGCAAATCGCCACCCAAGCGGTTCGCGAAGCGTCCGATGCCTTCAGGGGCGCTTTGGCTGAGCTTACGCCTGCAATCTCTGAAATGGCTTGGCGTGGCTTTTTCGCTGAGTCTGACAAGAGGGCTTTCGAGTCAATTGGGATTGAAGAACTGCGGAATCGTTGTCAAGCGATCTCTGCTGCTGCTCCCCGACTGCACGGATGGTGCTCCTGGGTGCAGGCTCGCGAAGAAGCCGCCGAAGCGGGACTTAGAGCATTTGTGATCGAGGTGGAAAGTGGCCGGATATCCCCGGCCCAGCTCAGCCGCGCTTTTGAGGTGAACTACAGCCGTTGGTGGCTGGACCACGTCGTTAGCAGTGATGAGGTGCTCAGGACGTTCGTTTCAGCCGAGCACGAAAAGCGGATTGCGGATTTTCAAGCGCTTGATGACAGGTACACCGCGCTTACTAGAGATTGGATCCGGGCTCGTCTTTGGGCAGAAACTCCCAGCATCGATTACCCTCTGCTGAGCCGAGAGTGGGGCATCCTCAAGCAGGAGCTAACAAAGAAGAGACGCCATTTGCCGCTGCGTGAGCTGATGGGGCGCATCCCTTCAGTCGTTACGACGCTCACGCCATGCCTGCTAATGAGCCCGCTCTCTGTCGCGCAATACCTGGCTGTCTCGACCGCCACATTCGATGTGGTTGTGTTTGATGAAGCGTCGCAAATCACTGTGTGGGATGCTATCGGCGCGATGGCGAGAGCAAAGCAGGTCGTTATCGTCGGCGACCCGAAGCAGCTTCCTCCGACCAATTTCTTCGACAAGGCGGATGGCGAAGAGAATCTGGGGGATGACGTGCCCGAGGATATGGAGAGTATTCTCGACGAGTGCATCGCTGCGGGTCTGCCGTCGATGCAGCTATCGTGGCATTACCGCAGCCGGCACGAAAGCCTTATCACGTTCTCCAACCAGCGTTACTATAAAGGCGAGCTCGTCACCTTTCCAGCGCCCGTGACCACAGACCGTGCTGTCAGCTTCCACTACGTCAACGGTGTGTATCACAGGGGCGGATCCCGCACAAACCCAGAGGAGGCGAAGGCGGTGGTGCGTGATATCGTCGCACGGCTCAAGTCTCCGGGTTTTGCCGAATCGCGTCTTTCAATCGGAGTTGTCACCTTCAATGCGGAACAGCAGAAGCTCATTGAAGACCTGCTGGATGAGGAACGCCGAAACGATCCTTCGATCGAGCCCTATTTTGGCGAGGGACTGCTGGAGCCGGTGTTCGTCAAGAACCTGGAGAACGTCCAGGGCGACGAGCGGGACGTGATGTACTTCTCTGTGACGTACGGGCCGGACATAACCGGGCGCGTTTCTATGAACTTCGGACCGATGAACCGTGACGGCGGCGAGCGCAGGCTGAACGTCGCGATCACACGGGCTCGGCGAGAGCTGCGGGTGTTCTCGAGCCTTCGCCCGGAACAGATCGACCAGTCGCGGACTCAGGCGGTTGGCGTATCCGAACTGAAGTACTTCCTCGAGTTCGCCGAACACGGGCCTCGCGCCTTTGCCGAAATGGAGATGGGCAGCACCTTCGGCTTCGAAAGGCTCTTCGAGGAGTATGTGGCGGAGGCTCTGCGGTCCCGCGGCTGGGAGATTCACACTCAGGTTGGTGTTTCTGCATTCCGCATCGATCTTGCGGTGGTTCAGCCTGATGCGCCCGGCATCTATCTGGCTGGCATCGAGTGTGACGGAGCGACTTATCACCGGTCGGCGACTGCGCGGGATCGCGACAAGCTGCGCGAGCAGGTTCTGCGGAATCTGGGTTGGGAGATTCTGCGTGTCTGGTCGACCGACTGGTGGATCGACCGAGAGAACACGCTGAACCGGCTGGATAGCCAGCTCCGTTCCCTACTCGCGAAGAGCCGCCAGAACCGGTCAGTCATAGCCGTGCCGGCGCCAGAAGACCCCGATTTGCTGGAAGAAGAGTTGCCTGCGGAAGATGCCGCTGCAACGGCGGCAGTCGGAGGCGGCGAGTACCGGCATAACCAGGCACAGCCCGCTTTGAGTAGCGCTGCAGATTCCCATCCCAACGCCGAACAGTTCTTTGAGCGGTCTTATGATGCGGAGCTGACTAGAGTGGTCACTGCCATTGTCGAGAGCGAAGGTCCGATTCTGGATGAAGTGCTCGCTCGGCGGATCGCCCGCATGCATGGATGGCAGCGTACCGGAACTCGGATCACGGAACGTGTGACGCGCATCGCATCAAGAGCGTTCAAGAAGACGAAGGAAGACGGGCGCGTCTTTTTCTGGCCGCGGCATATCGAACCGGGGCAGCCTGTGCCGTTCCGCTCAGGGCTCGACCGTTCCGTTGAGGAGATTTGCCTTCCCGAGCTGGTTTCGCTTGCGGCGGATGTCCTCGGGGCGGGGAAGACGAATGTGGATGCGGTGAATGCAATGGCTAAGGCGGTCGGCCTGCAACGGCTAGGCACCGTCAGCCGCTCCCGCCTTGAGACCGCTCTCGCGCGTGCAAAGCGCCAGCTCCGGAACACAGAAGAACGCATGCCGGACGGAGGAGATGCACCGCTTTGATCGTTGTTGAGCAAACGGGTTGAACCGAGCGCGCCGTCACTCGTGGGGCGATTCAGGGCTAACCGCGACCTGCGGCTTCGAAGAAGCCCTCCTCCGGATCCGGGAACCGCGCTCGGAGAAAGTCCGGCTCAGCGTGATGCCGTAGGTTCTTTGGTCCCCGGGCAGGCCCACGTACAGTCCGGAGTTCCCCGGCGCTGCTGAGAGGAACTCAAAATAGTTGGTGTTCATCACGTTGCGAGCCCACACGGAAATCGTCCAACCGTCGCGGCTCCGAATCCCGATACGCGGATTCACAAGGGAATAGCCGTCGACGATCAAATAGCGCGAGGCCGATGGACTTGACGAGAAAGTAGAGCGAGAGCTGGCGTCAATGCGCGCGAAGAACTCGCCCCACCGGCCAAAAATGCTGACTGGCCTGCTGTACTCGCCTCCGTAGGAAGCCGCCCACTTCGAGATGCCCGGAAGAAGCGAGCCCGATATATCCTTCGCCTGCGGTCCGCCGGTTTCTTCGAGCGGTGGCGGTGCGTCTCGAAACGTGATGTACCTTCCGTCGGTAAAGGCGACGGACGCGTAGAACGTGAAGTCGTCGCCCCATTTTGCGGTGCTGTCGAATTCCACGCCGCGCACCCGCGCCTTCTCCGCATTGGCAAGATAGCCGCGGAGCACGCCGACTTGCGCGTTCACGACCTGTGTCTGGAAGTCCTTGATCTCTGTATTGAAGACGGCGAGGTTGGCGGTGACGCGCGGAAGGGGACGCGACTTCAGCCCGATCTCAATGTGGCGCACTGACTCCGGTCGAATTGTCGCCGCGCTGACGATGGGGTTCCCGGCGGCATCCGCCGGCAGGCCGCCCAGGTTGAGACCGATTGGCTTGAAGCCCGTGGAGTACGTGGCATACGCATTGGCGCTTTCTGCAACGTCGTAAGCCACGGTCAGCTGCCCCGATACATTCGAGTCGCCCACACTTGCCTTATAGGCTTGGGGAGAAAGGATCGATCGCTGCAGCGCGATGAGTGCAGGGTCGTCGGTCTGAAGTCCGCCGTAGACGTCCTGGTTGTAGTCAACGTCCTTCCAGTCGTAATTGAATCGCAGACCGGGGATGATTCGCCAACGATTGGTGGCTCTCCATTCGAGCTGGCCGAAGGCCGCCGCACTCACATTGTTGAAGTCGAACTTAATGTTCTGGCCGTATCCGTCCAAAAGCCCTGGTGTCAGTGCCTGAGGAGTGGGCGACAGCAGGAATCGGGCCGCCGCCCAGCCTTGCTCCTGCTTGTGGAAGGGTGCAGTCCTGAGCGTCTGGCCAAAAACAAAGACACCGGCAACGTAGTTTACCCGGTCGGATACTCTTGCCGCGTACCGTACTTCCTGTGTCCACTGGTTCTGCCTGGAAGGAGCGGCTGAAACGGTGGTCACCGGCAAGGCGATGAAGTCCCGGTCGTTGGAGGGGTTCCAGTTCCAGAAGCGCCAGGCAGTAATTGATGTTAGCTGGCCCCGCCCAACGCTCCAGTCGACAGTAAACGACGCTCCGCCCAGGTCCTGGTTCGAGCGCCAGGGTGTGTCCGTGTCAATGAGGCGATCAAAGGCGTTGAAGCTCGGCGGCTGATACCCGAGGTCCGCTGCGATCTGCGGGTACTGACGGCTCGGGGACCGTAGAGTGGGTGTGACGCCTGCGATCACCTGGGCGTATCCTTCGGGGCGCTGGCGCGTGTAATCCGCTGCGAACAGGGCAACCACCTTGCTGTTGGGGATGAACATCAGTTGCGCGCGAACTCCCTGATTGTTGAGGTCGTTCACGTCGTCCTGCGTTCTGACGTTGTGGAGCACCCCGTCGCGCTGGGTGCCAGAAAACGACAGGCGTCCGGCCAGCTTCTTCCCTAAGGGACCGGAAATCGAGCCTTTCGCCTGAATAAATCCGAGGTTGCCGAAACTCAGTTCGAAATTGGTTTCCGGCGTCAAACTCGGGCGACGCGTCGTAATGTGGATGGCTCCCGCTGTCGTATTCTTCCCGAAGAGCGTTCCCTGAGGTCCCCGCAACACCTCGATTCGCTCCAGATCCAGGAAGTCGAGCGTGGCGGCCGCCGTCCTTGCGTAATAGACTCCATCCACGTAGAACCCAACGCCGGGTTCCATGCCGTCATTCGTAAGGCCAAACGGAGAACCGAGCCCGCGGATGTTGATCGACGAGTTCCGCGGATTCGAAGAGTAGAACTGCACTGTGGGAATCAGTTCCTTGAGCCGGTTCACATTAAACGCCGCTGTGTCATCGATCATTTCCCCGCTTACCACGGACACCGGGATCGGAACGGACTGCACTTCCTCCTCGACGCGCCGGGCTGTCACTGTTACCTGTTCATAAACCGGCTCGGGCACCTGAGCTTCTTCGGGCGCCGCTTGGGAGACCTCCGATTCGTTTCTGCCTGGCGCCTGCGACGTTCCGGACACCGGCTGGAGCGTCAGGTTCACCGTGACGGTCTGGCCGGAAGCGACGGCGATCTGATGCAGGAGCTTCTCAAAGCCGGTTTTCTCAGCCTCAATCCGATATGTATCCGGCGCTACGGATGTCAGGCGAAAGTTTCCCTGAGCGTCTGATTGGGTTTCTGATCTTGAGCCGGTCGTCTGGCCGATCAAGACGAGTCTGGCGCCGGGAACGCCCGTCCCAGAAGCGTCGACGATGGTCCCAGTTACGACGGCCGGTGTCGGTTGAGCACTTCCGCGTTCAAGCGCGGAGACGAAGAAGACGAGGATAAGGAGCAACCGGATTTGTTTCATCGCTTGTAGTGGAGCTTACTTTCTATACTAGGTCTATAGGAGGAATCGATTTATGATGGGGTAACAGGCGTGAATAAGTCAATGGCGGGAGGGGCAATTGAGATGAAAATCTTTTTGCGACCGCCCCGGGCGCAGCGGGGAGCGGGCACTGCGGGCCCGCGATGCTATCATTTGCCTGATAAGGGTGCTCCCTGATGGCCAAACTCTACGCCGGCACCTCCGGATTCGCGTATCCAAGCTGGAAGCCCGGCTTCTATCCGGCAAAACTGCCTCAATCGAAGTTCCTTGAGTACTATGCGTCGCGGCTGAACCTTGTCGAGATCAATTACTCATTCCGCCGCCTCGTCGCTGCCAGGACTTTCGAGGGCTGGATTGCGGCAACGCCGCCGGGATTTGTCTTTGCTCCGAAGGCGCACCAGAAGATCACGCACATCCTGAAACTCAAGGATGCTGTTGAATTTACAAGAGTTTTTCTGGAGACGCTGGCTCCGCTCCGCGACGCAGGGCGCCTCGGGCCGATCCTCTTTCAGCTTCCGCCGGGCCTCAAACGGGACGACAAGCTCCTGTACGAATTTGTGCGGCTCCTCCCTGCGGACGGCCGTCATGTCTTCGAGTTCCGCAACACAAGCTGGTTTACCGATGAGGTCTACCGGATTCTGAGCGATCATAATGCGGCCCTATGCCGCGCCGAATCCGATAGCCTCACCACTCCCGATGTGTCGACCGCCGACTTCGCCTATTTCCGCCTGCGAAAGTCGGAGTATACGCAGGAGCAGCGCGACGCAATGGCCGATCAGGCTCAGGCGCTGCTTGCCGGGAACCGCGACGTCTATGCCCTGTTCAAGCACGAGGAAGATCCGGCGGGTGCGCTGTACGCGGTGGAGCTGCTCGGGCGGGTGAACGAATCCCGCGCGGAGGAAAGCGTTCCCCGGTAGCTGCCGGTTGCGCATCTGAAAATTACGACCGCAAGGCCGCGGTCATCGTCCCGTACGCCAGACCGGCGAACTGCGCGTTGTTGAGGATTTCTTCGGGACGGGCGGCTTGCGGCGCCGGATAACCGGCCTGCCGAAGCCATGCTGCCGCCTCGGCGGCTGTCAGCGGGGCGTCCCGGTCGGCCGGTTGTGCAGGCGTCTTCCTGCGCTCGGCTTGAAGCACGCGCGACAGCCGGTCCCAGGCTTCGCCTGTGGTCAGCGTCCTGTTCGGATCGGCCTTGTAGCCCAAGTTCCAGCCTCGTGCGCCGAGCCACTGGAGCGCAGCGAAGGAAGGGTGATCGAAGGGGAGATCCTCGAGGAAGTTGATCACACCGCGCCGCTCTACCAGCACTTTCTGGAGCTTAGGGACTGCCACCTTCCGCACGGGAACTTTCTCGTCGATTGCCAGGTGGGCCGCAATCCCCGCCGCTTCGCCCAGCGCCATAAAGACCGGTTCCATGCGAAGGGCGTTGTAGGCCACATGGCTGCAGGAGCAGGCCACCGGAACAAGCAGCCCGTCTACCTTCTTCGGTGTCAGAACATTGTAGGGCACTTGGAAAGGCTCGTGCTTCACGAAGAAGTACCCTTCCCGGACGCCCGGATGTGCGGGGTCGTACTTATGATGCGCGTGCGGGTCGAAGGGCCACTCGACGATTCCGATGGAAGTGCGCTGCACCCGCGTTCTTTGTAACTGAAGATTCACGTCGCCGTCGCGCTCCGTCAGTATGTAATCGCCCAGAATCCGGCGGCCCTGGCGGACGTACACCTGCCTCGGGACATGGCCATTGCTCGGCCACTCGTCGCGCGGCCATCCATACTGCCGCGCATCTTCCCGTAACGATTCGGGAACCTCCGGATCGTTTTGCAAGAGCCAGATCAGGCCAATGTTGTGGCTCAGATAGCGCTGGTAGATGGCGCGGCGGCGCTCGACGGTCGCAGTCGGCCACTCCCAGTTTTCCTCTGCCAGGTCGAGCGACTCCGAGGGAACCATCGTATCGGGATGAACGTGGTCGCTGTTCAGCTCGAACTTGCCGTTAGGCATCGGATAGACCTGAATGATGTCGCGGAAGCGCTTTGCCCTTCCGGCCCGGATGTCTTCGAGTACAAAGTGATAATCCTCGCGGCGGTAGTCCTTCGGTCGCTCGATGGGAATGCGTCTCTGCGGGTCGTTCGTCACGTGGAAGCGGAAGCAGAAAGCCTGGGTGGCGTTGTCGGCCTCGCCGGTCGAGCCCGGCAGAGGCTCCGTTTCGCCGAAGCGCATGTAAATGCGGCCGGCATACTTCTCCCCATATTCGGCCCGGCTCTCCCTTCCCGTTCGGAAGGGCGCCCCTGCCGCGGCGGCAAGGTCTCCTTCGTAGGTGGTGTCGATGAACACACTTGCGTTCACCTTCACCGTTTGTCCCGGCCGCGACGTGTCTGCGAACTCAGCGCTGGCCAGCCGTCCGCGCTCGACGTTAGCCCGCTCGAGTTGGTGCTGCAGCATCAGCCGGATTCGCCGGCCCTCTCCCGCAATCATGTCGTGGAAAATCTTTTCGGCGGCACTGGCTTCATACCAATAGCCGTCGCGGCACAGCTTCACATTGGGCTTTTCGGGATTGTTCCTGTCGAAATCTTCGTAGTACCTGACCACTCGCCGAGTAAATTCATAAAACAGTCCCCCGACTGCCTGGCGCTTGCCAATGTCCGCATTCGTCAGCCCGTTCGAGACGATACCGCCGATGTGGTCTTCGTGCGCAAGGAGAATGACATTCCGGCCAAGGCGGGCAGCCGCGACTGCCGAAGCAATTCCTGCGGGCGTCGCGCCATAGATCGCGACATCACACGAAACTTCCGAAATGGTGGCGGTCCTGCCAGGCGAGCTTGCCGCGGCTGCGCCCGCAAGTGTTCGACGGAGAAACCCGCGCCGGGAAACTGTTTTCATGCCAACCACTTTATCGCAGCAGCCACGTCGTACCGTGAAATCGCTTGGGTGGACATCCTCGATCCGCCGGACTAGGCTGAAAGAAGCACTCCCCGAGGGAGAGCATTCCGATGCCGATCGCAGCAGAGCCTCTTCAAGGTGACGCCAGGCCGCTCACTCACCTGAGCGAGGAAGAATCGATGTTTCAAGCGGCGGTGCGCCGTTTCGCTGTGGAACAGATTGCTCCTCACGTTCGGGAAATGGACGAACAGGGGATTTTTAGGAAGGATCTCCTGCGCCAGATGTTTGAGCTTGGCTTGATGGGCATCGATATCCCCGAGGAATACGGGGGCCAGGGCGGGACCTTCTTTCAGGCGGTGCTGGCTGTCGAGGAGATTGCCGCGGTGGATCCTTCGGCCGCTGTGATCGTTGATGTGCAGAACACGCTGGTCAACAACGCGGTACAGCGGTGGGCGAATGAGGACCAGAAGCGGCGTTACCTGCCGAAGCTGGCGACGGATACAGTCGGAGCGTACGCCCTGTCGGAAGCCGGTTCCGGATCCGACGCCTTTGCCCTTGCGACGCGCGCCGTCGATCAGGGAGATCACTTTGTACTCACCGGCCGGAAGCTTTGGATTACGAACGCGGCGGAAGCGGGCCTCTTTCTGGTATTTGCGAACGCAAATCCGGAGGCCGGATACAAAGGCATCACCTGCTTCCTCGTCGAGCGGGACTTCCCCGGGTTTCAGGTTGGCAAGAAGGAGGATAAGCTTGGCATCCGGGCGTCCTCAACGTGTGAGCTGATCCTTGACGGTTGCCGCGTTCCGAAAGAGAACGTGATGGGTGAAGTGGGCAAAGGCTACAAGGTTGCCATTGAAACGCTGAACGAGGGGCGGATCGCAATCGGTGCCCAGATGGTTGGTTTGGCGAGGGCAGCCCTCGGACACGCCATTGCCTATGCGAAGCAGCGAAAGCAGTTTGGAAAGCCCATCGCGGAGTTTCAGGGCGTTCAGTTTGACCTTGCCCGCATGGCCGTGGACGTCGAGGCCGCCCGGCTGCTTGTTTACAACGCGGCCCGCCTGCGCGACGCCGGAAAACCGTTCGTGACCGAGGCAGCCATGGCAAAATATTTCAGCTCCCAGATTGCGGAAACCGTAGCGTCCCGCGCCGTTGAAATCTTCGGCGGCGTGGGATTCACGAAGGATTACCCGGTGGAGAAGCTTTACCGGGATGCCAAGATCGGCCGTATTTACGAAGGCGCAAGCAACCTCCAGCTTGCAACCATCGCTAAACAGATTTTAGAGAAACCGGTCTAAATACACGAACGTCGGAGGCATTGAGGGATTATGGCGAGATTGTTCCCGCTAGCCGCAGCCGCCGGGTTGGCGCTCGCGCTGCATCTGCCATCCTTTGCCGATGGGGAGGACCTCAGTCCGGCTGAAATTCAGCAGATCATTGAGAAGTTCGCAGCCAAAGAAGCCGAGTTTGCACGCGCCCGGGAAAACTACACCTATCGCCAGAGCGTCCGCTTCCTGGAACTCGATAACGGCGGGAACGTTGTTGGGAAATGGGAAGTGGTTTCGGACATTATCTTTGGAGGGGACGGGAAACGCACCGAACGCGTCGTCCGGGCTCCTGTGCCCACGCTCAGGAACATCATTCTCGAGCCCGAGGACGAGCAGGACCTGCGCAATGTGCAGCCGTTCGTCTTACAAACCAAGGACTTGCCCAAGTACGACATCCGTTATCTCGGCAAAGAGACGCTGGATGAGATTCCCTGCTATGTGTTTTCCGTAAAGCCCAAGAAGCTTGAGAAGGGAGAGCGGTACTTTCAGGGGCAGATTTGGGTGGACGACCGCGATTTGCAGATCGTAAAGACGTACGGGCGGGGTGTTGGCATCAAGCGCAACAAGAACAGCCAGTACCCCAAGTTCGAGACCTACCGCGAGCAGATCGACGGCAAGTACTGGTTCCCGACGTATACGATTGCAAACGACACGCTGCACTTTGAGAATGGGTCGATTCCCATCAAGATGACGGTGAAATACGAGGACTACAAGCAGTTCAAAGCCGATACCGTCATCACCTTCACCGACCCCGCCATCGAGCAGCCGAAGCCCGAACCGAAGAAACCATAATCACTTAGGGCCGCGCTCGCGGCCCTGAACGCCTTCCAAACCACCCCAAAAAATCCCCGTTCAGGTCTGAAATCCGGCATCCCGGACACAAAATCGTCTGCCCGATGTATGTGCCCATGCTTTAATGGAAACTTGCGATCTATATGGTAAGAGAGGGATTTCGATCGGGGCGGCGTTGGAAGGCTGTCACGCGCCGTCTGCGCGAACTGAAGATGATCGCCAAAGGGCTGGCTTCCACCGACCACCCGATTCTGGCGCACATTATCCCGATCCGCCGTTGCAATCTGTCCTGCAAGTACTGCAACGAGTACGACGACTTTTCTAAGCCCGTTCCGGTCGAAACCATGCTGGAGCGGGTCGACCTGCTGGGCAGGCTGGGAACCACAATTATTACGATCAGCGGCGGGGAACCCCTCCTGCATCCGAACCTCGACCAGATCATCGCGCGCATTCGCCACAATGGCGCCATCGCCGGTCTGATTACCAACGGCTATCTGC
Organism: uncultured Bryobacterales bacterium; assembly: GCA_937959285.1. Taxonomy (GTDB): domain Bacteria; phylum Acidobacteriota; class Terriglobia; order Bryobacterales; family Bryobacteraceae; genus JADGHK01. Next base: position 87,140 of record CALGAR010000063.1, read on the forward strand.
TGACTGCCGACCGGATTAAGCAGCTCAACCGGGCCGGCCTGGACCACATGCAGATCTCGATCGACAATGTGAAGCCGGACGAGGTATCGTACAAGAGCCTGAAGGTGCTGGATAAGAAGCTGCAGCTTCTGGCCGAGCACGCGGATTTTCACGTCAACATCAATTCCGTCGTCGGCGGGGGAACGCACTATCCGGAAGACGCCCTGACGATCAGCAAGCGGGCTCTCGAACTGGGCTTCACGTCGACGGTCGGTATCATTCACGACGGAAGCGGCCAGTTGAAGCCTCTGGGCGAGAGGGAGCGGAACGTTTTCCTGGCGATCAAGAAGCTGGAAAAGTCCAGCTATTCGCAGATTAACTACTTCCAGGACAACATCGCCAACGGGCTGCCGAACGACTGGCGCTGCCGCGCGGGCGCCCGCTATCTGTACGTCTGCGAAGACGGTTTGGTCCACTACTGTTCCCAGCAGCGCGGATACCCTGGCAAGCCTTTGGCCGAGTATACGGTAGAGGATATTCGCCGGGAGTACGTGACCGCGAAGGGCTGCGCGCCGCACTGCACGGTTTCCTGCGTGCATCAGGTGGCGACGATCGACATGTGGAGGGGACCGCAGACGCTTACGGCGCCGACTTCAGCGCCCGGCTCGTCGAATCTCGTCCAGATCGAATCCGCGTCGCTTAAGTAGTTCCTGAACGGTCCATCCGGTCTGCCCAGCGCAGAAATCGAAGCAGGTCCGCGCGGTGACGCCAGGCAAAACGCCAGAACTCGGTGAAGCCGATGCGGTCTGCCTTGGTTCCCCAGTAGGTTTCAATCCTCCACCGCAAATACGGACTCCGCCATGGGGCGAGGCGGTAGCCCCGGGTGAGCCGCCACAGGATTCGAAGCATTTAGTCGCTGGCGCCGGGCTGCGAGAGTGCGGTCACGTTCCGGGAACCGTCGGGCGTCGCATAGTAGCCGGAGCGGGTACGGACGCTCAGCTTCTTGCTGTTCGTGGTCACGCGAATCTGGCGGAAGCTCCCGTCGAGCGCCTGATTCGTGGGCGAGTAGGTGATCGTGTATTGATTCCTGATGTCGTGCGCCACCTGCACGGCCAGCTGTTCAACTTCGGACAGCTCCTTCGGGAAGTAGGCAACCCCGCCGGTTGCGTCGCTGAGCGCTTCCAAAGCTCTCTTCGCCTTCTTTGCCTCCCGCCGCTCTTCCTCGGCCAGCAGCCCGATGGCATACATCGTGATATCGCTGTTGTGCGCTTTTTGTACGATCTTTTCGAGGCTCACGGCGCTGCTGTTGTCGTTGCCGTCGGTGACAAGGAAGATCACCTTCTTGTCACGCTTGGCCTTGGCCTTCATGTGATCGATTACGATGTCGATCGTATCGCGCATCGCCGTCCCGCCGCGGGAATCGATCCGGGCGATCCCTTCTTCCATCTTCTTGATGTCGCTTGTGAAGGGCACGTCTTCGTAGGCCTCGTCGTTAAAATTCACAACCAGAACTTCATCCTGCGGATTCGACGCCCGGACCAGGGCAAGGGCTGCCGCCTCAACTTTCCGGCGCTTGTCGCGCATGCTGCCGCTGTTGTCGATGACCAGAGCCATGGAAACCGGCACGTCCTCGCGCCGGAACGTTTTCACCTGTTGCTCGACAGAGTTCTCAAAAACTTTGAAATCTTCCTTCTTGAGGTCGGTGACAAAATTCCCCTTCTTGTCCACGACGGTGGCATGGAGCACCACAAGGCGGGTGTCGGCGCGGAAGGTCGCGGTGTCGCCCTGCCCTCGGGCGGCACCGGGGATGGCGAGTGCCGCGCAAATGAGCGCAGCCACAAACTTACTGTAATGGTGCATAGTAACCCTGGCGATACGTTGGTTTGAGCGGTGGCAAGCCGCGCGGTTGCACCAACTTAACCTGGATGCGACGGTATTTGCCATCGCGCTCCTGATTTGTTGGACTGTAGCCGATCACGTATTGGTTGCGCAGTTCTATGCCGATCTTTGCAGCTACGTCAGGAAGCTCATTGATGTTATCTACCGGGAAGTGCCGGCCTCCGGTCTGCTCGGCCAGTTCGCTCAACAGCCCCGGACCGGCCAGCTCCTCTGCCGTGCGCCCGCGCGCCGACAGCGGTTCGAAGATGCCGATCGCATATACCTGCACGTCCGCTTCACGGACCAGATTGCGGATTTCGCTTTCGGTATAACGGCTCGAGTTGTCGCCGCCGTCGGACAGGATGAGGATGGCCTTCCGCGGATTCTTGGCCTTCTTCATCTCGTGCATAGCCAGGTAGACACCGTCCAGCAGGGCGGTGCGGCCCTTGGCCTGGGTAAAGGTAAGCCGGTTCTGAATCTCTTCGGTGTTCGTTGTAAACGGAATCACCAACTCAGGTCTGTCGTTGAACTGGATGAGGAAAAACTCGTCTTCGGGATTTGCAGTCTTAAAGAACTGAGCAGCCGCCTGCCGGGATTTCGTCAGCTTGCTCCCCATGCTCCCGCTGGCGTCGAACACCAGCCCCACGGAGATCGGGGCATCCACGCTGCCGAACATGGTGATTTTTTGTTCCACCTTGTCTTCGAAGATGCGGAAGTGCTCCTTCTCCATCCCCGTGACGAATTGATTGAGCGGTGTAGTGACAGAGACGTTCACCAGAACGAGATTCGTATCAACCCGAAGGTGCGCGGAACGGCTTTCGTTGTCCTTGTCTTTGGCGGATGGAGGTTTTGCGCGAGGCGTGATGGAAACCCGGGGCTCGGGTCCGGTTGACGTTGTTTCCTTAACGTTTTCGGACGAGCTGCCGGGATTCGTCCGCTCACCTGCCCACACAATGACAGCACCGGCAAGCACAAGACTGCAGAGGGCCCTCGAAACCTTCCCACAGAAGCTCGAACGCATGGCGCCTTCCCCTCTGGTCGCAACCATTCTTGAGTATATCATGCGACCTTTTTATGGTATGATCGAACGTGCCGACGACAATTCTGGGCGTGATCCCCGCCCGGTTTGCCTCCTCACGCTTCCCTGGAAAAGCACTCACTCCCATCGCCGGGAAGTCCATGTTGCAGCATGTGTTTGAGCGGGCGAGCCAGGCCAGGTACCTGTCGCGCGTCCTCATTGCCACCGACGATGAAAGAATCTTCGAGCATGCCCGTCAGTTCCAGGCGCCGGTGCGCATGACTCGCCCGGATCACCGGTCCGGAACGGATCGCGTTGCGGAGGTTGCTTCAGCCGAGAGCGCCCAGATCATCGTTAACATTCAGGGGGACGAACCCCTTATCGATCCAGCGGCTATCGATGCTGCCGCTCTCGCATTATTGGACGACGAGGAAGCTCCGATGGGGACACTGAAAAAGCGCATCGAGCATTCCGACGAAGTCACCAATCCGAATGTGGTGAAAGTAGTTACGGACCACAACGACAACGCCATCTATTTCTCACGGTCTCCGATCCCTCACATTCGCGGGGGGGACGAGCCGCATCAGTCCGTTCCCTACTTCAAGCACATCGGCCTGTACGTCTACCGCCGGGATTTTCTCCTGAAGTACCCGGATCTTCGTGTCGGCCCGCTGGAGAGGGCTGAGAAACTCGAACAGTTGCGTGCTATCGAAAACGGATACAGAATTCGCGTGGTGGAAACCCAGTACGAATCCCTCGGGGTCGATACTCCAGAGGATCTCATGCGGGTGTCGCAGTTGTTTGAAATGAATTTAACCACTTCCGACTCACGACATGGCTAAGTATATCTTCGTAACCGGCGGCGTAGTATCCTCACTCGGAAAAGGAATCGCCGCCGCTTCCATCGGCTGTCTTTTGGAAAGCCGCGGGCTCCGCGTCACCCTGCAGAAGTTCGATCCTTATCTCAATGTTGATCCCGGAACCATGAGTCCGTTTCAGCATGGGGAGGTCTTCGTGACCGATGACGGTGCGGAGACGGATCTCGACCTCGGGCACTACGAGCGTTTCACACACGCGAAGCTCACACAGGCTAACAACCTGACGTCTGGAAGAATTTACGAGCAGATCATTACACGCGAGCGCCGCGGGGACTACCTTGGCAAGACGGTACAGGTCATCCCGCATGTCACCAATGAGATCAAGTCGGCCATTCGCAAGATCTCTGTCGACGTCGACGTTGTGATTGTCGAGATCGGGGGAACGGTCGGCGACATCGAGTCACTGCCTTTTCTCGAAGCGATCCGCCAGGTCCGTCACGAAGTCGGGCGCGACAACGCATTCTTCGTTCACGTCACGCTGGTTCCCTGGATCGCGGCGGCTCAGGAGTTGAAGACCAAGCCGACCCAGCACAGCGTCAAGGAGCTGCGCGCCATCGGCATTCAGCCCGACATGCTTCTCTGCCGGTCCGAGAAGCCGATGATGGACGAGCTGAAGGAGAAGATTGCCCTGTTCTGCGACGTCGACCCGGAGGCGGTGATCAGCGTGCGGGATGTCGACAGCGTGTACGAAGTGCCGATTGAGTTCGCAAATCAGGGGGTGGATGACATCATCCTGCGTACGCTGAAGCTGTCGGCGCGCGAACGGGACCTCGAAAAATGGACGGATATGCTGCACCGGATGAAGAATCCGTCCGACGAAGTGGACATCGGACTTGTAGGCAAGTACGTCGAGTATGAGGACTCCTACAAGAGCTTGAAAGAGGCGTTGCTGCACGGCGGCCTCGCGCACGGGTTGAAGGTAAACATCCGGTGGATCGAGTCCGAGGAGATGCAATGGCCGGACTGCGCGAGAACGCTCGAGTCGTTCGATGGAATCCTCGTGCCAGGCGGTTTCGGAAAGCGCGGCGTCGAAGGCATGATCCATGCGATTCGCTATGCTCGGGAGCAGAAGGTTCCGTACTTCGGAATCTGTCTGGGAATGCAGACCATGGTGATCGAATTCGCGCGCAACGCCTGCGGGCTGAAGGATGCAGACTCCACCGAATTTGATCCTGCCACGCCGGACCGGGTGATTTTCAAGCTCCGCGAGCTGAAGGGGGTCGATGAGCTCGGCGGAACGATGCGGTTGGGGGCTTATCCGTGCGTGCTGGCAGAGGGCAGCCGGGCGCAAGCTGCCTATGGCATGTCCCTCATCAGTGAGCGTCATCGCCACCGCTATGAGTTCAACCGGCAGTACGAGCAGATCCTTCGGGAGCATGGGCTGCGTGTCACCGGCCAGACTCCGGATGGGGTTTACGTCGAGATCTGCGAGCTGGAGGATCATCCCTGGTATCTCGGCTGCCAGTTCCACCCCGAGTTCAAGAGCAAGCCACTGGAGCCGCACCCACTGTTCCGGGCATTCCTGGCGGCCGCTTACGAATACCGGCAGAAGCGTCTCGCCCGCGAGACCACGCCGCTGTTCGGATCGACCGAATTCTCGCATGCGGATTGAAGTTGCTCCGGGCATCGCCTTTGGCGGGGGCGCTCCGCTCGCCTTGGTCGCCGGACCCTGCGTCATTGAAAGTGAAGAACATGCTCGCTTCCTGGCTGCGGAGATTCGCCGCGTGGCCGGGCCCTTCGTATTCAAGGCCTCGTTCGACAAGGCCAACCGGAGCAGCGTTTCTTCCTACCGCGGGCCGGGCCTGAAGGAAGGCGTCCGAATTCTGCAAGGCATCAAACGCGACTTCGGAGTGCCCATCCTCACCGATATTCACGAGCCGTGGCAGGCTTGTCCGGCTGCGGAAGCCGCCGACGTTCTCCAGATTCCCGCATTTCTGTGCCGGCAGACGGATCTGCTGATCGAGGCTGGCAAGACGGGCCGCGTCGTCAATATCAAGAAGGGTCAGTTCGTTGCGCCGCACGACATTCACCTGGCGGCGGAGAAGGTGGCTTCCACCGGCAACGATAAGATTCTTCTGACCGAGCGGGGATCGGTCTTCGGCTACAACAATCTTGTGGTGGACATGCGAGGGCTCGTCCTGATGCGCAAGTCGGGGTGGCCCGTCGTGTTCGACGCTACGCACAGCGTCCAGTTGCCGGGAGGCGCCGGAACCAGCTCGGGCGGCCAGCCTGAATTTATCGAGCCGCTGGCGAGAGCGGCGGTCGGTGTAGGAATCGACGGCCTGTTTGTCGAAGTGCACGAGGCGCCCGAGCGGGCAATGTCGGATGGAGCGAATGCTTTGCCTCTGGACCGCCTCGGCGGGATGCTTCACCGCTTGCGGCAGATCGATGCCCTCGTGAAAGCTTTTTGAACGCTCGCCGGCAGACCGGCGTCATAATGGGATGGAGTACACGTATGTCTAAACGGAATGTTCGCAACCGCCGCCGCGCCGGCTTCTCGCTGATCGAACTCCTGATCGTGATCGCAATTATCCTGGTCATTGCCACGATCGCAGCGCCAAAGCTGGATAAGATGCGCATGCACTCGCAGGAGACGGCTGCGATCAGCCAGATTCAGACGATCCACAAGGCACAGGCGCAGTACTTCTCCCAGTTTGGAAGGTATGCCGCTTCGCTTGCTGAATTGGGACCCCCGGCGAACGGGCAGCCTGGTCCAGCCGCTGCCGACCTGATCCCGGGCGACCTCGCTGCGGGAACGAAAACCGGTTACAACTTTGTGGTTCAGCCTCTACCGACCGGATATGCCGTCCAAGCGACTCCAGTCGCCTACAACAGCACGGGGAGGAGATCGTTCTACTCCGATCAGACGCTCGTCATTCGCGAGAACTGGGGACAGGAACCGGCCGACGCGAACAGCAAGGAAATCAAGTAGTAGGGAAATCAGGCGGCAGCCTGAATCTAGAACTTCTTCTTGAATGTCGACGGCCGCCCGGGCACGACGCATCCGGCAAAGGCTAGGAGCGCGCCGATCGTTAGCCACACGGCGCGTTTCGCGGATTCAGGGCCGCCAAAGGTATAGTTCGAAAGGAAAAACCCTTTCACCATCACGATAAGCGCCGCCAGGGCCCAGACCACGAAAAGGGCCCGGAGTCTGCCCATCACCGCCAAAGCCACGGAAGCCAGTCCTGCCAGACTCAAACCCAGCAGCCAGTACGTTAATTGCTCGCCGGACCATGGGAGCATGCCCATCTTCAGGTTGTGGTGACCGGACAGAAGTGCCACTAAAGCGATTCCGAATAAGAACAGGGCGAGGATCGAATGATAAAGATAGCTGTAGGCCCGCAGGGCCGCTCCAAAGAATCTCACTGGGACTCCTCCCACGCCATTCAAAAGTAAGTTGCCATTGTATCAACACGAAACGTGTGAAGGGCTAGCGCGAGCGGGGAAGAGTCATTTGGACTCAGCCGGGTGCCACAAAGAAGCCCTCCGTCGGAAAGCGGAGGGCTCGTGCGAGGTCGGTAAGGGACACCAAGACTTTCAGGCTGACAACGGGCTACGGGCGCGGCAAGCTCCGGCCGGGCCCGGTCGAGCTTCTGCTGGCTAGCGGTTCAGAGCTGCTAGAGTGGGCAGGGAGCATTGCCCGGAACTTGCTGGCGGTTCGGCGCTAACGCGCTCCCCGCCGGAGACCTTTTCACCGTGGCCCTTTTCCCACCAGATGGTTGACTCAACAGCGTAGGTGGAGATCAGCGCCATCAAACCGCTGACGCTGGTCGCCTCTTGCTGGCTGAACTTGCGGGTTTCCCCATTAAAGGTCATCGTGGCGTTTTCCATGTCGATCCGGTACGTTCGGGTTTCCCCGGGTTGATACTTCTTTCCACCCTGGTTTCCCGCATCGGTGGTAACGCCGCTTGAAACCACCCAGGTCAATTCTTTCTTTACCGGATTCCAAGTGACTGATTCCAGCCGCCGTTGAGGTTTGTCCTCGGCCATGCCCAAGGAAGCCAGGCCAAAAAGTACGGCCAGGGCCACGCGGTACGATTTCATTGAGTCCTCCCGTTTGTACGACCGGCGCGCGAAAGGGCGGCTGAATTGCCGCCTTCGACAGCGTGCATCTGCTCCTTTCCCTAGCACGCCTGCTGCCGCAACTATGAAAAACCGGAAACCACGCTTCTCAAACGGCTGGAAGGTAGTTTTTTCCGGCAAAAAATGCGTTTGTCACTCCGTAATTGGATGACGCGGTGGCTCGATCGCTTCATCCGTTTGACCGTCCCGATGCGCGCCCTCCGCGGCGTTCATCGCCTAAGAGTCCTTCCTCCGAACGAAGACACGCATTTGCATCCGTAACCCACGCTCCTCGCAAAGCAGAAGAGCGGCTCAGTACACATGTTATGTCGATTGTACTTCGGCCCGTACCGTTTTCATCACGGCTTACAAAGGGGGAGAGATCAGCGTTTCTTGACTGTACACGGAACCGTACGGATTGAATCGCCAGCTTGGCGTCAGAAGGAATCCAGCGAATGCAGGAATGTGGGATGGTCGGGGCGAGAGGATTCGAACCTCCGACCTCCTGGTCCCGAACCAGGCGCTCTAGCCAGGCTGAGCCACGCCCCGACAGCAGCTAACTTTCTCAGCATACTCCTCTTGTTGGAATCAACGCAACTGAGCTTTGGCTCGGCATACCCTCGTCATCGCCCTGCTCGATGCTGGTATCTTCAGAGTTTCGGCCATGACGAGAGAACAAGCCTGGCAGATCGTTTGTGAATTCATTCAATCCGACAGCCTCCGGAAGCACGCTCTTGCCGTCGAAGCCTGCCTTGTCGCCTACGCCCGGAAGTTCGGCGAAGACGAAGAGAAGTGGGCTGTCACGGGTCTCCTGCACGACTTCGACTGGGAGATCCATCCGACGCTCCCCGACCATCCCACAAAAGGCGAGCCGATCCTCGCCGAACGAGGCGTCAGTGAGGAGATTCGGCGCGCCATTCTTTCGCATGCGAGCTTCACGGGCGTACCGAGGGTCACGCCGCTCGAAAAGGCGCTGTTCGCCTGCGACGAGCTTGCCGGCTTTCTTACAGCCGTCTCCTATGTAAAACCCGGCCGGAGCATCCACGAAGTGGACGTGAAATCCGTGCGGAAGAAGATGAAAGACAAAGCCTTTGCCCGGGCGGTGAGCCGCGAGGACATTGTCCAGGGCGCCGCCGAACTCGGAGTCGATCTCGACGAGCACATCGAGTTCTGCATCCGGGCGATGCAAGCACGGGCGGCCCAGCTTGGATTAGAGGGTGTCGCTGCACAAGCCTGACAGCACCTTCGTCGGTTTTCCCCGGCTGCCCGAGGCGTACAATCTGAGAGCGGGAGGAAGCATCGTGGGATCTACAGGTCGCAGGCAGTGGATGGCAGCGGTGGCTGCTGGGCTCTCGGCGTTCCAGAGGGTGCGTGCATCTGACAAGAAACCGGCGCTGCTTGGCGGCGCACCGGTGCGGCGGGAGCCCTTCCCTTCATGGCCTGTTTTCGGTGAGCCGGAGAAGCGCGGTCTTCTCGGCGTCCTCCGCAGTGCGAAGTGGGGACGCGGGAGTGGAAAGACTGTCGAGGCTTTCGAGGAAGCCTACGCGAAGCTGGTCGGGGCCCGGTACTGTCTTGCGACAGCGAACGGAACCAGCGCGCTCCTGACCGCACTTGCGGCAGCCGGCATCGAGGCTGGCGATGAGGTGGTCGTTCCGCCGTACACCTTTATCGCCACCATCAACGTCGTGCTGATGCGGCACGCGTTGCCAGTCTTTGCCGACACCGACATCGAAACATTCCAGATCGATTCCAAGAGTATCGAAGCGGTGATGTCGCCCCGAACGACCGCCATTCTGCCCGTGCATCTCGGCGGCGCCGCCTGTGATCTCGATGCGATTACGTCCATCGCAAACCGGCGCAACGTCATTGTGATCGAGGATGCCTGTCAGGCGCATCTGGCGGAGTGGCGAGGCCGGAGAGTCGGCTCAATCGGTAAGGCAGGGTGCTTCAGCTTCCAGGCCAGTAAGAATCTCAACTCCGGTGAAGGCGGTGCAATGCTCACCAACGACGCGCAGTTTGTGGAGCGAGCCTTTGCCTTTCACAACAACGGGCGCGCCCGCCGCACCGCTGCACCCGACTTCACCTACGCCAGCTACGGAGCGAATCTCCGGCTCACGGAGTTTCAGGGAGCGCTCCTGCTTGCCCAGATGGAGCGCCTGGAACGGCAAGCCAGGCAGCGCGATGAAAACGGCCGGTATCTCACATCGATGCTCGCAGAGATCGACGGCATCACCCCTGCCAAAACCTACTCCGGTTGTACGCGCAACGCCTATCATTTGTACATGTTCCGCTATGATGCGTCCCGGTTCGCGGGCCTTTCAAAAGCGGGCTTTCTTAAAGCGCTGCGGGCAGAAGGCATCCCGGCTTCGGGCGGGTACGCCCCTCTCAATCGCGAGCCCTTCCTGGAGCAGGTGATTCAGTCAAAAGGCTATCGCGCCATCTACGGCGAGGCCAGGCTGAAGCAATGGCGGGAGCAGAATCATTGCCCGGCCAATGACCGCCTTTGCAACGAAGCGATTTGGCTAACGCAGAACATGCTGCTTGGGCCGCGGTCGGACATGGAACAGATCGTTGAAGCGGTCCGAAAGATCAAGGCGCACGCGCCTGAGCTCGCGAAAGGATAGAAGAGCCTAGCCCCCGATTGCGTACATAGGCCGCGGCGGAGGCACGAACTTCGCGGTGTTGATCTCATGACCGACCCATTTGCGCCTGACGGTCTCCCGGATCGTGGCCGCAATCTCTTCGTCGGAGGCTCCAGAGCGGAGTAAAGACTTCACATCCGTTTCTTCAATGGCAAAAAGGCAGTATCGAAGTTTGCCGTCAGCCGTAAGCCGGATGCGATTGCAGTTGAGGCAGAAGGGGCGGCTGACCGAGGAGATGAAGCCGACCGTGCCAATCCCATCTGCGAAGCGGTACTCCGCCGCCGGAGCGCGCGGATCGGATGCCGGGATCTCCACGAGAGGCCCAATCTCGCGGGTCAGCATCGCCAGAATGTCGTCCTGCAGAAGGACCTTGTCGCGCTGCCACAGTCCTTGCGAGTCGAGCGGCATGAACTCGATGTAGCGGACCTCAATTCCGTGCTCACGTCCGAAGCGGGCTAAAGGGACAATGTCGGGCTCAACCAAGTCCTTGACGGCGACGGCATTAATCTTGATCGGATGAAAGCCGAGGCGCAGGCAGGTTTCGATCCCGCGCATCACCCTCGGCAAGTCGTCACGCCTCGTGATCTGCCGGAAGCGCTCGCGGTCGAGCGTGTCGAGATGAATATTCAGGCGCCGCAAACCTGCGGCGTAGAGCGCTTGGGCCTGCTCGCTCAGCAAGACGGCATTCGTGGTCAATGCGATGTCGCGGATTCCCGGAATGGCGGCAAGCTTTTCGATCAGGACGGGGAGGTCTTTGCGAAGAAGTGGTTCTCCACCGGTGATGCGGAGCTTGGTTACCCCGAGTCCGGCCGCCACACGCGCGACCCGCTCGATTTCCTCAAACGATAGGATTCCGGCTCGTGGTATGTATTCCACGCCGGTTTCCGGCATGCAGTAGAAGCACCGGATGTTGCAGCGGTCGGTGACGCTGATGCGCAGGTTGTCGTGAAGGCGACCGAACCCATCGAGCAATGGAGCGCCGCTCATTGGACAGCCTACTTGAGGGCCAGCATTCGGTCGACTGGAATTCGCGCGCGCTTGATGAGGTCGTCGCTCAGCTCCACGCGCGGCTCGAGATTCGCCAGGCAGTCGCGCAGCTTTTCCAGTGTGTTGCGCTTCATGTACGGGCACTCGCTGCAGTTGCATTGCTCGTTCGGAACGAAGTGGAACCGCTTGTGGGGGGCAAGCTTGTTCAGCGAGTGCTTGATGCCGCTTTCCGTCATGATGATGAACTCTGCGGCGTCGTTTTGCACGCACCAGTTGATAATCGCCGACGTCGAGCCGATAAAGTCGGCCATGGAAAGCACATCCGCCGGACATTCAGGGTGGGCCGCCACGAGAGCCTGCGGATGCTCGCTGCGGAGCCGGGTCAGCCGCCGGGCAGGGAAGGTGGCATGGACGATGCAGGCGCCCTGCCAGATGCGCATGTTCTCCCGCCCCGTCTGCCGCTTGACGTAGTTCCCGAGGTTGATGTCGGGCAGGAAAAGAATGGGTTTATCGGCCGGGATTGAGTTGACGACGTCCACGGCGTTGCGTGAGGTACAGAGAATATCGCTCTCTGCCTTCACCTCGACCGAGGTATTGATGTAGCTTACGATCACATGGTCCGGATGGCGCTGCTTAAAGGCCCGAATTTGCTCGGCGGAGCAGCTTTCCACCAGGCTGCAGCTTGCCTCGCGGTCGGGCACGACAACCACCTTGTCCGGGTTCAGGACTTTGGCGGTTTCCGCCATGAACCACACGCCGCAGAACGCGATGACATCGCCGTCGAAGTCACGTGCCTTCCGTGCCAGTTCAAGACTGTCGCCGATTGCGTCAGCCAGCTCCTGAATCTCGGATTCCTGATAGTGATGGGCTAGCAGTATCGCTCGACGCTCCCTCTTGAGTTCAAGGATTTCCTCGGCCAATGTCAAAGCTGCAGGCATGGTACTCCGTTGACCCGATTGTAACTCAGGGCGTGTCGTTCACCCAATTACTCATCAGATGCGCACGGACACACAAAAGATGCGAATCGCGAGGGACGTTCGTGAATATAATGGCGGTGAGGCCACAGATAAAATACAAAGAGAAGGCCATTAAGAAGACAGCGGTACTACACTGCCCGACTTCCTTCTGATTACGTTCCACCGCACGGGAGAGCTGGCCGCATAGGTCACCATCAATTCTGAATCCATGATTGTTTCGAGTTGGGGGCTTCCATGCGAAGCGTAGGATTTCTTGTGTTTTGTCTATCGGCGGCTGGAATTTCGACTGTATTGGCGCAAGCCGCCACCGTGAGTTGCGCTCCTGCCAGTTCGCCCGTCGTGATACGAGCTGAGGGAATCACGGAGCGAATCGGCGATATCGTGCTGCACTGCTCGACGGTTTCACCCGACGCCGCGGTGAACGGCAACCTGACGGTCTTTCTTTCCGCGAATGTCACGAACCGCCTTACGGATGGTCAGGTGAGCGGGGTTACGCTTACCGGGGAAACGGTGGGCGCCCAACCCGTCACGCTCCCCGTGGCGGCCCGGCTGACCGGTCCCGGTACTCTTACATTTCATGGCGTCAATTTCCCTGTCGATCCTTCCGGGATCACCAGCCTCCGGATCAGCGGAATCCTGGTGAATGCGTCGGCGGAGCAGCCCCGTGCTACTCCGAGCCCGATTCGCGCGTTCGTCGGCTTCAATGGCAGCAACACTTTGCTCTCGTCCAACGCTGAGCTCCCTGTCGGCGTTCCGCAGCCTGGGCTGTTTGCAACTGTGAAACCGGAAGTGGTCCAACGCGCCCGCGCGCTTCCAAATCCGCTGACGGTCTCGGCGCTGCTGGCCGAGGGCACCCGCGCAGCTTCCATCCGCTTCACGGAGGGCTTTTCGAGTTCGTATAAGGCTCGTGCGAAAGCAATCGCAGCGGGTGAGGATACGGGCACGCGTTTGATCGTCCGCTTCCAGGGATTTCCCGCCGGCTCCAAGCTCCTCGTCCCAAACGCCATCGCCGGCTCATCGGCCTCCGAGCCCACCTCCACCGGCGACTTGGGTTTGCCGCCCTCGGCGGGTGTCTATACCCCGGCTGTTCCGGGCGGAACACTGCTCCTGTCGCGTGTCGAAGGCGCCGATAGCAGCGGGACGGGCGGCGCTCCTGTATTCGCTCCGGCTGGAACCGGTCCCGTAAATCTCGAAGGTGTGGGAGAAGTCCTGCTGGCCGATGGCACGGGTTATGTCGTCTATGAAGTCCTCGATGAAAATCAGACGCTTGCGGAAAGCGCTCAGCTTCCTGTGTTCCTTGGCACCGCGGACCTGAATCGCAGCGTGGCAGTCGCGGCCGAAGTCTCATTCGCGCCCGTATCTACGGTGTTTCAGGCCGCCCCCGAGCCCGCGCCGATTCCCCGATTCAGCGCGGTTGTGCCAGAGCTGGACTGCACTCTTCTCGGGGACTGCACGGCACAATACTTCCCCCGCCTCTCCGTGGATCCTGCGGCGCTCTCCTATCAGGCCGCCTCCGGATCGGCTCCGGTTAGCGATTTTCTCCGTGTCATCAATGCCGGCTCCGGTACGCTTCAATGGACGTACTCGCTTACGTATCTTTCTGGAGAAGGGTGGCTGGTTCTGGATCGCGGACCTGCCGGATTTCGAGCGAGCGTATTGCCGCAGGATCTGGAGCCCGGAATCTACGAAGCCGTTCTGACGATCGATGCTGGTCCGCTTGCCGGCTCCAAAGTGATTCCGATCCGATTCGAGGTAACAGACCCCGTACCCCAGCCCGTGCCGCCGCCCGTCATCGCCGCCATCACCAACGCCGCTGACTTCACACAAGGCGCGCTACAGCCGGGCTCAACCGCCACGATCTTCGGAGTCCGCTTTAGCGGGCTTTTGTCGGTGACGTTCGACGGCGTGCCCGCCGACATTCTGTTTGCGAACTCGGAACAGCTAAACGTCGTGGTGCCTCCGGGTTTGACCGGCAAGGCATTCGCCGACGTCATAGTCTCGGCGGACTCCCGTCCAAGCAACGCCGTCCGCGTCGCGATCGCGCCTGCGGCGCCGGCGATTTTCGGCATCCTCAACGCCGATTCGCAGCTGAACGCATCGGCGACGCCTGCGCTTACGGGTAGCGTTGTCCAGATCTTCCTGACTGGAGCGGAGGCGTACGGCGGGACTGTCGATGTTAAGATCCACGATCGGGAAATGCTGGTTCCGTCGTACGCCGGTCCCGCGCCCGGGCTCGCCGGAGTGCAGCAGGTGAACGTGGCTGTCCCGATCGATCTGCCCACGATGAGGAGTGAGGTGGTGGTGTGCGTCACTCCGCCAGGAGGCGAGCGGGTGTGCAGCAGACCCAAGGAGATCTATCTGGAGCATCCGTAGCCTGAAAGTGCTGCCGCAGAGCGGTACCCTGTGACTGATGCGGCGGCTTTTCCTGATTGCGATGCTTTTGCGGGCATGTGTCTGCCTCGCGGCGGACAAAATGCCCTTCTCCCTTGAGCAGGTGCTCAGTTCTGCTTTCCCTTCCGATATGACCGTAGCTCCTGCCGGAGCGAAGGCAGTCTGGGTCCTGAATGCCAGGGGTGTCCGCAATCTGTGGATGGCTGAGGCTCCGGGATGGCGGGGCAGGCCCATCACTTCTTACCGGGAGGATGACGGTCAGGAGATCAGCGAACTGCAGTGGACGCCCGATTCCGCAAGCGTGGTCTTTGTCCGCGGCGGCTCAGCCAACCGCTCCGGTGAAATCCCCAACCCGGCCCACAATCCCCAGGGCGCGGACCAGGCGATATGGATCGTTCCCGCTACGGGTGGAGTGCCCAGGAAAATCGGCGATGGAAGCGGTCCTGCGGTTTCTCCCAAGGGTGATCTGATTGCATGGGTGCGCGGAGGACAGGTTTGGTCGGCGCCTGTCAGCGGCGGACGAGAGGCTGTCCTTTTTAAAGCGCGCGGTGCTTGCGCCCGGCTCCGGTGGTCTCCCGATGGCAGCCGCCTGGCCTTCGTCAGCAGGCGCGGAGACCACAGCTTCATCGGCGTCTATGACTTCGCCTCGAAGTCCGTCCGCTTTCTTGATCCAAGTGTCGATCTGGACGACTATCCGGTCTGGTCTCCCGACGGAAAGTGGATTGCCGCGCTCCGGTTTCCTGCCCGGAAGCTTCCGCAAGCCTTCACTCCTGAACGCGAAGGATATCCGTGGTCGATTCGGGTGATGGATCCGGCCACTGGAACCGGCCGCGAGCTTTGGAAGGCAAAGCCGGGGCGCGGAAGCAGCTTCCAAGCACTCGCGTCTGACGAGCAATTGCTCTGGGCTGCCGGTGGCC
Source organism: uncultured Bryobacterales bacterium (assembly GCA_937959285.1). Taxonomy (GTDB): domain Bacteria; phylum Acidobacteriota; class Terriglobia; order Bryobacterales; family Bryobacteraceae; genus JADGHK01. The sequence goes on from CALGAR010000063.1 coordinate 102,869, forward strand.
GCCTCGTCTTTCCCTGGGAGGCCGATGGCTGGACGCACCTGTATAGCATTCCGGTCGACGGTGGAGATCCTTTGTTGCTGACTCCAGGAGAGTTCGAAGTCGAGCAGGCCGAGCTTACCCCGGACCGCGCGGAAATGATCTATTCCGCCAACGACGGAGACATCGACCGGCGCCACCTCTTTCGAGTACGGGCGGATGGGGGACGTCCCGTGGCGCTGACCAGTGGCTCGGGCAGCGAGTGGTCGGGATCGCTGACGGCGGACGGCTCCGCGCTTGTTCACCTGAGATCCACGGGGATGAAGCCGGCGCACGCGGCGGTCTTGCTCAAGAGCGGCGAGCTGCGCGACTTAGCGCCTTCCGCGATTCCCTCCGAATTCCCGCTGAGCGCGCTGGTCGAGCCTAAGCCGGTGATCATTACGGCCAGCGACGGGATGAAGATTCACGGCCAACTGTTTGCGTCCGCGGATGCGAAGGCGGGTGATAACAGACCTGCCGTGATCTTCCTCCATGGTGGTCCGCGACGGCAGATGCTGCTCGGATGGCACTATTCGAGCTACTACCACAACGCCTATGGCCTGAATCAGTACCTGGCGTCGCGAGGGTATGTGGTCCTATCCATAAACTACAGGAGCGGGACCGGGTACGGCCTCGACTTTCGGGAGGCGCCCAACTGTGGCGGTGGCGGAGCAAGCGAGTTTCAGGACGTTCTTGCCGGCGCCGAGTACCTGCGGAAGCGGCCCGAGGTAGATCCCCGGCGCATCGGACTTTGGGGCGGCTCCTATGGCGGGTATCTTACGGCACTCGGCTTGTCACGAGCATCCAACCTGTTTGCCGCCGGCGTCGACATCCACGGCGTACACGACTGGAACGTGGTGATGCGCAACTTTTTCCCGTCCTATGATCCTCGCGAGCACGAAGCTGTCGCGCGGCTGGCCTTTGAAAGCTCACCGATGTCTTCCGTCAAAGGCTGGCGTTCGCCAGTACTGCTGATCCATGGTGACGACGATCGCAATGTCCCATTTAGTGAGACGGTTACGCTTGTCGAGGAACTTCGAAAGCAGGGCGTGGAGTTCGAGCAGCTGATTTTCCCGGACGAGGTCCACGGTTTCCTGCTGCACAGTAGCTGGGTGCGAGCGCTGCAAGCAACCGCGGATTTCCTCGACAAGCACCTGCGAAAGCAGTAGGGGCGCCTGTCCGAATGAGAGGGGAAAGGAGCCCTTCTGAGCACGGTTTCTGCTACCTTGACCACATGGTCTATCTGCAACTTCTTGCCATCGGCCTCGCCGCGGGCGTCTTTGCGGGCATGTTCGGAATCGGCGGCGGACTGATCATCGTGCCCGCACTGCTCTACTTGATGAAAATGAAAGAGCTGGAGGCAATTGGGACCAGTCTTGCGGCATTGATTCCTCCGGTTGGCTTACTGGGGGCAGCAGAGTACTACAAGAACGGGTATATCAACATCAAGTATGCGGCCCTGATCGCAGCCGGTCTCTTCTTCGGAGCGGTCGTGGGCGCGAAGATTGTGATCGGGCTCCCGCCTGTCGTCATCCGGCGCATTTATGCCACCTTCTTAATCGTAATCGCATGCCGGATGCTCATCTTTGGGAAATAAAGACCCGGAGCAAGAAGACGGGGAGGAATTTCCTGATGCTTGCGCCGGAGACATAAACCGCCGCTTCGTTACAGGTGTTTCCCGATCCGTAGGGTGGTGCTGCTAGATGCATCTTCTGAAACGTTTAGCGCATACATGGAGTCCACGGAACGGCGCTGTATCTCATTGCTTATCAGCGTTTCCTGATATATCGTTATTCTTGTAGGGATCTGATTCAGTAATTTCAGATCCCAAATTGCGAAATTCGCCAGCCGGGATCACTCTCCCGGCTGAGTGTTTTTTCGAATCCGACCGACGGGGAGGACACGCTTAATGCACTTTGAGCCGCATCCATTCGCGCTGATGCTGCAGGCTACGGAGGCGAGCGCTGGCGGAACTTATCTCGTGCTCGTCCTCGGGATCAGCATCCTGTCGCTGCTCGTAGCGGTTCTGTTTTCCAGGTATGTCATTACCCAGGATTCAGGCACTTCCGAGATGCAGCGCATTTCGAATGCCATTAAGGAAGGCGCCGAAGCGTTTCTGCGGCGTCAAAACCGCACCATCGTCAGCCTTGCAATCGTGCTTGCCCTGGTTATCTACGCAGGCTACCTCCTGGCCAAGAATGACGCGACTCTCGCGGTGCGAATGACGATCTCCTTTGTGCTCGGATCTCTGTGCTCGCTCCTTGCAGGATTCTGCGGAATGTGGGTTTCGATCCGAACCAACATTCGCGTCGCCTCGGCGGCCCGAGGCAGTTTGAACCGGGCGCTGCAGATTGCGCTCCGAGGCGGGGCGGTCACGGGACTAAGCGTTGTCGCGCTGTCGCTGCTCGGCGTCGGGGTCCTGTTTTGGTTCTTCGGAGGCCTGGAGGATCCACGAGGCGTTCCCTCTCAGATCGTTGCATTCGGCTTTGGGGCGAGCTTTGTGGCGCTCTTCGCACAGTTAGGCGGTGGGATCTACACGAAGGCAGCCGATGTGGGCGCTGATCTGGTGGGCAAGGTCGAAGCAGGGATTCCCGAAGACGATCCAAGGAATCCGGCGGTGATCGCGGACCTTGTCGGAGACAACGTCGGCGACTGCGCTGGACGCGGAGCGGATCTGTTTGAATCGACGGCGGCAGAGAACATCGGCGCGATGATTCTCGGCGTATCCCTCTATCCGGTGTTTGGCATTCTCGGAGTGATCTTCCCGCTGGTTGCGCGGGCCTTCGGCCTGATCGCGTCCATTGTCGGAGTCATGGTCGTGAAAGCGCGGGAGGACGAAGATCCCATGCACGCTCTGAACCGCGGCTACTACGTTACGACGGTTCTGGCGTTGGCGGGCTTCTATGCGGCGGTACACCTTCTGCTGGATGGCAACCTGATGCTTTTCGCTGCGGGCGTCATCGGCATCGTCACGAGTTTTCTTTTCGTGTACATCACCCAGTACTACACCGAGTACAGATACCGCCCGGTAAAGGTTATCGCCGAAAGCTGCAAGACCGGGCCAGCGACCACGATCATCACCGGTCTCTCCGTGGGGATGGAATGTACGGCGCTCCCTGTGCTTGTGATCACGGCAGCAATTCTGGGCTCCTACTACCTGGGCAAGGCTGCCGGTCTTCCGGGCGTTCCGCCGGAATCGGCTGGGTTGTACGGAACGGCGATCGCGACCATGGGAATGCTCTCGACGGCCGCTTATATTCTGGCGATGGATACGTTCGGCCCAATTACGGACAACGCTGGCGGCATCATTGAGATGTCGAGGCAGCCGGATGAGATCCGGGAGCGCACGGACCGTCTCGACGCAGTGGGCAACACGACCAAGGCTTTGACCAAGGGATACGCTGTGGGCAGCGCCGCGCTCGCCGCGTTTTTGCTCTTCTCCGCCTATATCGATGAAGTCAAGATCGCCCTCGGCCATCAGCGAGGGATCCTTCCGGAAGAGGCGCTTGCGAGCATCCCGTTCACGGTCGACATTGGCTATGTCCCGGTCTTTACCGGCGCTCTCCTGGGAGCCATGCTCGTGTTTCTGTTCAGCGCCCTGGCAATTCGTGCCGTGGGCAAAGCGGCCCAGACGGTGATTGAAGAAGTACGCCGGCAATTTAGGGAAAACAAAGGTATCATGGCGGGTACGTCGGATCCGGACTATGGGAAGTGCGTGGACATTGTTACCAAGGGCGCGCTGAAGGCCATGGTCTTGCCGGGTGTTCTGCCTGTGGTGGGGCCAGTCGCTGTCGGGGTGTTGTACCGGAACTTCACGGCGGCGAACGGAACCGTTTCGGAGGCTGGAGCCTCGGGATTCGTTTCGACACCTGTGGGGGCCGCGGCGGTCGCTGCATTTCTGATGGTGGCCACGATTGGCGGTATCCTGATGGCTCTCATGATGAACAACGGCGGGGGAGCGTGGGATAACGCCAAGAAGTACATCGAGGCGGGAGCTTTTGGCGGCAAGGGCTCCGAGGCTCACAAGGCGTCGGTGGTGGGGGACACTGTCGGCGATCCTTTCAAGGACACGGCTGGTCCGTCGCTGCACGTGCTGATCAAGCTGTTGAGCACGATCACGCTCGTGGCCGCGCCGCTCTTTATCTAGACTTTCAAGCCCCCAGCTTCGCAGCGGATCCGGTCCCGCCGGATCCGCTCATTTTTTTTTAGCCGACGAGGTCGTTGATCTCTCGAATGGCAGAGACGGCAAACTTTGGCTTTCTGTTGTAGAGCAGCACGCCATTGATCTCCTGTTCGACGTCGGTCAACTGCGTGTAGCAGACGCCCGCCAGATTCGGGATGCGGGCGATCGCCTTGTACAGGCCCCGCAGCCTCGCGAGCGCGCTCTCCGCCGTCGGCTCGATTCCGGAATATCCCCACGATCCGCTAGGAAGCTCATATCCCTCGGGATTGAAGGCGATTCCGCCGAATTCAGACAGGTAGATCGGGCTGCCGTTGTAGAGACATCCCGGCGCGCAGACCGGGGCGGCAAAGCTCGGGACCGGGACTCCGGGCCGTCCAAGGTCCCGGAAACGCTCGTAGAGCAGGTCGCCATTTTTCGAATAGTCATGGATCGCGAAGAGGTCCGTCAGTTCGGAGTGCTCCCAGCCATCGTTGTCGATGACCAGCCGCGTGCCATCCAGGCTGTGGGTGAGGTGGTACATGGCGCGCAGGTGTGCGATCTGTCTTGGGTCTGAAAGATCGGGGACGCCCCACGACTCGTTGATGGGCGCCCAAATCAGAATCGAAGGATGATTGAAGTCCCGCTCAAGGACGGCGATCCATTCCCGGGAGAGGCGTGAGACGGTTTGATCGTCGAATGCGTAGGCGTTCGCCATTTCGGCGGAAACCAGGAGGCCCATCCTGTCCGCCCAGTAGAGGTAGCGAGGATCTTCTACCTTCTGATGCTTGCGAACTCCGTTGAATCCCAGGGCCTTTGTCATCTGGACGTCGTATTGAATTGCCTCATCCGAGGGCGGCGTAAGATTCGATTCCGCCCAATAGCCTTGATCCAGGACAAACTTCAGGAAGATGGGTTCGCCATTCAGCAGGACGCGGCCCGCGTTCACGCTGACCGACCGGAAGCCGAAGTAGGAATGAACACGGTCCAGCAGAACACCCTGGAGACGAAGTTCAAAGACAACGTCGTATAGCTCGGGCGCGTCCGGAGACCAGAGCCGCGGTTTTGCGATGGTAGCGGATGCCGATACGGCTGAACTTTGTGTATCGCTGCTGACGCTTGCCACGACTTGGCCGCGGTAGCGCACAACGGCCGTAAATTCGAGATTCGGACGAGGGCGCGAGATGACAGCGTGGAAAGAAACGGCGCCGTCGGTGCGAGCGAGAATCCGCACCCGGTCCAGATAGCTTTCCCCGACGGATTCGAGCCATACTGGCTGCCAGATGCCGGTTGTGCGGGAGTAGAAGATCCCTTTGGATTCCGGTTCCCAGTACTGCTTCCCTCTCGGAATCGTGATGTCCGGAGGATCTTCGGCTCGGACGACCAGCGTATTTTCCCCTGGTTTTAGGTAGGGAGTGATATCGAAGTGGAAGGGGGTATGTCCTCCTTCGTGTTCTCCTGCCCGCCGGCCGTTGATCCAGACCTTTGCCCGGTAGTCCACGGCGCCGAAATGGAGGAGAGTCCGGCGGGACCAGCTCGGCGGCACTGTGAACGACCGCCGGTACCAGACCCGGGGTCGAATTCCGGGATCGCCGATCCCGCTTCTCGGGCTTTCGAAGGCGTAGGGGACCAGAATACGGTGAGAAAACGGCCTCCCGTTCGCCGGCCAGCCCTCATCGATGCCGCAATCGTGGTCGTCAAACTCGAACTCCCAAAGGCCGTTCAGATTGACCCAGTCGTCGCGTTGAAACTGAGGTTGAGGATGTTCCGGACGAGGTATCTCCTGGCGCAAGACACAGCTCCCCCTTTGGCAAGGACGCCTGGACCCGCCCGGCTCTTTCCTTCTTTGTAAGGAAAGACGTTATTGCAGCAGCCCGTTGAGCTTGCGCAGAACCTCCGGATCGAACTTGGGCTTTCGATCGTAGGTCATCAGACCGTTAATCTCTTGCTCAACGTCTGTAAGCTGTGTGTAACAGATGCCCGCGAACGCGGGAATGCGCGCGATTGCCTCATAAAGACCGCGCAGGCGGTTAATGGCTGCTTCGGCCGTTTTCTCCACGCCGGCATAGCCCCAGGCGTCATCGGGCACCTTTGACCCTGGAGCGATGTAGGCAATGCCGCCGAACTCGGAGAGAACGACGGGAGTGTTGTTATACGTGAAGCCCGGGGCTAAGGCCGGCCGGGCATTGTCTGGCACGCCCGCTCCCGGCTTGCCGAGGTTCTTGTACTTCTCATACAGGATCTCGCCCGACCGAGCATAGTCGTGGATGGCAAAGAGGTCGGTCATGTCGGTATGCTCCCAGCCATCGTTATCGATGACAGGCCGCGTTGGGTCGAGAGACTTGGTGAGCAGGTAGTTGGCGCGAAGGTGAGCCCTTTGACGGGGATCGTTCAGATTCGGCGTACCCCAGCTTTCGTTGATCGGAACCCACATGACCACGGACGGATGGTTGTAGTCGCGCTGTACCGCTTCAATCCACTCCCGCGTGAACCGTTCGAGATACTGGTCATCGAACAGATAGGCATTCGCCATCTCGGACGAGACCAGCAGCCCCATCTTGTCCGCCCAGTACAGGTAGCGCGGGTCTTCAATCTTCTGGTGCTTCCGGGCCCCGTTGAAGCCCATTTCCTTCGTCATTCTGATGTCGTATTGGATTGCCTCGTCGCTGGGGGGCGTCAGCAGACTATCCGGCCAATACCCCTGATCGAGCACCATCTTGAGGTAGATCGGGCGGTCGTTCAGATGGAAGCGATTTCCACGAATTGAGATCGACCGGAATCCGAAGTATGACTTGACGCGATCCACGACAACGCCTCCCTTTCGGAGCTCAAACGTCACGTCATACAGATTCGGCGAGGCTGGAGACCAGAGCCGGGGATTCTTGACAAAGGCTGCTGACGCTGCCTGCCCATTGACGACCTGCCCCGAGCCAGAGCCCGCTTGCACCTTCTCCGACAAAACGATCGCGTGAAACTCGAGGTCTGGCTGTGGCCGCGCGATCCGCGCTTCGAACGTGACCGTCCCCTCGTTCGAGGGCGTGATCCGTACAGACTCCAGATAGCTTTCCCCAGCCGCTTCGATCCAGACAGGCTGCCAGATGCCGGTAGTCCGGGTATAAAAAATGCCGCGCGATTTCGGCTCCCAGTACTGTTTGCCTCGCGGAAGTGCCCGGTCCGTTGGATAGTCCTCCGCCCGGACGACCACCGTATTTGCGCCAGTCTGAGTGAGTTCGGTTACGTCAAAGCGAAAGGGCGTATGGCCGCCGTCGTGCCGTCCCGCATGATGCCCGTTCACCCATACGTCGGCACGATAGTCCACCGCTCCGAAATGCAGCAGGATCCGCCGTCCCTTCCAGGCGGGAGGCAGGTTGAAACTGCGGCGGTACCAGACATAGGGATGGAAGGAGGTATCTCCGATTCCGCTCTTTGGAGATTCAAAACAGTAGGGGACAAGAATGTTGCGGGAAAACTTCCGCTGTCCGGAGCCCCAGTTTTCAGCAAGACCAACGTTTTTGTCGTCGAACTCGAACTCCCAGGTCCCGTTCAATGTCATCCACTGTTCCCGCTCGAACTGCGGTTGCGGATATTCGGGTCGCGGAATCTGTTGCGCGGGGCAAACCCACGCGGCGAGCAAAAGAATTAGCAGACGGCGGCGCAGCATTATCGGATGTAAATCCTCCAAAGTGCGATTATATCCGCGAGGTCTTATCTCCCGTGAAAGACCGGAATAGGTAAATCGAACCTTTATATCTGTAATACACGCAGGGAATAGAATTTGCGCAGCTTAGATGATCTGCGAGAGCCACGGATACGTCTTTGCAGGGTGTTTCAAAAATTGACATCGCGATTCGGAATATGATATCTGTGGTTTCTTTCCAGGTGTGTGATGGCTGACGAGCAGAAACCCGAGAGTTCGCCGGAGCCTGTAGCCGGCACTCCCGGCGACGCCAAGGCCATTCCGCCCAAGCCTCCTGCTGCAAGCCCCACGTCAGCCGCCAAGCCGCACGCTCCAAAAGCCCCAGCCGTGATGGCGACAACACCGTGGGAGAGTAGTCTGACCGAGCTGTTGAAGAGTCACTTCGGCGATTCGATTACGGAGTTTTCCTCCTATCTTGGGCAGAACTTCCTCGTAGTCAGACCCGAAGCAGTCAACGCCGTCCTCGAGTTTTTGAAGCTGGAAGCAGACTTCGACTACCTTGTGGACATCACTGCTGTCGACTATCCAAAACGCGCGGAACGCTTCGACCTCATCTACATCCTCTACAGCTACTCCCGGAACGAGCGCATCCGCGTGAAGACGATGATTCCGGACGGCTATAGACCAAAGAGCGCAACTTCCGTTCATCTCGGCGCCGACTGGCTGGAGCGTGAAGTCTTCGACATGTTTGGCATCGAGTTTGACGGCCACCCGCACATGAAGCGGATTCTGCTGCCGGATGAGTGGCAGGGACATCCGCTGCGCAAGGATTACAGCATTCTGGACGTAGATCGCCGGTGGGTTCAGGAGAACCTGGGCATCGAAGTCGGGCAGTAGGGCGATGGCCGGATCGACGTTCCTAGACTCGTCTGAACTTGTCCTCAACATGGGGCCGCAGCACCCTTCGACGCATGGCGTGCTGCGCGTGATCCTGAAGCTGGACGGAGAGAAGGTAATCGGTACGGAGTGCGTCATCGGCTACCTCCATCGCGGCGTCGAGAAAATCGGTGAGAACCGGACTTACGTTCAATTCGCCCCCTATGTAGACCGCATGGACTATGTGGCGGCCGTCTCGAACGGTCTTGGCTATTGCCTGGCTGTAGAGAAGCTGCTGAGTGTAGAAGCTCCGCCGCGCGCGCAGGTGACGCGGGTGATTCTCACAGAGCTGAACCGGATTGCCAGCCACCTGCTGTGGCTCGGGACTCATGCGTTGGATATCGGCGCGATCACTCCACTGTTTTACACGCTCCGGGAACGTGAGGAAGTTCTCAAGATCTTTGAGAAGTACTGCGGCGCGAGGCTGACTACGCACGCGTTTCGCATCGGCGGGCTTCAGTACGAACTGTACGACGGCTTCGAAGAGGATGTCGCAAAGTTTTGCGACATGTTTCTGCCCAAGGTGGATGAGTACGAGGAGCTGCTGACTGACAATCGCATCTGGGTAGAGCGTCTCAAGGGTGTAGGAATTCTGACCGCGGAGCAGTGCAAGGCTTACGGTGTAACGGGGCCTGTGCTTCGGGCGGCCGGCGTGGCGTGGGATCTCCGCAAGGCGCAGCCCTACAGCGGCTACGAGCAGTACGACTTCGACATCCCTATTAGGCAGAACGGCGACACGTTTGACCGATACATCGTCCGTATGGAGGAGATGCGGCAGAGCGTACGCATCATCCGACAGGCGCTCGAGCGGATCGAGCCGGGGCCAATCATGGCGAAGGTCCCGAAGGTGATCAAGCCGCCGGTCGGGGAAGTGTACGTATCCATCGAGGCGCCGAAGGGCGAGCTCGGCTACTTCATCGTCAGCGATGGTTCCACGCAGCCATACCGTGTTCGAGTGCGCCCACCGTCATTTGTGAACCTGCAGGCGCTGGATCAGATGTGCCGGGGCGCGCTGGTCGCTGACGTGGTTGCGATTATCGGTACGATTGATATTGTACTGGGGGAGGTTGACCGCTGAGCCTCGCCGGTTCGGAAAAACTGGTATGCGCAAGCTGATACGAACGGTATTTTTGGTAGATCTGCTGCAGGGTTTGTGGGTCACTCTGAGGAACCAACACCCGAAGCATATCTATACCGAGCAGTATCCGGCGCAGCGCCCGAAGGTAGCCGAGCGGTTTCGCGGAGCGCCTCGGTTAAACATCAATCCTGACACCGGCGAGACGCTGTGTATCGGGTGCAACCTCTGTGCGCTGGCGTGTCCTGAGAATCTGATTGTTGTCGGTACTGAACGCGACCCCAAAACGAACCGGAAGGTCCTGACGACGTTTACTTACGACACGTCACGATGTATGTTCTGCGGCCTATGCGAGGATGCTTGCCCTGTGGATGCTTTGGAACTGACTCAGGACTTCGAGCTGGCCAGCTACACCCGGGAGGGCCAGATCTGGGATCGGCAAATGTTGGAGGAAGGCCCAAGACCGACCCAATATAGGTCCTAGTAGCAGAAGGAAGTCCGACGGGGCCGGCAGACGCATGGCCGTGGGGTGCGTCCCGGTCTTTTTTTGTGCTTGCGAGTATCGCTGAATGTGGCTTGATACGATTTTCTTTTACGTCTTCGCCCTGCTGGCGCTGGCGGGAGCCGTGCTGACGGTAACCCGTCGCAATGCCGTACACAGCGCCATTTGGCTGATCGTTTCTCTGCTTGGTGTAGCCGGCCTCTATCTGCTCCAGCACGCCGAGTTTCTGTTTGCCGTCCAGATTGTGCTCTACGTCGGCGGCATCATGGTGTTGTTCCTCTTCGTGATTATGCTTGTGAATCTGGATCAGGCTGCCCGTGAGAGGCAGTTCAACAAGCAATGGTGGGTGGCCCTGGCGTGTATCCTCGTCGTGAGCGCGGAAGCCGCCTACGTCCTCTATAGCGGTGCTGACTCGTTTAAGCTGGCGGCGCCGGCTCGCGCTTCGGAACCGGGGAATGTCGAACAGCTCGCCGATGTTCTCTTCTCGAAATATCTCCTGCCGTTTGAAGTTTCCTCCGTACTCCTGCTGGTGGCAGTCGTCGGCTCCGTTGTGATGGCAAAGAAGCGGATTTGAGATGCATCCTGTCACGACAGTTCACTACCTTGTGGTTGGCCTCGCGCTGCTGCTGATCGGTACGATCGGCGTGCTGACGCGCCGGAACATCGTGGTCATCCTGATGTCGATTGAGCTCATCCTGAACGCCGTGAACGTCAACTTGATTGCGTTTTCGCGGCACTTGCAGGATTTGAGCGGTCAGATCTTTGCGATTTTCGTCATCACAGTGGCGGTTGCCGAGGCTGCGGTTGGGCTCGGTATTCTCATCGCGCTGTTCCGCAACAAAGAGACCGTCCTTGCAGACGAAGTGGATCTGCTGAAGTGGTGAAGCGCGCATGAACTTTCTCGACCACATCTGGCTGATTCCACTCTTCCCTCTCTTTGGGGCTGTCGTGATGCTGATCCTTGGCCGCCGCTTCGATCCGCAGGCGCCTTCGGATGCGGCTCTCGCCCCCGGGCTCGTCGAAAGCGTCGAGGATCACGGGCACCACGCGATCGGAGCCGCAAAGTTCCTGGTAAGCCTGCTGTGTCCCGGCATGGTGCTGTTGTCGTTCCTGCTCTCGGTCGGCGCGGTAATCGAGCTGGCATCCACAGCCGGAAAGGTTCATCAGGTGATCCAGTTCACCTGGCTCGCCGGGCTCCCGTTCCACAGGGCAGATGGCGCACTGGCGCGGTTCAGCGCCGACTGGGGATTTCTGCTGGACCCCTTAAGCTCCGTCATGATCTTGATCGTGACGGGAATCGGCTTTCTGATTCACGTCTACTCGACGGGGTACATGGCCCATGATGGAGGCTACTACCGCTTCTTCGCCTACCTGAATCTCTTCGTCTTCTTCATGCTGATGCTGGTGCTGGCGAACAACTATGCCTTGCTGTTCGTCGGCTGGGAGGGCGTCGGCCTGTGCAGCTATCTGCTGATCGGCTTTTACTTCCACAAAAAAGCCGCAGGGGATGCCGCGAAGAAGGCTTTCATTGTCAACCGCATCGGCGATGCCGGCTTTATTCTGGGCATGCTGCTTCTGTTCGCCCTGGTCGGCTCCGTCCGTTTCCTTGACGTGAATGCAGCGCTGGCCGGCCGGGCCCCTGAGACCAGCTTCGGCGTTCTGAGCGTGCTGGCGCTACTGCTGTTTCTTGGCGCTGCAGGCAAGTCGGCACAGTTTCCGCTCTACGTCTGGCTGCCCGACGCCATGGAGGGTCCTACGCCCGTTTCGGCGTTGATCCATGCTGCGACCATGGTGACGGCCGGCGTTTACATGATTGCGCGCTCCAGCGCTCTCTTCGCGCTGACTCCAGAGACCTCAACGATTGTGGCCGCTGTCGGCGCCTTCACGGCGATCTTTGCTGCTTCGATTGCGCTTGTGCAGAACGATATCAAGCGGGTTCTCGCTTATTCAACGGTTAGCCAGCTCGGGTTCATGTTCGTGGCGCTCGGTGTCGGGGCTTACTGGGTTGCGGTCTTTCATCTATACACACACGCCTTCTTCAAGGCGCTGCTGTTTCTCGGTGCTGGCTCGGTGATCCATGCCATGTCCGGCGAGCAGGACATGCGGCGCATGGGCGGCCTTAAGGACAAGATTCCGGTCACGTTTCGGACGATGTTCATCGGATCGCTGGCGATCGCCGGCGTTCCAGGTCTGGCGGGATTCTTCTCCAAGGATGAAATTCTCTGGCAGGCCTGGAGCTCTCCACTGGGATCGAAGTCGATCTTCGCCGTCGGCCTCGTGACAGCTTTCATGACCGCGTTCTACATGTGGCGGCTCATGTTCCTGACCTTTTACGGGCAGCCGCGAATGGATGCCCATACGGCCGCGCACATTCGCGAATCGCCGATATCCATGACGGTTCCGCTCAGCGTGCTGGCGCTGCTGAGCATCGCCGGTGGCTGGATTGGCGTTCCCAAACTCTGGTCGGTGTTTGGCGACGGATTCCGAGCTTTCGAACACTGGCTGGAACCGGTGTTCGCTGCGGCGCACAGCGCGGAAGAGGCGCACCATGAGGCTTCAGTGGAGTGGCTGCTGATGGCGCTCTCGGTCTCCGTTGCTGTCGGAGCAATTTTGCTGGCTCGCCGCCGCTACCTAAGCAAAGCAGTGCAAGAGGAACCGGAGGCGGAAGCTCCAGGACTGCTTCACAAGATCTTGTTGAACAAGTGGTACGTCGATGAGATCTACGACTTTCTCTTCGTGAATGGGCTGGCGAAACGCGGAGGAACTCTTCTGGGCCGCTTTGACAGCGCGATCGTCGATGGTGGTGTCAATGGCGCCGCCTGGCTGACACGCTTCACTTCCAGGTTCTCCATTTGGTGGGATACGTGGATCGTCGACGGGCTCGTCCGGCTGTCCGCTTTTACGGTCAAGGTCTGGTCCTATCCCGTGCGCCTGGTGCAGAACGGTCTCGTCCAGACATACGCATTGATGGTGATGGCAGGCTTAGCTGTCATTCTCGGTTATTACATGTCGCGGTGAAGGTATGAGCGAGCATCTTCTCAGTCTGGTTCTCCTCACACCGCTTGCAGGAATGCTCCTGCTGCTGCTGATTCCCTCATCCAAGACGACCCTGATCAAGATCTGGGCGAACGTCAGCGCCTTTGCCGGCTTTGCGGTATCGCTGCTGCTGCTCACCCGGTTCGACCGCACCAGCGGGGATTTCCAGATGGTGGAGCGCGCCGACTGGATCCCGGCGATCGGCTTGAAATATGCCCTGGGCATCGACGGAATCAGCCTGCTCCTGGTATTGCTCACCACTCTGATGGGCTTCCTCGCTGTGCTCTCTTCCTGGAATGCGGTCGAGGATCGCGTGAAGTCCTACTACGCGATGCTGCTGCTCCAGCAGACCGGCATGATCGGCGTGTTCCTGGCGCTCGATTTTCTGTTGTTTTACGTCTTTTGGGAAATCGTACTCGTGCCGATGTACTTCATCATCGGTGTCTGGGGCGGGCACCGGAAGCTTTACGCCGCAATTAAATTCTTCCTCTATACGATGGCGGGCAGCGTCCTGATGCTGCTCGGTATCCTGACGCTCTATTTCCAGCATTACCAGCAGTTCGGCTTCTATACCTTCGAGATTTCGGGGTTGATGAAGCTCTCGCTGCCTCTTGGGTTGCAGCAATGGGTCTTCTGGTCGCTCTTCATCGGATTCGCCATCAAGGTGCCGATGTTTCCGTTCCATACATGGCTTCCGGACGCCCACGTTGAGGCCCCGACTGCCGGCTCTGTCATCCTGGCGGCGGTGCTGCTCAAGATGGGCACGTACGGTTTCATTCGCTTCTCTCTGCCGCTGTTGCCGGATGCCTCCGTTGACGGCGTCATCGTGCAGGTGCTGGCTGGGCTGTCCATCATTGCGATCCTGTACGGGGCTCTAGCTAGCCTGATGCAGCAGGATTGGAAAAAGCTCGTCGCCTATTCGTCCGTCAGCCACCTTGGGTTCTGCACCCTAGGCATCTTTGCTCTGAATCCCAACGGCATCGCGGGCAGCATCATCCAGCAGATCAACCACGGCATCTCGACGGGAATGCTCTTTTTGATCGTGGGTGTGATCTATGAGCGCCGGCACACGCGTGAGATCGGAGAATACGGCGGTCTGGCGCATGTGATGCCGAACTATGCAAAGGTATTCGCGTTTGCCATGTTCAGTTCAGCCGGGCTTCCCCTGCTCAACGGGTTTGTCGGCGAGTTCACCATTTTGCAAGGGGCTTTTGAGGCCAACCGGATTTGGGCCGCCTTTGCCGTTGTAGGAATCATTCTCGGCGCCGCATACCTCCTGTGGCTCTATCAGAGGACGATGCTGGGGCAGGTGACGAATGCAAAGAACCTCGGCTTGCCCGATCTCTCCGTCCGGGAATGGGCTGTCTTCTTGCCGCTGATTGCGTGGGCTCTGTGGATTGGGGTTTATCCAAAACCATACTTCGATGTGCTGGACAAGCCGGTGACGCGCATCGTGGAGCGAGTGCGTCCCGGATACTTTGAAGCGCTGACGCAATCGTCCGCGGCGGTTGCAGGAGACGTGCGATGAGCCAGTTTTACACGTCCACAGACCACTTCGTGCTCATCCCGGCCATCATGCTGGCGCTGTTCGGCTGTGCCGTGCTGCTCTTCGATTTCTGGCTCTTCCCGAACCCGAAACACCGGAAAGGTCTGCTGGTGTTTGTCGTTCTCGGTCTCGTCTTCACGGGCATTGGCCTCGGGAGGCAGTACGTTTATCTTCAGGAGTCAGGCACCAGGGAGATCATTGCCTTCCACGGAGCTCTCACCGTCGACAACTTCTCCCTCTTCTTCAACGCGATCTTCCTGATATCCGCGCTTGTCGTGGCGATCGTCTCCTACCGGTATCTGGAGATCGAAGGGGAACATCACGGCGAGTATTACGGGCTCATTCTGCTTGCCCAGTGCGGCATGTATTTCCTCGCCTGCGGCACCGACCTCGTGACGCTCTTCGTCGGACTGGAGCTGATGGCCCTCTCGTTCTACATTCTGGTGGGCTTCCTCCGAGGCGAGAAGCGATCCAATGAAGCGGCGATGAAGTATCTGCTGCTGGGAGCTTTCTCGAGCGGCGTTCTTGCCTACGGTTTCTCGCTGCTGTACGGCATATCCGGATCGACGGACTTGCGGTCGGTCGGGGCGGTGATCGCGGCCCGGAATCCGTGGGATCCGATCGTTTTGCTGGCGCTGACGACGACGGCAGTAGGCCTTCTGTTCAAGGTATCCGCTGTTCCGTTTCACATGTGGGCGCCCGACGTGTATGAAGGCGCGCCTACGACCGTGACGGCTTACCTTTCTGTCGGCTCCAAAGCGGCGTCCTTCGCGTTTCTCCTGCGGATCTTCCTCGGACCGATGGCGACGCTGCGGGAAGTGTGGGAGCCAGTTCTCATTGCGATCGCCGTTCTCAGTCTGACGGTCGGGAATCTGGCGGCCATCAGCCAGAGCAACATCAAGCGCCTGTTGGCCTACAGCTCCATTTCGCACGCCGGTTATATTCTGCTTGGCCTCATTGCCGGAAACCAGACGGGAATCATGGGTGTGGGCGTCTACATTCTCGTCTACACGTTCATGACCCTGGGCGCGTTTCTCGTCATCGTGGCGCTGAGACGGCACGAACTGATGGGAGAGGATATCGACGATCTCTCCGGTTTGATGCATAAGAGCCCGGGTTACGCCGTTCTCATGCTGATCTTTCTCCTCTCCCTCGCAGGCATTCCGCCCACGGCGGGCTTCATCGGAAAGTACTTTATCTTCCTGGCCCTCATCGAGACGGGTCATTACGTCCTGGCGGTCGTAGCAACGCTTTATGTCGCGGTATCCCTCTACTATTACTTCCGCCTCGTGCGTAGCATGTTTGTCGGCGATCCGACTGTAGAGGCGCCGCTTGCAACCAGCTATGGCCTCCGTCTTGCACTCGCCGTTACCGGGGCTTTGACAGTGGCGATCGGCGTTTATCCCGAACCCTTCTTGTGGCTTGCGCGGTGGTGATTTCCATGGAATCCATCTTTCGACATCCGCTCTTTATCCCGCTGGTTCTGACGCTGGCGATCATCGGCGTCTTCCCGTTGATCGCAGGGTACCTTGTGCTGCTTGAGCGGAAGGTCCTTGCCGATATCCAGGTACGCCTGGGGCCGATGCGTGTGGGCCCTCATGGTCTTCTCCAGCCGATCGCGGATGCCTTGAAGCTGCTCATTAAGGAAGACATAATTCCGGCGGGCGCGGATAAATGGCTGTTCTGGGCGGCTCCCGTGATCTCGACGGTCACTGCCTTGACCGCATTCACGGTGATCCCCTTCACACCCTGGCTGTATATCGCGGACGTCAATGTGGGGCTGCTGGTGATCTCCGCGACTTCGGCTGTCGGCATTTTGGGGATCATTCTTGGCGGATGGGCCTCGAACAGCCACTATCCCTTGCTGGGCGCGCTC
The DNA here is from genome assembly GCA_937959285.1 of uncultured Bryobacterales bacterium. Taxonomy (GTDB): domain Bacteria; phylum Acidobacteriota; class Terriglobia; order Bryobacterales; family Bryobacteraceae; genus JADGHK01. The sequence goes on from CALGAR010000063.1 coordinate 119,651, forward strand.
CGCAGCGCTGCACAGCTTGTGAGCTACGAGATCGCTCTCGCTCTGGCCCTCGTCTCCGGCGTAATGACCGCGGGGACCCTGAGTCTGGTCGGAATCGTGAAAGCGCAACAGGAACGGGGCATCTGGTTCGTCTTTGACAACTACGGCTTCATGCTCGTGCCCTTCATGGTTTTCCTCATTTCCGCGATTGCCGAGACCAATCGCGCACCGTTCGACCTGCCCGAAGCCGAGTCCGAACTCGTCGCCGGATTCCACACCGAGTACAGCGGCTTCCGCTGGGCGCTGTACTTCCTTGCGGAATACGCCAACATCGTGGTGGTGAGCGCTGTGGCAGTGACGCTGTTCTGGGGCGGATGGCTGCGTCCGTTTCCCGGTGTCGCGTGGCTGGAAGGGCTCAATTATCTGATCCCGGTGGGACTGTTCCTTTTTTCGGGCGGGATCTGCTTCCCGCTTGCTGCTCGCCTGAAGAGCAAGGCTCAAAGGGTAGGGCTTCAGGCTGTTGGCGTGCTGCTCCTTGGAGTGGGAGGGCTGTTTGCGATACCCGCCGTGAACCACGCCGTGATCGGCATCTTCTGGTTTTTGTTCAAGATTACCGTCCTGGTTTACATCCTGATCTGGCTGCGTGGGACTTTCCCGCGGTTTCGCTACGACCAGCTTATGAACATTGGCTGGAAGTATATGATTCCTATAGGTCTGTTCTCGATTCTGGTCAACGCGCTCTTAGGAATGCTCTAGCTGCGGGTCTCAATAAAAAAATTTTGTGGGACTGGGAACAAGACGACTTCCGGTTTCGTACGTCATAATAAAGCAAAAGGGAGAACGTCTCCGTGCGGCTGACCCTTACCCCCAACCAACAATACCGCACGGAGACGCCCTGAAAAACCGTCGCCTTCCTGGCAAGGAAGCGGACGTGTGGCCGTCCTTCTTACAGCGCTGTTTGGAAACCCCGGATTCTCCTCAGTGGACTAAGTTTATCACTACCGATACGGGATGCAAGCAAAAAGTAGAGGCTTGCCTATGAGGCGGCCACCAGCGTAGGGAAGCCTAGCAGGACCGACGGGTCGAAGAGGTGATCGGGAACGAATTTCGTGAGGCTCCATTTACTCTGGGGGAGGAACTCGAGTTCCACCGTATAGTCGAACCCGTTCGGCGTGCACAGCTTCACGTAGCCGCGAAGCTCGCATCCCCAGGTCCGAATCTGCAGCAGCGTCTCCTCTGCCACGGGGCACTCAGTGGTGAGTGTTGCGCCGGAAGCCCAAATGCTTTCCAAATTCGCGTGCGTTTCAACGGTGGGTCCCCAAGACGGGGACCAGCGAAGCATCACAAGCTCCGAACATAAATAGCGGCGGTCATTGCAAACGTATGGCATTGGGCGCAACTCCTTTGCTTTATGCAATCCCTCGTCCAACCCGGAACTCATTGAATCGACGGTCGTGAGTGAAAACGAAACGGCAAACTGGAACGTTTTTACTCTGCAAAAACTACTGGCCGCCTGTCCTCAAGCTATGAACCAGGTTATGTTGCGGACCTCCGTACAGCGCTTGACTCTCAACGCAGGCCGGCTGCAAAGCGCGCAACGGAGGCGCCAGCGATAACCATTAAGAAACGAATCATTGCGTCAATAAAATAAGAAACTTTTTGTAGTACTTTCGGCTGCTTCGTTTTCTGCTTCGTTCCCGCTTCACCCGCTTCTCATTCACGGCATTGAAGAAAGGGCGTGGAGCGCAAGAGTTGTCCCCTGATCTCAGTGAACAGGTCCACATCTGTTAAATGTTCGGATTGTTCCCGCGCAAAACAGAAAGTGTGAATCAACGGGTAACAATTTCACGAAACAAACTGGCCGCCCGGACGCGAACCAAGGGCGAGGAACCCTCAAAGGCAGGCGCGGACGTGGCCTGTGATCGAGCGCCTTTTTGCCTTTCCTATAATTGAAAGGGAATGACCTGCATCGACGAGACGCTGGCGCGTCTCCGTGAAATCCCTCAGCTTACCGTCTCCGAAAGGACGCCTCTTTCTCAATACACCCGGTTCGGCATCGGGGGGCCGGCCGACGTATACGTCGAAACAAGCGATGAAAGCGCTTTCATTGCTGGCCTGAGTCTGGTCCGGGAAAGTGACTTGAAATACGTGGTGATCGGAGGGGGCACGAACCTTATCGTTTCCGATCATGGATTTCGCGGCATCGTTCTGCGATATACGGCCAGCCGGATCTCGGCAAACGGCCATTCCGTTTCTGTCGATGCTGGAGCGGCGCTGCAGGACCTGGTCGACTTCACGATTGATGCCGGCCTCCAGGGCCTGGAGACCATGACTGGCATTCCTGGTTCCGTTGGAGCTGCGATCTACGGCAACGCCGGCGCCTACGGCCATTCAATCTCTGAGTGTGTCGATTGTGTTCGCTTTGTCGACGGCGAGGGGGTTCGATCGTTTCAGTGCGACGAGTGCTGCTTTGAGTACAGGGAGAGCATCTTCAAGCGGCGTAAGGAGTGGGTCATCCTTTCCGCGGATCTGAGGCTGTCGCTCGCCGATCCCGCGAAGCTTCGCGAAACCGCCGACGGCATCCTGCGAATGCGCAACCAGAAGTATCCGCCAACGATGAAGTGCGCGGGCAGTATCTTCAAGAATCTGCTGCTTGCGGACTTGCCTCCCGAACTGGCGGCGCAAATTCCCGCGCGAGTGATTCGGGAGGGCAAAGTTCCGTCAGCGTACTTCCTGGAAGCGGCCGGGGCAAAAGGAATGAAGAACGGCGATATTCAGGTCGCCGATTATCACGCCAACCTTATTTACAACTCCGGCCAGGGCACCGCCGCTCAACTTCGGGAGATCATCACGGAGTTGAAGAAACGGGTGCATGAGCGCTTCGGCCTACAACTGGAAGAAGAGGTCCAGTACGTAGGATTCGACTAAAAGGTTAAAGCATTGTCGCGTTCCGGGCTTCCTCGGACTGCTCGCGCGGCCACCAAGGCTTACTCTTCAATTACTCCCTGGCTGTGTCCGGAAAAATCTATTAGTCGCTGAGGATCAATAGGTTGCAGATGCCTATTGCCACTCGGTGCTTGAGAGTGCTAATTACTGAAAAAGAGGGCGGCGTCCGCCGCGATCTCTCCAATCAACCAAAAATCACACGGAGGCTCAGAGTGTATGAAGCTTCGACCACTCTATGACCGGATTGTGGTTCGTAGGATCGAAGAGATAGAACAGGTGCGGGGAGGAATTATCATCCCGGACACTGCAAAGGAGAAACCGCAGGAGGGCGAAGTAGTAGCGGTAGGTAACGGGAAGCGCCTGGAGAACGGGACCGTGATTCCGCTGGAAGTAAAGGTCGGCGACCGAGTCCTGTTCGGCAAATACTCTGGCAACGACATCAAGATTGACGGACAGGAGTATCTGATTATCCGGGAAGATGAAGTTCTCGGGATCGTTGTGAACAAAGAGGCCAAGGAGAAGGCAGCCTAGGAGTCACATATGGCAGCAAAACAGATCCTTTACAGCGAAAGCTCCCGGCAAGCGATCCTTCGCGGGGTGAACCAGCTCGCTGACGCGGTGAAAGTAACGCTGGGTCCGAAGGGCCGAAACGTGGTTCTGGAGAAGAAGTACGGCGGCCCAACGATCACGAAAGACGGCGTCACGGTTGCCAAGGAGATTGAACTGAAGGATCCGCTCGAGAACATGGGCGCGCAGATGGTGCGGGAGGTGGCGTCCAAGACCTCGGATGTAGCGGGCGACGGAACCACAACCGCAACTGTTCTCGCGCAGTCCATTTTCCGTGAGGGCGTCAAGGCGGTGGCCGCAGGCGCAAATCCGATGGCGCTAAAGCGCGGCATTGACAAAGCTGTTGATGCCGTTGTCGATGAAATCAAGAAGCTGGCCAAGCCGGTCTCCGGGGACATGATCGCGCAGGTCGGCACCGTTTCGGCCAACGGTGACGAGACCATCGGCAACATCATCGCCGATGCAATGAAGAAGGTTGGCAAGGACGGCGTCATCACGGTCGAAGAGTCCAAGACCATGGTGACGGAGCTCCAGACCGTCGACGGCATGCAGTTCGACCGCGGCTACCTGTCGCCGTACTTCATTACGGACCAGGAGCGGATGGAGTGCGTGCTCGAAGAGCCCTACATCCTCATTCACGAGAAGAAGATCAGCGCGATGAAGGATCTGCTGCCGCTGCTGGAGCAGGTTGCCCGCTCGGGCAGGCCGCTGCTAATCGTCGCCGAGGAAGTCGAGGGCGAGGCGCTGGCAACGCTGGTTGTGAACAAGCTGCGCGGTACGCTCAACTGCTGCGCTGTGAAGGCTCCGGGCTTCGGTGATCGCCGGAAGGCCATGCTCGAGGATATCGCGATCCTGACGGGCGGCAAAGCGATCATGGAAGAGACGGGCATCAAGCTCGAGGGCGTGCGTCTCGAAGACCTCGGCCGCGCAAAGCGTGTCA
>CALGAR010000064.1 GCA_937959285.1 uncultured Bryobacterales bacterium
AGACGCCCTGCATGCGACTCGCGCGGCTGTCGAGGAAGGAATCGTTCCGGGCGGCGGCGTGGCTCTGCTTCGCGCTTCGAAAGCTCTGAGCAGCCTGTCGATGTCGGGCGACGAGCAGATCGGCGTCGACATCATCCGTCGTGCCTGCCAGGAGCCGCTCCGCCAGATCACGGGCAACGCCGGCTATGAAGGCGCCATCGTGACGGAAAAGGTTCTGGCCAACGAGAACCCGAACTACGGGTTCAACGCGGCAACCGGCCAGTACGAAGACCTCGTGGCGGCCGGCGTCATCGACCCCGCGAAGGTAACCCGCTCGGCTCTGCAGAACGCTTCGTCGATCAGCGCCCTGATGCTGACAACCGAGGCGATGATTGCCGAGATTCCGGAGAAGAAGCAGGCTCCGGCTGGCGGTCCCGGTGGCCACGGCCCGGACATGGACTACTAATTCTCCGCTTCCTTGCTTTTCAAAGCCCACCCCTGAATGGGGGTGGGCTTTTTTGTTGGGTTCTCCTTTTATGGGAGTCAGCGAGACCTCGCAGGTCGGGGAGCGAACGGGAGACCGGAAAAAGAAAAGGCCGGTCTTTGCAGACCGGCCTAACTCCGCCAGAAGGTGAGGTCCGAGCGAACTAGAAGACCAGCCTTGCACCTAGCTGGATCCAACGTGCATTCTGTGAAACGCTCGTATACTGCCCGAAGATGGGGTCGGCAATATTTCGCTCGACTTCGAGAAACGAGGTATTGTTGAAGATGTTGTAGAACTCCGCCCGGAACTGGAACTTCACTGTTTCAGTAAGCGCGAAGTTCTTGTAGATGTTCCAGTCAAAGTTCCGTTCGCCGTTCAACCGGAGCACGTTACGGCCCATGTTGCCAAAGTTGCCCAACAGCGGCTGGGAAAGCCCCAGACTGGCAGCGTAATCAGAGATCGGCTGCACGGGATCATTGTTGAGACCCGCTGGAGCGCCAGCGGAGTTCGCCGGACGAGGATTGAAATCGATCGGGCCGCTGATATTCGGGCGAACAGGCGCGGTCGTGCCAACCAACGAGATCGAACTGATTCCGAGCCGGGGGCCGGCCAACAGCGTTACGGGGAAGCCGCTCTGGAAGGAGGTGATGCCCGCAAAGCCCCAGCCGTGCAACAGATGCCTCTTGAAGCCCGAAGCCCCAGCTCCCCATTTGGGCTCCCAAAGGTGAGTGATAACCAGGCGGTGCCGGAGGTCGAACTGGGACGGCGCACGGTCGCCACGAAGATAATTCGGATTCTGCTGCACTGCGCTGTCTCCGACCAGAACACTTAATGCGTCCGAGCTATCATCGATCGACTTGCCCCAGGTGTATGCGGCAAGCATTAAGAACTCGCTCCCGATTCGCCTCTGCGCCTCAAACTGGAAGGAATGATAGTTGGAGTTTGCAGAGCTATCGACGAGAGTGATTTCGTTGAAGCGGGGATCAATCCGGTTGCTAAATCGGGCGGCGTTACCGCTCATTGCCGTTACGCCGGCCCGGAAGTCATTCAAGCGCGCCGCCTCATCCGCGAGGCTGGTTGCCGGAGCCAGACGAGGATCGGCCGGCAGATTGATCGGGCGCGACCGCTGCAGGTAGTTCCCCTTGGTGCCTACGTAGCTTGCCTTGAGAACAAATCCTTTCAAGTCCCGTTGCAGACCCAGATTCCACTGATGAACCTGGGGGTTGCGGAGGCCCAGGTCGATCGCAGGGGTGACATTGCCGAAGTTGAGCTGCGTTGGGCTGAATTGACCGACAGCAGCTTGCCCCTGCGCCTGAAGGTCCGACGTTCCGGCAAGAATTCGTTCCAGGCTGTTGTTACCTACAAGGGTGGCACCGGAAGCAGCGACGGTTGGCATCAGCGGCGGAAGGAATCGCTGGTTGGTGATCGGATTCATGTAGATGAAGTCGTAGGCAATTCCGTATCCTCCTCGAATCACGGTCTTCTGATCCCCAAAGGGAGTCCAGGCGAAGCCCACTCGCGGCGCCCAGTTCACATTGGTCCCGAAAGAGGCGCCGCCCAGTTGGAAGCATCCCCACCGCCCGGTTCCGCCCCCGCCAACCGGATCCTTGCAATCCAAGTTGAGGTTCGACAGACGGCCCTCCTTCTCAGTCGGTCCCTGCGCACGCTCCACACGGACGCCGAGATTCAGCGTCAGGCTGCGGGAAACCTTCCAGTCATCCTGGAAGAAAGCGAACTGGTTATGAACCCGGTTTGCGCGGACCGAGTTCCCGAAACGCTGCTGATAGAGGGCCGGGCGGCCCTGAGCGAAAGCCTCCCAGCTAGTAAAGGTCAAGACCGGACGGACAAGGGCATCAAAGAAGCTGTCGGCATGCAGGTAGTAATACTCAAAGCCCATCTTCAGGTTGTGTGCACCCCTCGTCCAGGAGAAATTGTTCGTGAACTGGTACGTGTTCTGGGACCGTCCCTGCGGCAACCCCTCCCAAGGCCCGAAAGAATCAATCGAACCGTCAGCGAAGATAATCCGAGGCCCGAGCACGTCCCCCTGGATAGGAAATGCCGGTTCGCTACGGCCAAAGCCGAACCGGAACTCATTCACCATCGTCGGCGAAAAGGTATGGGCTTCCGCGAGCGTCGCCTGGCGGGGGAAATTCGTTGAACCAGCGCCAAACCCGGCAAGGTTGGTGCCGATGAACGTGTTCCCTTCGGACTCCGCCGTGGAACGGAACTGAGAATAGCGGGCCCAGAGGGTGTCGTTAGAAGACAAATTGTAGTCGCCCCTCACGGAGAACTGATAGGTGTCAGCCGTCGACGGAGCGCTCTGTGGCACTTGGCCGACACCACCCGAAACCGTCGCCGCAGCAGGCAGTTTGTACATGTCCAGGATTGCCTTAGAGGCTGGGTCGGTGACTTGGGCGAGCATCTCGGGGGTCGGTACACTTGCGATCCGCGGCTTGCTCGCGCCTCGCGCCTTCAGGCCTTCATAGGTAACCAGCCAGAAGGCACGATTGCGCCCATCGTAGAGATTCGGCAGATAGACCGGTCCGCCCAGCACGAATCCCCAGTTGTTCTGGCGGACGACATTCGGCTTACCAGTCGTGTCAAAGAACGGGCGCGCGTTTAGCTTGTCATTCTGGAAATAATTAAAGAAATCACCCCGGAGCTGGTTGGTGCCGCCCTTCGTGATGTAAAGCACTTGGGCGCTGGAGTTTCGGCCGTATTCGGCGCTGAAGTTGTTCGTGATTACCTTCACTTCGCGGATGGCATTGAAGTTCAGAGGCCCCAACGGACCGCCTGTACCGGTTACGGAGACGTCTGTGGCCGTGATACCGTCGACCGTAATATTGTTCCCGCGCCCACGACCGCCGTTTGAGTTAAAGCTTCCACTGCCCAGGAACGGGTGGTTTGGTGATACGGGAGCAACGCCAGGCGCAGTGGTAGCAAACAGGTCCGGGTTCCGATTCACGGGAATATCGAGAACATTGCTGCCCTCAATCGACCGTTGAATCTGAGCATTTTCCGTATCGATGAGACTGACGGCATCGGTGACATTAACCACTTCCGTCACCTGGCCGACCTCAAGAGTCAGCCGGACGCTCGCAATTTCTCCCGTCAGGACGTCGGCCTGCGTAATGCCCGTCCTGAATCCTGATGCCTCCACCCGTATTTCGTACTTGCCAATCTTGAGCAGGCTGAAGGCGAACCTGCCTTCCGTGTCGGTGGTTTGTTCTCGAACTTCGCCCGTTTCCACGCTCTTCAAGGAGACTTTGGCATTCCCTACACTGGCGCCCGATGAATCAACAACCACTCCCCTCACTTCACCGGTAATCTGCCCGAAGGCTGCGATTGCCAGGCTCAACAGATTAAATACGAGAAGCACGCTGGTGACGAGCTTACGAAGGTGCATTTGTGTCGCTCCCATTACTTAAATAAGGCCTTTTGAAGTGTTGCGCCTCGACCTGTGCGTTGCCGTGGACGGCTGGAAGATCGATGTCCGACTTTGCAATCCGATTGCCAACGCAAGCGATTGATTCGACGACTCCCACGACCGCACAAAATACTGTTTTAGGTATTGCTGCTGCAAAATGGTTACAGATTTTAAGAGCCAATGCAAGCGTTTACATAACGAAGAAAAGCTGAACCCGTGTGAAGTTTTCATCGTTGTGTATGCTCGGCTCTATTCGCGCCAAATAAACAGGTTTTAATTCGAGGATGAGAGGAGCTCCTGCCGCCTCCAATGTTGAACCGGTTACGCTGCCACCGGTGCTATGTTGGCAGCATCCTGGAGCTGTTCGGCATCAGCAGCTGCGAGAGTCCCTGGTTGGGCGCTCAATCCGCCAGTCACCGCACCATGTCTCGGATCGAAATGGCCACCAGCGCAAGAGTCAGACCGATGATGAGAGCCACCGAGATCCAGGTGATGACGTTGTAGCCTCGAGAATTTATCCACTCCTTCATCAGGTTTTTCTTATTAACGAGCAGCACCATAAAGATCAGAACGACCGGCAGCAGCACTCCGTTAATTACCTGAGACAGGAGGATCATCTGAATGAGGGGAAACTCCGGAAGCAGTACTACGCCAGCTCCGAACACAATGAGCAGCGTAAACAGCCAGTAGAAGATTGGTGCTTCGCGGAAACGCCTGTTCACACCGCTTTCGAAGCCCAGCCCTTCGCAGACCGTGTAAGCCGTGGAGAGAGGCAGAATCGTAGCGGCGAAAATCGACGCATTGAACAGCCCGGCGGCAAACAGCAGGAAGGCGTACTCGCCAAACGGCTTCAGGGCAAGAGCGGCGTCGGCTGCATTCTCAATATCACGCGGCGCGACGGCGCCGATGGCGCCCGCACACGCAACGATGATGAAAAATGCAATAACGCTCATCACAATGCAGCCCACGATCACTTCGATCCTCGACTCCACGTACTCCTTCGCTGTGACGCCCTTCTCAACGACGGCAGCCTGCAGATAGAACTGCATCCAGGGTGCGACGGACGTACCGACCATGGCGATGAGCATCGTGATGTAGTCCGGATCGAACAGCAGTACCGGTCGAACGCTGTAAATCGCTGCCTCTTTCCAATCCGGCTTTACCAGGAACCCGGAGATGACGTAGCAGACATAAAGGGAAGTGGCGAAGAGAAAAACCTTCTCCACGCGTTCGTACGTGCCCTTCACAATCAGAAGCCAGACGGCGACGGCTGCCAGAGGGACTGAAATGTAGCGGCTGACGTGGAACAATTCGAGGGAGCTGGCGATCCCGGCGAAGTTCGCCATCACATTCGTGAAGTTCGCCACAAGGAGCGTAATCATCATGAAGAAGGTCGTTCGCAGGCCGAACTCTTCGCGAATCAGATCGGAGAGGCCTTTGCCGGTCACGGCTCCCATGCGGGAGCACATTTCCTGGGTGACAATCAGCAGAAGAGTGATCGGCAGCAGGGTCCATAGGGGAAGATACCCCCAGCGGGCGCCTGCCTGAGAATAGGTAAAAATTCCGCCGGCGTCGTTATCGACGACTGCGGTAATGAATCCTGGACCGATGACCGAGAAAAAGACTGCGATGTGATACCGGGCCCGTTTCAGCATCAAACTCTACTTCTGCCTCAGCACCGAGATGATGTCGTCAGCCGTGATGACTCCCGCCAGTTTCCCGTCCTCATCTACGACCGGTAGGGTCAGCAGATTGTACTTGTCGAACAGCTCGGTGATTCGGTCGCGCCGCTCGGTGACAGGTACCTGAATAAGGTTTTCGTTAGCCAGTTCCTTGAGCGATTGATCCGGCGCTGCCAGGAACAGACGGGCCACCGGTACAACCCCGACGAGCCGCTCGTCCGCATCCACCAGAAGCAGTGCGTTCAGGCTGTCCGCCAGTTCCTCGTTGCCGCGGATGCCCTCGATCGCGTCCGCCACTTTCGCGTTCTCATGGAGGGCGACGTACTCGGTATTCATCATGCCGCCAGCGGAGTCTTCTCGAAACTCGAGCAGCTCACGGACCTCCGCCTTCGGCTCCGTCTCCATCTCCTCCAGAATCTCCTGCGAGGTCTCCTCTTCCAGCTCCGCGAGTACATCCGCAGCCTCGTCCGGGGCCATCTCCTCGATGATCTCGGCCGCCTTGTCCGTATCGAGCGACTCAATGATGCTCGCCTGGATGCCGCGATCCATCTCCGACAGCGCCTCGGCGGCCACTTCGCTGTTGATCGCACTGAAGATCGCTTCGCGGTCCTCCGGACTCAGCTCCTCCACAATGTCCGCCAGGTCCGCCGGGTGCATCTTTTCGAGCAACTGGTTTGAGATGTTCAAGCGGAGGCGTCGCTGGGGATCCGGTTCGAGAATGTTGCAGAACTCCCAGCGGATAGAGTTTGGCGGAATGCGGTCCTGCAGCCGCCGGATCCAGCGCGGAGGAATTACCCCTTGCAGCAGGCGACGGAAGACGCTCCGCAAGCCGATATCGACTTCAAGAACCGTCAGGATGTCGGAATCGCGCTCACGCCGCAGCTCGAAGGTGACATCCGTCACACGAACGACTTTCCTCCCGTGGACGTCGATGATCTGCTGATCAACGAGGTCCCGGACGACGCGCAACATGTACTCGTCAGAATGGTAGGGAGTCAGGAGCTCGTCCTTGAGGTAGATTCCATCCAGCGAGATGGTCTTCACCTGGTCGTAGCGGACGGTGAACCAAGCGTATCCGGCTCCAATGAGAAACCGGTCAACCCGAAAAGGATCGATGAGAGGGACAATTGCAGCGTCCTTTACGCGTCCGATGACGCGGTGCTTGAGGTCGTAGACCTTGAGCCCCTGTAGCTCCGTGAGATAAAGGAGGCTGTCCGCCATCGGTTCGTCCATCCATACAGGTACGCCTGACGCGCAGCCCTGGGGGAAAGGAAGGCAAGGGAGAGGCAGCGCGCTTTGACACGGCTTTCCTCTCCACTATGACGCATCGCGATTATCTCACGCAAGCGTAGTATTTAAAGCAGGTTATGACAGCTTGACCTTCAGCAGCTGATTGACGGCAGCCGGGTTTGCCTGCCCCCGGGAGGCTTTCATGACCTGGCCGACCAGGAATCCGAGAACCGCCGTTTTCCCGCCCCGATACTGCTCGACCTGCTTCGGGTTGGCAGCGATAACCTCGTCAACAATCTTCTCGAGAGTTGCAGTGTCGCTGATCTGCTTCAGCCCTTCCCGCTCCATGATCGACCTCGGACTGTCGCCCGAAGAGAACATCTTGGGGAAGATCTCCTTTGCCAGCTTCCCGGAGATCTCGCCAGAGACAATGAGATTGACAAGCTCCGCCATCTGCTCTGGCGAAACCGGAGATTCGGTGATCTCCTTGCCTTCCGCTTTCAGCGCGCCCAACAGGTCCCCCATGACCCAGTTCGCAGCAGCCTTTGGATCCTTGGACGCCTTCGCCGTCTTCTCATAGAACTCGGCGAGAGGGCGGGTGAGCGTGAGTACCTGCGCATCGTACTCGCGCAGGCCATACTGCTCTACAAAGCGTGCGCGCAGGGCGGACGGAAGCTCGGGCATCGACGCCCGGATCCTCTCCTTCCACGCTTCGCTGATCCGCAGCGGCACCAGGTCGGGTTCAGGGAAGTAGCGATAATCGTGGGCCTCTTCCTTGCTGCGCATCCCTACCGTCTCGCCGGTATCGGGGTTATACAAGCGCGTCTCCTGCATGACCCGCCCGCCGCTTTCAATCAGGGCGACCTGCCGGGAAATCTCGTAGTCCAGAGCCTGCTTTAAGAAGCGGAAGGAGTTGAGATTCTTGACCTCCGTCTTCGTCCCGAACTGCGATGCGCCCTTCAGCCGAACGCTGACGTTCGCGTCGCACCTCAGATGCCCCTTCTCCATGTCGCAGGTGGAGACTTCCACGAACTGCAACACCTGCTTCAGCTCGGTCAGATAGGCGTAGGCCTCCTCCGAGCTGCGGATGTCCGGTTCGCTGACGATCTCAATCAGCGGCGTGCCGGACCGGTTGAGATCGACGTAGGTGTAGCGATCCGAGTCGCGGAATCCCTCGTGCTGGCTCTTGCCAGCGTCGTCTTCCATGTGCACCCGAGTGATTCCGATGCGCTTCTTGACCCCGTCGACGGAGATATCCACGTAGCCGTGCTCGGCAAGCGGCTTGTCGTACTGCGAAATCTGGTAGCCCTTCGGCAGATCCGGGTAGAAGTAGTTCTTGCGCGCGAAGATCGAAGTCTCGCGAATCTGGCAGTTGAGCGCCAGGGCCGCCTGGATCGCCATCTCCACCGCCCGGCGGTTCAGCACCGGCAGGGCGCCGGGGAGGCCCAGGCAGGTGGGGCAGACGTTGGTATTCGGCGGCGCCCCGAAGCTCGTCGGGCACCCGCAGAAGATCTTCGTTCGTGTCGCAAGCTGGACGTGTACCTCCAGCCCGATCACCGGCTCATACTTCGCAAGCAATTCCGGCGGCGCAAGCGACAATGTGCTTGAGGACATTTCTTTATTATAAGAAGCGCTCGTCTGCCTTCTGGACTGATTACACTGAAAACCTGAGAAACAATGAAGGAGACGAAGCGTATCACAGTAATCGGCGCCGGAAACATCGGTGCAGCCCTGATCGGCGGAATGCTCCAGGCGGGCGTCACGGACGCCGAGCATCTGACCGCCACCGTCCGCTCCGAGGAACGGGCGGCGGAACTGTCGAGACGCTTCGGAATCCGCGTTACCGCCGGCGGCAACTGCGAGCACGTCGCCACGGCGGACGTCGTCATTCTCGCCGTCAAGCCATCGACGCTTCCGAAAGTGCTGATGGAGATTCGCGACGTCCTGCGCGAGGATCAAATCCTGATTTCTCTCGCGGCTGCCGTGCCGATTGAGCTCATCGAGAAACTGGCGCGGAAACAGATGCCCATCTTCCGCGCCATGCCCAACATCCCTGTCGTCGTCAATGAGGGCGCGACCGCTATCTCTGTCAATTCGGCCGGAACAGAGGAGCAGCGGGCGTTTGTGCAGCGGATTTTTACGGCAGTCGGACACGCCTGCTTTGTCGAGGAGGAACAGATGCACGCCGTAACCGCCCTCTCCGGCAGCGGCCCCGCATACGTCTATATGATGATCGAGGCCTTGATTGAGGGCGGTCTGAAGATGGGCCTCTCCCGCGAGATTGCCACCCGGCTCACGGAACAGACGGTCCTCGGCGCTGCGAAACTCGTTCGCGAAACCGGACTCCACCCTGCAATCCTGAAGGACCAGGTGATCACGCCAGGAGGGACCACAATCTCCGCCATCCACGAACTCGAGAAGCACGGGCTTCGGTCCATGCTCATTTCCGCGATTGAAACCGCCAGCAACCACTCACGAGATCGAATGCAATCGCTATTCGGCAGGTTCGACGAGGAATAAGGGAGCTTCGGACCGCAATCCGGCTGATTCCATATCCTGGCGTACTGTTTTCAGCTCCCGGCGGATCAAACGAGTAGGAGGTGACCATGCTTCAAATTCGTGACGGCCAATGCGGGCTGTGTGTCCACTTCGGAGAATCACACCAGCCGGACACGAAGCTGATCCAGATCCGACAGACCCATCAGGCGCCGGAAGACCTGCTCGACGACTGCGGCCATCCCCGGCACGCTTCCCTGCACCTGCGCGTAACGCCGATCAGCGGCTGCGATGGCTTCGAGCCCGCCAGGGTCCAGTAAAGCCGGACTGCGCTACAAGCTCACAGAGAGGTGAAAGCGGAAGTTCCGCCCCTCATTCAATGTGTTCGTTATAGCCCCAAAATTGGGGTCGGCCATGTTGAATCCGGGCTCGGCAAACTGTGGCGTATTCAGGAAGTTGATGGATTCAATCCTGAATACGAGCCGCGCCTCGCGGGGCAGCGTGAATGATCTCGACAAAGACGCATTCACGTTGTAGATGCCGCCCCGGCGGAAAGTATAGCGGCCAAGATTGCCCGCGCGTTCGCCGGGGCGCAAATAGGCGAAAGCGGAGCGCGGCAGGCGCTCCCTGGATGTGTCCGGATCGCCGATCGTTCGGCCAAGAATCGAGGGATCCAGGAGGTTGGGACGGTCGCCGGAGATTCCATCCACGTTGCCATAACCTGGCGCGTCCGACCCAGTCCCGACTGTGAACGGCGTCCCGGACTTCAAGAGGACCACTCCGGACACGGTCCATCCGGAAAATGCACGCCGCAGCACTTTCGGCGAAGAGGTGAACCAGGGTATCTGGTAGCTCTGCCGCGACAGAAACGCGTGAGGTTGGTCGAAGCGGCTGCGCGCGCGCACGTCAGCGTGGATTCCCTGTTCCACCTGCGACACATTCCGAAAGGAGTCCGTGTCGTAGGCGGTGTTGGTGTAGTCCCCGCCGAGATCGATGGATTTGCTGAACCAGTACGAGGCCTCGAATGAGAGCCCCTTCCAGGACCTGGACGTGACGCTGACGCGTGCTGCGTCGAACCAGGATTTGGAGCCGTTCAGCAGATAACGCTTGTCGAGGTATTGCGGATCAGGTCTGCGGTCGTTGATCTCTCCGGTACTCGGAACAACGCCTTCCGGCCATTGAGGCCGGTTGAAGTACCAGTGGGTAAGCAGCTTCACGCCCCGGCTTCCGACGTAGCCGAGCTGCACAGTCCAGTCGCGAGCCGGCTGAAGCTCCCAGGAGGCGTTGTATTGAACGACATACGGCGGGCGGAGGTCCGGCGCGAAGTCGTATAGAACGCCCCGCCGGGGACCGGGCCCCAGAGCGGAAAGCGGGTTCAGAAGCGGCGGGTCATTGACGATGTTCTTGGTGTTGTACGGTTGATTGAAGCGGGCTTGCTGGTAAGTCGCCGGAAAAATTTCGCCGAAGTGGACAGCGCCGGCAGTACGCCATACTCCCCAGTTCCCGGGCAGCCTCACGGCAAGGCCGACGGAAGGCCCGAAGTTGTTCCAATCCGAAGCGTAGGGCAGCTGTGTGAGATTGTTGACCTCGGTGGGGCGAGTGAGGCCGCGCCACCGGAGCCCGTAGTCGACCGTCAGCGTTCCGTTCACGCTCCACCGGTCGCCAGCGTAAGCCGCCATATCCCAGTTCCGGAAGCCTCGATGAATGAGGCCGATGCTCTTCCAGTACGTCGTCGGCCTCCCCAGCCGGAGATTCGTGATGGCGTCATTTCCAAAGTTGTTCCGGAAGGAGTAGGTGCCGAGCTCCATGTGATTGTCTGAGTCGTAGCCGTTCAACTGGCGGCGAACGACCTCCGCGCCAATGGTCCACTGATGGCTGCCGGACTCCTGGCGGTAGCGCACGGCGTAGCGGAAGTCATTCTGCGCGCGATTGACGGGAATCATGGTCGAGCCGTTGATGCTCGTCAATCCACCGATAAGAACGTGCGATCCGGGGCTGTTGGGTTCCGGCACAAGCAGACTACCGACGCGGTCGAAGCCGACGGTGGCTTCAAGCAGGCGCGAATGGGAGAGGGTTTTGATCCAGGTGAGCCGAGCTTTGTGAGAGCGTGTCGTCGTATCCGGATTCTGCCCCTTGATCAACTGGAAGGCATCCACGTTCTGCAACGTGAACTGATAGTCGGCAACCAGTCGGGAATCCCCGGGGAGTTCCTGGTCCATTCGTGAGTGGAAGAAGTCGCTATCGATTACTTGCGGAGCATTGGTATTTAGCATCCGCGGATCGATGTCAGGACGGTTGGGCAGCTCTTTGGGGTAAGCGTCAAGAATCCGTTGTATGAAGGCCCGCTCCTCAGCTCCGGCCACAAGCGGCGTCCGTTCCTCCGGGAGCGGTATCAGAATGTTTCCGTTCACCTGGCCGCGGATTTTCCGTTGCGATCCGTCCACCTGCCAGCGCACCCCTTTCCAAAGAGGAATCAGTAGCGCAAAGCCGTAATCGTTTTCGTGCGCCGGCCGAACTGGTCCGACCTGGAAGAAAGAGCGCGCCGTGAATACGCTGTTGAGATGCCCGAACCACGCCATTCCGTGGACGCCCGATCCGCGCAAGCCGTTGACGTGAGCGGGAACAGTCGGCGGGGCGCCATACTCCGCGCCGAAGTAATTGCGGACGGGGTCAAATTGCGTCACGATTGTGGCCGTCGTACCGATCCGGATGTTCAGTTCCTTCTGCGCGTTGTTGTCGACAAGATTGAACTGGACATTCTCATTGCGCCGGCTTTCTCCGGCCTTCGTGTCCGTCTGGCCGAGCAGATTGAGCTCGGTGCGGCTTCGGTCCGGCGTGACAGGCGTGATAGGCGTCTCGGGCCCCTCCTCCTGCTTTTGAGCGGGGACAACTTGATCGGACGCAACCGCAGCGAGAGATCCAATCAGGAAGAAGAAAATCGCTACCGGGAAAGACAATAATTCATTTTATGCGATCCGATCACGCACATGGAAGCTTGCGCTTGTGCCAGCGCGCTGTACACTGGCAGGAGCATGAGTCCGCTGGAATTTTGTAAACAATTGCGCGGCGTGTTCGGGTTCCCCGTTACGCCCTTTCGACGTGACCTTTCGCTCGACCTCGACGCCCTCGCGAGCAACGTGGATGCAATGGCGAGCCATCGCTTCTGCGCGATTGTGGCCGCAGGCGGAACCGGAGAGCTGTACTCGCTTTCACCCGCGGAGGTGGAAGACGTAGTGCGCGTGACCGTGGAAGCAGTCGCTGGACGGATGCCGGTGGTCGCTGGAACAGGCTTTAACGTACCGCTCGGCGTGGATATTGCAAAACGCGCGGAGCGCGCGGGCGCCTCCGCCATCCTTGCGCTTCCGCCCTACTACATCAACGCACCCGAGCAGGGGCTTTTTCAGTATTACGAGGAGATCGGGAAGGCCACGCCGCTTCCGCTCATTGTTTACAGCCGCGATTGGGCCATCTTCTCGCCCGGTCAAGTCGCCCGCCTGTGCGACCGGGTTCCGACACTCGCCGGCTGGAAGGATGGGCAGGGCGATGCCCGCCGCTATCAGCGAATCATGCAGCGGAACGGAGACAGGCTGGCCTGGTACGGCGGCATGGGCGACGATTGCGTTCCTGCCTATTTCGCCATCGGCGTGCAAGCTTACACGTCGAGCATTTCCAACATCTCGCCCGAGCTGTCCATTACCCTTGCCGACGCGGGCCTGGAGCGCGACTTCGCACATCTCGAACTCCTCATGAAAAAGTACGTGCACCCGCTTTATGCGATCCGCGAGCGGATGAAGGGTTACGAGGTGGCAGTCATGAAGACGGCCATGGAACTGATCGGCTTGAAAGCAGGTCCAGTGCGCCCGCCGCTGGCGAACACCCGGCCTCAGGATATCGAAGAGATCCAGCAGTTAATGAAGGTCTACGAAGAATTTAAAATTCCCGGAGTTTCCGCCTGATCCGTGAAAGCGTGCCGGGAAGCGCCGGCACGCTTCTCAAGAACTCCGGCTGCAAGCTTATCCCTCGACCTGGCCCACTACAATGATGGCGACCAAGGTGTCTCCGATTTTCGCCCGCAGGACCCAATCTTCGCCATCCTGCTCAAGCCCGGGCTTTCCCCCTGCCTCCGCTTTCCAGAAACTGAGGACGGCGGGGTGGGGCGTCCGGGACGCTTTCATGCTGAGGGTCGTTAGCGTCTTGAAGTCCGGTGTCGACGTGGGATCCGTATCCTCGCCAATAGGTGAAAGCAGCAGAAAGTCCCGCTGTGGAGCAACGCCCTGATGGTCTCCGTTGATCGGGAAGAGGCTGTAGCGCAGCGTGTAGATGCCGGCCTTGATGCTCTGCCCGCGACGATCGGTTCCTGCTACGGGGAAGCGGAGTACTCCAAGCAATGCACCGTGAGGAATGGAGTCGAAGGTTGCATTCTCCTCCTTGGTTGTCCGGCCGCTCGGCAGTTCGTTGCGCAGCCAGATTTCCAGTACCGGCTTGCCATCATCGCCGAGAATGCGATGCCCTTCCTTCTGAAGCAGAGCAGCGATGGGAGCGGGAACTTCGGCAGGAGGAGTGCCTGCGGATTCCAGCTTATGCTCGGCCAGGCCCAGACAAGCGAATAGCAGCAGAGACGATAAAAGCTTCCACGTCATTATTGGGGCTCCTCCTGTAATCATAGCCATATCGGCCGAACACATGCAGAAAGAGCGGCGCGGGGAGATGCTCTGAGCGCGGATCGGCTACAATCACTATGTAAGGGCAATGCAGACGATTCTTGTCATCGACGATGACGAGAGCCTCGTTGACACGATTGCCGTGATGCTGGAGCAGGAGGGCTATCGGGTCCTCCACGCCAGGGACGGCAACAGTGGTTTCGAGAAGGCGCTCACGCTGAAGCCGGATTTGCTGGTAGTAGATCTGCGACTGCCGGGCATGTCCGGAGTCGAGATCTGCAAGCAGCTCCGAGCCGCTCAAAATCAGACGCCGATCCTCATTCTGAGTGCGGTCGGAGATGAGATCGACAAAGTGTTGCTTCTCGAGATCGGCGCCGACGATTACGTTGTAAAACCGTTTGGCCGGCGCGAATTGCTCGCGCGCATCCGGGCGCTGCTTCGCCGCGCTTCTCCCGAGGTCCACCGTGTTCTGCAGTTTGCGGACACAGAAGTGGATGTCGAACGCCGGGTTGTGCTGCGCAACAAAGAAGAAGTGAGAATGACGCCGGCGGAATACAATCTACTCATCTATTTCCTTCAGAACCCGGACCGCCCATTAACGCGCGATATGATCCTCAATTCCGTCTGGGGCTACGATTCGTTCCCGAATACCCGAACGGTCGACGCACATGTTGTGAAGCTGCGGCAAAAGCTCGAGCCGGATCCCAACGCTCCGCGACATTTCGTCACTGTCCACGGGGTGGGCTATCGCTTCGTACCCTGAATTCACATCCAATTTTTACACTAATTTTACCTAGGGCTTATTGCACGAAGGAGCGGCCCGCCAGAGAAAATGTATGGAAGAATGCGCCGAACCGTCCTAATCGTGGACGACACCCAGCATTATGCTTCGACCCTCGAGATCGCCATGCAGCAGGCATCCGATCTCGACGTTGTTCACGCCCTTTCGGGCCGGGATGCAATAGCGTATTTGCAGGGCCAGAGCGGCAAAGATGTCTGCGCCGTCGTGACGGACCTGCAGATGCCGGTGATGGATGGTTTCGAACTCATCAAATGGATCCGGAGCAACGGAAATCTCCGCAGTCTGCCGATCGTCGTAGTGAGCGGGACGACGGATCCGAGTGTGAAAGATCGAAGCCGTATGCTTGGGGCTGACGCCTTTTTCGCCAAACCCTGTTCGCCAGCCGAGGTGCGGATTAAAGTACAGGAACTGGTTCGGCAGCGTGAAGGGAAGGGGGCCGATGGTTGAGCGGGCCGCCGCCATGCCAAACCTCACCAGTGTACTTTGAAAAGAGAGGACTCCCGAATCGGTGAGGGCGTCGTAGCTTGCCGCTGGTCGCCGAGTCAAGGGGGCGAACGTAATGTTTCAGCGCCTGTCCCTTCTGTGGAAGATCTGGCTGTCGACTTCGGTCGCACTGAGCCTGATCCTCGTATTGAGTGGCATTTTCCTTCAGCGTCACTCATTCGAAACCACGTCCCGCAGCATGGAGGAGGCCGTTCAGGCCGGCTTTCACGCCTACGAATCAGTTTGGAATACCCGCGCAGAACTGCTCAGCACGGTCGCTGCCGTACTGGCAAGCATGGACAGCGTCCGTGCTGCGTTTGGAACAGGCGACGTCGTCGCCATACGGGATTCGGCGTCTCAAGTGTGGAAGGCGATCTCCGGCGATCTTCGCGAGCGCGCCTTCTTTCTTGTCACGACCCCGGAAGGGGAACCCATCGCTTCGCTCGACGCCGCCAGTCCCTCTGCCCTTCCCCGCGGATGGCGCGCGGTGCTTGACGCTCGGGACCGGTTCCCGAAGCAGGTGTCGGGCGTAGTCGTGGCTGGCGAAGAGCTCTATCATACGGTGCTCACCCCCGTCTACCGCGATACCGAGAACGGGCGGGTCCTGACGAACGTGCTTGTGGCTGGCTATCCGATTAACCACCTGATGGCGCGCCGCCTCAAGGACGAGACGGGCGGCAGCGAATTCCTTTTCCTCTCGCCCGAACGCGTATACGCCTCGACGCTGAACACGAGAGCCACCGAAGCCCTGGCCAAGGCCCTGGCCGAAGATCCGGAAAAGACGCGCATCAGCGACGGGATCACCGAGTACGCGGTCATCGGCAGGGATTTGATGGGCCCGCATGGGGAGGCCGTCGCCAAGCTCTACATCTTCCGCTCCTATACCGATGCGCTGGAGCACATCTACAGGCTGAGGCGCGATCTGATTCTGGTCTGGCTGCTCGCAATGTCAGCCGGACTCGCGGTCTCGTACTGGGTGGTCCGGTGGGTGATTCGTCCTGTGCAGATCCTGGATCAGGCGGTGGTGGAAGTGGCCAGACAAAACTATAGCTACCGCGTGCGAGTGGACAGCGGCGATGAACTGGGGCGTCTGGCCCAGGCCTTCAATACGATGTGCGACTCGCTGCAATCGGCTCGCGACGAGCTGATCCGCCAGGAGCGCATGGCGACGATTGCACGCCTTGCCAGCTCCATTGTTCATGATCTTCGAAACCCGCTGGCGGCGATCTACGGCGGCGCCGAAATGCTCCTGGATGACCGGCTGGCGGACGCGCAGAAGCGGCGCCTCGCCACGAACATTCACCGCGCATCCCAGCGTATCCAGGCAATGCTGCAGGATCTGGCCAACGTGTCACGAGGAAAGACGCAGAACACCGAGCTGTGCTCGCTCTCGGAAGTTGTCGAGTCCGCTGTGGATAGCCAGCGCGCGCTGGCGGAAGCACACTCGGTCCGCATCAACGTTGACATTCCGGAGAGCGTCGAACTCGTCATCGAACGAGCACGCGTGGAGCGCGTATTTCTCAACCTCATCGGGAATGCGCTGGAGGCAATGCCTAACGGCGGAGAGATCAGCATCACGGCCAAGGTCGAGGAGACGGGAGTCGTCGTTGAAGTAGAGGACACAGGACCGGGCATTTCCGAGGAAATTCGCGGAAAGCTTTTCCAGCCATTCGTCACCTTCGGCAAGCGCAACGGATTGGGACTCGGACTCGCCTTGGCCCGGCAAACCATTCTCGATCACGGCGGAGATATGTGGATATCCTCGGAAGGGACCCGGGGAGCCCGCTTCTGCCTGCGATTGCCAATGGAGCGGCGGGGCGCTGCGGTCGCCTGATTCCTCTTCTTCAGCTCACTGCCGCTGAGAGAAACGCGCTTCCCAAAGCACCAATTCCAATATCACCCCAACCGAAATGTGCCTCTGCCCTCTTCCGGGACAGGGAAAGGGACCGGGTCAACCATGGATCGGATCATCCGGCTGCTGGCAGTGGAGTGTGACGTAGAGACCATCCTCCTACTCGAGGAAGCCCTGACAGAAATGACGGAGGGCCGGTATTGGCAGACTTGGGGCAAGGCCGTACGGCCGGTCTTTGCAGATTGCCTGGAAGATGCGATTTGCCGGGTGCGGCAGGAATCCTTTGATGCAATTCTGCTGAGCCTCACGCTATCCGATAGCCACGGTCTGCACACCTTCCTGACTTTGAAAGCGGAGGCCCCGGCAGCACCTGTCATAATCCTTGCGCGGGACGATGACGAGGAACGTCTGGCCGTGGCGGCTGTGCGGGAAGGAGCGCAGGACTACCTGCTGAAGTCCGCGATTGACTCGATACCGCTCGCGCGTATCCTAAGGCGAGCGATCGAGCGCCAGCGTCTTCGAGAAACCCTCCGCGGACTCGCCTTTCGCGACGATCTCACGGACCTCTACAACCGCACTGGCTTTCTTACGCTCGCCTCGCAAAACCTGGCCCTGGCTGTGCGCCTGAAGCTGCCCTTTGCGCTGCTCCTCTTCGAAGTTGTCGAAAGCGGGATCGACACAGCGGAAGAATCAAGCGACGATCTGAGCCGCGACCAACGTGACCTGGCGATTATGCGGACAGCGGAGGTGCTGCGGAAGAGCTTTGACGAAGTCGCTATTCTCGGACGTTTGCATGGGGAGCGATTTGCAGCCGCCACCGTGAATGAAGCGAATGCCGGCGCGCTCGATCAGAGATTTCGACGCCACTTGGAACAGCACAATGCCCGTGCTTCGCGCCATTGCCCGCTCACGGTGAGAAGCGCCTCATTGCTCGCCGGCAACGGGCGATACCCGGCCATCGAGGACCTGGTGGAGATGGCCGAGAGGATGCTATGCGAGAATGGGCGGGACGCCTCCCACTCGCTGAGAAGCGGGAAGCACTTCGTACTCGAGTAGTTGCCTTTGAAGATTGCGCTTGACGCCACTTATAGCGTGGGAAGAAACTTATCGGGAGTTGGCGTATACTGCCGCGAGATTCTTTGGGGATTGGGCTCTGCGCGCGCCAACGACCGCTTATTCTTCTGCTACCGTCCGCATCGCATCCTGCGTTCCCTTAGGGAGCAGCTCCCGTCAAACGCCCGCCGCCGCCTCCTGACGGACTTCCTTCCGCCGGGCAGAGTCGATCTCTTCCATGGATTGAACCAGCGTCTGCCGAGACTGCGCTTCCGGCGCACCGTCACAACCTTTCATGATCTCTTCGTGATCACCGGGGAATATTCGACGCCGGAATTCCGCCGCCGCTTCACGCAACAGGCTCAGGACGCAGCGCAGCGGTCCGACCTGATCGCTACGGTTTCTGCCTTCACCGCTTCTCAAGTGGAGGCTCTGCTGGGCGTGGAAAGAGCTCGCATCCGCGTGATTCCCCATGGAGTGCATCTGCCGGATCCGAAGGAACGCGAAGCGTTCGTCCGCGAGACATTCGTACTGCATGTGGGAGCGATTCAAAAACGCAAGAACGTGAAAAGACTCGTAGCCGCTTTCGAACGGTTGCCCGCGCCGTGGCGGCTGGTTCTGGCTGGCTCTGCCGGTTATGGATACGAGGAAATCGAGGAAGCAATTCAAAAAAGCCCGGCGCGGGACCGGATCTCGATCTTGGGGTACATCACCGCCAGCACCTTGCGTAATCTCTATGCCCGCGCTGGCATGCTCGCGTTTCCTTCTCTTGACGAGGGCTTCGGAATGCCGGTGCTGGAAGCGATGGCTTGGGGTGTTCCGGTTGTTGCGTCAAACCGTTCTGCCCTACCCGAGGTGTGCGCCGATGCCGCCCTCCTTGTCGATCCCGAGGACACGGAGGAAATTGGCATGGCAATGTTGCGAATCGTGGAGGATCCCGTCCTGAGAGCAGACCTGATTCGCCGTGGCCTTCACCGCGCCGAACAGTTTCCGTGGTCTGCTGCTATTGAGAGAACATCATCTCTCTACACGGAATTGGTCCGCTAGAACTTGGACTTCTACCGCTGATCATCATCAATCGCGATCTTCAGAGCGCGAAGGAACTTGTGATCCTGAGAAGTCCATTTCACTTTGCCGGACTCCCACTTCCGCCTCCCGGTCGGCCGGCGTTCTTCCTCTTCTTCCGGCGGTTCAATCTCGCCGATCTCTACTTCTTCTTCGTCAGTTTCGTCTCTCTTGTTGAAACCGATAGTGGCTTCCAGCACGAGGAAGACGTCGTAACCGGCCCGCTTGATCTCCCCGATTGCCGCGGCGATCCGCTCAGAATCGGAAAGCGATTCATTGATCGCATTTCCTAACTCTTGCATCAGCTCCTTGAGTCGGTCGTCCAAAGTATGTACGCCCCTTTCCTTGGGCTACTTTCAGCATACCACCTCATCCCCGTAATCACGGTCAAATCGGGGGACCGTTCGCCCAGGGTTAACATCGGCCAAAAGCAGCACGAACATAAGGCCGCTTGCGCGGAGTTTGCCCGCCTGCATTTGCTACCATAGTAGAAACCGTATGCTTGCTATTGGTCGCAAGTTTCTGCAGCACGTGCTGCCGGGAATCCTCCGGCCGGTCCGTGTGTTGTGGAATGAAATAGTAGGCTTCGTATTTCTCGCGCTGTCCGTTTCGACCGTTCCGTCGATCTACCGGGGAATTCGGGAGTACGATGGCGAGGGGCAGGACGTCTTCCGTCTCATCATGGCTGGTTTCTTCGCCCTCGTAATGGCCGGATTCGCTGTTTCCTCCTTCCTTCGCGCCCGGAAAATCTCACGTTTTTAGGAATCCTCGTCTTCTGAAAGGCCATCTTCGAGCGAGTCAAGCTGTTCCGCCTGAGAAGCGTAGCGCTTTAGCACGCGGATGGAAGAACCGGAGCTATATCCAGCATGGCGGAGGCGGCGATAGACCGAAGCGAGTTTCGCCGGCGTCTGGAGCAGTTGAGACAGATCCACGTTCCGATATTTGCGAGCCAGGTAGTCCTCGATCAGGCTCAGTTCGTCAATGCCCTCGAAGGCTTGGTCTACGGCCTTCCGGGCAACGGAGGGCGCAACACGTCTTTGGCGAAGGTCGCGGAGGACTCTCGCCTTCCCCAATCCGTCGCTCGTGCGGCGCGCATAGGCAAAGGTTTCAGCGAATTGTTCGTCATTCAGATACCCGTACTCCTTCAACTGTCTGACAACAGCGTCCACGTCAGAAGCACGAGATGCTCGCTTCTGCAGCTTATCGCGCAGCTCGCCCGCCGAGTGCGCCCGGGCGCCGAGAATGCGGAGAGCGTAAGCGCGCAAGCCTGCTTCATCGAGGAGTCGTGGAGTACGGCCGGCCATTAGACTGCAACCTGATTGTACTCCGCCCGCCAGCGGGCAGGACCAGCGTCTGTGAGCCTAAGAAAAGCAATGCTTTGCAGACATTCCCGCGATATACTTAGTATGGGTTAATGCTTTGCCTGTAGGGGCAGGCATACGAAAACTGATAGAAGGAGGACAATGAGCAAGGAAGATAGCATTGAAGTCACGGGAACGGTGGTTGAAAAGTTCCCGAGTGGGTTATTTAGCGTCCAGTTGGATCAGGATCGGATCGTGCTCGCACACCTTGCGGGCAAACTGCGGCGGAACCGGATTCGGGTTCTTGCGGGCGATCGGGTGACCCTGGAGATGTCGCCTTACGATCTGACCAAGGGCCGAATTACTTACAGGCACAAGTAATCTTTCGCTCTTCCAAACCTGCCTTCAGCCGGGTTTTTAAGCGCTGCGCCTCATATTTCCACGTCGTCCGGTCGCTTTCGCCACCGGATCGTAAGGGATCCCGTCTTTGTCGTTTCCAGGCGGATCACGCTTTCCGGAGAAAAATATTCCTTGGCGGCCGGCAGAAGCTACGCCCGTATAATCAACAGTTTACAAGCTTCAATGGAGACGGCTGGCGCCTCCGTCGAGCTTTCTCTTCCGGGGGCCTTCCGGCGCGATTCCTATAATCTCAGCCGAAAGGATTCTCATGCGAAACGCCATTCCGATCCGCACCCGGAAGTCGCCGCCGGAGGCGCCGGATAGCCTTGCGAAGCTGATCGCGGGCAAAGTAATCGGGCAGCAGTCCGCGATCGAAGCGATCGTCCCCTATGTCTCGATGTACCAGGCAGGGCTCGCGCCCGAGGGGAGGCCCGCGGGGGTCTTCCTTCTCTTGGGCCCTACCGGTACGGGCAAGACAAGAACCGTGGAGGCGCTGGCGAGCGCGCTGCACGGTAGCGAGCGGTCGCTCCTGCGGATCGATTGCGGCGAGTTTCAGATGGACCACGAGGTGGCCAAGCTGATTGGCGCCCCTCCGGGTTACCTTGGCCACCGTGAAACTCAGCCAATGCTCACGCAGCAAAAGCTGAACTCCGTGGTGACCGATCGCTGCGGGCTATCGATCGTACTGTTTGACGAAATTGAGAAGGCCGCGCCTTCCCTGAACCGGCTCCTCCTCGGGGTGCTGGATCAGGGAATCCTCCGGCTGGGCGACAACACGACGGTCAATTTCCAAAACTCGCTGATCTTTCTGACGAGCAACCTCGGTGCGAACGGGATGCAGAGGGAATTGCGTCAGGGAGTCGGGTTTGGACGCTTTGTGCCGCAGGCTGCGGCGGAACGGCAGAAGCAGCGGCTCGAGAGTATTGCTCTGGCAGCGGTGAAGAAGCGCTTTTCACCCGAGTTCCTGAACCGTATCGACCTCACACTCACCTATCACCCGTTATCCGAAGAGGCCCTTTCGGCCATCCTGGATCTTCAGCTGCAGGATCTGCAGCGCCACATCGCAAACCGGTTAGGTCCGCGTGCTTTTGAACTGGAAGTGACGCCGGAAAGCCGCGCTGTACTCCTGAATTTGGG
The DNA here is from genome assembly GCA_937959285.1 of uncultured Bryobacterales bacterium. Taxonomy (GTDB): domain Bacteria; phylum Acidobacteriota; class Terriglobia; order Bryobacterales; family Bryobacteraceae; genus JADGHK01. The sequence continues at coordinate 22,052 of CALGAR010000064.1, forward strand.
TACGAGCAAAGAATACGGGGCCCGGCATCTCAAACGTGCGATCCATCGTCACCTGATGCAGCCCCTGGCCTCGATGGTCACAGCCGGGAAGATCGCTCCGGGAGCGACCGTCATCGTCGAAGCCGCGCAAGACAACAGCGGGCTGATCCTGCGAGTCGCCGATTCGGGACAGAAGCCGGGCTCCCTAGCGGCTCCTGCCAATGCCGCCTGAAGTTACTCAATCCGGCAGTTGACCGGCGGAGATACAATCAGGGGGAAGGGTTACTGACAGAGCTGTTCCTGACCGGGAAAGGTCCCGGACACCGGGCAATTGCAGACCGGTTTCAAGCGGGATAGACTGTGGTCTTAGTTAGCCCGAATATCCTTCTGAGAGAGGAACTTTCCATGGCCGAAACCAACGATCTGACCCGCCGTGAGGTTGTCAAAATGGCCGGTGCGGTGACTGCGATGACTGCGGCGTCGCAATTGCAGGGAGCCCCGGCGATCCAGAAAGTAAAAGCAGCGAACAACCAGGTGCAATATGGAATGATCGGCACGGGCAGTCGCGGCTCATATCTCCTGAAGCACTTGAAGGGCATCGACGGCGGCCGTTGCGTTGCGATCTGCGATATCAACAATGTAGCCTTGTCGCGCGGCGCCGAGACGATCGGCAACAACCCCAGACAGTACAAGGACTATCGGGAGCTCCTGTCGCAGAAGGATATTGACGCGGTCTTCGTTGTGGTTCCGCTGTTCGCGCACTTCCCCGTCACCAAGGATGCGCTCCTGGCAGGCAAGCACGTCTTCTGCGAGAAGAGCCTGGTATTTAAACCGGAAGAAGTTCACGAACTGCGGGCCCTCGCTGAGCAGCACCCCAAACAGATTATCCAGGTGGGACTGCAGCGCCGCTACAGCAAGATGTATCAGGCGGCACGGCAGATGATCGAGAAGGGTATGCTGGGCGAAGTTACTCATGTTCACGCCCAGTGGCACCGCAATCCGGGCTGGAAGATGAAGCCCGATCAACCCAGACTGGCGAACTGGCGGCTCTTCCGCGAATATTCGGGCGGGCTCGTGGCGGAGCTGGCGTCGCACCAGATCGACGTTGCGGACTGGATGCTGGGCATGACACCGGAGTCCGTTATCGGCGACGGCTCTCTCGATTTCATGAAGGACGGGCGCGACGTCTACGACCAGATCCAGTTGATCTTCCGCTATCCCAAAGGGCGCCGCATGGTCTACACGTCGATCCCGACCAATTCACACCTGCCGCTGCTGAATGGCCAGCGCACGGAGATGGGCGAACTGATCATGGGCACCGAGGGCGCGATCCATATCACGGTGGGGTTCGACGAGGCGTTACCCACCGGCCTCTGGTTCCAGGAGCCCAACCCGCCCAAGGTGGAAGAGAAGAAAAAGAACGAGAAGTGGGTGGCCGGCGCCACGATGAAAGCCGCGAAGCCTGGACAGGCGCTGCCCATCCTCCTCGACCGGGACCAGGTCACCGGGAACGAGTCCTTTGTTGAGAAGGAGATGAAGTTCGCCCGCCGGTGGCTCTATTCGAAAGGAATTATGGTTCCCGAAGAGGACGTAAACCCGGTTGATACGGAGCTCGAAAGCTTCTTCAACGATTGCCGGGAACTGAAGACGCCGAAGGCAAACCTCGAAGTCGGTCTGCAGGACTCCATCGCCGTCATTCTCTCCAATCTGGCTCTGGACGAAGGCCGCCGGGTTTACTTCAACGAAATCGAAAAGATGGGCCGCACACCGCAGAAAGAGAAAGAGAAAGCGAACGCGAAAGGCAAGCGCGCTTAAAAAATCGTCCTGGGCCGGCGCCCGCCGGCCCTCCTGCCTATAATTCCCTCTCCCCCTTGTAGAGCATCTCCCCAAGCGAAAACTCGACTGCCCGGTACGGCGACGGAAGGGACGGAACGTAAATCTGCAATTCCATCTTCCTGTCCTCGGGCCGGATGTCCCGCGGGAACACAATCCGCACGTAAGGATCCAGAGCCGAAGGCGGAAAGTGGCCCGTCATTTTGTACTTCCTCTTGCCAATTTTCAGGACCGTCTCCTCTTCCATCCGCCGCGACTCCTCCGCGTCGTCCAGAGCATGGGGGCTGTTTACCTGGACTGCGACGATGATGTGCTTACCCTCGTTCTGCTCCGCGAATTCGCGGTATTCCTGTTCGAGAAAGCTTTCGGTACGCTCCCTGGAAGACCGCGTGCGAATGCGCACCTGATGCTCCGCGAGCCGAATCGGCTTTGCCGAGGCGATATAGACCCGGACAGGAGGCGAGTTCGGATTGGCGCGTCCCGCATCCGCCATCTGCGCCCAGGGCGAATCCGTCAGCAGGCTCTCGAGCTCCGCGGCGGTCCACTGCTCCGGGGCCTTGACCTCCCAGAACGGGGCAGCGAGCAGCAGAAGCGCGAGCAGGTGCATTCCGACCTTCCTTCGATTTATGCTAACGAATCCATGGCCCACACAACATATCGCAACCGTAAAGCCGTGCAGATCGAGAATGAGCAGCTCCAGCTGACTGTTCTTGTAGAAGGCGGGCACATTGCGGAGATACGCCATAAGGGAACGGGCGTGAATCCTCTCTGGACCCCGCCCTGGCCCTCGATCGAGCCATCCGCATACGATCCGCAGAAGCATCCGGAATACGGCCAGAACGCGGAGAGCAAGCTGCTGGCGGGAATTATGGGGCACAACCTCTGCCTGGACCTCTTCGGCCCTCCATCAGACGAAGAAGCGGCAGCGGGAATGACAGTTCATGGCGAGGCTTCCATCCTGCCCTACCGGATCGAGCCCGCGGGAGCCTGCCTCACCGCCTGTGTGGAATTGCCCACGCCGCAACTGCTCCTGGAGCGCCGGATCGAGCTCGCTGGCGACGTCGTGCTCATCGCGGAAACCGTCGAGAACTTGAGCCGCGCCGATCGTCCGATCGCATGGACGCAGCACGTAACCCTCGGGCCCCCGTTTATCGAGCCCGGATCGACCCAGTTTCGGGCCTCGGTGACGCAATCCAGGGTGTACGAGACAGACTTCGCAGGGGGGAAAGGCTACATGAAACCAGGTGCGGACTTCCAATGGCCTCATGTTCCCCACAAGGACGGCGGCACCGTGGATTTGCGCGTCTACCCAGACTATGCTGTCTCCGGCGGATATACCGCCCACCTTATGGATCTGAACCGCGACCACTCGTTCTTTACGGCGTGGTCGCCCTCTAGCCGACTCCTCTTCGGCTATGTCTGGAAGCGGAATGATTTCCCCTGGCTAGGTATCTGGGAGGAGAATCGAAGCCGCGACAGCGCTCCATGGAACGGCTGTACGATTACCCGGGGAATGGAGTTCGGCGTCTCGCCGATGCCGGAGACACGGCGTCAGATGATCGAGCGCGGCTCGCTGTTTGGCGTTCCGAGCTTCCGATGGATTCCGGCCCGAACTCGTGTCACCGCATCCTACTGCGCGTTCTTACGAAGCGCTCAGGCGATCCCCGAGGAAGTTGTGTGGGATGGCGCGTTTCAGGTGACAACGCCTTAGAGCGAGGAACCTCGCTTTACGCGGCTCACAGACTCGCCAGAACTTCGTAATCGACGTTTCCGCCTGAGAGAATCGCCCCAGCTGAGCGAATGCCAGCCGGGAGCTTCCGGAACAGCAAAGCTGCCGCAGAAACGGCGCCGCTGGGCTCGACGACGATCTTGAGCCGCATCATGAGAAACTTCATTGCAGCCCGGATCTCGTCGTCCGTCACCAGCACGATGTCCTCGACGAGCCGCTGCACGATCGGGAAGGTGATTGCACCCGGCTTAGGCGCTCGCAGCCCGTCTGCAATCGTGGCCGGTGCAGGAATTTCGACGCGGTCCCCGGCCCGAAGCGAAAGGTGCGTGTCATTGGCGTCCGTCGGCTCCACTCCGAAGATCCGGATGCCCGGATTATGAGCCTTCGCCGCGATTGCGCTCCCGGAAATGAGCCCGCCGCCGCCGATACAAACGACGATCGCATCAAGATCCGGCTGCTCCTCCAGCAGCTCCAAAGCGGCGGTGCCAGCTCCTGCGATGATCCATGGGTGATCGAACGGCGGAACGAGCGCCGCTCCGGTTTCTTCGGCAACCCGGCGTCCGATCGCCTCCCGATCCTCGCTGAACCGGTCGTACTGCAGGATGTTTGCGCCGCGCGCCCTGGTCGCCTCCACCTTCGACCGCGGCGCATCAGAGGGCATGATCAGCGTGGCAGGAACTCCTGCCGCCTCCGCTGCAATCGCTACCGCCTGCGCATGATTTCCGGAGGAATAGGCGACAACGCCGCGGGCGAGCGTGTCAGACGGCAAGGAAGCGAGGAAATTCCTGGCGCCCCGGATCTTGAAGGATCCGCCTCGCTGGAAGTTCTCGCACTTGAAGAAGACATTCGTGCCCGCCTCCGCGTTGAAGGTTCGCGACGTCATCACAGGAGTGCGGTATGCAATGGGGCGAATTCGTTCCGATGCCCGCCGAATCTCTTGCACGGTGATTTCAGTGGAGACCGCAACTTGCATGGATGCCCTTATTGTAGGTTCAAACCGCCGCAGCGTGTGCCGTCACGCGGTTTGTTTCTTCAACAGCGGCTCGAGGTATTTCATGACGAGCTGCGCCATGCGCCGGTGTCCTTCGGCATTGGGATGAATGCCGTCGGGCTGCATGAGGGCGGAATCCGTCGCAATACCGTCGAGGAGGAACGGGATCAGGGTGACGTTGTACTGCTTTGCCAGATCCACGTACATCTTCTCGAAAGACTGAATGTATTCGGGTCCGTAGTTAGGAGGCAGCGTCATGCCCGCGAGCACAACCGTGACGCCGGCGCCCTGAAGTCCGGTGATGATCTTTTCGAGATTGCTGCGGCTGCTCTTGACGGGCAATCCGCGCAGCCCGTCGTTTCCGCCGAGCTCAAGAATCGCGATCTGAGGCTTCAAGGCAAGAATGGCATTCAAACGGCTCAGACCGCCGCTCGTCGTATCCCCGCTAATACCGGCGTTGACTACCCGATAGCGATACCCTGCCTCGTCCAGTGTTTTCTGAAGAAAATCGGGATAACTTTTCCCGGCGGGGACTCCATAACCGGCAGAGAGGCTATCCCCATACGCAACAATCACCGGCCTCGAATCTACCGGCGCAGCAGCAGGAGCGGGCGGCGGAGACTGATTCTGAGCGGCAGGCGCTGGCTGTTGAGACGGCTGGGAACTGCAGCCCGCAAGCAGCAGCAAAACGAAGACGGAGACGTACCGCACCTAATGTCATAATAAAAACTGGCGGCGCGGATGTCGAACAGTCAGCCGATCGTCCAGGTATCGGGCGTCACGAAAACGATTGATACCGGAACGCACCGAGTGGAAATTCTTCGCGGGATTGACCTGGAAGTACCGGCGGGCCAATTCGTCGCGATCATGGGGCAATCGGGCAGCGGAAAGAGCACGCTGCTTGGGCTTCTGGCGGGTCTCGATACGCCATCGAGCGGGCGCATCGTCCTCGACGGGATCGACATTACCGGCCTCGAGGAAGACAGGCTCGCGGCGCTGCGCGGGCAGAAGATCGGCTTCGTTTTTCAGTCCTACCAGCTCATCCCGACCTTAACCGCAGAGGAGAACGTGCTGCTGCCAGCGGAACTGGCGGATAACACCGACGGCAGCCTGGAGCGCGCTCGACACCTCCTTGACCGCGTAGGGCTCCTCGACCGGAGGGACCATTACCCGGTGCAGCTTTCTGGCGGCGAACAGCAGCGCGTCGCGCTGGCACGAGCCTTCATGCTGCGCCCGCCAATCCTGATGGCAGACGAGCCGACCGGGAATCTCGACAGCGCCAACGGCAAGCAGGTTCTTGACATTCTCCTGTCCCTCAACCGCTCCGAAGGAACCACGCTGATTCTGGTGACGCATGACCGGGATCTGGCAGGATACGCCGACCGTCGGATTACACTGCGCGACGGGCGCATCATCGCCGACGAACTTTCGGAAACTTCGGTGAGAAGGGCTGCCTTCCGTGACGGGAATTCGCAATGAGGCGTTTCGGCTGGCGCGCGGCGGCTAAGATCGCCTGGCGGGAGTCGCGCGCTTCCTCGGCGAAATTCCTCTTCGTGATCCTCGCAGTCAGTGTAGGCGTCGCGGCGCTCACTGGAGTGCGCGGCTTCAGCGCAGCGTTCGAAAAGATGCTGCTCCGCGAAGCGCGAACGCTCATGGCGGCTGACCTGACCGTCCGCATTTTCGGAGATGCGACGCCGTCCCAGGTCGCTGCGATGGATGCGCTGGCAAGCCAGGGTGTGCAGCGCACCGAGATCACGGAAACTCTCTCGATGATGTCGACGGGCGACGGCTTCGATCCCGTCCTTGTTTCCGCAAAAGCAGTGGACCCGTCGGTGTACCCGTTCTACGGGCAGGTCAAGTTGACGCCGCCCGCACGTTTAAGAGACTTGCTGGACGACCGGACGGTGGCGATTTCCGACGACCTTCCGCTGCGATTGAAGGTCAATGTGGGCGATACGGTCCGCATCGGCGGCAAGGAGTACAGGATCGGCGCCATCCTCGGACTGGAGCCGGACCGCATGTCCGGGAGCCTCAACGTCGGGCCTCGAGTTCTCATGTCGCAAGCCGGGCTGAAGCGCGCGAATCTGCTACAGACCGGAAGCCGCGCCGCCCGCCGCTATCTCTTCCGTCTTCCCGCCGAAGGGCCATCCGTTCAACGTGTCCGCGACTACCTGCGCCAAAGCTTCCCCGAGGCTCTGATTGTCGATTTCCGCGAAGTCAATCCGAACATCAAACGCGCTCTCGACAAGGCGACGACGTACCTCAGTCTGGTCAGCTTGATCGCGCTCATCGTTGGCGCGCTCGGTGTGGGCATGGCGACGCACTCGCACTTACAGCAGAAGCTCGACACGATTGCGATCATGAAATGCATCGGCGCACGCAGCGGCCAGATCCTCAAGATCTACGTCGCGCAGACACTATTCCTCGGTGCGGCCGGCGGTTTGATCGGCGTGATGCTCGGCTATGGCGTGCAAATGCTCTTCCCGCTGCTGATTGCCCGGTACTTCGAAGCCCCGCGCGGAATCACACTCGACGCTGCTTCCGCATTTCAAGGTCTCAGCGTCGGTTTGCTGACGACGCTGCTGTTCACGCTGCCGCCGCTTTTGGGCATCCGCAGCGTAAGGCCTGGACTCATCTTCCGCCGCGATATGACGGAGACCAGGCTGACATGGCGTGACCGGTGGATGCAGTACCAGCTGTCGATCTTGACCGGCGGCCTGATTCTGGCCGGTGTCGCCGCGATCGCAGCGTGGCTGAGCGATTCCTGGAAGGCCGGACTCTGGTTTGCGGGCGGGCTGTTCGGAAGCCTGATTGCGCTTTCCGGAGTCGCCTGGCTGATGCTGCGCGGACTGCGGCTCTTCATCCGGCGAGCTCCATGGAAGCTGCCGCCGACATGGCGCCACGGAATCGCCAATCTCTACCGGCCCGGAAACCATGCCGAGGTTGTGCTGGTGGCGCTTGGCGTCGGCGTCATGTTTACGCTGACCGTTTACATGATCCAGAAATCCGTGCTGGAGGGCGTGATGAGTTCCGCCCCGCCCGGAATGCCCAACGTGTTTCTCATCAACATTACCGAGCCGGAAGTATCGGCGGTGGAAGCTCTGATTCGGAAGCAGCCGGGCGTAGAAGGCCCCATCGAGATGATTCCTTCCGTCTCGGCAAGGCTGACCAGGGTTGATGGCGTGCCCCTGGATCGCGAGTCCAGACAAGGCTTCGAAAGACGGCTGCTGCGAACGCTATCCATTTCCTGGGCAGAGACGGCGCCGAATACCGTGAAGGTGATGGAGGGTCAATGGTGGGAGCCGGGTCTCGAGGAACCGGCAGCCTCCGTCACTGTGGAAGCGGCCAGAGCCCTTGGCATCCGGATCGGATCCTGGCTTGAATGGGAAGTGAGCGGACAGCCAGTTCAGGCGAAGGTAGTCGCCATTCATCGAAAGGAACAAGTACGGCTCGCGGCAAACCAGGAGTTCGTGCTCAATCGATTCGCTTTGCGAAACGCCCCCACCATCTACTTCAGCGGCGTGCGCGTACGCCCGGAATCGGTCGCCAGCTTTCAGCGCGTGTGCTTTGAGTACTTCCCCACCGTCACGGTTATCAACGCAGCCGATATCCTCGCCATTGTCCAGGAAGTGGTGGATCAGGTGGCGCTCGTCGTCCGCTTCATCTCGGTCTTTGCGATTCTTGCGGGCGCAGTCATCCTGGCGTCCAGCGTCGCTGGAACCCGCTTTCGAAGGGTTCGCGAGGTCGTGATCCTGAAGACGCTCGGCGCAAAGCGAAACCGTCTGGCGAAAATCTTCTCCATCGAGTTTCTCATCCTCGGCTTAACCGCCGGTGTGATGGGAAGCCTGCTCGCGATGATATTCTCAGGACTGTTGTTGACGAACCTGCTGGACGGTTCCTTCGTATTCGATCCGCTCGCGGCAGCGATTGCCGTTGCGGCGACAGCCGTCATTGCAAATGGCGCCGGATGGCTCGCCAGCTTCCGGATTCTTCGCCGGAAGCCGCTTGAGGTGCTGCGCGAGGAGTAACGGAGATGGAGCGTGTTTTGACAGGAAACAAGCCAGGCGGCTACGACGCAGTCCTCGTCGTCGGCTTTGGCGGCCCTGAGAAGCCGGAAGACGTTATGCCGTTCCTTGATAACGTCCTCAGGGGGCGCAATGTCCCTGAGGAGCGAAAACTCGAGGTGGCGGAGAATTACTTCCTGTTTGGAGGCAAGAGCCCGCTGAACGATCAGAACCGGGCTTTGATACGGGCGTTACAACAGGAACTCAAAGCAAAGGGTCCCGATCTTCCGGTTTACTGGGGCAACCGCAACTGGCATCCGCTCCTTGCCGATACACTGCGGCAAATGAAGAACGACGGCGTCAGGCGAGCCCTCGCGTTCGTCACTTCGGCGTATAGCTCGTACTCAGGCTGCCGCCAGTATCGTGAAGACATCCTCAGGGCGCAAGCGGAGGTTGGCCACGGTGCGCCGGTAATTGACAAGATTCGGTCCTTCTACAACCACCCGGGCTTCGTCGAGCCCATGATCGAAAGGACCCGCGCCGCGTTTGCCAGTCTCCCGGAAGAGCGGCGCGGCGCGGCCCACCTTGTGTTCACCGCGCACAGCATTCCGGTGTCCATGGCTCGCACCTCTGCCTACGAACGGCAGCTACAGGAGACGTGCCGCCTGGTCGCAGAAGGCATAGGCCGCAGCGATTACAGGCTCGTTTATCAAAGCCGCAGCGGCCCGCCCGGACAGCCATGGCTCGAACCGGACATTCGTGACTACTTCAGCGAAATCGCGGCCGCCGAGGGAAGCCGGGACGTAGTGGTCGTTCCCATCGGCTTCATCTCCTGCCATATGGAGGTTCTGTTCGACCTCGATACGCAGGCGCGGGAATTTGCCGCGCGGCTCGGCTTGCAGATGGTTCGGGCTCAAACCGTGGACACGCACCCGAAGTTCATTGCGATGATCCGGGAGCTCATCCTGGAACGCCTGGACCCGGCCACCCCGAAAAGGGCAATCGGAAGGTACGGCCCCAATCATGACTTCTGCCCGGTGGACTGCTGCCCCTCGCCGCAGCGGCACGGCGTGCTAAGCGGTGCCGCTTCCGGCCGAACTGTGCTCGAATGCGACGGACCGGAAACCGCTATCCCGTTTCCTGGGAACGCTGGCGCCGTTCGTCGCGCGGACCGGTGCCGCACCGGATCGTCGGAGTAAGCTGACCGGCTCCGGGACGATTACGCCATTGGATCGGACAGTGTTTTTCCGCCGAGGGTTTCCAATTCCCGGGAAAGCATAGCCAGCCGGTCGGCGGAACGGAGCATTTGCTGCACTTCGTGTCGAGCAGGATGCTCGGGCGGCAGTTTCGCCAACACTCCTTCGCCGTATTCCGTCAGGATCATCAGTTGATTATTCAAGTCGTGACCGATGCGGCTGGCGAGCTCGGACACGGCAGCCGCTCTCTCCTCCACGATCCGGCGCTCCTGCTCCTGCCGTTGCCGCGTCACATCAATCGCAATGCCGGTGAGGTACTCCGCCCGTCCACGCGGACCGCGCTTGACGCGAATCTCCTCGAGCAGCCACACAAACCGGCCATCCTTAGCCACAGCACGATACTCATGCAGGTGACGGCCTCCTGTTTCGGCCGCTGTCAGCAGGAAGTTGATGTAGGAGTCGCGATCCTCCTCGGGAATGTGCTCCATCCAGATCTCATGCGTTGACAGCCAGGACTCGGCGGGATAGCCCAAAAGTTCCACAACCGCGGGGCTCACATGCGTGTATCGAAACGTCGCAGCACTCATCTCCCACGCGACAAAACCGCTTGTGTCCGCAAGGTCCGCCCTGGGAGGCCCTCCGGCGGGTTGTAGCGCCAGGAGAATGTTCTTCTGATTCACGCCGGTCGGATCGTCCATCCACTGCGCCGAGATGCGCACCTGATTGCCGTTGGGTAGCTGCAGGTCGACTTCGTGCCTCAACTCAGGGAAGGCAGACGCCTCGAGGATACGGGCTTTCAGAGAATCGTACGGAAGAATGTCGTTGAGGCGAAGCCCATGCTTCTTTTCTTGAGACAAGCCCAGAAGGTCACAGGCGATCGGACTGATCGAGAGCACCCGCAAATCAGGGGACAGCACAATCACGCCGACAGACAGATCTAGTAGGATTTCCTGATAATAGTGATGTTCCAACTCCGTTACAGCCAACACGAAAGAGGCTTCCTCCGACTTCTGCGTTGTTTCCGCTTTTGAAGTGTTAAAAGGCAAGTTTCAGGTCGACTGCGATGAGGTGCAATACCCGCCCTGGACGACAAACTTCTAGTACTTTTTACGTCAAGACGAGCAGGATCGGGGACGCGGACGTCAAACTGCAAGATCAAGCAGCAGCGGTAATGGTACAAGATGCAAAGGATGCGCCGGCGTTGCACCTCCCTGCCCCCTGTACTACGATTGATGCGGATTGGAGCTGGCCTGTGAAGCTTTCCCGTTTTCTGATTCTTGGTGTTGTGCTTTCCTTTTCCGTAGCTTGCGCGCAGGCGCAGACGGCGGGGAAAAGGAAGTACAAGGTTCTCGCGATTGGCGCGGTAGAGGGATTCCAGCATGATTCGACATCGCATGCTTTAGCCACCATCTGGAAAATGGGGCAGGAATCCGGGCTCTACGACACGTACATTCGTACCGATACTCAGCTCATCACAAAAAAGAAGCTGCAAGGGAACGCAAAGAATCTTGACTTTTTTGACGCAGTGATTTTTTATACGACTGGCGAACTCAAGCTCGACGATGAGCAAAAGGCTTCCCTGCTCTCCTTTGTGCGTGAGGATGGAAAGGGATTCATCGGCGTTCATAGCGCGACCGACACCTTCTACCAGTGGCCTGAGTACGGTGAAATGATCGGCGGCTACTTCGACATGCACCCCTGGAATACCTTCCAGGCCCCGATTATCGTAGAGGACCGCGAATTTCCCGCGACCCGGCACTTCCCCATAGAGTTCACGACCTACGATGAAATCTATCAGGTGAAGAACTTCTCGCGGGACCGGGTTCGTGTTCTGGCCCGCCTTGACGAAAGCAAGATCGACCTCAACAACAAGAACGTGCGCAGGACTGACAAAGACTTTGCTGTCGCATGGGCGAGGAACTACGGGAAAGGACGCGTCTTCTACTCGACCTTCGGCCACACCTTCGAAGCATGGGAGCGGCCGGACATTCAGAAGATGTACTTCGAGGCCATCCGCTGGGCCCTCAGATTGGTGGATGGCGACGCAACACCCCGGCCCCGCCCCGCACAGTAACAATGAATTTCCGGTTGCCGGTCGTAGTACTCGCTGCGGCAATCGCTACTCAAGCGGTTGCCGCCGATCCGCAAGTCTTCCGCTTCGGACGCTTCGAACACACATTTACATCGACTAAGGATTACGCGAACCCGCTCAAGGAAGAGGTCCTCGTCCGCTTTGAAGGCCCCAACGGCTTCAAAGATGAAGTTCTGGCCTTCTGGGACGGCGGCCGCCGCTGGAAGGTAAGGTTTTCACCTGAGCATGTCGGCGAGTGGCGGTTCCACACCACCGCCTCCGACACATCGGATGCCGGACTCCATCAGCAGACCGGCCGGTTCCGTGTCGTTCCTTATAAGGGGAAGAACGCGCTGTACAAGAATGGACCGCCACGACTCTCGGCCAACCGGCGCTACTTCGTTCAGGACTATAACAGGCCATGGTTCTGGCTGGCCGACACTGCCTGGAATGGCGCACTTCTTTCAACGGCCGAGGAGTGGAAGCAATATCTGGCCAATCGGGCTGCCAGGAAATTCACGGCCGTGCAGTTTGTCATGACACAGTGGCGCGCGGGACGGGTGGATGAGAAGGGACAGGTAGCCTTCACCGGCGTCGAGGAGATTCGCATCAACCCCGCGTTCTTCGAACGGATGGATGAGCGGGTAAACGCGGTCAACGATGCCGGGCTGGTAGGCGTTCCAGTGATCCTGTGGGCGCTGACTTCAAAGGATCGCGAGAGCCCCGGAGAAGCGCTTCCGACCGACCAGGCGATCTTGCTGGCAAAGTACATCGTCGCAAGGTATGGCGCTCATCACGTCATCTGGTTCCTGGGCGGCGACGGCAATTATGGCGGAGCCAATGCAGAAAAGTGGCGGACGATCGGGAGGGCCGTGTTTCCGAAAGGCAGATCGCACCGGCCTGTGACGCTTCATCCTCGCGGCATGCAGTCCCCCTGGGCGGGCTTGAAGGACGAGTACTGGCTGGATCTCTTCACGTATCAAAGCGGCCATGGCAGCGATGCCAATAAATGGCGATGGAATGCAACGCAAGGCGGAGCAGCCGATTGGAAGATGGAACCGGCCCGTCCGGTCATTGACGCCGAGCCCAACTACGAGGGCCACCTCAGCTATCAGGATCAACGAACGATTGATGCCTACGCAGTCCGCCGCGCCGCGTATTACAGCCTGCTGGGTGCGCCAGTCGCGGGCGTCAGCTATGGGGCTCATGGCATCTGGCCATGGATGCGCAAGCGGGAGGTGCCTCTCGATCATCCCCGAAGCGGAGTTGCGGATCCATGGACTGAATGCCTGAATTACCCGGGCGGCCGCCAGATGACCATTCTCCGCGAGGTGTTTGAAGGCCTCAGATGGTGGACGCTGCGGCCGGACCGGAGCTTGATAGCGAAAGAACCCGAAGACGACGGATTCCGGTCCTATCCAATGGCGGCCAAGGCGGAAGATGGATCGTTTGCCCTCGTGTACCTGCCCGCGAACCCCGCGATTGCGTTGAACCTGAGCGTCTTCAAGAAAGACGCGAAAGGCATCTGGATTGATCCGCGCACAGGAGCCCGGCGTCCGGCCGGCAAGCTGAAAGCAACGAACTATCTCGAAGTGAAGAGTCCTGGCGAAGGAGACTGGCTGCTGCTTCTGCGCCGCTGAATCAGGACACCTGGCCGAGAGCGACGAACTCCGAGGACATCCGCCGAAGCTGCCCGCAGGCGGCGTAGACATCCCGTCCTCTCGGCTTCCGGATGAAGCATGGCATCGCCCGCCTTACGATCTGCTGAAAGGCATGAACGCGTTCTTCAGAAGGCGTTTCGAAGGGGATCCCGGGCCCCGGATTCAAAGCAATCAAGTTAACCTTGCACTTGAGGTTCGCGAGCAGCTTAACGACGCGGCGCGCGTCCGCATCCGAGTCGTTGACGTCTTTGAGCAGAACGTACTCGAAGGTGAGCCGCTCCCACGGACGCAACGGATAAGCGCGGCATGCCTCGATGAGGTCGCGCAAGTGCCACTTTCGGGTGATCGGCATCAGCTCGCGCCGCTGTTCTTCAGTCGAAGCATTCAGCGAAATCGCAAGCTTCGGCCGGACCTCGGCCTGCCCCAGCTCCACGATTTTCGGAATGATGCCGGACGTCGACAGGGTGATGCGCCGGGGAGACATTCCGAAGCCTTCGGGATCCACCAGAATCCGTGTTGCCTTCAGGACGTTTTGCAGATTCAGAAGAGGCTCGCCCATCCCCATCATCACGATGTTCATTCGGGAGCTGCGAGGATCCAGGCCGTGAACATCGGCGACGTAGAGGACTTGACCGACAATCTCACCGGCGGTCAGGTTGCGTTCGAGTCCCATCAGCGCCGTGAGGCAAAACTTGCAGTCGACCGGACAGCCGACCTGTGAAGAGATGCAGATTGTGTCGCGATTCTCTTCCGGCATCAAGACCGTCTCTACGGTCTTGCCATCCTTGAGGCGCAGCAGGTATCGCCTGGTCCCGTCTGTCGACTCGAATTGGTTCACAGGCTCGGGCCACCCGGTGCCGCATTCCTCCTGCAACCGCTTTCGAAGGGGAATTGGAAGGTTGGAAGCGAAGCTAAGATCGCGAAGACGCTCCCGATAGAGGGCCTGGTAAACTTGCCGGGCTCGAAACGCGGGCTCGGCGGCGCCGAGGACCTCGCGAATCTCGGGAACTTCCATCCCCAGCAAATACCGTACCATTCTTTCCAGTGTAACAGGCCGCCTTGAGCGGCCTCCAGACGAGTCGGGGTAAACTGGAAGGAGGCGTTTGAGCCATTTCGCTCCCCTTTCCCGCCGCGCTTAGTGGGAAGCTCAAACTGCAGCCGGTCTGCGCCGGTGCTTGCTTTCGCATTGCTTCCGTAGAAAAAGTGCAGTGAACCGCGCTATGAGGACATTGGCTCAAGTCGCAAGAGGTGCATTATGGTTCCAGCCGCTACAACCCGGGATGTTGAGCTAACGACGCTCGAGAACGGCGTTCGTGTGATCAGTGAGACGATGCCGCACGTTCGCTCCGTCTCAGTCGGCGTCTGGATTGGCACAGGCGCCCGCCATGAGACAGAGAAAGTAAACGGCATCTGTCACTTCCTGGAACACATGGTCTTCAAGGGAACGAAGACCCGTTCGGCAGAGGAAATCGCGCGTGTCATCGACGCCATCGGAGGCCACATGGACGCCTTCACGGCGAAGGAACTGGTCAGCTATAGCGTGAAGGTGCTCGATGAGCATCTGCCGCTTGCGATAGACATCCTGTCTGATATCGTTCTCAACCCGATGTTGCGGGAGGAGGACATCGAGAAGGAAAAGGGCGTCATCCTCGAAGAGCTGAAGATGGAGATCGACAACCCGGAGTACCTGGTGCATGAGATCTTCTCCAGCAACTTCTGGAAGGGCCATCCCATCGGCAAACCCATCCTCGGCACACGGCGCACGATCAAGAGCTTCAGGCAGGATGTCATCGGCGATTACCATCAGCGCTACTATGTCCCGGGCAACATCACTGTGACGGCGGCCGGAAATCTGAGCCATCAGAAGCTTGTGGAGCTGGCGCGGGAGAGGTTCGGCGGGCTGAAGGTCCGGGAAGTGCCAGCCCTCGGTCCGGCGCCAAAAACGCATGCGGCCATCGAGCTCCGCAACAAGAGATCGCTCCATCAGGTTCATGTCTGTTTGGGCGCTCCCTCGTACCCGCTGCCGCACGAGCAGCGCTTTGCCTGCTACATCCTGAACACGATCCTCGGCGGGGGAATGAGTTCGAGGCTGTTCCAGAACATTCGCGAGAAACAAGGCCTTGCTTATGCAGTTTTCTCTGAACTCAGCCTCTACCGTGACACGGGGTGCCTGGCCGTGTACGCCGGTACGTCGCTGGAGACGACAAATCGCGTCATCGCCTGTGTTCTGGACGAATTCAAGCAGCTCAAGCAGGATCCAATCAGCGAAGAGGAGCTACGCCGGGCTAAGGAACACCTCAAGGGCTCGCTGATGCTGAGCCTGGAGTCGACCACCAGCCGCATGGGCAACCTGGCACGGCAAGCCCTCTATTTCGGGCGCTTCTTCAGTCTGGATCAAATGGCCGAGAGCATCGAGCAGGTAACGGCAGAACAGGTGCAGCGCATCGCGCAAGAGTTCTTCCAGCCGGACCGGATCGCGCTCACAGTTCTCGGGCGTCTGGATGAGTTTCAGTTTTCCCCTGACAGCCTGGTGTGCTGAGCGATTACAGAGATCCGCTATACCCGCGTAGTAAACTGAAGTTACCTACATGAAACGGCAGCAGCGGATTCGTTTTGATTCCGCGTTTTGTCTACGTTCGTCAGCCGCGCACGCTGCGGTCCTCCTGGTGCTGTTGTCAGCAAGCCTTCTCGCGGCCAACTTCGCTGCGCTGAAGCCGCAGGGCTACGTGAGCGATTTCGCGGGAGTCGTGGACCGGGAGAGCCGGCAGCGGCTCGAGCAATATGCGGCGGAGTTGAAGAGGGCTACCGGCGCTGAGCTCGCAATCGTCACACTCCCGACTCTTGCAGGCGAACCCATCGAGGACGTAGCGAATACAATCTTCCGGAAGTGGGGAGTCGGCAGCAAGGGCGCCGGCATCAACGACCCGAACCGTGATCAGGGAATCATGCTGCTGCTTGCGATCGGGGATCGCCGCAGCCGCCTTGAAGTCGGCTACGGTCTCGAGCCGATCATTCCCGATGGCTTCGCCGGCAGCCTGCTCCGCCAAATGAGGCCGGCTCTGCGTCAGGAGCGCTACGGAGAGGCCCTGCTCGCCGCCGCGGAGACCATTGGCTCTCGCATTGCCCAGGCCAAGGGCGTGGAGTTAAAGTTTTCCAGCCGGCCGCAGCAGGCGCGCCGCAGGCCAAAGAGCGATTCCATCCCTATCCCCATCGTGCTCGGCGGCATGGGACTGCTGTTCTGGCTGATCAGTCTTGGGGGAGGAGGCAGAGGTAGAGGCAGAGGCAGACGCTACTACCGCAGCGCCGATCACCTTCCGGCAATGATACTTGGCAGTATGCTCGGCCGCTCCGCGCACCCGCGTCATCATAGCTACGGCGGCGGCTTTGGCGGATACGACTCCGGGGACAGCTTCGGCGGTTTCGGAGGAGGCTCTTCCGGCGGGGGTGGCGCTTCCAGCAGTTGGTGAGTCTTATGGAACGTGTACTAAATCAGCTCGTGGAGCGCTTGCAGAAGGCGTACGGAGACAGGTTGGTGTCGGTGGTCCTTTATGGCTCTGCCGCCGTCGGCGATCACCATGGCCGGTACTCCGATATCAACATCCTTTGCGTGCTCCAGCAGTTGACGCCGCGCGAACTGGGTGAATCAGAATCGATCTTTCATTGGTGGCGGGAACTCGGCAATCCTGCCCCTCTGCTGATGAGCACCGATGAGGTAGCTTCATCGACCGACTGTTTCCCCATCGAGTTCCATGACATCCAGGAGCGGCACCGGATTCTTTACGGGAAGGATGTGGTCGCGGATCTCAAGATCGACGACGTTTTCTACCGCGCTCAGGTAGAGCATGAGCTGCGCGCAAAGCTGCTGCGGCTGCGCCAGAAGGCAGCGGGCGTGCTGTCCGACAAGACCCTGCTTCTGCAGCTTCTGACCGATTCCCTCTCCACCTTCTGCGTTCTTGCCCGTCACGCACTTCGCCTTCATGGCGTTCCGGCACTCTGGCAAAAACGCGAGATTATCCAGCAAGCGCAGGAACAATTTCAAATCGATCCGCGTCCTTTCGAAACGCTGCTGGATCTGCGGGAGGAAAAGATTAAACCCAAAGGGCTTAATCCGGTAACCCTTCTCGAGAACTATATGAAGGAGATTCAGGTAGTGGTCGATGCCGTCGACCGCCTGGAGAGATAGACGACAATGAAGACTTTCTTGATCGTAGCTGGCGCCGTAGTCCTTGTAGCGCTGCTCTTTGCAGGACAACTGATGGGCATTCGCAACGAGCTCGTTACGCAGCGCGAAGCGATTGCCGCCTCGTGGTCGCAAGTGGACGTCGCGCTGCAGCGGCGAGCCGACCTCATTCCGAACCTGGTCGAAACAGTGAAGGGATTTGCCAGCCAGGAGAAGGAGGTTCTTGGCGCCGTCGCGGAAGCTCGCGCGGGTCTGCTCAACGCCAGGTCGCCGCAAGAGAAGATTCAGGCCAACCAGCGGCTCGACAGCGCTTTGGGCAGGCTGCTGATGGTGGTGGAGAACTATCCGGTCCTGAAGTCGAACGAAAATTTCTTGCGGCTTCAGGATGAGCTGGCGGGCACGGAAAACCGAATCGCCGTGGAACGGCGCAAGTACAATGAGACGGTGCAGAAGTACAACACCAGTATTGAGCTGTTCCCGAACAACATTGCCGCTTCGCTTTTCGGCTTCCAAAGAAGCGATACCTACTTCAACACTGCTCCCGAGTCGCGGACAGCACCGGCGGTAAAGTTCTAACGGCCTCCCGCAAAAGGGTAGACTGGTTATCCGGCGCTTCGATCCGCGCCGCTTCTGAATTCCGGGAGGTGTGAATCTTGTCTGTCGAAACGTTCCGCAACTACATCAACGGCGAGTGGGTTGGAGGTAAGACGTTTGAGAACAGGAATCCGGCCAATACGGACGAGCTCGTAGGTCTCTTTGTAAAGGGGACCGCATCGGACGTTGAAGCAGCCGCTCAATCCGCCGAGTGCGCCCTGGGAGCCTGGTCTTCGATGCCCGCCCCCGCCCGGGGAGCACTTCTGTTCAAGGTGGCGGATATTCTCGAACGCAAGTTCGACCAGATTTCCGCTGAAATGACCCGGGAGGAAGGCAAGACCCTGCCGGAAGCCAAGGGCGAGGTGCGGAGAAGCATCAACATCTTCCGGTACTTCGCGGGCGAAGGCTCGCGCCTGAACGGCCTTCTGGTTCCATCAGAGCGCGACCGGGTGCATATGTTTGCGATCCGCAAACCCATCGGGGTTGTCGGACTGATTACGCCGTGGAACTTCCCGAGCGCCATCCCGGCGTGGAAGCTCGCGCCCGCGTTGATCTGTGGCAACACCGTCGTGCTGAAACCCGCCTCGTCGGCGCCGCTGAGCGCCTGGCGACTGGTGGAGGCGTGCCACGAAGCAGGCATCCCGAAAGGCGTGGTGAATTATGTCGCCGGTTCCGGCGGCGCCCTCGGCGATGCCCTCGTCAACGCTGCGCCGGTAAAGGCAATCTCTTTCACCGGCTCTTGCTCGGTCGGACAACATCTCCACGCGCAGGCAGCGAAGCGTCAGCTCCGGGTGCAGTTGGAGATGGGCGGGAAGAACCCCACGATTGTGCTGGCCGACGCTGATTTTGGCGCTGCTGTCGAAAACACCGTCAATGCCGCCTTCTTTTCGACCGGACAGAAGTGCACTGCCACGAGCCGGGTCATTGTCGAGGAATCGATTTACGACAAGTTTCTCGAGGCGCTGGTAGAGCGCACAAAGAAGCTTCGTGTCGGAGATGGCATGCAGCCGGGCGTCGACATCGGCCCCGTGGTGGACCAGGGACAGCTCGATACCATACTCCAATACATTGAGATTGGCAGGAAGGAGGCAGGCGAGCCGCTGACAGGCGGCAGACGCTTGTCAGGCGACGGCTTCGATCGCGGCTACTTCGTGGAGCCCACGATCTTCGCCGACGTCACCGAGAACATGACGATTGCGCGGGAGGAGATTTTCGGGCCCGTTCTCGCCGTCATGCGCGCGAAGAACTTCGAAGATGCGATGCGCATCGCCAACAACATCCCGTTCGGCCTGTCCGCATCTCTTCAGACAACCAACATCTCCCGGGTCTTCGAGTATATCTACCGAATGGAGGCAGGACTGTTGACCGTGAATCTGCCGAGCGCCGGTGTTGAATACCAACTGCCGTTCGGCGGCACGAAGGACTCCAGTTTCGGGCCGAAGGAGCAGGGTCCTGCCGCGCTGGATTTTTACAGCGACTACAAGACGGTCTACCTGAAGTATTAAGGCCGCCATCGGCCGGTTCGCCGCCCGCTGAGGGCGGCGAGGTGTCTTTTTTTGGAGAAGGCGTTTCATGCGACTTGGACAAATTCGTTGGAATAACCGCGTTACGGCGGCCATCTTCGAAGATGGCTTTGCCCGGTTGATCCCCGACCACACGGTTATCGACCTGATTCAACGCTCGGAAATCGAAGGCGAGTCCCTCGCAACTCTGGCCAGAACGCACGCCAGCAGCTACCGTGAGCAGGCCGTTCCCACGATTCCGATTCAGCCTCGTGAAGTCTGGGCTTGCGGCTGCACCTACGAGCAAAGCGCACAGTTCCGCGATGCCGAGCACGGAACCCGGGAGGGCTTCTACCGCTACGTCTACGAGCGGGAACGCCCGGAGATTTTCTTTAAGGGAACCGGGCGGGTATGCGTCGGTCCCGATAAGCCGATCGGCATCCGGTCGGACTCCCGCTTCACGGCGCCAGAGCCGGAACTGGCGCTCATTTTGGGAGCTAAAGGCCGCATTCTTGGCTACACGCTCGCCAACGACGTTTCGGCCTGGGACATCGAACGGGAAAACCCGCTCTACCTTCCGCAGTCAAAAACCTTCACAGGATGCTGCTCCCTCGGACCAGTCATCGTGACCGAGGACGAACTGCCGGATCCGAAGAATCTGCACATGACGTGCACGATCAGCCGGAGCGGAGAGACGATCTTCTCCGGTGAGGTTTCCACCTCCAAGATCTGCCGCTCGCTTGAGTCCATCATCGACTACCTGCTCCGGTCGAACAACGTGCCATCCGGATCTGTCCTGCTCACGGGAACCGGGATCATTGTGACGGAGGATTCGGCCCTGCAGCCGGGCGATGTCATCCGAATCAGCATTCCGGAAATCGGAGAATTGGCCAACACCGCCGAGCTTGTCTAGCAGGGGCCAGCAAGTCTCACGGATCCGGCTCGGCCTGTTTGAACTCGATTGTCGAGTTGGCTTCGAACCGCTTGTAGCTGCTGTACTCGATTTTCATTCGCATCCGGATCGGGCCGCTGCGAAAGGGAAGGGTGTCATCGGCGTAGGTGTAGACCGGGAACCAGTGTTCGTTGTCAATCCTGCGCCGGATGGTCGTGAAGCGCGGAAAAAGATTCTCCGTCTTGGAGTTGATGATATCCGGCACAGCCTTTCCTTCGCTCCGCACCACAGCTTCGTCCCGCTTGCTGATCCAGAGTAGGCCTTCAAACAGACGCTGGCCATCGAAGATCTGCCGCGGCCGGACTTCCAGTAGCCAGCAATCCTCTCCGTCAATCGAAGCTTCTCCCCGGAAGCGGGTTGTGTAAGCCCACAAATTCTCCTCGACAAACAGGAACGGCTGCACCTCCCGGATGTCTCTGAAATCTTCCTCTGTCAGACGGAGGCGGTTAAGGTTCGAGGTAATCCGCCCAATCACTTTATCCGAACGTTCACCCTCAGGCGAGAAGATGACGTCCCGCACTTCGCGGTACTGGCCTCCTCTGCCGCCGGGGCCGGGAAACTCTTCCACGATTACCGTCTGCCGGTACGTGTAGTGGTCGCGAGCCTGCTTGCTTTGAGACTCTTTGCCGGCGACGCGGCGAGCCAGGTCTGGGGGCGGATCGGAGGAAGCGCCGGCCGACACCGTAAGCACGAATGCTAAGATGAACGCAATGCAGCATTCCGTGCGCGGCTTCACCGCGGCCCTCGTCGCTCTTTGGTTAGGAGGCTGCATCGGGAGTGCCTACTACGCTCAGAGTCAGCATATACCCGCCTTTGTCTCTGCGGCAGTACTGCCCGCGATTCTCGTAGAACTGAGTCTGTACTTCGCGTCCGGTTTCGAAAAAACGCGCCTGCGCTTTGAGAAAGCCTTCTCCGAACCAGTGCGCGCACTCTGTTTGACGGTGTCCGGGCTTGTTCCCTACAGTCTTTATACTGTCCCGCTGGGTCTCTTCCGCTGGGATCACTTTCTGCTGCTCGCGTTGCTCGCTGGAGCCGTCTCATTTTGGTTCGTAATGCTGCCGGCCGGGCGCATTACCGACGTGCTTCTGCTCGCGCTCCTGGCATCGGTGATGCTCATCAAGCTGTTCCCTACAATCTATCCGCGTCCCTACGAACGCCTGCGCGTGGACTTCCTTGGCCAGCTGCTTTGGATCCGGCTCGGACTGATGGCTTTTCTTTCTTTCCGGCATGTGGAGGGAGTCCGGGTTGGGCTGATTCCCCGTGCTCGAGACTGGGTGATCGGGATCCGTTACTTTGTGTTCTTCATGCCGCTGGCGGCGGCGCTGAACGCGTGGATCGGCTTTGCCCGCTACAATCCGCCTGCGGCGCCATGGTGGCAAACGCTGCTGCTCGCAGCCGGAATGTTCGCGGGAGTCTTCTGGGTTCTGGCTCTTGGAGAAGAGTTCTTCTTCCGCGGCTTACTGCAACGCTGGCTTTGCGACTGGACGGCAAACGAGTGGGCCGGGGTCGTTCTGGCATCCCTCTTGTTCGGCAGCGTTCACCTTTGGTTCCGCGACTTCCCGAACTGGCGTTTCGCAGTGCTTGCGACGGTTGCCGGCGTTTTCTACGGTCTTGCCTTCCGCTCAGGCAAAGGCGTCCGGGCTGCGATGATTACGCATTCGCTCGTGGTAGTCACCTGGCGGGTCTTTTTCGACTGACGGTCACACGCGCGTTCCCGATTCCTGCTCAGACGCAGGCGCTTCAACCGGCAGCCCTTCGAGCGCCTGCTCGAAGTCGGCCAGCAGGTCCCGCCAGTCCTCAATGCCGACCGAAATACGCACCAGACCATCCGTGATCCCTGCCGTGGCCCATTCCTCTTCGGTGAAACCTGAATGCGTCGTACTCTTCGGATGGCACACCAGCGTCTCCACGCTGCCAAGAGAAACGGCATTGTAGGCCACCTGCAATTTCCGCAGGAAATCGAAGGCTGCAGGGCGACCTCCCTTGAGATCGATCGAGACGATCGCTCCGGGATAGTCGCACTGCTTCTCATAAATGCGTTTCTGCTCCGCGTCGTCGAAGAGCGTGGGGTAGTAGACTTTGCGTATGGCTTTATGCGACGCAAGCGATTCGGCAATTCGCTGCGCGTTCTTGCTCTGGCGGTTCATCCGCAGACCTACGGTGGGCAGGCGCTGATTGAGCATCCAGCACTCGTCGGGCGGAAGGATGTTGCCGAACAGGCCGCGCTTAGACTTCATTTTGCGAATCAGCGCCGGGTCCGCTGCGAGAGCGACGCCCGCCAGCAGATCGCTGAAGCCGGACAAATACTTCGTCGCGGAGTAGAGAACGATATCGCAGCCAAGCCGCAGCGGATGCTGAAAAGCGGGGCCGAGAAACGTGTTGTCGACGATCAGCACGGGACGGGACTTTCCCGCCGCCACGCGCCGTTCGACCGCGTCCGCGGCGCGGCGCAAGTCCGTCATTACGAGAGTCGGGTTCGCCGGGGTCTCCAGAAAGACAACGCTCAAATTCTCTGCTTCGGCGATCACCCGGTCCAGGCCGTCGCCGTCGCCTGCAATCGCAGCGATTGCCTTGATACCCCACGGCTCCAGGAAATCCTCGATCAGATGCTGTGTTCCGCCATAGACCGGAACGTTATAGACGATCGTGTCGCCGGGTTGAGCAAACGTCAGCAAGGCCGTCATGATGGCGGCCATTCCCGAATTGAATGCCGCCGCTGCTTGAGCGCCTCTCTCAAGCGGCACAATCTGGTCTTCCAGGATCTCCGCGTTGGGATGGCTGAAGCGGGAATAGACGAGGTCGACGCTCTCACCGGGTGCGGCTTGCGCTCGTCCTCCGAGAATGTTGAAGGCTTGCTCCGCAGCTTCCGGACTGGAGAAGACGTAGGTGGAACTCCGAAAGACCGCAGGACGTGCCGAACCGAGCGAGAGGCTGGGGTCGAATCCGCGGGTTAGTACTGCCGTCCGAGGGTGAACCGCGTGGCGTTCTTTGGACTCTGCCATAAAAACAGTCCCCACTGTGAGTTTACCGCTAAAGCACCACAACTCGTTGGGTAATAGAATGCAGCCCACCCGACTTTAGTACGAACCGTTCGCGCGGTGCTTCGGCAAGTTAAACCCAGGCAGACGACTAGGACATCTTCCCGATACAGATCAGAAAGAACCGCACGTTAGAATCCAAGGTGCGAGCTCGAGGAGCCCCACGTATGAGCACAATGAGAACCGGCTATTCGGAAGCCGAAGTGGCTAAGGAGCTCGGGCTCACGATCGAGGAGCTGCGTGCTCTGGTGCGCAGGCATGTGCCCGGCTGCGAGGAGGAACTGGCAGCCGCTCCCGTTACCACCTACCGGCCCACAGACCTCCTGCTCCTGCGGATTCTTCTTGCGAATTCGCAAACAACTGAAGCCGGGGATGGCGCCAACGGCGGACCCAGCGGCGTCTGATCGCCGCCGATATCGCGCCGCATTGTCGTCTAGCGAAAGGACATCGTACAATCAAGGGTTCTTGACTCACCGGCGGCGCCTTGCGCGCCCCCTACAGGGAGAAAATCATGGCAAAACTTGGATTCCTCGGGCTTGGAATCATGGGGTATCCCATGGCCAGGAACCTTCTGCGGGCGGGACATGAGGTTGCGTTATGGTCGAATACTGCTGAGAAGGCGCGGCAGCTTGCTGCAGAGGAGAAGGGCGTCTTTTGCGAGACCCCGAAGCAGGTAGGGGAATTTGCGGAATGCATCTTCCTCTGCGTCGGCGATACCGCGATGTCGAGGGCGGTGATTCTTGGCAAGGACGGCATCGCCGAAGGGGCAAAGCCCGGGACGGTGATCGCAGACGCAAGCACGGTATCTCCCTCCGAAAGCCGGGAGATCGGCTGCCGGCTCGCGGAACGGAACCTGCACTTCCTCGATGCTCCTTGCACCGGTTCCAAACCCGGAGCCGAGGGCGGCACCCTCACATTCATGATCGGCGGAGACAAGGGCGTCTATGAAAAAGTGAAGCCCTACTTCGAACCGATGGGGAAGAACCTGTACTATTGCGGCGGACCCGGGATGGGGCTGCACGCCAAGCTCACTCAGAATCTGATTCTCTCGAACATCCTGCAAGCCTTTAACGAGGGCCTGGTTTTGAGCACGAAGGCTGGCGTCGACCCGGAGTTGATGCTCGAGATCCTGAACAACAGCGCCGCCAGGTGCGGACTGATCGCTTTCAAGGCGCCCTACGTCTTCGACCGGAACTTCGAAACCAACTTTTCCGTGAAGTGGATGCACAAGGACATCGGGCTCATGTTGGATTCCGCCCGGGAGCTGCAAGTCCCTCTGCCGCTCACTTCCCTCACCCAGCAACTCTTCCGAGCCGCGATTGCAAAAGGTTACGGAGAGGAGGACATCTGTGCCACGATTAAGGTTCTCGAGGAAATCACTGGGGTTGAGGTAAGGCGTAACACCAGGTGATACGAAAATTTGTTGCAATCCAAAATTCCATATACTAGAATTGGAATCAAGCCGGGGAGGCAACTCCCACCAAAGCGAGACTAACCTCATAAAAAAGACCCCTGAAGCATCCTCCCCGGCGCCCGCAAGGGTCACGGTCTCCCCAAAAATCAGACACAAGTGAGTGACAATGGTAAGAGGATGACGGCTCAGGATTTGGATCTGTGAGTCATATGCTCAGCCGCATCCTTTCCGATGACGATTGCCCAAAGAACTCTGATATGCTGACCTTGGATTCTCGCCGATGAAGAAGATCACCGTTTTGGGGTCAACCGGATCCATTGGGACGAGCACCCTCGACGTCGTCCGCAGGAATCGTCATCGTTTTGAAATATTTGCACTTGTTGCGGGGTACAACGTCGAGCTTCTGGAGCAGCAGATCCGGGAATTTCGGCCCGCGATTGCGGTAGGGGCAACCGAAGACGTCATCCTGAATCTAAGAAGGAGGATGTCCGACAACGGATTCCCGCGTGAGTGCTGGCCGGAGCTGGCCTGGGGCCGCGAAGGAAAGCTGTTGGCGGCAACCGCAAGCGAAGCGGATTTTGTCATGTCGGCGATTGTGGGAGTCGAAGGCCTGGAAGCCACCCACGAAGCAGTGAGGCTTGGCAAGACGGTTGGCCTGGCCAACAAGGAAGTCCTGGTTGCCGGCGGCTCGCTCGTCATGCGCGCCTCGGCGGAATCCGGAAGCGAACTGATTCCAGTTGACAGTGAACATAACGGCGCTCACCAGTGCCTGAGGGCTGGAGAACGAAAAGAAGTTGCGAAGCTGATCCTCACCGCCTCAGGCGGGCCGTTCCGGCGAACTCCCCGCGAAGCGCTCCATCGGGTGACGCCCGCAGACGCGTTGAACCATCCCACCTGGAAGATGGGCCAGCGTATCACGATCGATTCGGCGACCATGATGAACAAAGGCTTCGAAGTCATCGAAGCCTGCTGGCTTTTTGGATTTGGACCCGACGACGTAGACGTCGTGATTCATCCACAATCCTCAGTGCACGCAATGGTCGAGTACAAGGACGGCAGCGTGATTGCGCAAGTCTCGACTACGGACATGCGGATGCCAATCCAGTACGCCCTCACTTATCCGGAACGCGCGGATGCTCCGGTGCCAAGGCTGGACTGGCGGCAGGCGCGAACCTGGGAGTTTGAACCCCCTGATTTCGACAAGTTCCCGCTGCTCGGCTTAGCCTACCAGGCGCAGCGGACGGGCGGTTCAGCGCCATGCACTCTGAACGCGGCCGACGAAGTCGCCGTAGAGGCATTTTTGCAGGAGCAGATCTCTTTTCCGCAGATATCTGCCCTCGTGGAAGAAACGTTATCGCGAGTGCCAGTCCGGCAGCCCCGATCCGTCGATGAAATTCTTGAAATCGACCGCGAGTCGCGCGAGACGGCCCGGCGGCTGATTCGTCAAGGTGCTTTGGCAGGCGGATCGTTCCAGCCTTTGGTGCAAGCGTAGGAGTAAGAATGGTTTTCTTCGAAAATATCTGGTGGCTGCTGGTCATGATCGGGGTCATGATCCTGATTCATGAGCTCGGCCATTATTGGGCAGCGCGGTTCTTTGATGTCAAAGTCGATGTTTTCAGCTTTGGTTTCGGTCCCCGGCTTTTTGGCATCAGGCGAGGTGAGACCGATTTTCGCTTCTCCGCGATTCTGTTCGGCGGTTACGTCAAGATGGCCGGAGAGCAGCCGGGCGAGGACACCGGGAACGATCCACGAAGCTTCCTTGCTAAACCGCGCTGGCAGCGGCTGATCATCGTCTTCGCTGGCCCCGCGATGAATGTCGTTCTCGCCGTGGTGCTGCTAACGGGCCTGTTCATGACCCACTATCCGCAGCTCCCCAACGCCGACGGTCCTGCCATTGTGGCCCACGTTGCCGAAGATTCTCCCGCGGCAAAAGCTGGCATCCAGGAGGGCGACCGCATCGTTGCGATTGACAACGAGCAAAATCCGAAGTGGGAAGACATTTTCATCAAGGAAATCTCGAGTGCAAAGCGAGAGCTGGCCGTCACGATTGAGCGCGACGGCCAAACGCTTCTGAAGACCGTCACTCCCGTACTCGACGAGAAGAATGGCATCGGATACGCAGGCTGGTACGGGCAGGCCGAGATCCAGATCGAGCGGATGCTCCCCGATATGGATGCGGCCCGGTCAGGCTTACAGCCGGGGGACGTGATTGTCAGCGTCAACAAGGTTCCGATTCACACGATCCACAAGCTGCACGAAGTCATCAGGGCCAGCAACGGCCAGCCGGTCGAAATCCTGTATTCGCGTAACGGGGTTCGAAACCGTGTGATGGTGACGCCGACGCTCAACAAGGAGGAGAATCGCTGGATGATCGGCGTCCAACTTACGCCGCGGCTGGTGATCACCCAGCTTTCTCTGCCTGATGCCTTCCGCGAATCGATCCGCCAGAATGTTCGCAACGCCACTTTGATCTATCAATTTCTGGTCGGGATCGTGGAGCAGCGTATGTCCCCGAAGTCGATCTCGGGGCCGATCGGCATTGCCCAGATTTCCGGCGACATGGCGCGCGAAGGCGCTGTTGCATTCCTCGGATTGATGGCGATGGTCAGCCTGAATCTGGCGATCTTCAACCTGTTGCCGGTTCCGGTTCTCGACGGAGGCACCATCCTGCTCCTGCTTGTCGAGATTGTGATGCGCCGGGATCTCAGCGTCGCGGTCAAGGAGGCGGTTTTCAAGCTAGGGTTCGTCTTCCTGATGGCCGTCGTCGTCTTCGTGATGTACAACGACATCACGAAAATTCTGCCGGGTTAAGGCTGTCACTTCTCGGCAAGAATGCTGTTCGCGGGATCGAGCAGCACCTTTCTGGGAATCTGGCGGAGCTTGATCGTGAAAGGTTCGCCGTCGGAAGTTGACGACACCCAGTGAACGGTGGCGCCGCTGGCAGTGTGAATTTCAAGCGGCACCATCGCGCTGAAATCCTCGTGAACGTTTGAATGCGACACCGTGCCGGTCACGACTACGGCCGGCGCTTTCCCTTTCACCGCCCAGTCCAACTTCAACCGTGGAATCCCTGTGTTGTAAACCCAGGTATCAAAGAAAGCTTCAAGCTTCGGATCCGCCGACCCGGACGGCAGAAACGAACTGGCCAGCTCCTGAAACTGCTGGGTCGAAACCGACTTGTACCTGTACCGCCTCGCCAGCTCCGCCAGCATCGACCGAAAGGCGCTATCCCCTAGCCTGCCCCGAAGCATGTGCAGAATCCAGGCACCCTTGTCGTAGGTGATCACCGCCCAGGCATCCGGCGTTTGCGACGACTCCAGACGGGGCCCCCAGATAATCGGACCGGCCGATTCGATCGTGCGTCCCTCTGCTGTCTTTGCCAGCAGCTTCTGCCGGGACTGCTCGAGCAGCGCCTCCATCGCCTTCGGTCCTCTGCGCTTCTCGAGATACATCATGGCTGAGTAATTCGCGAGCGCTTCCATCAGCCACCCGTCCTCGTACCGGTCCACCGTCACGACATTTCCCCACCACTGATGCGACACCTCGTGCGCCTGTAAGAACTCCGAAAAGAAAAGGTTCGAGGAGGCGTCTCCCGCATTCGGACGTTCCCGGGGATCCAGATAGGACAGCGTGGAAAGATAGATGAGTCCGGGAAACCCCTGGCCGAAGCGGCCCGGAATCGGCGAGACCGTCAGGCGCTTCACGGGAGGCGGTCCGATCGTCGTGGAGAAGAACTCGAACGCGGAGGCAATTTCGCTGGCCAGCTCGCGAAGCCGGGCCGTCGGATTAGGCGCTTGCAGGGCTGGCACTGCGAGCACTTCTGTCGCGCGTCGCCGACTGCGATTCCACGGGGCGGGCATCTGCGGTACGACCACTGGCACAGCACGAGGTTCCAGCGCCGCTTCCACCCGCCGGTTCGCATAGACATCGACCACAGCGTCGCCGGCGGATACCGAGACGCTTTCGTACTGGCCGAGGTTGAAACCGGCAAGGCGGATCGGGTTGGATGTCTTACGGCGCACGATCCGCCAGTCGCCGTCAACACGTTCGTCAACCACCTCGCCGGTACTGACAAGATTCAGGTCCTTCGGGTGGCGGAACGAAATTTCGTAGTGGGCGAACTGCATTGCATGGTTGGGATACCAGTTTGCGCGCGCGCCGACGAAGTAGACACCGTTGCCCGCGGAATTGATCACCACTCCCTCGTGCCGGATCTCGACCTCATAGCTTTGGCCCGCCTGCAGCGGCGTTTCAGGCACGACGAGGAACATGTCGTTCTCGCCGCCCCGCAGCAGGTTGGCTCGTAGCGACTCGCGCTGGAAAACCTCCGCGATCTGGCCGCCGACCCTCGCCTCCGTCACGCGCATGCGCGGCGAGAGATCGAATACCAGGCTGGTGAGGTTGCTTCGGGGAGTAACGGTGACTCGTGTCGTAGCGGAGAGGTTCAAATCCCGATCAAGAGTCGCATCAATCCGGAAGTCCGCCAGATCGAACTCTCTGCCGGAGTGTTCGCGCCGCCCGGTCCGCCAGGACCGTCCCTCGAAATGACACCACGTATCGTAAAAATGCCTTCCGTCGCGTCGACTCAAGCGGCCCAGCGTCACCTGCACCGGAGCACGGGGATCGACAACGAGATCCAGATTCCCCAGCTTCTCAGTCCTCAGCGCAGCAAAGAAAAAGCCTTTTCCGGCACGATCGGGCGAAAGAAGATCCCACACCAGCCGGACGACGAAGCTGGAGGTGATATTCGCCACCGCCGCGCTCCAATTGCTTGAAAGCAGGGCTCCCCGTTCCGGACTCCTCCGGGCCTCGGTTTTGAGGACATGGCCCAGTATCTCCTCGGCTGTATCGTCGGTAAAGATGAAGAGGGCGTCGCGGAAGCGCTCGTTCAGATTCGGGGTGCCGGCGAAGGACGCCAGGGAGAGCCGCTCGCTGCGGTGAGGAGGCATGAGCAGGATTTCGGCAGATCCGCCTTCGACGTCAGCCGAAAAGACTGCGGAAACACGGACACCATTTACAGGTTTTCCGAAGATGAGGTATCCGTCGGTGAGGTAGATGCGAGCGTCTTCCTTTGCGAAGGTGAGATCGCGAACGCGATAGCATTCCTCCGGATCAAGTCCCTGCTCCGGGAGGAGAGCAGCAAGCCGGGAAGCGGTTTCGGGGCCGGCGGCCCAAAGGCTAACGCAGAACCCATAGATCGAGAGTACCCGCGCGATGCCGACCACCGAACCCCTCCATGCTGTGATCTCCGCGCCGCCGTGCGCGCTCTAGATAAACATCTCTTCGTCGTGCGTTGCCTGAGATACGTTGGGACGGTTTCCGCGCACTAAATGATTCAATGCAGCGCGGAGCCCGGCCGCAACGCCTGTGACTTCCCGGACCGGCTTCATGACCCCGCCGTGAACCATCGTCACTGTCTCCTGGATGCGGCCCAGAGTGTCATCCAGCATCAGCTCGATGCGTTCCATCTGCGCCTTGACGCGGTTGGTTACGTCGACCAGCGAATCGTCCACCTTTACGAGCTGGTCCTTCGTCAAGTCCAGAACTTCGCTCGCTTTGGCGGTCACCTCTAGGACCTGCTTCCGGCCTTGGGCCAGGGTTGCCTCTGCCGAATCCATCAGCGACCTGGCACGCGGCAGCAACTCGGTCACCCGTGCGTGCAACTGCTTCTGTGTGCGGTACATGCCCAGCAGAATCAGCATTTGCAGAACAATCGCAATCGCCGAAACAACGACCGCGGCCGCTATTACCGGGATAAGCCCCTCCATGTGTGGTCCTCCAAAGTGAGCGAAAACAGGAAACTAAACGCCTTCAGCCGAAGTTTCCGCGGCCGGCTTCCCGGCGACCGCCTCGCGGTAGGCCTGCTTACCGGCGTCAACGGCCGCAGCTAACTGCTCCTTCTGGCGCACCAGCGCAGCCCGGCCGCGTTCCAGCAGCTCTTCAGCCGATTCCTTTACCTCTTCGGAGCGGCGCCTGAGATAGTCCTTGCCCTCATCGGCCTTGGAACGGAGCAGGTCTCGCGTTTCTCGACCCGATTTTGGAGCAAGCAAGATACCTGCTGCGACGCCGACACCAAGCCCCAGCAAAAAGTATGAGATTCTTTTATCCTCTCCCATTTCCGCCTCTTCTCCTTGCTGTCCACCAGTTTACTCCACTGCGCTCGAAAAGGCGGTAGACGCGCCCGGATCGGATGAGATTGCATCAACAACGGGCGCACATCCGGCATCTCTTCGGCTCCCTGACTTTCCCTTGCTGTTCGAATGGTTTACCCTCATGGTTGGAAGGATGGTAAAGCCGTGCACACGCTAAAGGACAAGGTGGTTCTCATTACAGGTGCCGGTCGCGGCATCGGTAAGCGGCTTGCCATCGGTTTTGCGCGCGCTGGAGCACGTGTTGGTCTGCTGGCGAGGAGCAGGGCCGAACTCGATTTAACCGACCTGGAGATTGAACACGCCGGCGGAATTTCCCTTCGGTTGCGCGCCGATGTCCGCGATTACGATCAGGTCTGCGCCGCAGTCGAACGGATGCGGGTTCACTACGGCGGGCTCCACGTTCTGGTGTGTGCTGCCGCAATACAGGGGCCGATCGGGCCGCTCAGCGAAACCTCGCCGAAGGCTTGGGCTGAAACGATTGAGACGAACCTGCTAGGGGTGATGCATGCATGCCGCGCCGTGCTCCCGTCCATGATCGAACGCCGGTCGGGGAAGATTATCATCCTGAGCGGGGGAGGTGCCACCTCGGCCAGGCCGAATTTCTCCGCATACGCCGCCTCCAAGGCTGCGGTCGTGCGTTTCGCTGAGACTCTCGCTGAAGAGGTCCGCGACCACAATGTGCAGGTCAACTGCATGGCTCCAGGCGGAACCTATACCAGCATGACCGACGAAATCCTGCGCGCCGGTGAGAAAGCGGGCTGGAAAGATAGCGACGAGGCCCGGCAAATTCGGATTACGGGCGGCGTGCCGCCCGACCGACAGATTGACCTCGCCCTCTTTCTTGCCTCTGAGCGCTCCAATCACGTGAGCGGAAAGTTAATTCACGTGAACGACGACTGGAAGCGGCTGGAGCACATGAATATCCATCCCGAAATTTACACACTCCGGCGCGTCCAGAAAGTCTAAGAAATCCGCTCTGAGTTCCCGATTTGGTCGCGGGGGAATCGGCGACGCCAGGCTTTGAATTCCGCCCTCTACTGCTGGGGTTGGGCCACCGGCGCTGGTTTTGCCCCGATCAAACGGTCGAGCTCCGCCAGTTGTTTCCGCACGACATCGCCGTCCGCCGCCTGGGGAGCGTATTGGAGGTAGAGCCGCAAGTTCTCTGCAGCCGCCTCGTATTGATTCTTGTTCGCCAGAATGATCCCGAGAACATGCCGGATCTTCGGGAAAGAATTCTTCGGATCCAGCTTGGCTGCCTCCCGGGCGCTCTTCTCTGCTTCGTCGTAGTTCCGAAGACTGAGATTGGCGACAGCATTGTAGAAATAGGCGCCAGGAAAATCATAAGGATTCAACTGCAAAACCTTATCGCTTGTCTTCGCGACCTCTTCCCACTTTTGCTCGCGGGCCGCCATTTCCATCAACCGCATGTAGGGCTTCACGAACTTGTCGTCCGCTGACAGAGCCTGCGAGTATGCCTTCCGCGCCTCCTCCGCATTCTGTTCCTGCTCGTACACGCGCCCTAATTCAAACCATGCAGCCGCGTACTTGGGATATACCTCCACCGCCTTCTCGAACTGGACCCTGGCATTTGCCCATTTCTTCTTCGTCGCCTCCTTCAAACCCTTCTCGTAGGCTTTCTTCGCATCTTTGGGAGCCATCGCCGAGGTAAGGCTGACGGTAAGTCCCTCTACATTTGCGATCCTCTTCAGGAGGATGACTCCGACATCCGGGTTGTCGAGCGTGCGGCGGCCAGCCAGGCTGATGGGCTCTGAGCGATAGCCGGGCAGGACTGCTCTAAGTTCACAGCCCATGAGGTCACGCTCGGTAATCGGGCGTCCTCCCACGCCTCCAAGCGGACGGCTGCTTCGGCCTCCGCCTGCACCGAATAGATCCTGGTCGGAGTTACCGATGCTCGCATCCTGCATGACCGCCAGGTTATTGCCGAGCTGGAAGCTGAAACGGCCTTTCGTATCTGTGTAGCCCTCGGTGCGAGGCTGGCCGTGGCAGACGCGCTCAATTGCAACGGGTTCCGGAGGCGGGGTCCCATCATCCAGCAGCACCTTGCCAGAGATAAAGATGGGGCGGTCAAACGTCGGGAACTGCTCCGGACGAGTTTGATCTGGCCTCGGCATCGTGGGTGTACGCCCGGGTGAGCGGCCGGGGCCAGGCTGCGGGCTAGGTTGCGGACTAGGCTGCGGCATCTGTTGGGGTGGAGCTTGTTGTTGTGCTTTTCCGAAGGAAGGGGAGAGGACGAGAGCAACAGCCGTGTGAAGAGCGAGACGGCGAAGAGAACGGTGGTACATCGGAACTACCTCCCGCGTGAATTGCGATCATTATGACATACAGGCAGACACCTGCTTATGTAAAACTGGGGCAAAAACCGAAATGCCGAAGAGAACATCCGGTTAGGAAATGTCGACCGGCTGGTACAATTGAGTCGAGGGACGTCCGTGACACGACTAACCCAACTCGCCCTCCTGGCGGCCCTAATCCTCTGGATGGCCGGATGTTCAGAATCTCCCCAAGCAACGAAAGCCCCCGAACTTGAGAAGCCGGCTGAACCCGTTTCCGCTCTGGAGGCTTACTATCAGCTTTTTCCGATGGCTCGCGCATGGGCGCCCGACCTGGAACTGCTCCAGATGGCGGACATTCGCGTTCCCGACATCAAGCCTGTCCCCGGTAAGGCCGCTGCCTGGCAAGCCGTCTTCGTGTCCCCGAGCAAACGCCGCGCCCGGCGCTTCGTATACTCCGTCGTCAAGACGGAAGACTTAGCAAAAGGTGTCTCCCCCTCCTCGGAAGAGAGCTATACGCCGCGGGGGCAGGCAAGGCCTTTCCGGATCGCAGCGTTCAAGATCGACTCCGTAGACGCCTACAAAACCGCACTCCAACGGAGCGCTGAGTACGTAAAGAAGAATCCCGAGAAGCCAGTTACGTTTCTACTTGAATCTACGCCGGAGTTCCCGAATCCGGCATGGCGCGTCATCTGGGGCGATTCGGTGCTCGTAAGCAACTATTCGGTATACGTAGACGCAACAACGGGCGGCTATTTGCGCACGATGCGATAGCATTTAGAAACCTGGAGCCCGGACTGTAAGGTTTTGGCCTCCTTTCCGTATTTCCGGTTGAAAGGAGATATTGACCACCATGGAAACGAACCCGACCCCAACTTCAGGTTGCGCTTGCGGCTGCGGCTGCAGCTGCCAGTGCACGCCAGTCTGCCATTGCACTTCTGATTCGAAGTGCTGCGAAGACTGCCAGTGCGACGGTTAAGCCATGAGGGCGGAGAGCGAGAACTCTCCGCCCTCAATCAGCTCCTCAATAGTCACGACCGGTTCGTCGACTTCGTTGCACGCAGAGTGAACTCACGTACTGCGGCAGAAGATATCGTTCAATCCGCGTACTTGAAGAGCCTGTGCCATAGCGAAGAGCTGATCGAAGAATCCGTCGTACCGTGGTTCTATCGCGTCCTCCGCAATGCCATCATCGACCATTACCGGGCGGAGGCAGCGGCAGGACGAGCCGCCGAAGCTCTCCAGGCTGAACCAATGATGCAGAGCGAGCCGCTTCCCGACGAGCGGAACGAAGTGTGCGCGTGTCTGGGAGGCCTCGTCGAGTCTTTGAAAGAAGAGTACAGGACAGCGCTCCAGGTCGTGGACATCGAAGGACGAAGTCTTCGCGATCTTGCGGAGAGGGCCGGAATCTCGCCGGAGAATGCCGCGGTGCGCGTTCACCGTGCGCGTGCTGCGCTTCGCAAGAAGGTCCGTGAGGCGTGCGGCGCCTGCGCGGAGCATGCCTGCATCGATTGCCGCTGCCGGTTGCCGTCAAAGTAGCACCCTCAGCTCGGTTACACTCCGTAGAGGGCACCACCGGCCATGACGAATCGAGCAGAAGCAGCGCAGCAGCCGCGCATCAGATTCAAGAGCGAGCGTACCAGGCACTTTACGGAATCCGTGATCCGCGACATGACCCGGCTCGCACTAAAGCACGGCGCAGTGAATCTCGCTCAGGGCTTCCCTGACTTTAGCGCGCCGGAGGAGGTAAAGGAAGCGGCTTGCGCGGCAATTGCCAGGAACATCAATCAGTACGCGATCACCTGGGGCGCAAAGCCGTTTCGTGAGGCGATCGCACAAAAATACCGCCGCACCTACGGGCTGGATTACGATCCCGAGCGGGAGATCACTGTTTGCTGCGGGGCGACGGAAGGAATGATCGCATCCCTGCTCGCTGTTACGAACCCCGGTGATGAGATTGTCGTCTTCGAACCCTTCTATGAAAACTACCGCCCGGACGCGATGCTCTCGGGTGCAACCGCCCGCCTTGTCCGCCTGCATCCCCCGGATTGGACCTTCGACCCAGCGGAGCTGAGGTCGGCCTTCTCAAATAAGACCAAAGCCATCATTCTGAACTCGCCCAATAACCCGACCGGCAGAGTCTTCACGCTCGAAGAATTGCAAGTGATCGCGGGCTTGGCAGAGGAGTTCGACGCGCTGGTGGTCACGGATGAGATTTACGAGCACATCGTCTACGACGGCGCAAGGCATATTCCGATCGCGACGCTGCCGGGCATGCGGGACCGCACGATTCTGGTCAACAGCATGAGCAAGACCTGGTCGGTGACGGGCTGGCGGGTCGGCTGGGTGCTGGCGGCAGCAGATCTTACAGATTCCATTCGTAAGGTTCACGACTTCCTCACGGTCGGCGCCGCAGCTCCGCTACAGCAAGCCGGCGCGGTGGCCCTGCAGATGCCGGACGACTACTACCAGGCTCTGGCTATTGAATACCGCGAGAAGCGGGATTATTTGATGGGGAAGCTGGAAGCAGCCGGCTTCCGGTGCTACCGCCCCAGCGGGGCCTACTACATCATGACCGACATCTCCGGCTTCCGCGCCGGTGACGACGTGCGATTTGTGCGTCATATGATTGAATCGGTGGGTGTCGCTGCGGTGCCCGGCTCCAGTTTCTTCGACAACCCGGCATCGGGCGCGTCCCTCGTCCGCTTTTGCTTCTGCAAGAAGTACGAAACGCTCGAGGAGGCCGGGAAACGGCTGACTGCCCTTCGCGACCGCATCAACTGAAGCAACCTAGGCTCCGGTTTCTTAAGAGCGCGCTCTCGGGTGGGCTCGGTCGTAGACGGCCATCAGGTCCGCCAGTGACATCTGCGTGTACTTTTGCGTCGTTGACAGCGACGCATGCCCGAGCAGCTCCTGGATCGCGCGTAAGTCGGCTCCGTCTGTGAGCAGGTGCGTTGCAAATGCATGGCGGAAGCTGTGCGGATGAAGCGATGGATCTCCGGTGAGCGCAGTGGCATAGAGCTTGACGATGGAACGCGCACCGCGGTCGGTAAGCCTCATACCGCGGAAGTTCACAAAGAGCGCCCTCTCGCCCTGCCTGGCTTGGCGCGTTTCCAAATAACGCTCTAAAGCTGTGGCGGCCTTCGTCCCGAATGGAACCTGCCGCTCCTTGCGGCCTTTGCCACGGACGCGAATCCAGCGCTCGGAGTAGTCGATGTCGTGCAGGTTCAGCCCAACGAGTTCGCTGATGCGCAGGCCGCATCCATAGAGCAGCTCAAAGATGGCCAGATCCCGCTCCGGGTACGGACGTTCTAGGGCGCCCTGAGCGACTGCATTAATCAAATCGTTCGTTTGCTCCTCCGTGGGCACTTTGGGCAGATTCTGAGGCGCCTTTGGCGTTCGGACAAGCTGTGCCGGATTTACGCTGATCCGCCCCTCCCGCGCCAGAAACTTGAAGAACGACCGCACCGCAGCCAGCTTGCGGCGAATGGAGACGGCGTTCAAGCCGTCGCGGTATAAGCCTCCGAGCCACTCCCGGATGGCCAGCGAATC
Source organism: uncultured Bryobacterales bacterium (assembly GCA_937959285.1). Taxonomy (GTDB): domain Bacteria; phylum Acidobacteriota; class Terriglobia; order Bryobacterales; family Bryobacteraceae; genus JADGHK01. Next base: position 59,191 of record CALGAR010000064.1, read on the forward strand.
GATCTCGCGCGGATCGGGAGCCTCGCCGCCCGGTGGCGTGAAATAGGCAAGAAACTGGGCAAGGTCGGCTCCGTAACTTCGAACAGTATGTGGCGAGACGTTTTCGTGCCGCAGCGCTTCGAGATACCGTTCGATCTGAAGCGCAAGCTCAGACATGGGCAAGGAGGTGTTCTTCGAGGGCAGCCATCGCTCGCCGACACATTTCGGCGTGGCGCGCCCGTTTGTCGTGCCGCAAGCGCTGGCGAGTTTCGTCATCGAGCGGAGGCAGCAGATCGAAGGCGATGTTCGCCGGCTGATAGTTGGACGGGTCCGCGCCCGAGATATAAGCACACAAGGACCCAAGCGCCGTCTCCCGCGGTACGGGACGCGGCTCTTCCCCCAGAGCTACGGAAGCGGCGTAGCGTCCTGCGAGCAGACCGGTCGCGATGGACTCGACATACCCTTCAACACCGGAGATCTGCCCCGCGAAGAAGACGTTTGGATCGTCGCGGAGCTGCAGCGTCGGCGTCAGAATCGCCGGAGCGTTGATGTAGGTATTGCGATGAATTTGGCCGTATCGCAGAAAAACTGCCCTTTCGAGGCCTGGGATCATGCGCAGGACTCGCGCCTGCTCGCTGAACTTCATGTGATTCTGAAAGCCCACCAGGTTGTAGCTATCCGCGCGAAGATTCTCCTGGCGGAGCTGAACAACGGCCCAGGGACGCCGTCCTGTCCGAGGATCAATCAGTCCCACAGGCTTCATGGGGCCAAAGCGCAGGGTGTCCCTCCCACGGCGCGCCAGTTCTTCAATTGGCAGGCAGGCTTCGAAGAAAGGAATCTTGCCGGCGTGGATGCAAGCGTCTTCGGGGATGTGCGCTTCAACGCTCTCAGCCGTCAGCAGAGCGTCTACGAACCGCTCGTACTGCTCCCGATCCATGGGACAGTTCAGATAGTCGTCCCCGCCGTCCAGCGATTTTCCGTAGCGTGAGGCCCGGAAGGCGATGGAGAGATCGATCGACTCGGCATCGACGATCGGGCTGATGGCGTCGTAGAAGAAAAGCCTCCCGGATCCCGTACGTCTTGCGATATCCGAAGCAAGCTTCTCACTGGTGAGAGGACCGCTGGCGATGATGACAATCCCGTCATTCGGGATTGACTCCACTTCCTCACGCCTTACTTCGATATTCGGCTCACCCGCCAGTGCGCGCTCAACGTTCTCAGCGAATAATTCGCGATCGACAGTAAGCGCGTGCCCGCCGGGGACACGCGCCTGATCCGCCGCCGCGAGCAGCATTGAGCCTAGACGGCGCATCTCGCGCTTCAACTGCCAGGAGGCAGTAGCCTCCGCTTCGCTTTTGAGGGAGTTGCTGCAGACAAGCTCGGCGAGGCGGCCAGTCTTATGAGCGGGTGTCATCCGCACAGGCCGCATTTCATGCAGGATTGCGCGAAGCCCCGCTTTGGCGATTTGCCAGGCGGCCTCACAACCGGCAAGGCCGCCTCCAATCACATGAATGGGATTTCTCAAACCTATTCCCATTCTACCGGCCGCGGCGCGGCCCAGGGGCTACTTTTCGGAAGCGAACTTCCTGAAGTGCTCCGCGATGCCGGCCATCTTCGCATCGCCAGGATGAATGATGACGCGGTAGCGGAATCGCAGGGATTGGCCGGGCTCCAGCGTGACACTGCCATCCCGCTGCTTATCCCCATAGAAATCGTGTTCCCCAAAGATGTTTGCGGCAAAGAGGCCGTATGCGCGGGCGTGCCAGAAGGTCGGGTGCTTGGGGTTTGAGGGGTGGTCGAGGATGGCGATTCCAAGCTTCTCTCCCTGCAGCTCACCGGCATAATCAACCCACGGAGAGCGTTTGCCCCAAACGTTCTTCTCCCCTTCGGCTCCTTCCGCATTGACCATCTTGCCCGTGCCGTTCTTTTCGATCAGCGGCTCTGCCAAACGGATTGCGAACGTGCCTTCCTTCGTGTCGCCGAAAACCGCCTTTTGAATCGCGGTCAGCTTCAGATCTACATCAAAGTATCGCAGCGTCGGATGCGAATAAAACTTCATCGTGCGATCCTCGCGCAGGACGGCTTCCCCTTTCGGATTGATCCATTCAAACTGCGCGGTGATCGAGCCGGACTTCTTGCCGCTTTTGAGGTCAACAACCTTCTTAAGCCGGACTTCCCCTTTCTCCTTTGTCCGCGCCCAGTAGTCGACGCCATTCACATTTCCATGCGTGAACCAAAGCCCCTGATGGTGTGGATGGTCCCGGCTTTCCCCTTCGACTATTTCCATGGGGTACATTCTCGTGACAATCTTTCCTGACGCCGAACGTAACGGATGCAGATAGGGCTTCCAGGCTCCCCCTCCGACAAAGAGAGCCGAGAACGGTTTCCCGTCGATATCAATCATGATGCGGTCGGAACCTTGCGTAATCTTCACCTGTCCGGCCAAGGGCAGCGCGGCGGCCAGTATCAGCAGCAGTTGCGGCTTCATGTTGGCAAGTACACCACAGCCAGCGACTTTCCTCAAGCGCCCTCAGGGGACTGGTTCGCAAGCTGATATGGCTGCCGCGGCCAGTCCAGGTCTTTCGGGGCTGGCTGATTTGGGGAGGCGCGTGCGATCGTAGGATGGTGCTCAAACTCTCCCTGCATGGCGGAACAGTTGGCTGGCGACCGGGATGGCCAGGCCTGGCAAGACTGGCGGCAGAGGTTGGCTATGACGGTGTGGTCCTCCCGAGAGACGCGCTGGCAGGCAGGGAACCACCTGCGACACCGATACGGGTCACAGCGATGCCCGTCCCCGTCGAGGTGCGGCGCGACGAGTCCACCTTCGAGGCCGGACTCCCGAACCTGGAACCGGCCGTGCGTTTCGGAGCCTCCCTGGGATGCAAAATCGCGGTGGTCGGACTTCCACCTTCGTCTGAGAGGCCGAAGAAAGAGCAGGCGCAGATCTACCTTCGAAGGCTGCGCGCCTGCGTTGAGATCTTCGATCGCTACGGCATCCGCCTCGCGCTTGAGGCGATCTCTCCGCTGCATCTTCGCAGAGCGAAACCTTACGAGTTCATATGGAGAACCGCCGAGATGCTGGATTTCGCGCGGCTGTGCTCCCCGGATGCAGGAGTGGTGGCGGACTGCTGGCACTGGCACCACGCAGGCGAAACTGCGGAGGATCTTATTACACTGGGGCCAGACGCTATTTTGGACGTCCACATCTCCGACGCCCCGGGAGTTTCCGCCGAAGAAATCCGGGATATGGAACGCTTCCTGCCCGGCGAAGGCATCATTGATTTTCCCTGCTTCTTCGGAGCTTTGAAAGCCGTCGGGTATTCAGGGAATGTGACGGTCGAAGTGTTTAGCGGAAGACTTCACAATCTCACTCCGGAAGAAGCGGCCAGATCAGCATTGGACGCTGCAAAAGCCGTGTTAGCGCGTATAAGCGGCAGTCAGCCGGCGATTTGACGCATTTCTAGAGCAGCCGCTATCATGAAGACGTTGCATTTTCTTTAGGAGGACGTAGATGGGTCCGCTGGGCTGGCAAGAGACCGTCTTTATCTTTGTTCTGGCCCTGCTGATTTTCGGACCAAAGAAGCTTCCGGAACTGGGCAGGAATGTAGCCAAAGCGATCGCAGAGTTCCGTCGGGCGTCGAGCGACCTGAAGGCGCAGTTCGATCGCGAGATGAGTGCTATCGAGCGGGAAAACGAATCGTTAAAGGAAGTCACACAAAGCATCGCTGACGATATCAATAGCAGTTACAACAGCAGCTACGACTCCTCATACTACGACTACGATGCCTATGGCTCGGATTCGTATCACACCCCCGCAGACGAAACCCCTTCTGTAGGCGCATCCGCAACTCAGGGCGCTGAACAGACTGCCGACGCCAGCTCGCAGACAAAGCAGGCGCCTGAAGGCACAGTGGCGCAAGGCGCGCCCGTTGCAAATCCCAATACGGAGACTGCGACAGTGGCCCAGGACGCTCCTGCCTCAGCGGATGGCTCAAAGGCTCCTGAGTCTTCTCCTTTAGCAACGTAGTTTTGTATCATGTCTTCCTCTGACGAGCGGAAGGAAGCCTCGGCTTCCGCAACTGGAAATCTGCCCGGCGAATCCGAAGCAGCAGATTCCGTCCAGGGAGCTGACGCGCCGGTCCCTCAGCCGCAGCCAGCGCCCGAGCCCGACCCCTACGCGTACGACGGCGACGCGTACGGCTATGAAGAACAGGGCTACTCCGATGGCAGTGCTGCGACAACCGAGGTGAAGGAGAACACTCCTCCGCCCTCCCCCTCCGCTCCACCGCCACCGCCTCCGTTTTCAAAGGATCCTGACGAAGAGGAGGAAGACGACGAGGAAGAGGACATGCTCCGCATGTCGTTCCTCGAGCACCTCGAAGAGCTTCGCTCCCGGATCATCAAATGTCTGATAGGTCTGGGCATCGCATTCGCAGCCAGCCTGACCTTTACGGAAGCCCTATGGCGTGCTGTATCGGCCCCGGCTGCGGAAGCCCTCCGCAACCTCGGCTTGCCGCCCAATCTGGTGGCAATCACGCCGATGGAGCAGTTCAACACGATCTGGATCAAACTTCCGATCCTGACCTCTTTGTTCCTGGCGTCCCCGTGGATCCTGTATCAGGTGTGGGCTTTTGTTGCACCCGGGCTGTATAAGAGGGAGCGGCGGTGGGCGGCTCCCTTCGTTATCGTATCCGCCGGGCTGTTTATCGCTGGAGGTCTGTTCGCCTACTTCGTGGCGTTTCGGTTCGGCCTGACGTTTCTGCTGGGAATCGGGCGGGACGTTGACGTATTACCTCTCGTCTCAATCTCTTACTATTTCGATTTATTTGTAAATGTAGTGCTGGGGGTAGCGCTCGTCTTTGAACTACCAGTACTAGTATTTTTCTTGACGCTTCTTAGGATTACTTCGCCCCAATTTCTATTGTCCAATTCGCGCTACGCGATCCTGGCAATTGTCGTTCTGGCCGCCGTCGTAACCCCCACGCCCGACGTCATCAACCTCACCATATTCGCGGCGCCCATGGTGGTTCTGTATTTTGTGGGCGTATTCGCCAGCTATCTGCTCGTGCTCAGCAGGGAGAAGCGCAAATTCCCGTGGACGAAGGTGATTCTGGCCGGCGCGCTGATTCTGGCGGTCGCCGCGACCATACTTTATTTCGTCGCAACAAAGTATGGCTACAAATTCATTCCTGCCTGGCCGTTCTTAACGAAGTAGGCATCATTCTCATTGTTTTTCCTGCTTGATTTGGCTTAATATGTCGCAAGAGCAGGCACGGTTTACGAGCGCATGGACCTGAATAAGGCGATCCGGGAACTGTACGAAGAAAAGAAACGAATTGAAGCTGCAATTGCTTCTCTGGAGTCAATGCTGGAGGCTGACTCCGGCCGCGAAAAACCGAAATCACGCTCGAGGCGCGGGCGCAAGAGCATGAGCCGGGAAGAGCGGGCAGCCGTATCTGCACGGATGAAAAAGTACTGGGCTGCGCGCCGCGCGGCTGCAAATGCGGCCTCTGGCGGGTCTGCTGCGACCCAAGGCTCTACTTCTTCTTAAAGAACCAAAGCCAGAAGTATTGCGTTCCTGCTCCGTGGCGGTAACGGGGCTCGAATCCGCAACCTTCCGCCATTTCTACCGCATCCTGATCAGAAAACGGTACACCGAGCCAGGTGTCATCGGGCGGAGTTTGAATTGTCGCATCCCCTTGGACCTGGAATTTGAAAAGGCCGCCCGGACGCAGAAGGCGGTTCACTTCCCGAACGTAGTTCCAAATGATCTCGCGGCTCGGAATGTGCTGAAAGACGATGCTTGAAAAAGCAAAATCGAACTGCAGGTTGGGGAGACAGGTGAGATCCCTGCCATTGTTTTGGAAAACGTGCGCGTTCGGGTAATCGGCTAGCGCCGCGCGCGCCCACTTGATCATCTCTCCGCTGACGTCGACGGCGTAAACTTCGCCAAAGAGGCGCGCTAGCGCCCGGGTAACCCGCCCGGCGCCGCAGCCGATTTCGAGGACCCGCATCTGCTTGGGATCCATCCCCTGGCAGATGTTGATCATGTCGGTCAAAATCTCCTCAGCGACGGTCCGTTCCCCGGAGGCAAAAAACTCCTCGTCGGTCCAGTCCGTCTTTGCGGTGTTGACGTAGTAGCGGGCGTTTTCTCGGGCGCGTTCGTCCCATTCGCGCCGCATTTTGTCTTCGAGTTGTTCCTGCTGAGGCATCAACCTCCTATTGTAGCCACCTCTGGCTGGGAGGGAGAGGTAATAAGATTGCTTGTGGCAAAGGCACGAGTGTCTGTGGAAAGTCAAGTCTCTGCCTCTTGCACTTAACCAGGCACCGAGATATATTAAGGGACGGTGGTCGTTGCTTATGCGGCCGCCTGACTCTATCCGCTACGCTCGTAGGCGAGCATTATTTGGATTTGTGGGCCTCAGCGTCAGCAGGAGGCCCTTTCCACGTTGCAGCGCAAAAAGCTTGTAGTTCTCATTGACGGCGGCTATCTGAGGGCTCGCGCTAGACATCACAACCTTCGCTACGACCCAGATTTCATCGAGAAAGTTGCCCGCTCCGTTGCACTCGAAGACGAAGACTTGCTGCGGGTTCTTTACTACGACTGCGCACCCTTCGCTGGAAAGGTCAAGCTTCCTGTATCCGGTCAAGTTAAGGAATACACCCCATCGGATGAGTGGCTACGGGAGCTTGCAGAAAAAGACTTGTTTGCGGTTCGCAGGGGCGAGCTGAAGTTCCGCGGATTCAAGCCGAAACGTGTCCCGGTCGCGGCAGATACCCTCTCAGACGACGATTTCACGCCCGTTTTTGAGCAAAAGGGTGTGGACATGCGCATCGGCCTAGACATCAGTCTCTATTCTCAGTCACGCTCAATGGATCGGATCGCCCTTCTCTCCGGTGACACCGACTGCATTGCGGCGATGAAACATGCACGCAAGGAGGGTATTCAGGTAATTCTTGTTCAATTGCCAGGGGAGAAGCTGTCGTCGGAGTTGCTAGCCCACGCGGACTTTCGGCGTGAGGTGTCTTGGCCAGCCGTCGCCGGCGCTACGAGGCAAGCTGTTGTCGCCCCGTAGGCGCAACGCCGATAGCGGTCGCGCGCGGGTCGTTTGACCTGCGGCTTGACATATTGGTATCCTGTGTGGAGTTACGTCTATAAGGATCTCTACTAAAAGAAGATGGCGAATCATTTCTCCGCGCTGAAGCGGGTTCGTATTACGGAACGGCGCACGGCAATCAATCGCATGCGCAAGACCAGGCTCCGGCACCAGATCCGCGCGATGCGGCGGCTGCTCAACCAGAAGGACGTCGAGGGCGCCCAGAAGCTGCTGCCGAAGACGTACTCGCTGATCGATCGCGCTGCGAAGTGGGGCATTATCAAGAAGAACACGGCAGCTCGATACAAGAGCCGCCTGACACTGAGATTAAAGGCCCTCGCCGCTTAAGCCATCCGGTTCATTCCGTCAGCCGAAGCACAAATTCTTCCATTACGACCCGATCATCGGGTCTGGTGTCTCTCAGAGCTTTGTCGGCGGCGAAAACACAGTCTATCGCCGCCTCAAGCTTCTGCTTCGAAAATGCCGACACAGTCTGCTGCACCTGCTCCGCCCGCTGACGCCACATAGGCGTGCCGAGCCGGCTGAAGTAACTCTGGATATCGCTGGCCGACCGCAGGCCTTGCTCGCGCGCCACGAGCGCCAATCGGAATTGGGTGCTCAGAAACGTTAGCGCCAGCGGGAGATACTCCCCTTCGCGCACGAGAGTGTCGAGCGCGTCCAACGAGGTCCGCCGGTCTCGCCGGGCAAGCGCATTCACTAGCGCGAACACGGTCGTCGCACGCGCGTTCGGGACGAGGGCGGCGAGCTCCTCTGCGCTGACGGACCGCCCCGGCGCATAGAGACTCAGCTTCTCAATCTCCGTGGCAATCCGGGTTGCATCCGCGCCCAGCGCCTCCACCAGCAACTCCACCTCCGCCGGTCCCAGCTTCACTCCTGACGCGGCCGCAAGCTTCTGCGCCAGTTGCCTCGCCGCCGCAACCGTATACTTCGGAAATTCAACGACGTTTGGAACCGCCGAATAGAATTTCCGGACCCTCTCCATCCGAGCCTTGTCCTCTCCCTCGAAATCGTAACGGGAAGAGTCGAGAACAATGACAACACCCGGAGACGGATTCTTCAGATAGGCGCTCAGGCTCGATCCCGAACGGGCGTCTTTGGTTGCGCCTTCCTCTTCGTCACCTTCCGTCGCCCCGCCTCGTCCCCGCGGCAGCGCCGCCTCAGCGGACGAAACCCAGATCAGCCGCTCGGATGCGAATAAGGAAAGGGAGCGGGCGTCATCGATCACTTCATCCAGACTGACCTCGTCAAGGTCGTGGCGAACGAAGCCGTTCTCCAGATCCCCGCTGGGAACCGCGCGCTCGATCAAGGCTTGACGGCACAGCTTCCGCTGATAGGAATCTGGACCAAGGAAAAGATAGACAGGAGCCGGCGGCTGGCGTCGAATCTGCGAAAGGAATTGCTCCGGGGTCATCTCAGAAAGTCTCCAGCACGGCGCTCACCACGGTGCGGGCCACATCCCGCCCCAGGCGATCAAGGGCCGAGTCGCTCTCATCAAAGAATGCTTCCTGGTCGGTGCTGATCTCGTAGCGCTGGCGGTATTCGAAGCCTGGCTGGTTGTAGATCACTTTGCCGTCGCGAGTCCGCAGAGTGAGCTCAAGGAAGACACTCACCTGGACGCCGCTGGCGCGGCCGGTCACGGGATCGAAAATCGTCGGATTCGAGAAGAGGTTGAGGACCGTGCCCGTAAGGACCGCATCCGCCTCGTTTGGATCTGCGACGACGTTATATCGTGTCCGGCTCAGAAACTCGCGAGCAATGGCGGCGGGAAGACGGTCGGTCAACCTGTAACGCGTGGTCCCGTTCGCAAAGGCTGGTATCGCGATTGTCTTAATATCCTTCGGCAGAAGATCGGAATGGCCCGAGACGCGATACCCGCACCCGGCGGAAGCCACCACAGCCGCCAGCGCGAGCCCGAACAAAGATCTCACTGGACAGCCTCGACGGACAATAGGCTCTGAAGGACCAGCATTCCGTTCTCAGCGACAAGCCTGAGGTTGTCGGCAACTGCCCAGAACCAGACGGCAGATGCATTGTTCCGGTCCTGCTCCACCGAACCCACGATGATGCCGCTGTGACCGGCGACGCCTACGTTCGTCGGCGGATCTTCCTCCCCGCTCCGAACTTCGATGAGCGCAGAGGCAAGAGCCTCATTCAACGCCTGAGGCCCCGGGTTCGACTCGAATTGCGCCCAGATGGAGAAGGTGTAGCCGTGGAACACGGGCGCCTGCGCGAGACGCAGCGAAGGCAGCGTAATCTTGCCGGTCCGCGACAGCAATGTCGTTAGATGGCGATCGATACGCAGTTCTATATCCTGCAGACTCTGAGGAGCGTCGGCGCCGTAGCGGGACAGCATGTTGAAGCTCACCTGCTCGTCAAAGACTTCCTTTGAGAGAGTCTGGAAGGAGAGAAGCCCGACCGTCTGCTGCTGCAGCTCATTCAGCCCTCGCTGGCCGCGCTCGCTTGCAGGCTCGAAGATCTGCACCACGGACTGGCGCAAAGGATAGTGGCGATGCAAACGTCCAAAGAACAGGGCAAGGGCGATGGAGGCAGGATGGGCGACCACGTGGATTGCGTCCGGTTCCACCTGGAATCCCTCGGGCTCCACCATCGGCGCTCTCACCCGCGCCTGCGGCTGATCCTCGAGGTTCTGCGTCAGATCAACCAGCGGTGGGCGATTCTCCCACTCGGCCATCATGTCCAACGCCTTGTGTGTGGACTCGGCGGATCCGGCGAAGACCACGGCCTTCGCTCCGCGCAGGTTCTCCTCGTCCAACTGGGTGATGACAACGGCTTCCCCACCCTGCTCCGTCAGCACCGCCGACTCATCACGGTCGGTACCGACCAGCTTCAACTGCGCCTGCGGCAGCAGCGAGTCCGCAACCTCGCGAATCTCCCGTCCAAGCAGGGAGTCTCCTCCAACAATTGCCACCACACCTGATTTCATGCGATTCATCCAACCTGATGTTCGGGTTCCGGAGGACGCTGCTTTAACCGGCGCCGCAGCACTCCTCCCAGCCGCACAAAAATTCCGCTGGAAACATAGGTTCCAGCCAGCGCCAGCAACACCGGCTGCGAGAAATTCAAAACCAAGTAAATAAAGCTGCCGAGCAGAACCACAGTGAGCGGCGAACGCGGGCGGAGCAAATTGAAATCTTTGAAGCTCCTGTACCGCCAGGTGCTGATCATCAGGAACGAGAGCGCCGCCAGGACAACGAGCCAGGCAAAGCTGAACGGCCAGAACAGGATGGGTGCGGCGTCGGCCGCATAAACAACCGCGGCGACGAAACCGGCGGCGGCGGGGATGGGCAGCCCAACAAAATATTTTCGGTCCGGGCGGCCCGGATTTTTGGGAATGGGGTTTGTCGTGATATTGAACCTGGCCAGGCGGGACGCTCCGCACAGCAGATAAAGGAACGCGACAAAGTACCCTCCCCGGTGCAGGTTCTCGCGAACCACGGGGTTATCGAGCGAGTCGACAAACTGAATGCCCCATACAAAGGCCAAGACAGCGGGGGCGATCCCAAACGTGATCACATCCGCCAGGGAATCCAGTTCCTTCCCGAATTCGCTGACCGTGTTCGTCATGCGGGCGATGCGCCCGTCCAGTCCGTCAAGAAAAACGGCGATTCCGATCGCGATACAGGCGTGCTGGAGCGAAATATTCGGCCCCAGGATGCCGGTCGTCGCCTCCATCGCTCCCTGAAATGTCTTCAGGATCGCAAAGAAGCCCAGAAACAGGTTTCCGGCCGTAAACAGCGTTGGGAGCGCATAGGCAGCCCGGCGCGGCCGGCGGTCCGGAGAGTTGGGATCCATCAGGTGGCGGGATAAGTCGATCTTCGGCACTTAGGCATTCTCCTTCAGGCGCGCCAGCGCGGTAGAACCCGCCGACACGCGGTCCCCCTCGCGGACCAGAATCTGCCACTGCGGGCCCAGGAGGACGTCGACACGAGATCCGAACTTTATCAAACCCACACGTTCTCCCATAGTGACAGAATCGCCTGGCTTCTTATAAAAGACGATGCGGCGGGCAATCAGGCCGGCGATCTGAGAGAACACAACCTCGGTCCCATCGTGGGCCTGAATTGTCACCGTGTTCTGCTCATTCTCCACGGACGCTGCCGCTTTGCTGGCCACCATGAATTTGCCCCGCTTGTAGGCGACGTCGGTAATCTTGCCACTAATCGGCGCACGGTTTACGTGGACGTCGAAGACGTTGAGAAAGATGCTGAGCCGTGTCAGGCCCGCCGGCTCCTTTTTCACCTGCACGACGCGCCCGTCGGCCGGCGAAACCGCAAATGGGCCCTGCGGAATTTGACGTTCAGGATCGCGAAAGAAATACAGGCAAAAGACAGCCAGCAAATAGAATGGCAATCCGAGCCATACGCTTGTCAGATATGAGACAAGCGCACCGCCAAGAACGAGTCCGATCGCATAATAGACGCCCGTGATTACCATCCTGGGAGATCCCTTCCTTTATTGTCGCAACGGACTCAAGGACCGGGCAACGAGGTTCGCGGTTTCCGCAAGTCAAAGAGATAAATAGAGTTCCCGATTGTACCGAAGGGCCGGCGGCGGCGCAGCCACTCATAGCTGCCTTTCGGAATGTAAAGGTCGTGCAGGAGTGTTACGCTGATGGCGCCAATGCAATCCATCCGCTCGATCTCTTCCCGGTTCCAGCTCTTGGGCAGGTACTCGTGCCGGATCCCATAGTAAGCGGGATCTGCATATCCGAAGTACTCCAGGCAAACGGATGACAGCTTTTCACGATCCATGAAGCTTTTGAGCCGCTTCAGATCCTGCCCCCAGTCGATGTTGGAATCGAGCAGATATCGCGGACCTGCCTGCGGGCCTCCGGCCACGAGGTTGAAGAACGTCAGGTAATTCGGATGAATTCTCGCTGTCTCCACCGCCTGCAAGCTGAGAAGCGCAATGACTACCGCACGGCGTGCAGTACCTGAAAGTCCGTGGACGATCGCCGCCCCTGCAAGCGCGTAGAGGAACGGATAGACCGGCAGCAGATGCCGTAGTCCTATGTTGATGCGGCTGGTCATGGACACCGCAAAAAAGACCACCGGCGGAATCACCAGGACGAGCCAGGGAAACGGGATCTTCCGCGGAGAATACAACACCCAGGGGAACGCCCGCGCAGCGAGCCAGAGGAGCAGCAGCAAGGCGAGCAGCAGAGCCGTCGTCGACTTGACTGCAAAAGCGACAGGGAAGTAGTACCACCATCCCTTATCCGAAATCTCGCCGAGCAAGTAGGAGGGATGACCGTCTTTGTTGTGCGTTAAGACTGCGTCGAGTCCGGTGAAGAACGAATGCCGGGGATAGTGGAACGGCCCGAGCTTGACGCGAGCGATGTGGGGATTCTGCCGCCGGGCGGCGCGGATCGTCTCCGGACCATACACAGCTCCAAGTGTGAAGAAGGCCGCGAGAAGCGTGACTCCCACAGATAGCCAGTATCTCTTCCAGGGAAAGGCTCTTCCGGCTTGCAGCCATCGCAGGAGCGATAGCACTGGCAGCAGAACAAGCAAAACGATCAGAGAGTACTTGCTGGCTAAGGCGAGCCCGAGCACGATTCCAGCCGCAAGAGCGTTTCGCAGCGACGGGTTCAGCACATGAACGGTCCAGACCGCGCACGCCAGAAAGTAGAAAAGAGCGGCAATCAGATCCGTCGTGATGTACCGGCCGTGAGCGATGAGGTTCGGATCGAGAGCGAACAGCGTGACCGCAACCAGAGCCGCAAGCGGGCCGAAATACCTTCGCGCCCACCAGGCAAGGGCGAGACCGAGCAGAACCGTAAGGGCGATGGTCGGCAGACGGCCCGCAAGCAGCATCCTATCGGCCGGAATGCGCCCTTCGTACAGGAAGGCCTTCGCGAGGTTGAACTGGTCATTGACAAGGTTCGGGTCGGACGGGAGTTCTGGCCGCCAGATTAGAAGCGGCGCAGCACTGAGCAACTTCTGCAGAGGCGGGTGCTCGTGGTTCATCTGAAAGGACCCGGTCTGCCAGTAGTGATAGCCGGCTGTCAGATGCACCGCCTCGTCAAAGGTCTGGCTTTCTTCGAGGATGGAGCTGATCTGAAGCGCCGCCATCAGCGTCAGCAAGGCAAGGATGAGCGGCAGGAAGGGGCGGTCCGGCGTGCGTATCAAGGCAATATCATACTGCGATGCTATGATGAAGCTCGATGGCGCAGTCCGAGAGTTTGCCCACGGTAGTGATCGTGGGCAGACCCAATGTAGGGAAATCCACCTTCTTTAACGCAGTTCTTGGCCAAAGACGTTCGATCGTCGGTGACGAGCCTGGCATCACCCGGGACCGCATTAGCGGGATCGCCGAGCATAAGGGAAAACGCTTTGAGTTAATCGACACCGGCGGCATCATTCCCAATGACGCCGACATGATTCCTACCGAGATTTTGAAGCAGGCCCGCTTCGCGCTCGAAAAGGCGAATCACATTGTCTTCCTGATCGACGGACGGACAGAGATCACAGGCATTGATCGCGAGCTGGCCCAGATGCTGTTAAAGCTTGGGAAGCCCGTAACGCTCGCCGTCAACAAGATCGACGCCGCCTCCCGGGAGTTCCTGGCGCACGAGTTCTACTCCCTCGGCATCAAGGATCTGTTCCCCGTCTCGGCGGAGCACCGCCTCGGACTCGACGATTTGCTGGACCACGTGACTCGGGACTTCCCGGCGCAGGAGCCCGCGGAAGAGGAGAAGGCGGAGACGCCCCGAATTAAAGTCGCGATCATCGGGCGCCCGAACGTCGGCAAATCCACTCTGCTCAACGCACTGGTGAAGGCGGAGCGCTCGATCGTGTCGCCCATCGCAGGCACAACCCGCGACGCCGTGGACGAGTCCGTTTACCGGGACGGCGTCGAGTACATCTTCGTCGACACGGCTGGAATCCGACGAAAAGGAAAAACGCGCCTGATGGCGGAGAAGCTGAGCGTCGTGATGGCGCGCAAACACATCCGGCTGGCGCATGTCGTGCTGGTTGTACTAGACGCTTCCGAGGGAGTCGTCGGGCTCGACGCGACAATTGCCGGATACGCTCACGAAGAAGGCCGGGCCATCATTCTTTGTGTCAATAAGTGGGACGCGGTCCAGGAAAAGAACCGCAAAGCCTTCACACAAATGTTGAAGGACGAACTGAAATTCCTCGACTACGCGCCGGTCGTTTTCATGTCCGCGAAGACCGGAGCTGGCGTAGACCGCTTGTTCCCGCTAGTCCGCGAAGTCTACGATTCGGCATCGAAACGCGTCACTACCGGGGAGCTCAACAGGTTCGTCGAGTCGCTGCATTTCGAGCCCGATTTCAAAGTGAAGTACATCACTCAAGCGTCGGTCCGTCCGCCAACGTTTGTCCTGTTCACGGATCGCAAGCGGGAATTGCACTTCTCGACCGAACGCTTCCTGGTAAACCGGATACGGGAACGATTCGGCTTCCAGGGAACTCCAATCGTCGTGAAGGCGAAAGCGGGCCGGAAATAGAAGAGCGGAACGGCCCGCTGATGCCGATCGCGCTCTGTCAGGCCGACGCCGATTCAACATTCATCGGAACGACTTTCGGCTGCAGGCCCGCCTTCGCAAGGGCGATGTAGAGCACGAATCCGGTCAGGAAACTGTAGACCACAGCGGGCTGCGAGTAAGCCTTCACCTGCTCGGAGACCGGCAGGAACGGGAGAATACCCACGAGAAAGCCAACAGCCCAGGCCCCGTATCCTGCGAGATTGATCCCTTCGCGCGGACCGGACCAGCGGCCGCCGGAGAGCAGATAATCCGCCGCCATCGCGCCGCAGATAGGACCGAACGACGCGCCGACAATGGAGAAGAACGCGACCAGATTCTCCGCCGCTCCGGTAACAGCCAGCAGGATCGCGACGGTGACCCCGGCCATCGTCGAGGCCATGCGCGATACGCCCGGAATCATCGTCGAGAAGCTGTTCCCCGCAATGAAGGCGCAAAAGCAGGCCGGAGTGATGGAAGCAATCGCAAACAAAAACAGCATTCCGGAGGCCAGGAATCCGCCAAGGGAGCCGATGACGGCGTCATAGCTCATGCTCGTCAATCCTGGATTCAGCCCCTTCGCTCCCGCCACGGACATCAAGGGAAGGCCGCCCGCATAGAGGATAGCCAGAGCGATGCCGACAAGACCTCCCCACCGCACATCCTGCTCATGACGCGCATTCATTCCGAAGTCCGCGCCCGCCGCGCCTGCCGTCGCAAAGAAACCGATGACGATCTGAAGCAGCAGCGTGAATGCGACGAAGGCGTTGGGATCAGGCACCGTATAGCTCGCAATCCCCTCGCGAGTCTGGAAGAAAACCAGCAGGATCATCAGGAAGGGAATCAGATTCAGGAAAAGCGACACCCGCGCAACGTACTGAATGCCCTTCACGCCGATGTAGGCCATGACGTACCCCCACACAATGGCCACGGCGATGAAAGCGGGGGTGCCGGGCGTCGCATCCATGCCGGCGCCGGTCAGGATAAACCGTGTCGAGAAAAAGGTGCCGACAGCGAACCAGCCAATCTGCAGCAGCCCCATAAGAAGACCCGGCATGAGGTAGCCGCCTTTGGTTCCGAAGGTGGAGCTGCCGACAACATAGAGTGGATAACCGGTCTTCATGCCGAGCATCGCGGGCACGTAGTAATACAGCCCGAAGCTGAGTAGTCCCGCGATAAGCAGGGCAAGGAGGCAAACGCCCAGTCCGGCTCGCTCTAGCGTCCCTTGCGCCATGGACTGATAGAATGCAATCCAAAGGAAAACACCGGCGTAACTAGGCGCGGTGTTGACATACCATGGAGCTCGGCCGGTGATGGGGTTGGGTCTGGCCTTGGAAAGGTATTCGGGCAACATGGCTCTCCTTTTTTAAGCAGGGAGCAGTATATCACCGGAGCCGGCAATCGACTCCCGCAAAATTATCGCCGCGTATACAGATCAATCGCCACGATGGCTGCGCGGCGGATCTGGTCTGCCAGGGAACTGTAAGCCAGGAGGGAAGCGCTCTCACGGAGGATGACGAGGGCAGGAGACGACGGCTGAATTCGATACTGATCGGCCCGCTCCTGATAGGAGTAGCTGATATAGATTGGGCGTGCGGAGCCTGCCACCTCCATCAGCCGGTCCCAGTAACTCTGCTTTCGCAGAAAGCGCCGGCGCGAGCCGACCGCCTTCGGCATGTCGATCGTTGCATTTGCGCCGCGAAACACGGCGCGCTCGCAGCGCGCGGGATCAAACGGGCGGCTGGGATCCGGATCAGGAAACCGGCGCAGGACGTCTAGAACGGCTTCCGTCTCCGCCTCGATTCCTTCCCAGCGAAACCGCGATGCTCCGTTGACCAGAGTTCCTCGCCGCAGCAAGTCCCGGATTCGGTCCACATCCTTCCCTGTAATGCCCAGCATCACCTCGAACAGTTCAAGGATGGGAAGATCCCGGACGACAACAGGTGTCAGCGCGATGGCTCCCGCCGCCTCCGTACTGAGCTTGATGCGGATTGTCTCCGGTAGCGCCATTCCGTTTTGCTCCAGTGTAGCAGCGGGCGTCCAACCGCTCGTGCCACAATACAAGCGTGACGGACCTCGATAAGGTCAAAGCCGAAATTCTCCGCTACGAGCACGCTTTGATCGACATTTCTGCCAGCCAGGACGAAACAGGTGAGATTCGGCTAATGCTCTCCGCAAAGTCAAGACCCGAGGCCGTGCATTCCTATTCAGCGCCGATTCATCCGCGTGATGTTGCCCACAGTCAGTTTCCGTGGACTTTCCAGCGCTATCTGTACGACTGCATCCACGATTACATGGTGGAGCTGTTCGTAAAAACCCCGCAGACCCGTGACAAGTCTTGAAAGACAACTGCGGGAAGAGATTGCCGCCTCTGGACCGATCTCCTTCGCTCGCTTCATGGACATCGCCCTGTATCACCCGGAGCATGGCTACTATCGCAGGGGACGGAACGTCTTCGGCCGCGATGGCGATTTCTATACGGCGGAGCAGATTCAGCCCGTCTTTGGAATCCTCGTTCGAGCGCTGGTGGCCTCCCTGTGGCGCCAGATGAACGAGCCGGCCGATTTTCAGGTGGTGGAACTTGGCGCCGGGCGAGCCGAAATGGCAGAGGCGTTCGCCTCCTTCCCATACGTGCCGGTGGATTGGTCGCGGCAAGTGCTGCCGGATCGCTTCCAGGGAGTCGTGTTTGCCAATGAGTTCTTCGATGCCCTGCCAGTGCACGTTCTCCGCCGGAGAAACGGAAGCTACAACGAGATGCTGGTCACGCACGACGGTGATCGCTTCAGATGGATTGAAGGTGGCAAGGCGGCGGACGAACTCGAGGAGTATGCGCGGCATTACACCGCGGATACGGAAGAGATGGAAATCGTCGAGGTCAACCTGGAAGCTCTACAGTGGATTGAGCGCATTGCGCGGCGCCTGGAGAACGGCTACGTCGTCCTGATCGACTACGGCTACACGCGGTGGGAATCCGCCCGGTTTCGCTCAGGCACTCTGATGTCCTACCAGCGTCATGTCGCGACGGATGATGTACTGTCGGATCCGGGCGATAAGGATATAACCAGCCACGTGAATTTCACTGCGCTCGAAGGGGCTGCCCATGCAAATGGTCTCGATGTCATCCGTTTTGAGACTCTGTCCCAGACGTTATTAAGGGCGGGTGAAGCGGACCATTTTGCGGAAGCGCTGCGCGGAGGCTCGGACAGAGAGACGGTCCGGCGGCAGTTGCAGTTAAAAACTCTGTTGTTTGGGATGGGTCAGACGTTCAGGACGATGGTGATGCAGAAGGGTGGGGCCAAATGAAAACGGCCCCGATCTCTCGGGGCCGCCTTTGGTAGCTTACTGCCGCGATCTGCTTACTTCTTCTTCTTCGGCGCAGCCTTCTTCGCCGCGGCCTTCTTCGCGGCCTTCTTCGTTGCGTTCTTCATCGATCGATTCTCCCTAACATCAGTGATTGCGATCTCTCGTATCGCAGTGTGATTCATATATAAGGTTGTTCCAGGCGAATGTCAAGAAAAAAAACTTTACGAACAACAGCCTCAAAATCCGCTAATCAAGCTGCCACAACATAAAACATCGAAAGTAAGATTTGTTTCACCTTCACATGACTTTGAAGGATGAAAGATACTTTATTGAGAGTGTCGAATTGATGACCGGGAAGCACAGATACATTTCCCTCAACTCTTGGGCTTCGCCTCAAGGCGCCTCCCGGCCCGGCATCTCCAGCGGAATGCGGAGCCGCACTCTCGCAGCGGGCCTCGCGCTCCTTGGTTTCCTTCTGGCCGGCTGCGGCAAGAAGCCCAAAGTGCGAGTCCCGATCGCTCCGGTAATCGGAGCCACCGAAGAAGGGATCGCAAGCTGGTATGGGCATCCTTACCATGGCAGGCGGGCCGCGAACGGCGAGATCTATGACATGGAGAAGCTGACCGCCGCTCACCGCACGCTGCCCTTTGGCACATGGGTCCGCGTGGAGAATCTGTCGAACAACCGGACTGTCACCGTACGAATTAATGACCGTGGCCCGTTCGTCGACGGACGCATCATCGACCTGTCGCGGGCAGCAGCGCGCGAGATCGATATGATCGGCCCGGGCACGGCCAAAGTTCGCCTTGTGGTCACAGCTCGTCCACAAGACGCTCCAGCCGAGGACGTTTACCAGGTCCAGGTCGGCGCCTTTAGGGAGAAGAAGCGAGCCGAGAAAGTCCGCGGCGAGATGCGGCGGCGCTATAAATTCGCCGAACTCGCGGTTCGCGAGGGAGAGCCGCCTCTTTGGCGTGTGCTCGTTGGCGAAAAGGTCGGGATTGATGAGGCGAACGAACTGGCTCGGAAACTTCGGGCAGAGTACGGCGCCGCTTTCGTGGTCCGGGTCGACGACGCTCCGGCGAAGTAGGAAGCGAGCCTGCGCTTTGAATCCCAAGGGCTGTTCCCGAGAGATGACCCTAAAGCGGGGGTAGATATCCCCCCGTAATAGAAGGTCTATTCGCACTGATGAGGACTAGTGCCAGCACAAAAAGTTGGATAAAGTGATTCGTGTCCCCCCACAGATTAAAGTGAACCAGTGGAAGAACTTGGCGAGCATGGACATTGGACACTCCGGAGAGAAGGTCCTCATCGGCGATTCGCCGAGGATGCGGCAAATCAAGCGTCTGACTGAGCGGTTGGGGAGGGGCCGCTGGCCGGTGCTCATCCTTGGCGAAACAGGTACGGGAAAGGAAGTAGCAGCGAGGGCCATATACCAGAGCAATCCCGTCGGGCCTTTTGTCACAGTCGACTGCTCCTCAATGGTTGGTCCATTGATGGAGAGCGAGCTGTTCGGCCATGTAAAAGGCGCTTTTACGGGCGCCGCGACGAACAAGGTTGGCCTCCTGGAGCTTGCAAACGGAGGGACGGCATTCTTTGACGAGATTGGGGAGCTTCCGCTGGACCTTCAAGCCAAGCTGCTCCGTGTACTGCAAGAGAAAGAGTTTCGTCCGGTCGGATCGGTTATGCATCGGAAGTCGGACTTCCGGATTCTTGCCGCCACAAACAGAGATCTGGCGAAGGAAGTGGAGCGCGGCACGTTTCGCCGGGATCTCTACTACCGGCTCAACGTCGTAAACATCCGGCTTGCCCCCCTTCGCGAGCGCCGGGAAGATATTCCTCTGCTAGTCGAACATTTTGTGAAGAAATACGGCGGCAACTACACGCTGACGCCGGAGGCGCTTCAAGTGATGATGGAGTACGACTGGCCGGGCAACGTGCGCGAGCTCGAGAATTGCGTCCAGCACATGGTGGCTTTGAACACCGGCCCGCTGCTGCATTCAAGCGACCTGCCGTCGCCGCTTCAGAACTTCATGATGGCCAAACGCAATGGGACGGCCGCGGTGGCTGCCGGAGCCGGAGGCTCCATCGAAGCTTTGCCCGCGGCGGCGAGCACAAAAAAGCCGGTGCTCCAACCTGAGCCGCCGCAAACCGGCGTCATTCTTCCGCTCATGGAGGTCGAGCGAAGAGCGATCCTGCAAGCGATCACCTACACAAAGGGAGATCGCGTGATGGCTGCGAATCTGCTTGGGATTGGCCGCACTACACTCTACCGCAAGCTCAAAGAGTATCAGCTCACCGCCTGACGCGTTTGCAATCCTGAGGAAAGATCGGGCTGGTGCTCCCTGAAGGACCCGCACCAGCCAGCGAGGAGTAAAGCGTACTGCTCGATTGTGAGGACGTCTTCTCTCTGAAAGTGTTTCGGACTCTGTATGTGAAAACAGGGCCGCTTGTCGTGATATACCCCTGCCCTCGACAATAGGGGAAGCATGACGAAGGTGCTGATGGTAGCTTCCGAGGCAACTCCGTTCGCCAAAACCGGCGGTCTTGCGGACGTGATTGGTTCGCTGCCCAGGGCTTTACGTGCGCAAGGTGACGAAGTTGCAGTCGTGCTTCCGAGGTATCGGAGCATTTCCTTACAGGGACTACAGCGTGTCTACAACGACCTGCCCGTCTGGCTGGGAAATACCGGCTACCCAGTTACGGTCTACCTCGCGCACAACGCGGATGTTCCTTTCTACCTGATTGATTGCCCGAGCCTGTACGACCGGGACGGGCTCTACTCCTCCAACGGCAAGGATTATCCGGACAACGCCATCCGATTCGCGGTCCTGTCAATGGCCGCCCTTTCTATCGTTCGTCACATCTTCAGACCTCAGGTATTGCACGTTCACGATTGGCAGGCTTCCCTGGTCCCGGTCTATGTTCGCCGCCTCTTCGATTTGGACCCGACTTTCATAGGAATCAGGACGCTGCTGACGATACATAATCTGGGATATCAGGGTCGATTCGGACGGGAGGTGCTGCCTCAAATTGGCCTGGACGAGGGCGTCTGGCATCCGAACGGCATGGAGTTCTATGGCGATCTCAACTTTCTGAAGGGCGGCATCGTCTACAGCGATGCCGTGAGCACGGTCAGCCCGCGGTATGCCCAGGAGATTCAGACGCCGGAATTCGGCTTTGGCCTGGACGGCTTGTTGCGCCAGCGCAGTGATGTTCTGACGGGGATCGTCAACGGAGTCGACTACAACGAGTGGAATCCGGAAACGGATGAGCTGCTGCCGGCGAAATACTCCGCAGACGATTTGTCGGGCAAACGGCTGTGCAAGCAGGAACTGCTGAAGGAGTTCGGGTTGCCGCTGGATCATCTCGACCGCCCGGTGATCGGCATTGTCTCTCGATTCGCCAGGCAGAAGGGCTTCGATCTCATAGCTCAGGTGGCCGATGACATCGCCGCTGAAGACCTTTCTTTGATCGTGCTGGGCACAGGCGAACCGCAGTACGAACAAATGTTCCGCGATCTGGCGTGGAAATATCCGCAAAAAGTTGCCGTTCGGGTCACGTACAGCAACCGCCTGGCGCATTTGATCGAAGCCGGTTCCGACATGTTCTTGATGCCGAGCCGCTACGAGCCCTGCGGCTTGAATCAGATTTACAGCCTGCGCTATGGGACGATACCCCTGGTCCGCGCCACGGGCGGTCTGGATGATACCATCGAAGATGGAACCGGGTTTAAATTCTGGGACTATTCCGGGCACGCGATGTTGCAGATGATCCGCCACGCGCTTGGGGTCTACAAGAACCGGCAGGAGTGGCTGAGGATGATGCGGCTGGCCATGCAGAAGGATTTCTCCTGGGACGCCTCCGCGGCCCGGTATTCGGCGCTTTACACAAGCCTGACAGGATTCTCGGCCGCCTCGAATACAGCCTGAATCCTTTTAGGCTCTAGCACATCCAAAAGTATTGGAGAACATAGGAGTTTATGGCTGGGCAGAATACCTTGACTTTTACCGATGCCACCTTTGATCAGGAAGTCCTGAATGCCGACATTCCCGTCCTCGTAGACTTCTGGGCGGAATGGTGCGGCCCTTGCCGGATGATGAGTCCGACCGTAGATGCGTTCGCGAACGAACACGTCGGTAAGGTGAAGGTCGGTAAGCTGAACGTGGATGATAACGCCCACACGGCGGCCCGCTACAACATCCGCGGCATCCCGACGCTGCTTCTCTTTAAAGGGGGACGGATCGTGGAGCAGCGGGTTGGCGCTGTTGGCAAATCGGAACTTCAAAAGATGGTAGAAGGCCACATTTAGGGCCAGGGAAGCAATTTCCGATCGCGCAAAAATTTCGGATCGCAGAAAAGGGGGAGGATTCTCCCCCTTTTTTCATTTTGCTGCAGATTGTCAGCCTGCAGATTTGGTGGTGGCGGCAGCGACGCGGGACGTAATCGCGCCCTCCGATGCGGAGGAAACCAGCGCGACATACTTCGCAAAGACGCCGGTTTGATACCGCGGCGGCCGGGGCGTCCAGGACGCAAGGCGGCTGGCGATCTCCTGCTCGGTGAGCCCCACTTCGATCTTGCGGTTTGCGATATCGATGGTAATCGGATCGCCTTCCCGCACCGCCGCAATCGGTCCGCCGACAGCGGCTTCCGGCGCGACGTGGCCCACCATAAAGCCTCGGGTCGCGCCGCTGAACCGGCCATCGGTCAGCAACGCAACGCTTTCTCCGAGGCCCGCTCCCACAATGGCGCCCGTCACACCAAGCATTTCTCGCATGCCGGGACCGCCACGCGGCCCTTCGTACCGGATTACCACGACGTCGCCCGCTTTGATCTTCCCAGCGGTAACCGCGGCCATTGCCTCTTCTTCGCAATCGAACACTCGCGCCGGACCCTGATGGATCTTTCGCTCGATGCCGGTCACTTTGATGACACAGCCCTCGGGAGCCAGATTTCCCTTCAGGATGACCAGTCCGCCGGTCGGCTTGATCGGATTCGAGAGCGGCCGAATCACCTCCTGCCCCGGCGTCTCGACCGCACCGGCAGCCTCCTCGCCGAGTGTCCGGCCAGTGATCGTGAGAGCGGAAGGATCTACGTACTTGCCGTCGACAAGGCGCTTGGCGATTACCGGAATGCCGCCCGCCTTATCTACGTCGACAGCCACATATTTTCCTGCCGGCTTTAAGTCAACGAGCAGCGGCGTCCGCTCGCTGACCCGCTGGAAGTCCTCAATATCGAGATCAACCCCGGCCTCGCGCGCCATCGCGAGCAGGTGGAGAACCGCGTTCGTCGAGCCGCCCGTCGCAGCGACCGAAGCAATCGCGTTTTCAAAGGCTGTCCGCGTGACAATATCACGAGGCTTCCGGTTTGCCCGCACGGCTTCAACGATGATCTGGCCGCAGCGGCGCGCCACGTCGTCCTTCCGGGGATCTACCTGAGGAACGGAGGCGGTTGCCATCGGCGCAAGACCAATGATCTCCATCACCGTGGCCATGGTGTTGGCTGTGAACTGGCCGCCGCACGCGCCGGCGCCGGGGCAGGCGGCATTTTCGATCGCCAGCAGCTCCGCGTCATCGATTTTACCGGACGCATGCGCCCCTACAGCCTCGAAAACGTCCTGAACAGTGAGGTCGCGCCCCTTGTAATGGCCCGGCAGGATCGAACCGCCGTAGAGGACGAGCCCGGGAATATTCAGACGAAGCAGCGCCATGGCGGCCCCGGGAATCGTCTTGTCGCAGGCAACGAGCGCGATGATGCCGTCGAACATGTGTCCGCGCCCGACCAGCTCAATCGAATCGGCAATCATGTCACGGCTGACGAGGGAGGCCTTCATCCCTTCGGTGCCCATGGTGACGCCGTCGCTGATCGCGATGGTGTTGAACTCCATGGGCGTGCCGCCAGCCGCCCGGATGCCCTCCTTCACCTTGCCGGCAAGCTCGCGCAGGTTGTAGTTGCACGGCATTGTTTCGATCCAGGTGTTGGCGATTCCGATAATCGGCTTGCGCAGATCCTCATCGGTGAAGCCGATGGCTTTCAGCATCGCCCGCGCAGGGGCCCGATCGCGCCCCTGGGTAATCGTATGACTTGGAAGTTTCATCGAAAGGTCCATGATATCGCTTTGCGCGGCCGCAGCGGGCTCGCGGAGCTCGTGCCGGCGCGCGAGACACCCTAGCCGAGCTTATAAGGCGCGCGGTACTGATAATGGAGCCACTGATTCGCTGCGGCGTTGTTTGTAAATCTCTCTGCTTTGGCGTCCCACTCCAAATAGCTCTTAGTGCGCAGGGAAATGTTGGCGATCTGGGTCGCCACGGTCGACAGATGCCCTGTCAGCACGTCGCAGTTGCACTTCGCGCGGCTCTTGACGCAGTCAAGGAAATTCCGGGCGTGGAACGCGGTGTCGTTGCTGCCCTTTCCTGATACTGGCTGCATGGCGGGCTTTCTCGACGCGCCCCAGGCCCGTTCCACGTTCCGGTCCACTGGTGTGCGGGCGGGAACGGCGATCTCCGCATGCCGCTCCGGCACGACTTCCCAACGTCCGCTGTGAATATACAGCGTGCCCTTCGTACCGCGGATCTCCATCTCAGCGCCCTGAATATTTCCCGGGGCCGCATTTGCGTTGTACTGCGAGAAGACCATCAAGGCCCCGTCATAGTCCCACAGCACCTCAAGCGTGTCAGGAATCTCGCGGTCGTCCCGGATCACATACTTTCCGCCCATCGCGGTGACGGAGCGCGGTGAATCCTTACCCATACACCAGCGCAGCATGTCCACGTAGTGCACGCCGAAGTTCGTCACCTGGCCTCCGGAATAGTTGTAGAACCAGCGGAAGGTGTAGTAGGTCCGGCTTGGCTTGTAGGGCACCTTCGGCGCCGGGCCCAGCCACTGCTCCCACTCTTCCTCGCTTGGGGGAGCCGTTTCCTTCGACGTCCCGATTCCGAGCGGCCACTCGTTGGTCAAATGCCAGCCTTTGGCGACGGTCACCTCCCCGATGCCGCCCTCGCGCACGAACTGAGCGGCTTCCTGGAGATACTTTGCCGACCGCCGGTGAATGCCCACCTGCACGACCCGCTTCGTTCGTTCGGCCGTTTCCACCATCTTGCGGCCCTCGTACACGGTGAGCGCCAGGGGCTTCTCGACATACACGTCCTTGCCGGCATTGCAGGCATCGATGAACTGGATCGCATGCCAGTGGTCCGGAGTCGCGATCACCACCGCATCGACGTCCTTGTCGTCGAGCAGTCTCCGATAATCCTTGTACTTCTTCGGATTGCTGCGGGACTTCTGGACTGCGAGATCCATGTACGATTCCCGCAAGTCGCAAACCGCTACCGTCTGCTGATCTCCGTGCTCGAGGAAGGCTTCATGGACCTGGTCTCCCCGATTTCCGACTCCGATGTATCCCATTCGTACACGGTCATTCGCACCGAGTATGCGGGAATAACTCAACGCAGTCGCAAGCCCGGCTGCACGTGTGAAATCTCTTCGGCTAAACTCGCTCATGGGGTGGCGGCTCCCTCAGCAGAATGAAACTTCTCTACTATATCCTGTCAAAGTGAGCTCGCGAGTTGTCAGCGTCTTCGTCCTGCTTGCCATGGCCCTACCAGCAGCACAGCCGATTCTTGTACACGGTCACCGCGGCGCCCGCGCCGTGCTCCCTGAAAATACGTTGCCCGCCTTCGAATATGCGATTGAAATCGGTGCGGATGTTCTGGAGCTCGACCTCGCGGTGACAAAGGATAACGTCCTTGTCGTCTCTCATGACCCCACGCTCAATCCGAAGTTCTGCCAGGGACCGGGCGGATCGAACGTAATCCGCGAACTGACACTCGAGGAGCTGCGCCGCTGGGACTGCGGGGCGCGAGCGAACCCGGACTTTCCAAAGCAAAAAGCCGTCCCCGGCACTCCCGTTCCAACCCTCGACGAGGTGTTGGCTCTGGCCAAGCGAGGGACATTCCAATTCAACATTGAAACGAAGATCTTCAAGGACAAGCCCTGGTATACGCCGCCTCCCGAGGAGTTTGCAAAGCTTTTGGTGGACGCGATCCGTCGCCACAAGCTGGAATCGCGGACCATCGTCCAATCCTTCGACTACCGCACGCTTCACGCCGTGAAGAAACTGGCCCCGGAGATCCGCCGTTCCGCTCTCTATGCCGTCGGGTTCAAGAGCTTCCCAGCCATCGCGCAGGAAGGCGAAGCCACAATCGTTTCACCTCACCATCGTCTGGTGACCGCGAATCGCGTGAAAGCAGCTCACAGCGCCGGTTTGCAGGTAGTCCCCTGGACGGCCAATGATCCCTCGGACTGGGAGAGGCTCATTGCCGCGGGAGTCGACGGAATCATCACCGATGACCCCGCAGCCTTGATCCAGTACCTCAAATCGAGGAATCTTCGCTGACCGTCGCCCGAGCAGGCGCGTTACCGAAGGACCCATTGGTCGCGCGAAAAATCGGCGATTCCTTCATCCCACGGACCGAACTTGGTAGCCATCTGACCGCCGTCGACCACGAGCGTCGTGCCCGTGATGAAGGAGGCAGCGTCGGAAGACAGAAACGCGACAGCGTTGCCGACTTCGGCAGGTTCCCCGCCCCGGCCCAAGGGGATGTGCCGAAAGTAATCCTTCAGTAGCTCGGGATTCGAGAAGTGTGACTGGGTCAGGCGGGTACGGATCAATCCCGGACAAACAGCGTTGATTCGAACCTGATACGGGCCCAGTTCGTTGGCGGCCGTGTGCACCAAACCGAGGAGTCCAGCCTTGCTGGCGTTGTATGCCGTCAGATCGCCCTCGCCGTCGAAGGAATTCGTGGAGGCTGTCACGACGATGGACCCGCGCCTCTGTTTGGTCATCACCGCCGCTGCCTCTCTGACCGTAAGGAACGCGCCGGTCAGGTTCACCTTCAGCGTCCGCTCCCAGGCCTCATCCGTTGTAGATAGAAGCTTCGCCGGCATCACGGTCCCAGCGTTGGCCACAACGACGTCCAGACTGCCGCCACTGGCGATCACTTGCTGGAAGCCCGAGCGCAAGGATTCGGGGTCGGTGACGTCGACGGCGAGACCTCGGCCGCCCAGTGTTCGCGCGATTTTTTCCGGCTCCTCCGCCGGGAGATCAAAGATCCAGACGCACGCTCCGCTGTCCGCAAGAGCCTGTGCGCAAGCCAGCCCGATGCCGTTGGCTCCTCCCGTAACGACTGCCTGCTTCCCTGTGAAATCGATTTTCATGAGTTCCCTCGCTGCCGTCTAAAGATGATTTCTTAGAATGTATCGAAGACGGACAGGGATTTGCCGCAAGGACGCGAGACCGTATGGGATCGCAGCGAAACCACTGCCGATTTGGGCGTGGAACACATACAGGAATCAGCAGAGGTCCTGCCCGTGAATAACGAACTCGGATGAAGACAGGCGTAGCCCGAAACGCGCCTGCTACGTCATAACGTCTTGCGACTCTGTTTGTCATTTCTTCTATTTGCCGCCGGTTTGTACGCACAAGTACCGACAATCGGCGTTATTGATTTCTACGGAGTTCATCGCGTACCGAAGGACAAGCTGCAAAAAGCGCTTGGAGTCAAGGTCGGCGACCCGCTCCCGCGCTCCAAGGGTGATGTCGAAGACGCCCTGGAGCAGGTCCCCGGCGTTGTTCGTGCCAGCCTAGAGGCGCAGTGCTGCGAGGAAGGCAAGGCGATCCTCTACGTCGGAATTGAAGAGCGCGGCGAACGGGCCTTCGAGTTTCACCCTGAGCCCGCAGAGGACGTGGTTCTCCCGGAGGACGTGCAGAACGCATACAGGGAATTCCTCGACGCTTTGGCTCAATCCGAGGACGCCTCGGAGGACTTGCGGCAGGGGCATCCGATCGCGAATGACATCATCACGAGCGTGAAGCAACAGCGCTTCATCGGCCTTGCCGAGCTGCACCTCGCCACGCTGCGCGAAGTCCTTAAGAAAGCCGCCGACCCGGAACAGCGGGCGGCAGCAGCCACAATCCTGGGGTACGCTCCCGTAAGGCTGAAACGCGCGGTCGTGCCGGACCTTCAATATGCCGTCCAGGATCCGGATCCCGGCGTCCGCCACAACGCGATGCGGGCGCTTACAGCGATCGCAGTGCTCGGTCAGCAGGACCGCAAGCTTGGCATCCGCGTGTCTCCCACCTGGTTTATCGAGCTACTGAACTCGCTTTACTGGCGCGATCGATACCAGGCTTCGCTCTCCCTCTCCATCCTTACTGACTCTCGCGACGAGGAGATGCTTGAGCAGATCCGGACCCGCGCGCTCCGCTCGCTGATCGACATGGCAGGCTGGCAGAATTACAAGCACGCACTCCCTGCGTATATGGTCCTAGGACGCGTAGCTGGATTCGACGAGAAGCAGATCCTCGAGCACTGGGCAAAGGGCGAGAGGGAGGTTGTGATCGAGCGGGCCAAAACGATGGCGCGCTAGCGCGCCCGGCCGCCCGCGATCTCTACCTTTGCCACCAGATCTTCGTACGGCATCTTG
This sequence comes from uncultured Bryobacterales bacterium, assembly GCA_937959285.1. Lineage (GTDB taxonomy): Bacteria > Acidobacteriota > Terriglobia > Bryobacterales > Bryobacteraceae > JADGHK01. The sequence goes on from CALGAR010000064.1 coordinate 87,583, forward strand.
CCGGGATGATAGAGCGTCACGATGCCGTTCGTGTTGACAAGCACGAGGGTCGGTGTGGTGCTTGCGCCGAAGTTTTTGAAGTTCTCCTCGCTGACCGGGACCGCCATGTCGCCGAGCGAGGCATAGTGCTGGCGGCGAATTTCGTCGATGTACTTCAGTTCGACATCGGGAGGCGCCTCTTCTCCCCGGGCGACATATCCATACCGCTGCGTCGGGCCGACGATCACCAGATTCGGAAACTTGGCCTTGAGACGGGCGAGGATCGGAGCCTGGTACTTGCAGTCCCCGCACCAGTGGGCCCAGAAAAAGAGCAGGACGGGTTTACCCTTGAGCGACGAAAGCGAAACCGGTTTTGTGCCGAGATACTCCTTCATCTCCAGGTCCGGGACGGGCTTCCCCTCCAGAGAAAGGAGATTGATGTTCTTCTGAATCCGGGTCTGGATGGACGTGCCGCGGTACCGTTCGAGCTCGCGCCGCAAATACTGCACCGCCTCGGCCCGCTCCCCGCGAGCGCTCATCACCTGCGCCCGCACTTCGATCGCCGCTCCCAGAGCAATCGGAAGCCGCTTTTCCGCATCCAGAGGGCGCGATTTCAACTGCTGCTGGACCAGCGAGTATGTCTTAGCCGCGTGCTTTTCCGCCTCGTCAAGCTTGCGGGCCGCCAGCGCGCCCCGTCCCATCCAGGACAAGGCTTCGAGCATCTCCGGCGTAACGCCTCGCTTGGCGCGATACTCGTCGATGTAGGCTTGGGCAGTCTGGAAGTCCCCGTTAGCGATGGCCAGCCGAACTTCCGGGACAAGCTCGGCGCACAAGACCGTGGGTAGCAGGAGGAGCACCCAGGCCGATCGTTGCAACCGCATTTTTCTCAATCTCAGGATATCAGCAGGCCGCCATCGTCAACGATCACCTGTCCCCTGACGTACGAACGTAGCCGCTCGCTGGTAGGAGAGCGATCCAGGCGATCACCTTCAGGTGGCCGAGGTGCGCTGGACCGGCTGGCGGCCGAAGTAGCCGTCCCGGCGTTCCTCGTCCCTCGCAAAGTACTCGCCAGAGGCAAGGTCAGGAGGCTAGAAGCTTTCGCGTATAAGCGATCGAAGCTTCCAGATCTTCCCGTTCCCGCTGGGCTACCAGCTCCTTCGGCACCTTCGGATCTTCAGGCGGAGCAGTTCCCTTCTCCGCGTACGCGAGAAATCGGGAAAATTCCCAAGCCGGCGTCTTGCGGTAGGCGTCCCAGAAGGCCGGATCTCGCCAGGAGAAGATGCGCGGACCGGTAACGATAATTTCCATGGAAAGGGCGCGCCCGGGACACAACTGCCGGTACTTCCGCACCCAGTCGGCTATATTGACGTTTCCTTCTCCCATCCGCGTCCACTTCACCGCGGTGCCCTGCTCCGTATTCCAGAGCAGGCTGTCACGGACATGGCTGGTGAGAACGTAAGGCGCCAGCACCTCGAGCGTCAGGTGCGGGTCCTCAATCGCCCAGACCGGATTCCCGGAGTCGATGCACGCCCCAACGAAATCCTTGCCGGCCTCCTCAATCAGCATCTTCAGTTCCCGCGCCTGCATGTCGCCGGCGTGATTCTCGACCGCGATCTTAATCCCGGCATCCAGCGCGCGCGAACGCACCGCTCGAAGCGTCTTCACGCAGTTGGAAATGTGCTGGTCGAGAGAAACCTCGCCCAACCGGTCCGCCGACGTTCCGAGGAAGCACCGGACCAGCTTGGACCCGGCAATGCTCGCAGCCCGAATCACCCTTGCCAGCTGCTCTTCGGCGGTTCCCTGCGAGGGATCAAAGGCCTTCGAGGTCGGGCAGATCGACCGCATGCCGATTTCCAGCTCGATACCGTGCTGCTCCGCGCGTGCCCGCACCTTCCTCATGTGCTCGTCGTCGAGCGAACCCAGGAAGCGGATCTCGGAGAAATGGACGACCTGCGCCTTTTGTTTGGCGCAATAGTCAAGGAACTGGAACGCGTCCCAACCTTGTTGACGCAGACTGAAAAGATCAATGCCAAACTTGACGGAAGCCGGGGGAGCGGACGCCCCACCCAGAGCGGCTGTTGCTGACGAGGCGAGGGAAGAAGCCAGGAACGTTCTCCGCTGCATGCCTTGTAGTTTACTCGCGAAAGCGGTCCGCGGGCCAGGAAATTCATGGCGCTCCCGGCATGGGAATTCGCCGGGCATCCGGGCTCGCGGACCCGTTGAACCTCTCGTCGAGAAACTCCCTGGCAGCTAGAGCGGGAGCGACTTCAGGTACTCGCGGAACGCGTTCCCCAGGTCGTAACGGCGTAGCGCAAACTCCACGGTCGCCTTGAGGAAGCCTAGCTTATCTCCGGCGTCGTAGCGGCAGCCGTCAAAGCGATATCCGTAGATCGGTCTGCTGCGAAGAAGGTGCTTCAACGCATCAGTGAGCTGAATCTCTCCGCCCGAGCCCGGATCGATCGATTCAATACTGTGAAAGATTTCGGGGGTCAGAATGTACCGGCCGATAATCGCCAGATTCGATGGCGCCTCGGAGGCCTTCGGTTTCTCGACAAGGTTGCGGATTCGGAAGAGCCGGTCCTTGGCTCCATTGTGGGCCACGGGCTCGGCGTCCACGACCCCGTAAGCGGAGATGGCCTCGGTCGGCACCTCCATCAATGCGACGACCGATGCGCCGTAGAACTCGTAGACGTCCAGCAACTGCCGGAGACACGGAATTTCGGCGTCGATGACGTCATCGGAAAGTACTACGGAAAAAGCCTCATTGCCCACCAGTTCCTTGGCCCTCAGGACGGCGTGTCCGAGACCGAGCGCTTCCTTCTGCCGCACATACGCGACATTGATCATGTCGGAAACGCTGCGGACAATGGCGAGCAGTTCCTTCTTGTTCCGGGATTCGAGCAGATGCTCCAGCTCGAAGCTCACGTCGAAGTGATCCTCGATCGCTGTCTTTCCCCTCCCGGTGACAATGATGATGTTCTGGATCCCGCTATGGATCGCCTCCTCCACTCCATACTGGATCAGCGGCTTGTCCACCAGGGGCAGCATCTCCTTCGGCTGCGCCTTGGTTGCCGGCAGAAAGCGTGTACCCAGTCCTGCAGCGGGGAAGACGGCCTTACGCACCTTTTGTATCATCACAACCATTGTACGCACTGATCCCCGCAGGGCTCTCGATGGAGACCGCCAAAAGCCTTGCCTGAATGGTCAAGTTCGGCTACAACTGTCTCCATGGCTGACCCGCAGGTTGAACTTGCCCTCGAGCTGTTCGAGAAGGCCTATCAGTTCCAGATGCAGGGGGACCTTGACCTGGCGGTGGACCTATATAAGAGGTCGATCGAAGTCTACCCGACTGCCGAGGCCTACACGTTCCTCGGCTGGACCTACCGCTTTCAAGGCAAGATTGACGAAGCAATTTCAGAGTGCAAGAAAGCGATTGACATCGACCCGAGCTTCGGAAATCCCTACAACGATATCGGCGCGTACCTGATTGAGAAAGGGAAGCTGGACGAAGCGATTCCCTGGCTGGAGCAGGCGACCCGAAGCGCCCGCTACGAAGCCTATCATTATCCCTGGTACAACCTCGGCCGTGTTTACATTGGCAAGGAGATGTACAGCAAGGCTCGTGCCTGTTTCGAGCAGGCCCTGAAAATTGAGCCGGGTTACGAACCCGCGCGTGAAGCCATCGAGAAGCTCCGCCGCCTGGTGCAATAGAGCAAGCGCAAACCGCTATACTGTTAGCTCTGAAGCACACAATTCTTATAGTTTTGCTACTCCCCTGGAGCGGCTTCGGGCAGGAATCCGTGCGCCGCGACTCAGTCGTGGTGACAGGCACGTATCAGCCTGTACCGCTCGAAGAAGCCGACCGTGCCATCCGGGTTCTGGATGTGCGGGAGTCTGCGCTTCTTTCGAACACCTTCGTGGATCTGCTCAAGCTCGATCCTTCCCTGGATCTTCGCCAGCGAGCTCCCAATGGCGTCCAATCGGATTTGTCCATTCGGGGAGGCACGTTCGGCCAAGCGCTGATCCTACTGAACGGAATTCGGCTCAACGATCCGCAGAGCGGTCATCACAATATGGATGTGCCGATCCCCCTCGAAACAATGGATCGGATTGAAGTGCTGCGAGGAGCAGGTTCTACTTTCCACGGCTCCGATGCAGTTGGAGGAGTGGTGAATTTCATCACCCAGCCGCCGGACCAAACCGAAGTGCGGCTTCGGACGGCGGTCGGCAACTGGGGAGTGAATCAGCAGCGCGCTTCCGTGACGACAGCGTTCCGGAACGTCACCCAGCAGTGGGCGTTTTCTCGCGACTTCTCGACGGGATTCCAGCCCAACCGCGACTACCGGAATCTTTCCCTGGCGTCGGTGACCCATGCAAAGACCGGGCTCGGATTTACGGATCTGATCCTCGCACACAATGACCGGCCCTTCGGCGCTTCCCGGTTCTACGGAAACTTCGAGTCCTGGGAGCGCACCAAAGGGTGGCTGGCTTCCCTGCGGCAGGAGCTGGGACGGAAGAACGAAGTGTCTGTTGCCTACCGCCGCCACACGGATCTTTTCGTGCTCTACCGTGATCGTCCCGAAATTTTCACAAACCGGCACGTGGCGGAGAGCTTCGAGGGGATCCTGCGGCGCAAGGAACCCCTCGGCCAAAACGCCCGGCTGAGCTACGGCATGGAGGCTTACGCCGATTCCATCGACAGCAACAACCTGGGAAAGCATTCGCGCGTTCGAGGTGCGGGCTATATGGCCCTCGATGTTCGGGCACTCCACCGCTTCTCCTTTACGGCCGGACTCCGGGACGAAGTTTACTCCCGTTTCCAGCATCAGGTGAGCCCGAGCCTTCATGCCGGCTACTGGCTCAACGGATACATGCGGCTGCGCGGCGGCGTCGGCCGGGCCTTCCGGCTGCCCAGCTACACGGACCTCTACTACCACGACCCCGCCAACCTGGGATCCCCCGACCTTCGCCCGGAGAAGGCATGGAATTTCGAGGGCGGTCTCGACTGGCACCTCGGGGGAAGGCTGCGTGGGGAGTTCACCGTGTTCCACCGCCGCGAGCGTGACGGCATTGACTATGTCCGGCTGTCGGACCAGGATATCTGGCGAGCGACAAACTTCCACCGGCTCATTTTTACAGGTGTTGAAACCTCCATCGGCGCGAGAATTGCGCGCCGCCATACCGTCGACTTCAGCTACACGGCGCTGCGCGGAGGGGAGGAAGCCCGTGCCGGCATCCTCTCCCAGTACGTGTTCAACTACCCGCAGCACACCGGTGTCGCCTCCTGGCAAGGCAGACTCCCCGGAGGCATTTCCGCCCGCACGCGCGTGGGCGCCACGCAGCGCTACGCCAGGGATCCCTACGCAGTATGGGATCTGTTCCTCGCCTATAGCGAGGGAAGATGGCATCCCTTCTTCCAGCTCACCAACCTGACAGCGACGCGCTACGAAGAGATCAAGGGGCTGGCAATGCCCGGCCGCGGCATTGTCTTCGGCGTCGAGGTACACGCGTGGGGAGCAAAGTAGCTTGCGGAGTTAGGGTAGACTGGTGATGATGTAGGTGCCGGTTTGTTCATTCGTTGGTTGACCCCCATCCTGCTGCTCTCCGTAGCGGGTATCGCCCTTGCTCAGCCGCAACAGCAGGGCCAGCTCGACGGCAGTCCGACGGTGTTCAGCGTCCTTGCTGCAATTAACGCCGCCGGTTACGACGCGGATCTCACATCTGCCGCCAACCATCCTTTGCGTGCAGCCGTACGGAAACACCTCGCTGCTCAAAACATTCCCGTTCTCCCCGAATTGAAGCGCTTCTACGAGCAGCACAAGAAGCCGGACCCGGCCGCGGACCTCAGCCAGTACATTTCGTTTGCGCTCTGTGTAAATGGACCTCCCACGTTCGAATACCGGTTCAAGCCGGGAGACCTCCCTCCCGACGTAGCCGCGCTGAACGGTTTCGAACTGCTCATGGCCCGCTTTCACAAGGAAGCCAAGATCGACGAGCTCTGGCAGCAAGCGCAGCCAGCCTTCGACGAGGCGATTGCGCGCTATCACGAGCCCGTCACCAGGGCCTTGATGGAGGTGAACGCCTATCTGCGGCACACGGCCATCGGGTCCGTGGACCGGCGGTTCCAGGTTTATCTGGATTTGCTCGGGGCGCCCAATCAGATTCACAGCAGGAGCTACGCGGGCGATTACTTCATCGTGATCACGCCCTCGGCGGAACCGCAGATCGATGATATCCGGCATGCCTACCTGCAATACGTCCTCGATCCGCTGGCGCAGAGAAACAGCGCGTTGTGGGAGACCAAGAAGGGGCTTGCAGACTTCGCACAGCCCGCTCCTTTGCTCGGCGAACACTACAAGAACGATTTCGTACTGCTGGCCAGCGCTTCTCTGGTCCGCGCCGTCGAGAGCCGTCTCGCGCCGCCGTCGAAACGGCAGGAGATGGTGGCTCAGGCCCTCAGCGAGGGCTTTATCCTGACACCTTATTTTGCTGAGAAGCTCCCGGAGTATGAGAAGCAGGAGCAATCGATGCGCCTTTACTACCCGGAATTGGTGAAAGGCGTCGATCTCGCACGGGAGGACAAGCGGCTGGAGGGAGTGCAGTTTGCGACCGAACGTGCAGCGCGCATTGCAAAACCCGCGCCGACGCCTCCTCAGCAGGAGCCCACGGGCGCCGCGAAAACGCTTGCCGACGCAGAAGATCTGTACAGAGCGCGGGATCTGGAAAAGGCAAAGGGAGCCTATCTGCGGGTGCTGCAGGAGGCGGACGAGCGGCGGCTCCATGCAAGCGCATATTATGGATTGGCGAGGATATCGCTGCTGCAGAACGATCCCGAGTCGGCGCAGCAGCTCTTCGGAAAGGCGCTCCAGTCAGAGCCCGAACCGCAGGTGAAAGCCTGGTGCCTCGTATACCTGGCCAGGCTATCGGAAGCTCTGGCGAAAGCGGCGGAGGCGGACGGCCGCTCCGCGGAAACGGATTTGGCGGATGCTGCCCGCTACTATCGGGAAGCTCTCGGAGTGGAGGGGGCATCGGACGCCGCGCGACAGGCAGCCCAGCAGGGCTTGGGCGCCTTGGAGTCGAAGAAGGCCCGGCCTTAGGAAACCGGGCGAATTCACAGAAGGAGTCATGCAGATGAGATACGGAAGATTCTCAAAGGCCATCATTGGACTCGTAGGCGCAACGGGTCTGTTGTTCGCCCAAGCTCAGCCTCAACCGAAGTCACAGAAGGAGCTCGAAGCGATCCAGGCCATGTTCCAGGCGCAGGACCCGGATTCGCAGATCAAGGCTGCCCAGAACCTGATTCAGAAGTTCGCCGACACGGACTTCAAGGGGCTCGCCATGTTCGTCATAGCGAATGCGTATCAGAACAAGAATGATCCCGAAAACACGATCATCTGGGCTGAGCGCATGCTCGAAGTCGACAAGACCAGCTACCAGGCCGGCCAGGCAATGCTGATGATTGCGAAGTCACTGGCGATCCGGACGCGCGAGTTCGATCTCGACAAGGAAGAGAAGCTCGGGCGAGCCGAAAAGCTGGCCAAGGAGGCTCAGGCCGTTTTCGCCAAGGCTCCCAAGCCCCGCCCCGACGTGCCGGACGATCAGTGGGAAGCTGCGAAGAGGGACGCCACTTCCTTCAGCCATGAAGCCCTTGGGTTAATCGCGCAAGTGCGCAAGAATCACGATGTCGCGATCGCCGAGTTCAAGCAGGCTGTGGAAATGGCTGCCCAGCCGGACCCTGGCGTGCTGTTCCGTCTGGCGACCTCATACGCAGCCGCGGGTAAGAACGCCGAGGCTCTTGCGACGTTTGACAAGGTGCTGGCGATGCCCAACCTGCATCCCACAATCAAATCGCTGGCGGAACAAGAGAAAGCAAAAATTTCTCAAGGCGGGAAGTAGCATCCCTGTATGAGCGCGGACCTGGAAGGCCTTGAAGCGGTACTCGGCTACAAGTTTCGAGACCGCTGTATTCTTCTCCGCGCTCTCACTCACAAATCCCGCCTCTCCGAGAAGAACTCTTCCACCGAAGCGGACAATGAGCAACTGGAATTCCTGGGAGACTCGATCCTGGGCTTCCTGGTGAGCGAAGCTCTCGTCCGCACCTACCCCGGATACCGGGAAGGACGGCTCTCCAAGCTCAAAGCGCATCTGGTGAGCGCTATTCACCTTCACAACATCGCCAATAAGCTGCGCCTCGGCGACTATCTGGTTCTTGGCCGCAGCGAGGAGATGAGCGGAGGACGAAAGAAGAAGGCTCTCCTCGCCAACGCACTCGAAGCCGTCATCGCTGCGATGTACCTGGATGGGGGCATGGAGCCGGCTCGCCGCTTCATAGAGGAACATTTCTTGGAGGAGTTCGATTCCCGCGACGTCGAAGCCGTCCATGTCAAAGACTACAAGAGCGAGCTACAGGAGGCAGCGCAGGCCCTGAAGCTGCCCCTGCCTCGATATTCCATCGTGAAGGAGGAGGGCCCGGAACACGCGAAAACCTTCACCGTAGAGGCGCGCATTGGGCGCGATCTGGTCCGTCAGGCCGAAGGGCCATCCAAGAAGAGCGCCGGGCAATTGGCTGCGCGCCTGCTGCTCGAAGGGCTCCGCTCATCCATGGGGCAGCAGTCGAAAGATGCCCCGGATACCCCGACGGAAGGCTGAACGCCTTACCCGTGGTGCCCTACCGCTGCTTCCTTCCGCTGCAATGGAATTCCGCACCGTACCAGAGCTGACTCCAGGGCAAATTCCGTCAAGCGCGAAGCGTCGTACTCCACGTGAATCGAATCGAGCGTCGGCGCCAGGCGCACCAAGTGAATCCCGTACACCGAGTGAGCACGGGCAATCGCATTCATGTCGGCTTCCGTCACCTGCCTCGTGAGGCCGAAGTCCTTTTCAACTTTGGTCATCCGGTTACAGAATAGCACTTGTCAGCCGTCAGTCCGAGGCGGGGACGGCTACGACGGCGTGTTCGCCCGCATTCTCCAGAGCGCCTGCCTCAGCATGCCCTGCCAGGCTTCGATGTCGCGTGCCGGCAGGTTCAGACGCCGGACCATCCGGCGGACCTTCTCCCTTGCAGAGCCCGCCGTCAGCGGCTTGATGTAGTCGCATTCCTCCAGCATCTCGATCAGCAGAAGCGTGAAGCGTTCCACCTCTGCGGCGGAAGCAGTCTCGACTGGTTCGGGCGCCCGCGCGGCTGCAGCCGAATCACGTAGCAGCTCGTACAGGCAGACAGCCACGGATTGACCGAGGTTCATCGATTCGTGTTCAGGCCGTGTCGGGATACGCATCAGGAAATGGCAGTGAGCCATATCCTGGTTCGACAGGCCGAACTTCTCAGATCCGAACAGCAGAGCCACCGTACCGCCGCCTTCGATATGACGACGAATCTCGCGTCCGCCGTATTCCAGGCGCCGCAGCGGATGCTCCAGCCGGCGGTGGCCCAGGGATGTCGTACCGACGACCAGAGTGCAGTCGTGTACTGCATCCGCGACGGAGGAGAACTGGACGGAATCCTGAAGCACTTTGGCGGCGCCGACTGCGGAACGAGCCTCCTGATAAGCCACGTCGTACGGGTTAACGACGCGAAGGTGCAGAAAGCCGAAGTTGCTCATGGCGCGCGCGGCGGCTCCGATATTCAGGGGATTCCTGGGAGCCACCAAGACGACGCGCAGTTTCGAAGGGTCGGTCAGCGCAGTTCTTCCATAATCTGGTCGAGAACCTCGCGGCTGGGACGTACCCGCTCCTCAGGCAGCGTCGCAAGAGGCTCGTCGACGATGTTCAGTATGTCAGTAAAATTATCGCGCCCGCTGTCCACATAGAGAATCCCCGTCAGAACTTCCCCGGTCTTCTGAGACTCGTGGAGCATCCGCACTGCTTCGAGCTTGTTCGTCGGGTCATAGTCACGATCCAGTTTTCTGAGGCGCAGCAGGCTTCCGTCATGAAGTCTCACATCGCGAGCCTCCCCTTCCGGAATCTCCACGTGAATCTCCTCGAAGTGCGGAATAAAGTCGATTTCGTGGAGGGGCTCCTCGTGATCCTTCATGTACGAATAGCTTTTCGTCGAGCCCTCATGATCGTTGAAGGCCACACAGGGCGAAATTACGTCGACGACGGATAATCCCTTATGCGCGATGCAGGTTTTCAGGATCGACTGAAGCTGCCTCTTGTCGCCGGAAAAGGACCGCGCGACGAGCGTTGCGCCGAGCTCGATGCCTGCAAGGCAAACATCGATCGGGGGAAGGTCGTTGACCACGCCCGTCTTCAGCTTCGAGCCCAGATCAGCGGTGGCCGAAAACTGCCCCTTCGTTAAGCCGTAAACACCGTTGTTCTCGATCACGTAGATCAACGGGACGTTCCGGCGAAGCATGTGCATGAACTGCCCCAAGCCGATTGAGGCCGTGTCGCCGTCGCCGGAAACCACAATGCCCAGCAGGTTCCGATTGGCCAACAGCGCGCCGGTTGCGACGGCGGGAGCCCGTCCGTGCACTGCATTGAAGCCGTGCGCCATGCCGAGGAAGTAGGCCGGCGACTTGGATGAGCAGCCAATGCCGGAGAACTTGGCTACCGACCAGGGCTCGATGCCCATCTCGTAGAAGCACTCGACGATGCGTTCGGAAATGGCATTGTGGCCGCATCCGGCGCAAAGCGTGGTCTTGCTCCCCCTGTATTGCAGGACGTCAAGACCGATTCGGTTCACCTTTTTTGGCGGCATAGGAGCAGTGGTGCTCATAATCCCTCCTGCCGGACGATGTCGTCGGTAACGGTGCGGGCATCGAGCGGCATGCCGCCGTAATACCGCACACTTCGCAGCCTCGCGATTTCTTCGGCTGCGAGTTCGAGGCGCATCAAAGACAATAGCTGCGCATCGCGGTTCTGATCGATCACATACACACGCTCGTGGCGTGACACAAAGTCGCTCAGGTCGCCGGTAAACGGATACGCCTTCAATCGCAGATAGCTGGTTTCGAGGCCATACTCACGCAGCAGCTGGTCGCGGCTCTCCTCGCATGCGTAGCGCGACGTGCCGCAGCAGATCAACCCGACGGAAGCCTTCTCATTGAGTACAACCTCGGGCTTGGGCACATGCTGCCGCATCGTCTCAAATTTCCGCGACAGACGATCCATGTTGTTGATATAGTCGTCCTCGCGCTCCGTGTACTGGGCCTTTTCATTGTGCCCGCTGCCGCGCGTGAAGTACGCAGCCTTCGGATGCTTTGTACCGGGCAGCGTCCGGTATCCGATGCCATCGCCGTCGACATCCGCATACCGGGCAAAGCCGTTGAGGCGGTTCAAATCCTCCTCCGTCAGGACCTTTCCTCTCGCGATCGGCGTTTCCGGATAGGGAAACGGATCCGACATCCAGTTGTTCATGCCGAGGTCGAGATCGGTCATCACGAACACTGGCGTCTGGAAGTGCTCGGCGAGATCGAAGGCCGTTCCCGCCATTGTGAAGCATTCCTCGGGCGATGAAGGGAACAGCATCGGATGACGGGTGTCCCCGTGGGACAGCACCGCATTCTTCAGCAGATCTCCCTGCATGGTCCGTGTCGGAAGTCCGGTGGAAGGCCCCACACGCTGGACGTCGAACACCACTGCCGGCACCTCGGCGTAGTAGCCGAGGCCCACAAACTCCGACATCAGGGAGATGCCGGGGCCAGCCGTAGCAGTCATTGCGCGGGCGCCGGCCCAGCCCGCCCCGATGACCATGCCGATCGAGGCAATTTCGTCCTCGGCCTGTACGACTGCGTAGGTCGCCTTGCCCGTCTCCTTGTCCACGCGGAACCGCTTCAAGTATCCAATCAGCGACTCGACGAGGGAAGATGACGGCGTGATCGGGTACCAGGTGACCACAGTGACGCCCGCGAACATGCAGCCGAGAGCTGTCGCTGCGTTGCCGTCAATGATAATTTTTCCTGCGGTCTGGTCCATCCGCTCTATGCGGAAGGGGTCCGTCTTCACCAGATTCTTCTCAGCAAAGTCGCGGCCTGCCAGTACTGCGTTCCAGTTCATCTCGGCCGCCTTCGCCTTCTTCGGACCGAATTGCTTGAACAGCGCCTTACGGATCTCGTCGAACTCGATCCCCAGCAGCCACCCAACCACTCCGTCGTAGATCATGTTCCGGACCAGCTTGCGGAGTTTCGCTTCGGGGCAGACGGGGCCGACCAGTTTGTCGAAGGGGACTGCATAAAAATGCAGATCGCTCCGCAGGGTATTCAGCTTGAGCGGCTCGTCATAGACGACAGCTGCGCCGGGTTCGAGCTTGGCCACATCCTCCTGAGCGGTCTCAGGATTCATCGCAACGAGAAAGTCGATTTCTTTCTTCCGCCCAATCCACCCGTGCTTGCTGGCCCGGATGGTGAACCACGTCGGCAATCCGGCGATGTTTGAGGGGAAGAGATTTTTCCCGGAAACCGGAACGCCCATCTGAAAGATGGACCGCATCAGTACGTTGTTAGCCGTTTGGCTGCCGGACCCGTTAACGGTAGCAACCTGTATGCTGAAGTCGTTGACTACGGCCTTCCCGTGCCCGTCAACAAACGGCTCGACGGAGGTCACTTGGGTGGTGGACATTGTAACTTCCTTGATGGAACCGCCCTCACCGGGGTGTCCCATTACGCAAAGATTATATGGGAATCAGCGAAAGGGCGCGGAACTTCTATTCTAGCATCCGCTGGCCTCCCCCTCGCGATTTGAATGAATTCCTGGAACTTTTTCCCGCCGTCAAAGGAATCAAATACGAGGGCAGTTGAGCGATCGAGGCGGGATGGATGAAACCGGCAGCGGCAGACAGCGACGCGGATCTGTTGCGGCGGGCCCTGTCGGGCGACGCCGAATCCTTCTCTGTCCTGTACCGGAGACGGCATGCCGCCGTATATCGATACGCTTTTCATATGTGCGGGTCGGAAGCAATCGCGGAGGACGTCACACAGGAGGTCTTTTTGGCGCTGCTGCGAGAAGGGCACGCCTATGAACCAGGGCGGGGCTCTCTGGCTTCCTACCTGATTGGAATCGCCCGGAATCAGGTTCTCCGCATCCTTGAGCGTGAGCGTGTGAGCGTTCCATTGATGGAGGAGGCGGAAGAGGAGCTCAGCACCGAGCGGTGGCTGGCCACCTCCGGCGACGTGCTCGCCCAGCTCACTCTCCAGCAGACTCTCGACGCGCTGCGTAAAGCCGTGCTGTCCTTGCCGCCTGCCTACCGCGAGGTGGTCGTCCTTTGCGATCTGGAGGAGATGAGCTACGCGCAGGCGGCCGAAACATTGAGTTGCGCCGTCGGAACGGTACGAAGCCGTCTGAGTCGCGCTCGGAAAATGCTGGTGGAGCGGATGCTCTCACGGGTGCAAAGCGCAAGGTGTCCGGCATGATGTGTCACGAACGAAGCGAAATATTGATGGAGATCGCGCGAAATGGCGCGATCAGCGAGGCAGTAAAGCAGGAGAGTCTCGAGCATTGCCAGCATTGCGCGACTTGCGCGGCAGAGCTCGAACGGCAGCGGGTCCTGACTGCCGGGCTGCGGGCTCTTCGTGACGCGAGCACCGCGCTTTCGGCGAGCCCTGCATTGGAACAGAAGCTTCGTGCCGTGTTCGAGCAGAGGCAGCAGAACAACCGGCCAGTGCGATGGGCCGCCGTGGCTGCCGGAGTCGCCGTCATTATCGCCATCTCATGGGGCGTCCTGAAACCGAGGCCTGTCGAGCAAGAATTCGGCTCGGCCGACCGCGTCGTTCAGGAGTTCATTCGGGTTCCATACAGAGAGGTGATTCCGCTTGAAGGTGGCTATGTCGTACGCGTGGAGATGCCTCGCTCGGCGCTCGTTACCTTTGGAGTGCCGACTTACGGACAAGGGACAGAGATGGTCCAGGCAGATCTTGTACTGGGCTTCGACGGCGTGGCTCACGCAGTGCGTGTCGTGCGCTGATCCACGCCGGGCGGCTGGGAGAAGGAAGGCAAAAGGAGGAAGGAAAAAGGAGACAAGCAGGATGCGAAACAATCCACTATCAATACGTCTTGACGGAATCAAACGGGCAGTTTGTGCAATTGGACTAGTATCTTTGCCGCTGGCCGCGCAGCAGCTACAGAACCAGATTGTGATTGTGGACTCGGGACCCGCTCCGCAGCAGGGCGTAGCTGCAAGACCAATGATGACGGTGATCGGAGCGGGAACACCCTTCGAGGGGAATTTGGTCAAAGGAGCGCCTTACTCGGCGGATGCTGTAACCGAGACAGTGCAGCGGCTCGCTGACGGCAATAAGATCACCAACAAGAGCACCTCCAGCATCTATCGCGATAGCGAAGGCCGGACCCGGCGGGAGATCGCCCTGAACAGCATTGGACCGTGGCCAGCCAAAGGAGCGGGAAAACAGATCATCTGGATCAATGATCCGGTTGCCAGAGTCAGCTATCAGTTGGATCCGGAGACGAAGACCGCCCGCAAGATGCCCATGGGCCTCGTGATTCCGGGGCCCGGCGCTCCCGGACCCGGCGGCGAGTTGCCGCCTCTGCCGCGGCTGCGGATGCCTCACCCTGGAGTCCCGACGACAATCACGGCGCACCGGATGAGCCCGGCGCACCCAAAGACAGAGAACCTCGGCAAGCGCAACATTGAAGGCGTCATCGCCGAGGGAATTCGCAGCACCGTCACCATCCCTGCCGGAGAGATTGGCAACGAGCAGCCGATTGAGATCGTTTCGGAACGCTGGTTCTCGGACGAGCTGAAGACCGCCGTGCTTACGAAAGTGAATGACCCTCGATTTGGCGAGACTACTTATCGACTGACGAATATAAGGCACGGAGAACCTCCCCGCGACCTGTTCGACGTACCGGCCGACTACAAAGTTGAGGAGCCTTCCGAGCCGGGAGCAAGACTCGAATACAAGATTAATGACTAACTCTTACCGCAGCTAGCATCTAAGAGGCGGGACGTCACGGCGTCCCGCCTTTTTTCTATCAGGCGTTATAGTGCGCAAGCGGTGACAGAATAGCGTATGGGAAAACCGGCGCTGCTAACGGTGGATGATGACCCTGAGGTATTGAGGTCGATCGAGAGGGACTTACGGCGGCGCTACGGGGCCAGTTATCGCATCCTTCGGGCGGATTCAGGGACAGCAGCCCTCGAAGCGCTGCGTCAACTCAAGCTACGAAACGACGAGGCGGCGCTGTTCCTTGTCGATCAACGAATGCCGGCGATGTCCGGCGTCGACTTTCTATCCGTGGCAAGTGATCTGTATCCGAAAGCCAAGCGGATTTTACTGACAGCGTATGCGGATACGAATGCAGCCATCAGCGCAATCAACGATGTAAAGGTAGATTACTACTTACTCAAGCCGTGGGATCCTCCTGAACAGAACCTGTACCCGGTCCTCGACGATGTTCTTGACGACTGGCGCTCGCAGTATCATCCCCGATTCGATGGAATCCGTCTCATCGGATACCGCTGGTCCCCTCACACTCATGCATTGAAGGACTTCCTCGGACGGAACCAGGTGCCTTTTCAGTGGCTGGATGTGGAAGCGCAGGTCACAGACCCGGAAACGGCGAGGCTCCTGAAGGCGCTTGGTCCGGACCGCGTCCGGTTTCCCATCGTTATTTATCCGGACGGCACAGTGGTCGAGAATCCGAGCGTAGACGATGTAGCGGCGAAGATTGGACACCGGACTCACGCCCTGACATCGTTCTATGACGTCGTGATTGTGGGCGGCGGTCCCGCCGGGCTGGCAGCCGCCGTTTACGCTGCATCGGAGGGCTTGAAAACAGTTCTCATTGAACGCGAGGCCCCGGGCGGGCAGGCCGGCCAAAGCTCTCGCATTGAGAACTATCTCGGCTTTCCCTCAGGTTTGAGCGGCCTCGATCTGGCCCGCCGCGCCGTATCGCAAGCCAAGCGGTTCGGAGTCGAGATCCTTTCACCGCAGGAAGCCGTAGGGTTGCGGGCGGAAGGACCGTACCGCATCGTGAAACTGCGCGATGGAAGCGAAGTAACAAGCCAGGCTGTGCTCATCGCAGCGGGGCTATCCTGGCGAACTCTGCCGATCCCCGGGATTGAAAAGTTACAGGGCCGGGGGGTCTACTATGGCGCCGCCTTGACGGAGGCTATCTCCTGCCGCAACGAAGACGTCTTCGTCGTCGGGGGAGCGAACTCCGCCGGGCAGGCAGCGATGCATTTCTCCGGCTACGCCCGGCAGGTCACCATGCTGGTCCGCGCCGACAGCCTGGAAAAGAGCATGTCGCAGTATCTCATCCGCCAGATCCAGGAAACCCCAAATATCCGTGTGGAATTGTCCACGGAAGTTGCCGGCGTCAAAGGCGAGGAGAAGCTGGAGGGTTTGACGCTGCTGAACCGCGTCACTGGCGAGGTGCGAGACGTCCCTGCCACATCGTTGTTTATCTTCATTGGGGCTGTACCGTGTACAGTATGGCTCCGGGGAGTGCTTCCATTGGACGAGCGCGGCTATATCCTGACGGGTCCTTATCTCCCTAAAGATGGCCGAAGGCCGAAAGGATGGTCGCTCGACCGGGATCCGTATCTTCTGGAAACCAACATTCCCGGCGTATTTTGCGCCGGCGACACTCGTCACGGGTCGGTCAAACGCGTAGCATCCGCTGTTGGCGAAGGCTCCATCTGCGTCCAGATGATCCACCAGTACCTCAGCCAGGTGCGATGATGCCGCCTGATCCTCATGGCGCAGGGCTCCTGCCAACGCTTTCAGAGGACGTGCTGCGCGAACTCGAG
The DNA here is from genome assembly GCA_937959285.1 of uncultured Bryobacterales bacterium. Classification (GTDB taxonomy): domain Bacteria; phylum Acidobacteriota; class Terriglobia; order Bryobacterales; family Bryobacteraceae; genus JADGHK01. The sequence goes on from CALGAR010000064.1 coordinate 104,270, forward strand.
GAAGCCGGTGAAGTCCTCGATCTGAATGACGGCGACGCGCTGTTCCGGGAAGGCGACTGCGACTACCCGTTCTACGCAGTCCTCAGCGGGAAGGTCCGCATGACGAAGCAGTTCGGAAATGAGCAGAGACTCCTCGCGGTGCATGAGCGGGGCCATTTCGTGGGCGAAATGTCGATGCTCACCGGCGGCCCGGCTCTCGCGAGCGCCCACGCCCAGGGTCCGGCGCGAGTCACGCGGATTTGCATCGATGATCTTCGCAGGCTGGTGGCCGAGGATTCCCCCCTGGCCCAAACCCTGCTCGCCGCAATGGCCGGCCGTTCCCAGGACGTCGAGGCGCAGACGCGTCAGCAGGAGAAGCTTTCGGCCCTCGGGAAAATGGCCGCCGCGCTCACCCATGAGTTGAACAACCCCGCGGCGGCGGCGCAGCGGACCGGACAGGCTCTGCGTGCCGCGGTTTCGGACTTGCACCGCGACGCCATGCGCTATGACTGCCGATTTACCGACACAGAGCGCGAAAGCGTGCTCGCCCTTGCCGGCAGCCTGAGCGAGCGCCCCGTTGCCGTCGTCCAGCTTGACCCCCTCGAGCGCAGCGATCGCGAGGAGGAAATGACAGCCTGGCTCGACCTGCATGGCGTCAGCGACGGGTGGGCATTGTCGTCCACCCTCATAAGTGGAGGAGCCACCCTGGACGATCTTGAAAGGCTCGCAGGAGAGTTCCGGCCGGAGACACTTTCGATCGCCCTTCACTGGCTTCGCGGTTCACTCCAAGTGAAGGAACTGGCAACGGACCTTGAAGCAAGCGTCAGCCGGATTTCGGAGCTGGTTCGCAGCTTCAAGGACTACTCGTACATGGATCAGGCCTCGTTTCAGGAGATTGACATCCACGAGGGGATTGAAAGCACGCTCCGCATATTCGAGCCGAGGCTCAAAGGCGAGATCGAGGTAGTTCGGGATTACGACCTCGGCGCTCCCCGGATCTGCGCCTATGCCGGCGAACTGAATCAGGTTTGGACCAATCTCATCGACAACGCGATCGATGCCATGGCGGGCAAAGGCACTCTGACTGTGAGAACGGAGCGTAAGAACGACGGGGTTCTCGTAGAGATCGGAGACACCGGCCACGGCGTTGCGCCGGAGATTCAGGAGCGTATCTTCGAGCCCTTCTTCACGACCAAAGGAGTGGGCGAGGGGACCGGCCTGGGTCTTGATATCTGCTATCGCATTGTCTCGAAACGTCACGGCGGGTCGATCCGGCTGGCTTCCAAGCCGGGCGACACCCGCTTTCAGGTTTGGCTTCCGATTGAACCTCCAAAGGAGAAAGCGTAAGGAGCCCGGCATGGCGTGCGAGCATCTGGAACAAGCCCGGCCGGCGGAGCCGCGTACACAGGGTTGCGAGGAGTGCCTGAAGCTCGGCGATCGATGGGTCCACCTTCGCCTGTGCCTCACTTGCGGCCACGTCGGCTGCTGCGACTCCTCAAAGAACAAACACGCGACCAAACATTTTGAAGCGACCGGACATCCTGTCGTCCGCTCATTCGAGCCGGGCGAAACCTGGGGCTGGTGCTACATCGACCGCGAATTCAAAGACCGAGTCGGATAAGAGCCGGCCGGGCTCCCTTCTCTAACGGACGTGCGCGTCTTCCAGATAGGTGTAGCCGTGCATTCCGTCTTCGTAGAAGCGGAGCAGGCGTCCGGATTCCTCGTACCCGATCTTGCCCTCGCGAAGCGCCGCTTCCACGTCGCGGCGGAACTTCTCAATCAGCGTCCTCGAGTTGAATTGCACGTAGTCGAGCACTTCGCGTACGGTATCGCCCTGCACGACGGTATCGAGAATCACTTCACCGTTGTCGCCAAGCGTGATGTGGACGGCATTGGTATCGCCGAACAGATTGTGCAAATCGCCGAGGATCTCCTGATAGGCGCCCACGAGAAACGCTCCCAGGTAGTAGGGGCTCCCGTTGAAGGTGTGGAGCGGGAGCGTTCGCTTGACGTCCCTCCGGTCGATGAACTGATCCACCTTGCCATCGGAATCACAGGAGATGTCGCCTAGGACCGCTGGCCGCGTCGGCGGCTCGTCGAGCCGGTGCACCGGCATGATTGGAAAAAGCTGCTTGACGGCCCAGGAGTCCGGCATGCTCTGGAAGAGCGAGAAGTTGCAGAAATACGTGTCTGACAACATCGACTCCAGACCTTCGAGCTCCTCGGGGAAGTATTCGAGGTCCTTCGCCATGCGCAAGATCCGCCGGCAGATGCTCCAATACAGATTCTCAGCGATGCTGCGCTGATGAAGCGGAAGGTAGCCCAGGCTGAACAGGTTCAGAGCAGCGTCGAGAGACTGCTGCGCATCGTGGAAGCTCTCGAGCAGGTTCTTGGCGCTGAGCGAGCGGTAGGTCTCCAGGAGATCGATCAGCGGCTGCTCCACGTCATCCGGGAGTTCGGTGGGCACGTCCTGCTCGCCAAATCCGCTGACGCCGAGCACGTTGAAAACCAGCACGCTGTGGTAGGCCGCGACAGCACGTCCGCTTTCGGTGACGATGGTCGGATGAGGAACGTCGGCCTCGTCGCAGACGTTCTGCACGTGGTAGACAACATCCGCCGCATACTCCTGCAGCGTGTAATTGACGCTCGACTCGAAATCCGTCTGAGAACCGTCATAATCGATGCCGAGCCCGCCGCCTACATCGATGTACTGCAGGCCGGCGCCGGCGCGCTTGAGCTCAACGTAAATCCTGGCGCACTCGATGACCGCTGCCTTGATCTGGCGGATGTTCGTAATTTGACTGCCGAGGTGGAAGTGCAGCAGCTGCAGGCAGTCCTCCATGCCGAGCGACTTCAGCTGATTGAGGGCTCGCAGCGCCTCGGTCACCGTGAGGCCGAACTTCGAGCGGTAGCCGCCCGACGACTTCCAGCGGCCCGATCCGCGGCTTGCAAGCTTCAGGCGCAATCCAATGGTGGGCCGGACCCCCACGCGCTGGGAGTGCTTGATGATCAGGTCAAGTTCCGTGTACTTTTCGACAACGGGTATAATACGCCGCCCAATCTTCTGGGCCAGCATCACCATTTCAATATACTCGTCGTCCTTGAAGCCGTTGCAGAGAATCGGGGTGTCGTTGTCCGCCACACCGAGGACCGCGAGCAGCTCCGGCTTGGAGCCAGCCTCGAGGCCGAAGCCGTAGGGACGCCCGTAACGAAAGACTTCCTCCACGACCTGCCGCTGCTGGTTCACCTTGATGGGGTAGACGCAGATGTACTTGCCCTGGAAATTGTGCTCTGCAATCGCTGCCTGGAAGGCATCGTGCAGTTCCTGGATCCGGTGCTTGAGAATCTCGGCGAAGCGGATCAGGATCGGGAGATTAATGCCGCGCAGCACCAGGCTATCGACGAGATTCTTCAGATCGACCCGGCGGTTTGGCTCTTTGGTGGGATGGACCCACAGATGGCCGTTGTCGCCCACGGAGAAGTAGCCTTTTCCCCACGCGGCGACGTCATAGAGCTCAGCCGCGTCGGTGGTGGTCCATCGCTCCGTCGGCTCGTAGACCTGGCTCTCAGTGAGTTTCAGATTCAACTCTCGTTCTGCCTCCCGGAAAATTCAAGTGTCCTTCGAAACGGACGGGTGGGGCAACTGCCAATTGTGTCAAAAATCTGTTCTAGGACTCTGTTAATAATAGACGCTCTATCCCCGGCAGTGGGTGCGATCTAATTGCCTGATAGCACTCGGTCTGGAAGCATATCCACGGCACCGGCGGTTCCGATACAATCGTTGCCATGGCCGGACTCCTCGAGGGAAAAACTGCACTGGTTACGGGAGCCAGCAAGGGCGTGGGCAAGGGGATCGCCCTGGCTCTGGCGCGTGAAGGCTGCGACGTCGCCGTGAACTACAATTCTGACAGCAAAGGGGCAGAAGCAACCGTCGCGGAGATTTGCTCCGCCGGCCGTAGGGCGTTTGCCGTACAGGCCAACGTGGGCGTTTCAGCCGATGTCGACTCGATGTTCACCCAGGTCTTCGACAAGTTTCCCCGCCTCGACATTCTGGTGAACAACGCTGGAGTCCAGACCTGGAAGGAACTGCTGAACCTGACCGAAGCGGAATGGGATCGGGTCCTGAACACCAACTTGAAGGGCACGTTTCTCTGTACGCAACGGGCCGCCGCGCGGATGAAGGGCGCCGGAGGGGGGCGAATTATCAATATAGGCTCGGGCTGCAACAAGCTGGCCTTCCCCCGGCTGGTCGATTACACCTCAAGCAAAGGCGGCATCGAGCAGTTCACCAAAGTAGCGGCGGTAGAGCTCGGGAAGTACAACATTACGGTCAACTGCGTCGCGCCCGGCGCCGTCGAGATCGAGCGGACCAAGGAGGAAGCCGGCGATTACGCAGGCACCTGGAGCAAGCTCACTCCGCTTGGGCGAGTCGGACTGCCGGATGACATCGGAAGGGCGGTCGTATTCTTCGCCGGACCGCTGGCAGACTTCGTCACCGGACAGACTCTTTGGGTCGACGGAGGCCTTTTCAGCAAGCCGCATTGGCCCTACGAACTGTAGGGATGCAGTTCAGCGCGTCTCGTAGCGGGTTGAAGTGTGCCTGCGCCCGTCCGCTGCGCTGTTGTTGGATTTCAGGGTGCGATATGCTATAGATTGAATCTTACCGAGTCAGAGTCCTGTAAGGTCTTTAATAGAAAAGGAGTTATCCGGAATGGCATACGTAATCGCAGAACCCTGCATTGGAACGAAAGATACCGCCTGCGTTGACGCCTGTCCGGTAGACTGCATTCACCCGAAGAAAGACGACGCCAAGTACGAAACCGAGGAGATGCTGTACATCGATCCGGTCGAGTGTATTGATTGTGGAGCCTGTGTTCCCGTTTGCCCCGTGTCCGCCATCTTCGCGCTGGATGATCTGCCGGAAAAGTGGGCAAGCTTTGCGCAGAGGAACGCCGCCTACTTCGGCCGATAAGCCACAGCATCCCTCCGCTCGATCAGCTTCGATACACGGCGCGGGCGACGTCAGTTTCCCAGACCGTTACCTGCGCCACCCTCACTTCGTTTTCCCGATTCCCCTTGGCCAGTTCCTTGGCAATCTCTTCATGGAAGTACCGGGCCATATTTTCGACAGAAGGGTTCAGCACGTCAAACGGCGGCACTTCGTTGATGAACACGTGATCGAGCCGGCTGACGACGTCCGCTATCAGCTTCTGGACTTCCACAAAATCCACCAGCAGGCCTGCTGAGTCCAGCTCCTCGCCCTGAAACACCACCTCGACCCGAAAGTTATGGCCGTGGACGTTCTCACACCCGCCGCGATAGTTCCTCAGCGCATGGCCCGCAGCAAACACGTGTTCCACGGCAACTTCATACATAGAAAAAGCTCTCCACGTCCCTCAATTCCGTCGTGAATTTATAGTCTGGCAGGCTGTCGAAGAACACCTGCCCGTACCTCTGCCGTGTGATTCGATTGTCCAGTAGAACAAGGACGCCGCGATCGGACCGACTGCGGATCAATCGGCCAAATCCCTGCTTCAAGGCGATGGCGGCCTGGGGGATCTGGTAGTCGTAGAAGGGATTGCCGCCCTCTTCCCGGATATTCCGGATGCGCGCTTCGACCACCGGATCGCTCGGTACGGCGAAAGGCAGCTTATCAATAATAACGCAGCTTAGACGTTCCCCCGGCACGTCGACGCCCTGCCAGAACGAGGCCGTCGCGAACAGGACGGCGTTCGGGGTCTCAAGGAACTCCTCAAGCAGCGCGTGCCTGGGACCGGTTCCCTGCAGCAGAACCGGATATTCGATGCAAAGGGAAACGATGTCGTAGGCAACACGCATCTGCTGGTAGCTGGTGAACAAAACAAAGGCGCGCCCTCGCGAGACGTTCAGAACCCGGACAATCTCGTCGGATGCCGCGCGCGTGAAGCCCGGACTCCGGGGATCCGGGAGATGCTGCGGCACGTAGAGCAGCGCCTGCTCCTGATAATCGAAATGACTGGGAACCACGAGGGACCGCGCAGCGGGGATGCCGAGCCGCTTTTCTGTGAACTCAAACCCTCCCGCGACGGCTAAGGTCGCGGAGGTCAGGATGACGGAGTCGACGCGGTCGAACAGCCTTGCCGAGAGGATGTTGGCCACGTCAATCGGCGTTGCCTGAAGGTAGCATCCGCGGCCTCTCCGCTCGATCCAGTACACGTAGGAGCGTTCCCGAGCCTCGATCCAGAAGGCCAGGCGCTCGGCAAGCTCCCGGGAGCGGCGAAAGAGGGGAAGAACCTCCTCCGTCGCGTCCTTCACAAGCTGTAAGTTCGCGCCCACCAGCTCGAGAACTCGCAGCAGGTCGAAGTAATGCTCCTCGTACTTTTCAAGAAACGCCTCCTGCTCATGAAAGCCCCGCCTCCCTTCCCCCTCCGGGAAAAGGCCGAAGAAGCGCTCGGCGTGGTCTTCGAGCATCGCAAGCGAGCGGTCCAGCTCAGCCGATCCAAAGTTCTTCCTGCGCGCGACAGTAGCGATGTCTCTCCTGAGATCCTGGAACTGATGGTTACTTACGGAGATGCCGAAGTACTGGCCCGCAACGTCCTCGATTTCGTGCGCTTCGTCGAAAATGACGGCTGAGTATTCAGGGATGATTCCGCCGTAATCCTCTTCCTTGACGGCGAGGTCGGCAAAAAAGAGATGGTGATTGACGATGATGATGTCGCTTTCGAGCGCGCGCTGATGCATCAGCGTAATGAAGCACCGCTCGAACTGCTTGCATTTCTGGCCGGTGCAGAGGTCTCTGCGAGCGTCGAGCTTCGCCCAGGCCGTGGACCCCTCGGGGAGTGTGCGCACTTCCGCACGATCCCCTGTTTCCGTCGTCTTCTCCCACTCGCGGATGATCTGGAAGTCGGCCACTTCCTCCAGCCCGCTCAGCACCGGTTCCCGTTCGGCATCATAGACCTTCTGGCGGCAGACGTAGTTGTTCCGGCCCTTCATGTAGGTGACCCGCAACGGCTGGTCGAAGACTTTGGCGAGAAAGGGAACGTCTTTGTAGAAAAGCTGCTCCTGCAGGTTCAGCGTGCCGGTGGAGATGACAATCCGCTTGCCAGAGAGGATCGCAGGCACCAGATAGGCGAGCGTCTTGCCGGTGCCAGTTCCCGCCTCGACAATCAGGTGTCTCTTGTCGGCGAGGGCGGCTTCCACTGCCTCCGCCATTTCCAATTGGCCGGAACGGAACTCGTAGTTCGGATGCCAGCGGGAAAGCAGTCCATTGCGCCCGAAGAAGTGGCGGACCCGAGAAACGCGCGTTGAGGGTGTCACCTGCTACTCACAGTATACGAAGGCAAGTAACAGGGGCGGCGGGAGGGAAAGCGGCCGGGCGCGCTGCTCCGGCCGCGATCGGATCATGACGTCTTACAGACCCTTCTTTCCGAGGAAGGAAATGAGGTCGACAATGCGGTTGGAGTAGCCCCACTCATTGTCGTACCAGGAAACAACCTTTGCCAGGTTGCCGCCGAGCACCTTCGTCATCTGCGCGTCGACGATGGAGCTGTTCGGGTTCTTTAGCATGTCCGAGGAGACCACGGGATCTTCCGTGTAAGCGAGGATACCCTTCAGCGGTCCTTCCGCAGCTTCCTTCAACGCAGCATTAATTTCCTCCGCAGTGACCGTCTTGCTCATCACGGCGACCAGGTCGACGACAGAGACGTCCGGCGTGGGCACGCGCATTGCGTAGCCGTCCAGCTTGCCCTTCAACTCCGGAATCACCAGGCCGATAGCCTTTGCCGCGCCCGTCGTCGTTGGAATCATGTTAATGGCGGCGGCGCGAGCCCGGCGTAGGTCCTTGTGGGGGAAGTCCAGCACGTTCTGGTCGTTCGTGTAGCTGTGAATTGTCGTCATCGAGCCCTTCTCGATGCCGAACTTTTCATGCAGGACTTTCGCGAGCGGAGCCAGACAGTTGGTCGTGCAGGAGGCGTTCGAAATGACGTTGTGCTTCGCCGGATCGTAGCATTGCTCATTCACGCCCAGGACGATCGTGATGTCCTCATTCTTCGCCGGGGCGGAAATGATCACCTTCTTCACCGACCCCTTCAGGTGCTTTGCGGCTTGTTCGGCGTCCGTGAACCTGCCGGTTGACTCGACAACGACCTGCGTCCCAAGGGAAGACCAATCGATTTCCGCCGGATCCTTCGTGGCGAAGACCTTGATCTTCTTGCCGCCGACGTTGATGCTGTCGCCTTCGGCGGTGACGGGCTCAGTGAGGGGCCCAAGAATCGAGTCGTACTTCAGCAGGTGCGCCAGAGTCTTGGTGTCCGTTAAATCATTGGCCGCGACAAACTCAATGTCCGGGTTGTTTAATCCTGCGCGGACCACATTGCGACCAATACGGCCGAAGCCGTTAATACCTACTTTAATAGCCATTGCGGGTATCCTCTCTGCGTGTTAGGGAAAGTCATCTTAATGATAGCAAATGATAGACTTCCCCACACGTATTTCGGATCTCTATGTCCTTTAAGCGGGCGCCGGAAAGAGGTCACTGCACCGGCGGGAGCGGAGGAGCCGTGGAGCCTCCCAGGTTTGCGTACGTGTCTTTCACCTTCACTACGGTCTGTCCCTTGAAAGTGACGAAAGTGATCTTGCCAGGGGGCTGTCCGTAAATCCAGTCTTCGTAGTCCAGGCCGTCTCGAGACTCGCGGATCTTGTCCCGCGGCCGTCCAACCGCCAGGATGACCTGCTCGCGGTCCATGCCTTCGACGACCTTTTTCTGTTTGATCGCCTCCTGAATCGGCGCAGGGAGGGTTTCAATGTAAAGCTCGGTGGCGGTTCGCTGCTCAAAGTCCAGAATCGGCTTCAGAAGCTTCTTAATCTCGGAAGCCGGAACAGCGGGCACATGGTCCGGGAACACCAGGGCAATGGAAGTTCCGGTGGCGCGTGGTCCGTCGTTGCGTGAGACCGGCGTCGTCCGTGTGCCCATGCCGACCTCAATCCGCTCATACCACTTCTTCTTGAGCTTGAGGCCTCCGTCCAGCTCAAAGACGATCTTCTTGTCGTCGATGTCGACTTTGGTCACTTGAACCATGTCGCCGACTCGCGCCGCCGGGCCAAATTCTCTACCCGCTTCGTTCCACGCCGCCTTATCCCACTCGCCGGTGCTCTTAAATTCGAGAGGCTTCTTGGACCGGGGGAGGACGATTTTGGCGGTCGCGTATTCCGCGCTCAGCCCGCGAATGAGCTCGATGCGCTCCTCGTCGGTAAGTTTCTTGCTTCCACCCCAGAGCAGGACGGCTGCGCACAGTGTCAGGACAACGAGACGCATTCAGTCCTCCTGAAGACTGGGGACGAGGTAGGCTGGCTGACGTTCAATCGGCGCCTTGTGGAGGTAAAGGAACAGCAAAGCGACGATGGGGAGGGTAAGAAGACTGGCTTCGGGACCATATTCACCACCGCTCCAGAGCTCACCGATGTTCCAGTGCATGGCGTAGCCCGTCACTCCCATTGTAAACCCGCTCAACTTGACCCCGAAGAACGGAAATGTCCAGTTCCAGCCGAAGTGCAGGCCGATTGCGAGCCACAGGTCGCCCGACCGCAGAAAGGCGTACCCCAGCAAGATGCCCCAAGCCGTTGTGTTGATAAACCCTAGGAGGGAGAAGTTGAGATTGGCCCCATGGGCGAGTCCGAAGATCACCCCGACCGGGAGAATCGTTGCAAAGGGGCCGAGGTAGTTCATGAGCACCTGGAACCCGTAGCCTCGAAACAGCATCTCCTCTCCCACGGCGGCGAAGAGCAGAACCAGGCTGACAAAGAACATGGCGCCGAGGCCGGAGGCAGCATTCGCATCCGGCTTCAGCTCTGAAACGCCGGCGAGCAGAGGCGGCAGTACCGCCAGCAGGGCTGCTCCAATCCCTCCCGCAACCCCGTAGGCGAGATGCCGCACAGAGGGAGGGCCCCAGCCAAGGCCGATATCGGAAAGGTTGCCGCGCTCGTAGATCCGCAGCACGATAGCGTTGGCGACAGCGGCAGCGGAAAAGGTGCCTAGCGCAGCGGCAATGAAATAGCCTCCGATCGGAAGCAAGAGAGGCGGAAAGAACGCAAGCCCGGCAATCTCCAGAAACGCAAAAATCAGGATGCGTAAGAGGACGCCCGCCTTTGTTCTCCCGGCGGCCACCACCTACCTCGTCCGTTTTGCGCCGTCCGGAAGCACTTTCACTCGCACTCCATGGGGCGCTACCTTAACGTCGAGCACTTCCGCCCCTTCAGCGGCAATCAGCGACGATACCCGTTCCTTCGCGCCCGGCTCAACAAGGAAGAAAACACACCCGCCGCCGCCGGCGCCGCAGACCTTCGCTCCTTTTGCGCCGGCGCGCCGGGTGACTTCCACTAACCGGTCGATGAGCGGCGTGGTGATCCCGGGCGCATTCTTCTTGCGGTGAGACCACTCTTCACGAAGCAGGCGGCCGACCTCGGCCCAATCCTTCTTCTCAATTGCCTCTTTCATCCCGTAGGCGATCGAAGCGATCCGCTCAAAGTTTCGATGAACGCCCGTATCGCCATCGATGTAGGCCTTCGTGACCTCCCAATTGTTGATTCCGGAGTTGCGCGGCTCACCCGTATACGCAAGGACGATCCGCTGGTTCAAGTCATCGAGATCCACGTCGATCGCCCGGCGGTGAAGGCCGTCCGGCCGCAGCTCGATCACGCTGACTCCGCCGTACATCGCAGGATAGTAATCCTGGCAGCCGGTCGGGACGCGAATGATCTGAGACTCCACGTTCTGGGCGATCTCACGGATCTTCTCGATCGAGTAGCGCCGTTCGGTGAGACGGTTCAGCGCACTGCACAGAGAGATGATCAGGGACGACGATCCGGAGATCCCGGCTCCGGCAGGAGCTTCGGAATGAGTCTCCACCTCTAAGCCGGTCTCAGGACGGAAGAACTTCAAGACCCAGGCAGGCAGCGGCAGCTTGTGCTTCCTGGCGGCGCATAACGCGTCGAAGTTCTCGTATTCCTCCTGCAGGCCAAGGTCCCGGGAGCGCAGGATGATCCGGCAGTCCTTCCGGGTTTGCAGCACGCAGCTCGTGTATCGGTCGACGGCAAAATTAACAGTGACAGAGTTTTTGTGATACAGGTACAGCGGCCAGATATCAAGCGTGCCGCCCGCAAGATCCACCCGGCAAGCGGCTCTGGAAGTGATTTTCATAGCGGAAGCAAAGGAATACTATATCGCGCACGGCAGCCGGAATCCTACTCGCAGGCATACTAGTTCCGCCGTACGGGTACCCCGCAGACGGGCAGCCAGGCGCGGGACAAAATTAGACACCCTAATAGTTCTAGGGCAAAATGGTAAGGCTGGGAAGTACTAACGATCAGGGCGTAAGGGGCCGATAGAGAGGCATATGCAAGATCGGCGAATCGAACCGAGGATGCTGTGTGCGGATCTAGTCGAGGTGCAGTGGAGGGATAAGAATGGCAAGCTCCGCAGGGCTATCGCAAATCTCGAAGACATTTCTCTGTCTGGAGCATGCGTTCAATTGGAGGTAGCCATCCCTCTGAACACCACTCTGCGCATCGTCCATGGAAAGGGTGCGCTGCACGGCCAGGTTCGCTATTGCGTCTACCGGGAAATCGGTTACTTCCTGGGAATCGAGTTCGACCCTGACTGTAAGTGGTCCCAAAGCAACTTCCGTCCCCAGCACCTGCTGGATCCCCGTAAGCTGGTTGCTCGAACCCAGCAACAAGCGAGCGATCAGCACACAGCCTGACAGCGCAGCCTTTGGCCGGCTGGGGCTGGCACGGCGCCCCTCAGTAATTCAGGAGCCACCGCGCCTTTTCGACAATCTTCGCCGCATTGGGGAGGAACGCCTCCTCAAGCGGCGGGCTGTAGGGAACCGGGACATCCGGGGCAGCGATTCGAACCACGGGGCCATCCAGCGAATCAAAAGCCTTTTCCGTGATCCTTGCCGCGATTTCCGCTCCAACTCCGCCGGTTAGCGTGGCTTCATGAAGGACGATGACCTTGGAGGTCTTCCTGACGCTCTCGAGGATCGTTTCCTCGTCGATCGGCAGGACCGTCCTGAGGTCTACAATCTCGACCGAAATTCCCTCCCCTGCCAACTGATTGGCTGCCTCGTCCGCCTCATAGACCATCGCCCCGTAGGTAATGATGGACAAGTCCGAGCCTTCTCTGAAGACGCGCGCCTTCCCAATCGGTACTGTATAGTCGCCTTTGGGAATCTCTTCCTTGATCCGGCGGTAAAGGGCTTTGTGCTCGAAGAAAATGCACGGATCGTCGTCACGAATCGCTGCTTTAATCAGTCCCTTGGCGTCATAGGCCGTTGCCGGACAGATCACCTTGAGGCCGGGTGTGTGAACGAACCAGGCCTCCGGGTTTTGCGAATGGAAGGGCCCGCCATGAATGCCGCCGCCCGACGGGGCACGTACCACAATCGGGACCGGAGCGTTCCAGCGATAACGGCACTTTGCCGCGAAGTTCACAATCTGGTCGAAGGCGCAGCTAATGAAATCTGCGAACTGAATTTCAGCCACGGGACGCAAGCCGTTGAAGCTCGCTCCGATCGCGGCGCCGACGATCGCCGATTCGGAGATCGGTGTGTCAACAACACGGCGCTCACCGAACCGCTCCAGCATGCCCGCCGTAATTTTGAAGGCTCCGCCGTAGACGCCGATGTCTTCTCCGAGCAGGAAGACGTTCTCATCCCGCTCCATCTCCTCCCAGATTCCTTCACGAATCGCTTCAAGGTAGGTCGTCGGCATGGTTACTCCGCGTAGACGCCTTGCGTAAGAGTAGCAGGATCGGGGTAAGGGCTCTTTTCCGCCCACTCGATCGCCGCATCCACTTCCGCCCGGATGCCGGCGTTCATCTCGTCGATCGTGGAACGGTCCGCCCAGCCGCGTTCGAGCATCAACGTTTCCAGCCGGCGGATCGGGTCCTTCGCTTCCCACTCCTTCCAAAGGTGCGCCGGAACATAGCTTGCTGAGTCGTGCGCAGAGTGCCCTGTCATGCGGAAAGTCTTGCACTCGATCATGTACGGACCGAAGCCGCGGCGGGCGTGTTCGGCCGCACGCAGCGCCGCATGATAGACAGCGAACACATCGTTGCCGTCGACAATCTCCGCCGGAATACCGTAGCCCGGCCCGCGATCCGCTACATTCGCGCAGGCCATCTGCTTCTCGAGCGGGGTTGAGTAGGCGTATTGATTGTTGTTGCAGATCAGGACCAGCGGAAGCCTTTGCACGGCTGCCAGATTGATGCCCTCGTGCCAGTCGCCTCTGCTCGTCGCCCCGTCGCCGAAGAACACGAAGGCAATGTCCTTCGTGCCCTTGTACTTCAAGGCAAAGGCCGATCCGGCTGCAACGGGAATCGAGGCGGCCATTGCGCTGATGATGGCGACAATCTTCAGGTTGAGGTCGCCCATGTGCATGTTGCCGTCGCGTCCCTTTGTGAGGCCGCCGACGCGTCCCATGTACTGTGCGAATACCTGCCGGGGGTGAACTCCGCGAATGAAATAGAGTCCGAGATCCCGGTGACATGGATAGAGCATGTCATCGGGTTTCGCGGCCATGCCAGCACCGACACAAATGGCCTCCTGCCCGCGGCCGACGTAGACGCCTCCGAGAATCTTGCCCTGTCGGTACAGCTTGCGCTCGATGCGATCTTCTACCTCACGCATCAGCGACATGTGGTAGAGAAAACGACGCGCAAGCTCAGCTTGTTCCGAGCTGTCTGCGGCTTCCTGGAGGGTGATGGATGTTGCTCGATTTACGGCTGCCATGTCGAAGTACTCCGCGGACGCCAGTCCAAAGGACTTAGTATAGCCTTTTCAAGCGATCCGTCTTACAACCAGTCTTGCAGGACGCAGAATGAGCGGGGGTTTTGAGTAGCCGGAGCCGGGTCTGGCTCCGGCCGCAACGACGCTCAGATGAATTTGTATTGACCGGGCACCGGCAAGGGCGGGACTTCCATCTTGAGATCGTAGTCGAAAGCCTTTGGCATCAGGTCCAGTTTGGAATTCATGATCATGTCCCACGTCACTTCGATCCCCGAATAGGCGGATTCGCGGGCCATGATGCACGTCATCGTGCTTTCGGCCACCGCCATGGCGTGATTGATGTAGGGGCCGTCGCCGCGAATGCTGTTGACCAGCGCAGTATGTTCCGCAACATACGGATTCGCTTTCCGTTCGCCCATGTCGTGCACGTTGCTTCGCCCCTTGGTGCCGACAACCAGCTCACTGACGTTGTTGTGGAGCCCGCGCGGGAACTGGCGGCAGTAGCTGGACAGGCGCACGCCATTCGGATACTCAAAGTCGGCCGCAATGTGATCGTAGATGTTCCCGTGCACCTCGTCGCGGGGACGCCAGACAGCTCCGCCGGTCGCGACGACCTTCACGGGGTGAGTCCCCATGACCCAGTTGATGACATCGATGTTGTGCAGGTGCTGCTCTACAATCTGGTCGCCGCAAATCCAGACGTAGGAGTACCAGTTGCGGTGCTGCCAGGTCATGTCGCCCCACTTCGGGTCGCGTCCCTTGGGCTGCTGGATGACCGGCGTGCCGACCCAATAGGCATAAGCGGCTACGATGTCGCCGATTGCTCCCTCCTGGATCTTGCGCACGGTCTCCATGTAGTCCGCGGAAAAGCGCCGCTGGGCGCCCGAAACGACGGTCAGCTTCAGCTCTTCGGACTTCTTGGCGGCCGCCATAAACCGCCGCACATTCACGGGATCCGTTCCAAACGGCTTCTCGCAGAAGACATGCTTCTTCGCCTCGACCGCCGCTTCAAAATGCATCGGACGATATCCCGGCGGCGTCGTGAGCATCACGATATCGATATCGGAGTTAATGACCTTCTTATAGGCGTCGAAGCCGATGAATTTATGCTCGGGGGAAATCTTGACGCGCTGCCACACCGCGGGATGCCTTTCGCGGATCCAATTCAGGTTCGACTCGAGCTTGTCCTCAAAGATATCGCCGGCAGCGACTACCTCGACATTCTCCGAGCCATTGATCAGATCAACGATGGCCTGGCGGCCTCGACCGCCAACTCCAACGATTCCCGCTTTCAGCTTTTCCTTTCCCGCACCCCGAACTAACTCAGGCTTAATGATCGTAAATGCCGTTGCAGCGGCGCCGATGCCAGTCGAGCCCTTCAGAAAAGAGCGGCGTGAAGGAACTTCTTTCTTTTCCATAGCTGTGGCTACCTCGGCGGTATTGTATAACCTAATCGGAGCAGGCAGAAGCTCGGACAGCCGTTTGTGGCTTGCCGTACGGCCTGATCCGGTCCGGTGCAACAATAAGAGTGTACGACCGGCCGGTGAGTAGCATCGGCCCGGAGGAAAACCTTGGCAGCGATTGAGGGAGTTTATGTTGCCGCCATTACGCCTCGCCGCCCTGCCAACGGCGAGATTGATCTTGGGGCCACCCTGGATCTGATTGACTTCCTCGGCTCGTCAAAGGTGCAGGGGATTGTCCTTTTCGGGTCGACCGGCGAGTTCCTGCATTTCGAGGTCGAAGAGCGGCAGAGGCTGATTCCCCTTGCGGTGAAGCGAAGCCGGGTGCCCGTGATCGTCAATGTCTCTCACTCCACCCTTGACGGTTCCGTACGGCTTGCTCTGGCCGCTCGCAGAGCCGGGGCGGAAGCGGTCCTGCTGATGCCGCCCTATTTCTTCCGTTACGAGCAGGAAGAGATCAAACACTTCTATCGTGCATTCTCCCAGGAGCTCGACGGCTCGATCCCGATCCTGTTGTACAACATTCCGGAGTTTACGAATCCCCTGTCAGTCGAGACGGCGGTCGAGCTGCTGCTGTCTGGCGCGTTCGCTGGAATTAAAGATTCGAGCGGCAGATTCGAAGACTTCCGGCGGATACAATCCTGCACCTGCGGCCGCGGCCTCTCTTACCTGGTCGGCAATGACCTTATCTTCCCTGAGGCGCGGGCTGAAGGCGCAAGCGGGGTGGTGTCCGGAGTAGCCTGCGCCGCCCCCGAATTGATGCTGGCTCTCGACCGCGCCGTTGCCGCCAGCGACAGCAGAAAGGAGAGGCTGGCGCGGAGGCTGCAAGAATTCCTCTCCTGGATCGATTCCTTTCCTACACCCGTCGGCGTCAAAGAAGCAGTGGCGCTGCGCGGCATCAAGACCGGCCCGCACGCCACGCCGCCCAGCCCGGCGATGCAAAAGAAGCTATCTGAGTTTCGGGACTGGTTCCCCGGCTGGCTTGCCGAGGTGAAGAAGGATGCGGCGTTTTGAACTGCTCGTGCTACTGCTTGTGGCGCCGGTCCTGCCGGCGCAGAGGATTTCTTACGAAACCGGTCCGCAAGTCCGAACCTTCATCTCCGATGTCGACGGCTCAGCGCAGCCCTACGCGCTTTACGTGCCTCCGGACTTTGATCCTGACAAGAAGTATCCGCTGGTCCTCAGCCTGCACGGGGCCTACTCAAACCACCGGCTGAATTTGAAGCGCGTGTTCGGGAAAGGAAGCCGCTTGCCGCTCACCGACTCCTCAGCTGGCGGTTTTCCAAAGTTTCCGAATGTTCCGTACCTCGTCGCGTCGCCTTTGGCTCGCGGCACGATGGGCTACCAAGGGATACCCGAAAAGGACGTCTACGATGTGCTTGAAGAGGTGAAGCGGCAGTTTCCGGTGGATGAGGATCGGATCTATCTGACGGGCGAATCCATTGGCGGCGGCGGCGCGTTGTGGCTGGGGCTGACCCGTCCGGACATCTGGGCGGCGGTCGCCGCAGTCTGCCCCGCCAATCCGGAAGGCGTTGAAGAGCTGGCGCCCAACGCCCTCAACCTCCCAATCCACCTGTTTCACGGAGCCGCGGATCCTGCGGTTCCTGTAGAGACGTCACGGGCGTGGCAGAAGAGGCTGCTCGAAAACGGCGCCAAAGTGGAGTATGTCGAGTATCCGAACGTCCGGCACAACGCCTGGGACCTTGCATACAAGGATGCGTCCATCTTCGACTGGTTCGGACAACACCGGCGGCAGCGCTATCCCGATCATGTACGCTTCGTGACGCGCCGCCACAAGTACAACTCCGCCTACTGGATTCGAGTCGATGCGCTGCAGGGTGCGGATCTGGCTTCCGTGGACGCGTCCATCCCTGAAAACAACAGCGTCCGCATCGACACGAAACACGTTTACGGATTGACGCTCCGGCTGGCAGGTCATCCACGGATTTCGGCGAACCGCCCGCTTCGCATCACAGTCGACGGAACTTCGCTGCGCGTTCCCGCGCGGGGCGACATCTCACTGGTTCATACTGCGAAAGGCTGGCGGGTAGCCAGGCTCCCCGAGGACAGGAACACGAAACGTCCCGGGTCCGAGGGTCCGATCGGAGAGGCGCTAAATGCACGCCACATCTACGTTTACGGTACCGCCGACTCTCCCGACGAAGAAGTTCTCGCGGCCCGCCGCGCTGTCGCCAAAGATGCCGCCGAATGGTCCACACCGAGCTTCAAAGCGTCTGTCTCCTTTCGTGTGCTTGCAGACAAAGACGTGACCGAAGAGGACCTCCGGACGTTGAATCTCATCCTGTTCGGCACGCGGGAGACGAACTCCCTCATCGCGCGGTTCTCAAGCCGCTTTCCAATGTCTCTTCATGCCGGCGCAGCGGATTACGGGCTCGTCTTCGTTGCGCCCATTGATGGGCGGCTTGTTGTCGTCAATTCGGGGCGGCCCTGGTGGACGGGCGGGGACAAAAGGCGGCCCGTCGCCTTGCGCTACTTCCCAATCCCCAACCGCCCGGCCTTTGTGGCTGCGACATTTCCCGATTACGTCGTCTTCAAGGGATCTCTGGAGAATATCGTCGCTGAGGGATACTTCGAAAGGGACTGGACTTTGCCCAAGGAACATGCGGAAAAGTTGAAGGCCACTGGGGCCATACAGATTCGATGACTCCAACAAGCAGATATGAGGATCTGAGCCCGGAGGAATTCCGGCGGCTCGGTTATGAAGTGATTGACTGGATTGCCGACTATCTGGAGGATGTGAGAAGCCGCCCTGTGCTGCCGGACGTAAAGCCCGGCGAATTGGTCGACAAGCTGCCCGCATCGCCGCCCGAGCACGGTTCGGACATCGAGGACATCTTCGACGACTTCCGCCGAATCATCCTGCCGCATGTCACCCACTGGAACCATCCTCGCTTTATGGCCTATTTTTCGATCTCCGCATCCGCGCCCGGCATTCTTGCCGAAGCGCTGATTGCCGCGTTGAATACCAACGGCATGGTATGGAAGTCAAATCCGGCTGGAACGGAGCTGGAAGAGGTGACGCTGGGATGGATTCGCGAGTGGCTTGGCCTTCCGTCCCATTACTTCGGCATCATTCATGACACCGCATCCACCAGCACCATGCATGCTATCGCTGCCGCGCGCTGCTGGGCGGATCCCGGCGTGCGTTTCACAGGCAGCTCTCGCGGCCTGACTCTCTACACTTCCCAGGAGGCTCATTCTTCTGTCGAAAAAGGCGCGATTGCGATTGGAATCGGTCAGGATAACGTACGTAAGGTGCCGGTGGACTCCGACTACCGGATGTGTCCGAAACGGCTGCGGGAGATGATCCGCCAGGACCGCGACGCGGGTAAAAGACCCTTCTGCGTTGTCCCGACTATCGGAACCACATCGACAACGAGCATCGACCCGGTGCCGGCAATCGCCGACATCGCCGAGCAAGAGAGGCTATGGATGCACGTCGACGCCGCCTATGGCGGGGCAGCGGCGGTGGTTCCCGAGCTAAAGCATCTGCTCGAAGGGTGTGAGCGAGCGGATTCGATTGTAATGAATCCTCACAAGTGGTTCTTCACGCCCCTTGACCTGAGCGCTTTCTACACACGCCACCCGCAGGTCCTGCGAGACGCCTTCTCTCTGGTTCCTGAATACTTGCGCACGCAAGCCGACCCGCGCGCCGTGAACTACATGGACTACGGCGTCCCGCTCGGGCGGCGGTTCCGAGCATTGAAGCTGTGGTTTGTCCTCCGATATTTCGGACGCGAAGGCATGGCAGCGATCATTCGGAATCACATCAGGTGGGCGGGGGAGCTTGCTGAGCTGATCCGGCGGAGCGAGCATTTCGAACTGACCGCCCCTGTGACCCTGTCGCTTGTGTGCTTTCGTTATCGGGGAACCGACGAGCAGAACCAGCAATTGCTTGAAGAAATTAATCGCTCCGGAGCGGTGTTCCTGTCTTCGACGACGGTGAACGGACGCTTTATGATCCGCCTCGCTATCGGGAACCTCCGTACGACCAGAGACGACGTCATGGCTGTGTGGGACCTGATTCAAACAACGGCTGCGCGAATGTTTGCGTAGCTACTTAGTAGCTACTTAATGATCCGGAACAGGTTGGAGTAGTCGTCCGTCCACAGCGGAGCGTCAGGCCGCGACAGAAGCGGCGCGCCATTGTGAAACGGAAGGCTGGTGATCCTGGAGTAGTCGGAGGCTAGTAACACCCAGGTCGTTCCGTAACATTCACCGTCCTTCGAATCGTCCGTATCAACCACTACAGCGGCTTTCCCAAGGTCGCGGGCAGCGGCGCCCACCACCGGAATGAGGTCAAGAAAGCGGTTCGACACGTGCAAAGCGAGGATCCCGTCCTGCGCCAGGTGGCGGAAGTAAAGCAGCATTGCCTCCCGCGTGAGGAGATGCACGGGAATCGAATCGCTGGAGAAGGCGTCGACTGCAAGGACGTTGTAAGACTGCGGAGGTTCCCGTTCCATCGATTGCCGCGCGTCACCGAGGACAACTTCAATCGATGCCCGCGAGTCGCTCAGATAGGTGAACTCTTTCTTCGCCACCTCAACGACCAGTGGATTGATTTCGTAAATCCGCATCACGTCTCCAGGCCGGCCGTACGCTGCGAGCGTGCCGGTACCGAGCCCGACAACGCCAATGCGGCGGGGCCCGGCATAAGCCGTAAGCTGCAATGCCTGAGCCACTCCGCTTTCCGCGCAGTAGTATGTCGTGGGCTTCCTGCGCAGTTGCGGGTTCAGCCACTGCTCGCCATGCGTGATCGAACCGTGGAGCAGAAGGCGGTAAGCGTCCTCCTCGTGCGCTTCGCCCGTCTGCCGGACTCGAAGCAGGCCGTAGAAATTGCGGCCGACATACCGGTAGTCCTTCACATGCTCCTCCGCCACGACAAACACAAATGTGAGCAGAACGGCGGCGGGCATCACGACTCCCGTCGATATTGGCTTCCAGTGCCACCCATCGGCACGGGACTCGTCACGATGTAGAAGCACCGCTGCGAGGATGACGGAGAGCGCCAGCGCCGTGTGAAATTCGAAGTAGCCTCGGAAGACAAGGGGAGCCATCAGGCCGACAAAAACGCCTCCTAACGCGCCTCCAAGGGCAATCATCAGGTAGAAGGAGGTGAGGTAGCGCGCGGGCGGCTTCAGCCGCACCAGTTCGCCGTGACAGAACATGCAGCAGACAAAGAAGGCGAGAAGAAGGAGCGGAATGATCAACTTCAGGTCCGGCTGTTCGACAGCGCCCCAGAGGAAGTAGGTCATCGCAGCCAGGGAAGGAGTCAAAAGACCGAGGAAAAGCCGCCGGTGGTACCAGTCTCTGCCGTCAAAGCAAAGGATGAAGGTCAGCAAGTAAAGCGACAGGGGTGCGATCCACAGGAAGGGTACGGATGCTATGTCCTGGCAGAGGTAGTTCGTTACTGACAGCAGCAGCATGGAGGCACAGGCGGAAAGCAGCAGCCACATGACGTAATAACCCCGGGCTGGCGCCTCTGAGGAGCTGCCGTCTCCCCACCCCTGGTCTGCCGCTTGCGGAATCTTCGCTGTCGCATGCCGTAGCGTGTATATGGCCGTGGATCCGCAGAGGAGGGCAAAGAGCCAGTATCCGCCCGACCACGACAACGCCTGCCATCGCGTGGAAAGCAGCGGCTCAATCAGGAATGGATAGCTGAGCAGCGCGAGCATCGAAGCCAGATTCGACAGCGCAAACAGCCGGTAGGGCACGGCGCTTGCCCGGGCGCGAACATACCAGGACTGAAGGAGAGGGCCGGTGGTCGACAGCAGCAAATATGGCAATCCGACGCTCGTCGCCAGCAGCGCGAGAATTCTGGGAATCGGATCCTCCGAGCCTGTAGGGCGCCAGCTGATCGACGGCGCAAGCGGCAGCGTAAGAGTAGACGCGGAAATCAGCGCACAATGCAGCGAAACCTGCGCGCGCAAGGAAAGCCGGCGGACTTTATGAGCGTAGAGATAGCCCGCAACCAGAGCCGTCTGAAAGAACAGCATGCACGTCGTCCAGACCGCCGCTGTTCCTCCGAACCATGGCAGAATTACCCGCGCGATGATCGGTTGAACCTGAAACAGTAGGAAGGCGCTGATGAAAATGGTAAGAGCGTACAGGACCAATCACTTCTAAGGCTACAACGATTTACCCTGCCATGCTCTTCCCGTTCACAAGATTCTAAACTTGTATACAAAGGGCTGCTTTCGGATGGCGGCCGAAATCACTTGAATCTGACCGAGTCTATGGAAAAGAGGAATTATCCGTGTCTTGTGTCTTCAAATGATTGCGGTTTCGCTAGTGTCCTCGTCCCAGCCGCTGTACACAGATGGCTGCTCCCGAGAGTACACAGAACGCGCAGGTGACGGCTAGCATGTACGGCGTATGGCATCGACACGTAGGCAGGACAGATCGGCTTTCAGGGGAGAACCCGGCATCGCATATGCTAGCGTCCACAAAGGCACGCGCGAACTCAAACCCGAGGGAGCTCACAAGCTCAATGGATCGCACAAGCTCAACGGATCTCACAAGCGGCAGGAGCCAGCAGATGCATTGACCTCGATGCCTCGAAAGGGGCCTCGGAGGCTGCTACCGGTCGGCGCTGATGTCATACCCGGGCAGGGCGTGCACTTTCGGGTATGGGCGCCACGTCGCAAACGAGTCGACGTAGTGTCCCCGGAGGGGAAATTGCTTGCGCATCTCGAGCCTGAGGGGAATGGCTATTTCTCCGGCCTTTGCGAGACGGCGTCGGCCGGGACTCTGTATCGCTATCGTCTGGACGGAAAGGGGGATTACCCCGATCCGGCTTCACGCTATCAGCCGGATGGCCCGCACGGTCCCTCCTGTGTCGTGGATCCCAGCACGTTCCGCTGGACCGACGCCGACTGGGAGGGTGTCAGTATTGAGGGCCAGGTCATCTATGAAATGCACGTCGGCACGTTCACCCGCGAGGGCACATGGCGTGCGGCGATGCAGGAGTTGAAAGAACTGGCCGACTTCGGAATCACCGTGATCGAAATGATGCCGGTCGCTGAATTCCCGGGCCGTTTTGGGTGGGGCTATGATGGCGTCGATTTGTTCGCGCCAACCTGGCTCTACGGAAAACCCGACGATCTCCGCGCCTTTGTGAATGAAGCGCACCGTCACAAACTGGCCGTCATTCTCGACGTCGTTTACAACCATTTCGGGCCGGACGGCAATTACTGGCGGGAGTATTCCGAGAGCTACTTCACAGACCGTTACATCAACGAGTGGGGGGATGCCATCAATTTCGACGGACCGGATGCCGGTCCTGTGCGCGAATTCATCCTGGCAAATGCCGCGTACTGGGTGAAAGAGTTCCACATGGACGGCCTGCGCATCGACGCCACTCAGCAGATGTTCGACAGCTCAGAGAACCACATTGTTGGCGAGATCGTGAAGGCTGTGCGCACCGCAGCCGGACGCAGAAAGACGATTGTGGTCGGAGAGAACGAGCCTCAGCATGCGCGTTTGGCGCGGCCGCCCGAGCGAAACGGTTATGGATTAGACGCGCTCTGGAACGATGACTTCCACCACAGCGCCATCGTCGCCACGACCGGTCGCCGCGAGGCCTATTACACCGACTATCTCGGCACTCCGCAGGAGTTTGTTTCGATGATCAAGTGGGGCTTCCTCTACCAGGGGCAGTATTACTCCTGGCAGAGAAAGGCGCGAGGAACGCCCTGTCTTGATCTCGACCCGGCCCAGTTCATCCTGTTCCTGCAGAATCACGATCAAGTTGCCAATACGCTCCGCGGGCTGCGGCTCCATAAGCTGACGAGCATGGGCCGCTACCGGGCAATGACGGCGCTTCTGCTCCTCGCGCCAGGTACTCCCATGCTTTTTCAAGGACAGGAGTTTGCCGCTTCCGCGCCGTTTCTCTACTTCGCCGACCAGAAGCCGGAGCTTTCCAAGAAGGTTCGGGACGGACGGTACGAGTTTCTGAGCCAGTTCCCGAGCCTCAACAATGAACAGGCAAGATTAGCTATACCCGATCCCGGTAACCCGGCTACGTTCGAGGAATCGAAGTTAGACCTTTCGGAGCGAGTTACGCATCGGGAAATTTATGTGCTTCACAAGGATTTGCTCCGCCTCCGCCGCGAGGATGAGGTCTTTCGCAAGCAAAAGCGAGGCATGGTCGACGGCGCAGTGCTCTCCGACCAGGCCTTTCTGCTGCGATGGTTCGGCGGAAACGGGAACGACCGCCTGTTACTGGTGAACCTGGGACGTGACCTTTCGCTGAGGCACGCCCTTGACCCCTTGCTGGCCCCGCCAGAGGGGCGGAAGTGGGAGGTGCTGTGGTCGAGCGAAGACTGCAGGTACGGCGGCATGGGAACCCCGCCGTTAAAGACTACGACCACATGGAGCATTCCCGGTGAAGCCGCCATTGCTCTGACCGCAACGATCAAGGAGGAGTTGAAACCGAGCCATGGGTGATCATGTCCGGGCTATGAAGTGGCCGGAAGGGAAAGGCGAGGAGACCGAACCGCTACTTAGCCGGGAATGGCTGGTCACAAATGGCTTGGGCGGGTATGCATCCGGAACGTTGGCTGGTGTTCTGACCAGGAGGTATCACGGCCTCCTGGTCGCTGCCCTGCCCGCGCCGCTGGGCCGCGTGGTCATGCTCAGCGATCTGGTTGAGTCGCTGGAACTGCCGGATGGCAAGACAGTGGGCCTCGGAGGAGAAGAACGGCTGGACCGGCTTCAGTTGCACGGCTCGCAATACCTGAGAGAGTTCTCTCTGCGTTACGGCACTCCGACGTGGCGGTTCGAAATCGATAACTTCGTTCTCGAAAAGAAAATCCTCCTGATTCACCAGCAAAACACGGTTCACGTTACTTACGATTTGCTGCAAGGAGGACGCGAAGTGAAATTAACGCTTCTCCCTGTCTTCCAGTTCCGGCCGCATGAAGACCCCGTCGCAAGTGCTCCAGCGCTTGACTACACCATCACAGTGACGGGCGAGCGTTATGAGTTCATCGCCGGTCCCGAGTATCCAAGCTTGAAGATGCGGGTCGCTGGTGAAGGGGGCACCTTTACTGTAGATCGCAAACACATCCAGCACGTTCTGTACCGCATTGAGGAGAGCCGCGGCTATATGAGTCTCGGCGACCTTTGGAGTCCCGGATACTTCCAGGTCACGGTGAGCGTCGGACGTCCCGCAACCATCATCGGCTCCACGAGGAACTCACCGAAGCCGGCGGTTATCTGCGTGACACCAGCTTCAAGCGCGAGGACCGCATCGGCGAGCTGCGCTCTTGGCTCGACGCCTCGGTGCCCGGCGAGATCCCAGATTCGCTGTTCGACGGTCTGCGCACGCGCTTCCACAACCACACCGAAGCCATCTTGAACGCCGTCGCCGCGCGCTCGAAAGAGCGGCTGAAGGGCCTCAAAGGGACGCTCGAAGCCCGCAAGCGCAAGGAGCTCGAGGAGATGACCCAGCTCCTCGACGACCTCGCGAAGAATCTCGAAGCCGAGCTGAGTAAGGAAGAGCCGAAGCAGCTCTCGCTCTTCTCCGAGGAGGAGCGCACGCAGATCCGGCGCGATCGGCTCGCACTCGAGGCGCGATTGCGTCGCATCCCCGAGGAGCGCGAACGCGAACGACTCGCCATCGAAGAACGTTACGCGGGCCTTGTCGACCACACGTTCCCCGTCGCCGTCGTGCTGATCGTTCCGGCCTCGTTCGCGAAAGGAGTGAGCGAGCGATGAGTCACGGGTTCGCGGGTCCCGTTTCCGAATTCCGGAACCTCGACGAGGACGTCTTGATCGGTCGTCTGATCAAGGGCGTGGCCGCCACTGGGGTAGATGGGCATCGAAATGCGCAGGTCGCCGCGTGGCGAGCGCAGATCCGCATCCTGCAACGTGAACTGGCGGCAGAGCCGTTCAAGGGGTGGTTCATAGTACTCGAGTACGAGATCCCCCGATTATCAAGACGTCCTGATGCAGTCCTGCTCCATGGAAACGCCGTGTTCGTCGTAGAGTTCAAAATAGGCGCGGAAGCGTTCGACGCTTCATCGCGATGGCAAGTCCGGTCGTATGCCATGGACTTGCGGGACTTCCATGCG
>CALGAR010000065.1 GCA_937959285.1 uncultured Bryobacterales bacterium
CCGACCTCGGAGGTCCTCGACCGGCCGCGGCACCAGCGGCTGATCTCGGAGATCCGTGCCGCCGGTGCGCACATCCGGCTCATTCCCGATGGGGACCTCTCGGCAGGA
This sequence comes from uncultured Bryobacterales bacterium, assembly GCA_937959285.1. GTDB lineage: Bacteria > Acidobacteriota > Terriglobia > Bryobacterales > Bryobacteraceae > JADGHK01. Next base: position 109 of record CALGAR010000065.1, read on the forward strand.
ATTGCGACGGCAATCCGAGGCGCGGGTGTCCACGCCGTGATGGGAATTGGCGGTGCTCCCGAAGGCGTTCTGACAGCAGCGGCAATGCGCTGCCTGCACGGTGAAATCGTGGGCCGCCTGATCATAGATACGCCTGAACTCCGAGAGCGGGTCGAGCGCATGGGGATCACCGATCCCAATCGGATCTACACCGCCCGCGACCTCGCCCCTGGCAATCAAATTATCTTCGCCGCCTGCGGGGTGACGAGGGGAGAGCTGCTCAAGGGAGTCCGTTTCTTCCGCGGCGGCTTCCGCACGCACTCCATCGTCATGACGCATTCCAATAATTCCGTTCGCTTTGTCGACTCCGTAAAGATGTTCGAGCCGCCCGGTCCCCGCGGCGTCCGCCTCTACTAATTTCGTCGAGAGTCTGCGAGACCCAATCAACGAATCTTCGTCTTAGACATTGACTTCGGGTCCGGCTTCTCGAGGGCCGGGCACAGGGTTGGGGTGGACCGCTGGAATTAGCGGCAGAACGCCACACACCAGGAGAGTAGCCCGCCGGCGCAGAGGCCCTGCGCTTGGCGAAGCGCACGGGGGATGCCGACCGGATGGAGCAATTTGCCAGGGCAATCCAACTCTTTACCCGTTGCCGGGAAGCCGGTGACAGAGCAGGCGTCTCCGCTTTCGTACAGAGCCGTCCCAGAAGCGGACACCGGAGACGGGGCGACCTCCGGCCCGAGTTCTGTTAAGCTACGTGCTAACAGGTACTTCAGGCGTCTGGCGCGGCTGGCATCCCAGTTGCGCCTCAGGACCGGGAGAAATTATGGACGTCCCCCGTCGAGGTGCGGCAAGGAAACGGCTGATCCGTCGAATTATCTACATTTCCATTGTGGCCATCGCTGTACCGCTGATCACGTGGCAGATCCGTAAGCTGGAGCCGGCAGCTCCGAGCGTGGAGCGGGCGACAGTCTGGATCGATACCGTAAAGCGCGGGCCGATGAAGCGGGAGGTGCGAGGCCTTGGTACGCTCGTGCCGGAAGAGATTCTGTTTATTCAAGCTGCCAACGAAGGGCGGGTTGAGAAGATTGTCCTTCGCCCCGGCGTGAACGTGACGGAGGATACGATTCTCCTCGAACTCAGCAACCCCGAACTTGAACTCGCGGCCGCGGACCTCGAGTGGCAGGTGAAGCAGGCCGAAGCGAATTATCGCGACCTCAAAGTCAAGATGGATACGGCGCAGCTTGACTTGCAATCCTCGACAGCCCGCGTCCAGTCTGAGTATGTACAGGCGAAGTTGAAGGCTGATCGCGACATCCAACTGGGCAAGGAAGGACTGGCTCCGGATCTGACCGTCAAGCTTTCCGTCGCTACGGCGGAGGAGGCGGCGAAGCGCTATGAGATTGAGAAGCGCCGCCTGGAGATCAGCCGTGAAAGCGCGGAGGCGCAGTTGGCGGCGCAGCGTGTGCAAATTGAGAAGCTTCGCGCAGCGTGGCAGTTGAAGAAGCAGCAGGTGGAGCAGTTGAAGATCCGGGCCGGAACGCGCGGCGTGCTCCAGCAGCTACCGGTAGAAGTAGGACAGCGCGTCACTCCCGGAACCCTGCTGGCCAAGGTCGCACAACCGTGGAAACTGAAAGCCGATCTGAAAATCCCAGAGACGCAGGCCAAGGACATTCAGATTGGCCAGATAGCGACCATTGACACGCGGAACGGCATCATTCCAGGCAGGGTGTCCCGTATCGATCCGGCTGTCATCAATGGTACGGTCACCGTGGATGTCAAGCTGGAAGGCGAGCTGCCTCCCGGTGCACGCCCGGATTTGAGCGTCGACGGAACGATCGAACTTGAGCGGCTGGATGACGTCTTATATGTTGGTCGTCCTGTCTATGGACAACCCAACACTACGGTCGGCATGTTCAAGCTGACTCCCGACGGGAAAGAAGCGCGGCGTGTCCAGGTGAAGCTTGGGCGGACGTCGGTGAATACAATTGAGGTCCTCGAAGGGCTTACGGTGGGCGACCAGGTTGTGGTGTCCGATATGTCGGAGTGGGATCGATACGACCGGATCCGGTTAAATTGAGCGTTCAGAAACGTCTTCCGTTTTCATGCGGGGAGAAAGAGTGGGGAGAAAGAGAGGAAAGGATAAGCGATGAGCAGCAGCAGCGAGGCATTGATTCGTCTGGAAGGTGTAACCAAGGTGTTCGTCACAGACGAAGTTGAGACCCATGCACTGTCAGGCATTCATATGGAGATCATGCGGGGTGAGTATGTCTCCATCTCCGGGCCCTCGGGATGCGGCAAGTCGACCCTGCTGGCAATCCTCGGACTTCTGGATTCACCGACAGCCGGTACGTACGTGCTCAACGGCAGGCCTGTCCACAGCCTGAAGCTGGCTGAGCGGGCCCGAATCCGAAACCGGGAAATCGGCTTCATCTTCCAGGCGTTCAACCTCATCGGGGATTTGACTGTTTACGAGAACGTCGAGCTGCCCCTAACCTATCGCGGCATGCCCTCCGCGGAGAGAAAGAAGCGCGTACACGAATCTCTTGAGCGTGTCGGGATGTCCCACCGCATGAAGCACTACCCTTCCCAGCTTTCCGGCGGTCAGCAGCAGCGTGTGGCGGTGGCGCGAGCTCTTGCCGGCGACCCCTCAATCCTGCTCGCCGACGAGCCCACGGGCAACCTCGATTCGGCAAACGGCGAAGCCGTCATGGAGCTATTGCGGGAACTGCACCGGGGCGGGGCCACCATCTGCATGGTCACTCACGATCCCCGCTACGCCCGCTATGCGGATCGCACCATCCGGTTATTCGACGGCAGGATCGTTGAAGAGAGTGTGGAGGCGGCATGAAGCACCCCGAGATACTTGCCTTGGCAGCCATCATCGCCGGCTGCGCATATGGACCGGCCGGGCGTGGCTACGGCCATCGCCCAATCCTCTTATCCGAAACCGCAGCCTCTCGTTCGTCTCAAACATGCAGGTTTACGCTTTGCGACCGGGTTGAGCGTAGCATATCGCGGCTGGAAAGCAGAGCGCAGGAGTGGGCCAAACGGGTCGAAGACGCGGTGGAAGAGAAGGCGCGGCGTGTGCAGGAAGGGGCTGCCCAGCTGGAGAGGAGAGTAGAACGGCTGGAAACGATTGGTCAGTGCGGCGCTAAGGCGTCAGCAGCCTACCCCCTCTTTTAGCTCACCTTCCTCTGACAGCAGCCCGGCCGGACAGCCCGACCGAGCTATCTTTTGCACAAGAACTGCACAAATTACTGTCTGGCAATAGTACAATAGAAGCTCAGAGGGTGTGCAGGAAGCGGGACCGTGCAACGATTCTCCAACTTGGTCATCTACAGGATTACGGGTAACCCGCGGCCGCAGCAGTACTCTCGATTTCTCGTGACCAGAGGAAAGTGCGGGCCTGGCCGATTAGAGTTCTGGGGAGCGGTGCGGCTGTAACCGAATGAGAGACTACATCGAGCTTACCAAGCCGAGGATCACCTGGCTCATCCTGATGAGCACAGGAATCGGCTACTATTTCGGCTTACCCGGCGCCGGCTTCGGGGCAATCGACTGGCTTGTCCTGTTCCACACGATGCTGGGGACTGCGCTCATCGCTTCCGGTACGGCGGCACTGAATCAGTGGTACGAACACGAAGCGGACGCGCGCATGCGGCGTACGAGCCACCGGCCCATCCCCTCGGGAAGGGTCACGCCCGGTCGTGCCTTTGCCTTTGGTGTTCTGCTCTCCGTCGCGGGTTTTCTCGAGCTCTGGTTCGGTGTGAATTCCGTAGCCGCCCTGCTGGGCGCCTTCACGCTCGGAAGCTACCTGTTTGTCTACACTCCTCTGAAACAGCGGTCAAAGCACTCCACCACGGTCGGTGCGATACCGGGAGCTATGCCTTCGCTAATCGGATGTGCCGCGGCAGCCGGCACGCTCACCGTGGACGCCTGGGTTCTCTACGCCATCCTTTTTCTCTGGCAGTTCCCGCATTTCTACGCGATTGCATGGATGTACCGGGAAGACTACGCACGAGCAGGAATCCGGATGCTGCCGGTGGTGGAACCGGACGGAAGATCCACGGCCCGTCAAATACTGATCTGCGAAACGCTCCTGGTTTTGGTTAGTTTCATCCCCACGTATCTCGGGATGGCAGGGAAGTTTTACCTCGTTGGCGCTACAATTCTTGGTCTGATGTTTCTGCGGGCCGGCCTTCGCCTCTCGCTGGAGCGAACTGGGATGCGAGCCAGACAGGTGCTCATGGCCTCCGTGGTGTATCTACCAGTGCTTTACGCCCTTCTTGTGTTGGACAGGCCTGGATTGTGATCGTCGTAGTAGAGCGTCTCTCGCATTCCTACGGTCCTCGCAACGCCCTGAAGGAAATCAGTTTCGAAGTTAGCAAGGGCGAGATCTTTGGAATCCTTGGACCCAATGGAGGCGGCAAGTCGACCCTTTTCCGCATCCTGTCGACTCTCATGCCGCCCCGCGCCGGCAAGGCATCCATCGCCGGATTCTCCGTGCTCGAGCAGCCCCGCGAGGTTCGCCGCCATATCGGAGTCGTGTTCCAGACGCAGAGTCTGGACCGCCGGCTGACGGTGCACGAGAACCTCGACAGCCAGGGCCGCCTCTTCGGGCTTTCCGGTAATGTCCTGCAGATTAGGATTCAAGACGCCATGGAGCGCCTCGGCCTCGCGGATCGCCAGAATGACATTGTCGCCACTCTTTCGGGAGGCCTGAAGCGGCGTGTCGAGATCGCCAAGGCCCTGCTTCATGAGCCGGATGTGCTGCTCATGGACGAACCGTCCACCGGCCTGGATCCAGCCGTCCGGCGCGAGCTATGGCGCTATCTCGATGACCTGCGGCGCACCCGGCAGGTTACCATCCTCCTGACGACGCACATTCTCGAAGAAGCCGATTTGTGCGACCGGCTCCTGCTCCTGCACGAGGGACGTGTGGTCGCAGAAGGCACCCCTCAGCAGCTGAAGTCGCGTGTCGGAGGCGACATCGTGATCCTTGACGTACCTGATCCGGAGGAGATGCATCAGCGCCTGAAGGAGACGTTTGCGGTCCTGCCGCAATCGGTGAACGGCCGCCTGCGAATCGAGGTGCCTGACGGAGCGTTCTTCCTGAACCAAGTGCTGTCGTCGTTTCCCAACAAGGTGGAATCGATTGAGATGCACCGGCCAACTCTCGAAGACGTTTTTCTCAACGAGACCGGGGTGAAACTGGAGGGATAAGAGATGTTCTGGCTGCCTGTTTTCACACTTTGGCGCCGTGAACTGATCCGCTTTTGGAGAGAGAAATCACGGGTCTTTGGCTTTGTTGGTTCCCCCCTGATCTTCTGGCTTCTGATTGGCTCGGGCTTCGGTGATTTGGCGTTCTTTTTCCCTGGAGCGCTCATACTGACGGTCATGTTTTCCGCCGTGTTCTCTACAATGTCGCTGATCGAGGACCGGCGCGAGGGCTTTATCCTGTCAATGCTTGTGTCGCCCGCACCCCGCGTTGCGGTGGTCCTCGGCAAGACGTTAGGTTCCGCGACACTTGCGTGGCTTCAAGGACTACTCTTTCTTCTTTTTCTCCCCCTGACAGGTCTTAGACCAGGCACCGGCGATCTGGTCGCGGCCACCGTGTTCCTTTTCGTGATCTCCTTTGCCTTCACGTCGATGGGCTTTCTGCTCGCATGGCGCACCGATTCGACACAAGGCTTCCACGCGATCATGAACCTGGTGCTGTTTCCTCTGTGGCTGGTCTCTGGCGCAGTCTTCCCCGCGCACACCGCCCATTGCTGGATTCACTGGCTAATGGCGGTGAATCCGCTCACCTACGCCGTCTCCGCGCTTCGGATCCTGCTTGGAGCTTCCCGGTCAGAAGGCATGCCCGATCTTGGATTCAGCATCGTGATCACTGCCGCGATGGCCGCACTGCTCCTTGCAGCCGCCGCATCCAGTGTTCGTGAACGCAACGCAAGGAGCTTCGCATAATGAGATTAGCGGCTCTGGGCCTGTTTCTAATAGTGCTTACTTCTTGCGTGTCCCGGATGAGCGACCTGCCCTCCTACGGCGTCGTTCCGGATTTCACCCTGACGGATCATAGGGGCGCCGACTTTCACAGCGCCACCGAGCTCGCCGGAAAGATCTGGGTCGCCGACTTCATCTTCACGTCCTGCCACGGACCCTGTCCGCGCATGAGCTCCCAAATGAAACAGGTACAGGACAGGGTCGAGGCAAACCCAGATGTGAAGCTTGTATCTTTTACTATCGATCCGAAGAACGATACGCCCGAAGTCCTGTCAGCCTACGCAAAACGCTATAAGGCCAGAGAGGGACAGTGGCATTTCCTGACAGGGCCGATGGAGGCGCTCAATCAGATCTGCCGCTACTCTTTTAAGCTCGGCAACGTAGACGGGACGCTCGAGCACAGTACCCGCTTTGTTCTGGTGGATCGCAAGGGACGCATCCGGGGTTACTATGCCACGGACGAGCCGGACGCAGTAACCAGGTTGACCGCGGATATCCAGAAGCTCCTGAAGGAGCCTGCATGATCGAAGTTAGAGACCTGCCAACCATCAACGCACTACTGAATACTTTGGCGACCGTGCTGCTGGTCTCGGGCTACGTCCTCATCCGGATGGGCCGGAAACGCGCCCATCAGCGTGTCATGATAGCGGCGCTCGCAGCCTCGGCTTTGTTTCTGACCTGCTATCTGATCTATCACTATCAGGTGGGATCCGTACGATTCCAAAAGACCGGCGTGATCCGCACCGTCTATCTGACGATTCTTCTCACCCACACCGTACTCGCCGCATCGGTCCCTTTCCTTGCCGGCATCACAGTCTGGCGCGCCTACCGGGGGCGCCTCTCACAGCATCGAGCAATCGCGCGCTGGACCCTGCCAATCTGGCTCTACGTCAGTGTCACTGGCGTGGTCGTTTACCTGATGCTGTATCAGATGTAGGCGAGGAAGAGAGCGGTCCTCCCCCTCGCCCTTTCCAAGACCTCAGCGTCTATAGCCTTGGATACAAACAGGCTGGTCAAGCTGGAAGGTAAGTTCCGTTTCAGCAGGTACGCGAATTTCATTTCCTCGGGTCAGGACCTGGGTCAGGGCTCCTCCCGCGCCGCCGACGATGGCGCCAATGCCCGCGCCTGTTCCGCCCCCAGCCACGGCGCCGATCAGAGTACCAAGTACAGCACCCCCACCGACGAATGCCAGAGTTCGACGATTCCAGCCAAGGCCGCCAGTACGTTCTTGTTCGACAGTCGGTGTCACAACCGCATAGGTGTTACCACGAACCGTAACCGACCTCAGCGCGAGACTAAGCTGATTGTCGCCGGTCTGCACCACGGTTAGCTCGGCTGGAGAACCGGATGGAATAATAACCTGACCAGTTTGATCGACCACGTCGCGGGTAATTTCGGCTGAGTATGCCTGACCCGGGGTAGCCGTCTGTGTACTGATCGTTTCGTTTGTACGTACAACGAGCTGCGTTCCCGCCGGAACCATGCCAGACATCGCCGTTTGCGTGTAGACAGGTCCTGCGGGCGCCCTCGTCGCCGCCGTCGTCGTCGATTTCTGTGAACATCCGCTCGCAATTAGCATTGCGCAAATAGCAGCAGTAGCCACTGGAAGTTGCATTCTCACAGTGCTCCTCCTCCGAGGAGGTCTACAGCAACTAGGCAGCCAAAAGTGCCATTCGAAGTACAGATTCCTGTTCGGGTAGGACGGTTCGCAAATCGATGAGGAGCCGGTCCCCTTCGATCCTTGCAATTACGGGCGGATCATTGGACCTTAGACGGCGTTCCATCGCGACCACAGGCCCGGTGATCGCGATCAGCCATGTTGGTATAGACTGCTCCGGAATCGAGCCGCCGCCGGCCACAGACCATCCGGGAATCACGTCGACCTTCTTGCCTTGCAGCGATGCTGCCATTCTCTCCGCCCTCGCCCGAATGTCATCCGGAGATTCCATAAACATACGGAAAATGGGGATTTCGTGCCACTGCTCCAACCACAGTGAGCGGAGAACCATTTCGAGCATCTGGTAGATCAACTTATCGAGCCGCAGCGCGCGGAACATCGGATTGCGGCGGAGGCGGGTAACGAGTTCAGGGTCCCCTGCAATAATTCCAGCTTGCGGGCCACCGAGAAGCTTGTCGCCGCTGAAGGACACGAGCCGGACACCGGCGCGCAAGCTATTGGTTACTAATGGCTCACGAATCCCGAAGCGGGATAAGTCAGTCAGGCAGCCGCTGCCAAGGTCTTCGTAGACAGGTAAATTGTACTCACGCCCCAGGGCCACCAACTCCTCCAGTTCGGGCCTTCCCGTAAATCCGGAGATATGGAAGTTACTTCGATGAACCCGCATCAACAGCTTGGTCCGCTCGTCGATGGCCGCTCGATAGTCCTCGATCCGTGTGCGGTTCGTCGTGCCAACCTCGCGCAGTATGGCCCCCGAGCGCTGCATGATGTCGGGGATGCGAAACCCGTCGCCAATTTCAATCAGCTCGCCCCGCGAAATGATGACCTCGTGCCCGGCAGCCAGCTCATTTAGCACCAGCCAGACGGCCGCTGCGTTGTTGTTCACCGCAATTCCTGGTGTCCCAAGAATGCGCTCCAGCAGTCCGCTGATGTGCACATCCCGCTTGCCGCGCTTGCCTGACTTTAGGTCATATTCGAGATTGCAGTAGCCGTGGATGAAATCGGGCTGAGGAAGCGGGGCGCGGCCAAGGTTAGTGTGCAGTACGACTCCGGTGGCGTTAATCACGCCCCGAAGCGAAGGCGTGAGCAGATCTTCGAGTGCGGCGCGCACTCGAAGATCGATATCGACATCTTCCGTGGATTGTCCCTGCCGGATGGCGGCTCGCGTCGCGTTCAAAACTCGCCTCGTTTCCTCTACGAGGACACGGCGCGGAACCCTGGGAAACGAAGCCGAGATGCGGTTTACCACCTCATCGACGGAAGGTAACCGCCGCAGGAGCTCGTGCTCAAGCGGATTCATCGACTATTTCCTGAGCATTGGGAAGAGCTGCCTGATCTCGTCGTCTGTTGGCTGCCTGCCATACTCGCAGATTTCGAAGGCCTCGTAGTGCTTGATGGAAGCCGCCTTCGGCCCGTACCACTTCTCGAGCGAAGCGCGTACTTCGGGAGTCATCGGCCGCGTCCTTCTCGCTGCCAGCCACTTGATCCGCTCAGCCGGGTCCTTTGGCACCTGATCCAGCTGACCGTCTACCCACGGCAACCATTCGTAGACCTGCGAGGTGTGAGCATCGAGCGCCGCGATTTTCTTGTCGAACGTGGCGTCGATTGCGACGGCGATATCGGGCCGAAAAGGAGCCGGCTTCTTGAAGCGGTCCTGAAAGTACAGGAACAGGGGATTCTTCTTGAGCGGCGGGGTATCAGGCGTCACGTTCGGGACCACTACCATGTACGCGGCGTCCTGAACCAGCACGCCCGTGTAGCGATGGTCCGGATGATAGTCATTGGGCCTCGGCGCGATCACAATGTCGGCATTCCATTCGCGAATCTTGCGAATGATCTGGTGCCGCACTTCCAGCGTCGGAAGAAGTTCCCCGTCGTGGTTGTCCAGGACGTCGTACTCGATCCCCAGGCGGCGTGCCGCTTCCTGCGCTTCCGCCCGGCGTCTCCGTGCCAGCGCACCGCCTCCCTCCGACTGATGGCCCGCGTCGCCGTTCGTAACCGCGACGAACTTCACCTTGTGCCCCATCTGCGCAAAGAGAGCGGCCGTACCAGCCGCACCAATATCGCAATCATCCGGATGTGCGCCAAAAGCGATGACTCGCACTTGCTGCGCGTTTGCAGTCATTGCCAACACGATTCCAAACACGAATCCAAAGAGTATTGCTCGCATAGCAATCACGCCCCGTAGAGCCCTCTGATCAATTTCCCTTCCAGCGGAACCGTGGCCCCGCCGTGAGTTGCGTTTGGATTCCATAGTCTCAAAATCGCGAGGGCCGCGCACGCGGATGTCGATCCATTTCGGCGGAGTGCCTGCACACAGCTAGGAAGAGCGCCCAGGAGTACGATCCTTCCTTGCGCGCAACTATATTGCGTTTATACGGAAACTGATGTCCGTGAGGTAATCAGGCCGTGCCTGGAGAAGTGGGAGCAAGTGGAGCTTCGGCGGAGCGCATGTGTGAATTGGCGTGGCGTTGGATTTCCGCCAATTTGAGGCCGGTGGCGGCGAGGGCGATTGTGCCGGCAAGGAGGAGCGGCACGGTAATCACGAAGAACATCACGCCCGAGAGTCCAATCGCCGTTTGCCGGTCCACTCCAACGAGCCGGAGGCCGAGAACGGCAAAAGCATTGAAGAGCCCGACATTGCCAGGGGGACCTGGAATAATCGTTCCGAAACGAAGAACCACCAGCAGGACCGCGGCCGCCTGAATCGGCAGATCAAGCCCATAGCCGCGAATCATCGCGTACAGCGGAATCACCTGAAGCAGCAGGTAGACGACGCTCGCTCCCAAGGCGTAGTAAAACGATCGCGACCGGCCCATCACGTTAAGGCCGTCGAGCAGCAGAAAGAGCTTGCTGGCCCACCTGATGCGCCCAAGCGCCCGTCTGGTCATCCCCTGGAAGAGGACGGCGAAACCCATCAGCGTGGCAAGGAGGAACACTATCGAGCCGAGGATCGATGCCCCGAGAACAAGATTGTCGGGCAGGTCCACATAAAGCATGGCCAGTCCGAAGCCAAGCATCAGCCAGATGCCGTCGATCAGGCGCTCAATGATCACCGAAGAGACGGAGGTCGTGAAGGGGATCCGGCTCCACAGCGACTGCAGGTAGACACGAATTGCCTCTCCGCTTCGCAAGGGGAGCGCTTCGTTAGCGAACAGGCCAACGTAGATCGCGCGTACGCTTCTCCAGAAGGGAACCTGAACGATCGGCTTCAGCAGAAGATTCCACCGCCAAGCCTGGCAAAGATAGACGGAGACGTCGGAGAGTACTGCAATCAGAATCCAGTACCACTTCATCCTCCAGATCTTCGGAAGCTCAGTCTTCCAGTCGAAGTCTCGATAAACCCAGACAAGGCATGCAGCGGAGAGAAGATAAACTAGAAGAGGACCGATCCAGGCCGGGATTCGTCGTCGCCGCGACGAAGTGCCTTTTGGAAAAACGCGCACCAACCTTCATCATAGAATGAGTGATCGAAGCTCCGCACGGTGAAGGGCGATTCCCTCGGGTGCTTTGGGGCCGTAAGCTTGATCTCCAAACGGAGGACACATCTCATGAAGACACTCCGTCGCGTGGCTGTACTAGGTGCGGGTACGATGGGGTCGCGAATCGCCGCCCATTTCGCCGACGCAGGCTTTCCAGTTGTTCTGCTCGACATCGTTTTACCCGGCGAAGGCGATCGCAGCGCGGCTGCCAAACGCGGTATCGAGTCCGCACTGAAGCAAAGGCCCGGCGCTTTCTTCACAGAAAGAGCTGTTTCGCTCATCCAGCCAGGAAACTTCGACGACGATCTGAACCTGCTCGGTGACTGCGACTGGATCATCGAAGCAGTCACGGAGAACCGGGAGATCAAGCGGAGCCTCTGGAAGAAGGTGGACGCCGTACGGCGGCGGGACGCGATCCTGTCCACCAACACAAGCGGCATCCCCTTGTCCTCAATTGCAGAAGGCTTCCCGTCGGGCTTTCGGCGCAACTTCCTCGGCACGCACTTTTTCAACCCACCCCGCTACCTTCACCTGTGCGAGGTCATTCCGGGGCCGGAAACCGCCGAGCACATTCTTCGCGAGGTGAGCGAGTTCATTGACCTTCGCCTCGGCAAAGGAATTGTCCGCTGCAAGGACACGCCCAACTTCATCGCCAACCGGATCGGCAGCTTCTTCGGAGCGACGGTGCACAAAGCGATGATCGAGGGCGGCTACACCATCGAAGAAGTCGACGCGCTCACCGGACCGCTCATCGGATTGCCCAATAGCGCGAGCTTCCGGCTGCTCGACATCGTCGGCCTCGATGTTTGGGCTTACGTTGCAAAGAACCTCTACGAATCGGTCTCAAACGATCCGTGGCGGGAGCGTTTGCTGCCACCTCCCTTCCTTTCGCAAATGATCGAGCGCGGATGGCTGGGTGAAAAAAGCGGCCAGGGCTTTTACAAGCGCGTCGGGAAGGGCGAAGATCGCGTGATTTACGCGATTGACTGGAAAACTCTCGAGTACCACCCGATGGAGAAACCGAAGTTCCCGGTTGCCGAGCAGGCAAAGGCAATCGAGGACTTGGGCGCTCGCCTCCGCTTTCTGGTGAACTCAACCGATCGGGCCGGATCCTTCCTGTGGAAGGTGCTGAGCGACCTCTTGCAATATTCGGCGGAACGAATCCCTGAGATCTCCGACCGGATCGTTGAGATTGATCGCGCGATGAAATGGGGCTACGCCAACAAGCTCGGTCCTTTCGAGCTATGGGATGCGTTGGGGTTCCAGGAGACCGCCCGTCGGATGCAGTCCGAAGGCAGAACTTTGCCGCCCACCGTCCAATTGATGCTCCGCCAGGATGTGAAGTCCTTCTACCGGGCGGCCGACCGCGAGGGGCAGCCGAGAACCGAATACTTCGACCTTTGCGCCGGCGTCTACCAGACGCTCGAGGAGAGACCCGGAGTCCTTTTTCTGTCCGAAGTGAAACGAGCCCGCGGAGTGGTGAAGTCGAATGCGGGTGCTTCGCTGATTGATGTTGGCAATGGCGTGCTTTGCCTTGAGTTCCACAGCAAGATGAACACGCTCGGAGAAGATCAGATCTCGATGATCTTCGCGGGCCTGGAGGAAACGGAGCGGAACTTCGAGGCGATGATCATCGCCAACGAGGGCGAGAACTTCAGCGCGGGAGCGAACCTCGTCCTGGTCCTGATGGCGGCGCAGGACGGAGAGTGGGACGAACTGGATTTGGCCATACAGCGATTCCAGCAGGCAAATCTGGCTATCAAGTATGCTTCGAAGCCCGTCGTCGCTGCACCGTTTGCTCGAGCTCTCGGAGGTGGCTGTGAGATTGTCCTCCATTCAGCCCGCGCGCAGGCATCGGCAGAGCTGTATATGGGCCTGGTGGAAGTGGGCGTCGGCGTGATACCGGCTGCCGGGGGCTGCAAGGAAATGATCGCCCGCCTGGGTGATCCGCGAAAGGTCTTCGAGCTGATCGGTATGGCGAAGGTGTCATCGAGCGCCGAGGACGCACGGGATCTGGGTCTGCTGCGCCCGGAGGACGGGATTACGATGAATCCGGAACGCGTGATCGCGGATGCCAAAGCCCATGCCCTGTCGCTTGCCGCAAACTACAAGCCGGGACAGCCTCGAACCGGCATCAAGGTTTCGGGCGAGTCCGGCTACGCGGCGATGAAGCTGGCAGCGTGGATGATGCACGAAGCAGGCCGTATCTCCGACCACGATTTGTTGATTGCAGAGAAACTGGCTTTCGTACTCAGCGGCGGAAGGCTCAGCGGCGAATCTGAGGTTTCCGAACAGTACCTGCTAGATTTGGAGAGGGAGGCCTTCCTGAGCCTGTGCGGCACTCAAAAAACGCAGGAGCGGATGCAGCACATGCTTAAGACGGGAAAACCGCTCCGCAACTAAGTCGGGAGGAGGCAGTGATGCAGGAAGCTGTCATCATCGATTGCTTGCGCACACCGGTCGGGAAGGCGCCGCGCGGAAGTCTTCGGAACGTCCGCCCAGACGATCTCGGAGCGCTGGTGCTTCGAGCGCTCCTTGAGAAGTATCCGCAGGTTCCGAAGGATGCCATTGACGACGTGATTCTGGGCTGCGCGATGCCTGAGGCCGAATCCGGGATGAATGTCGCCAGGATCGCCGCAATTCGTGCCGGCCTTCCGGACGTCGTCCCCGGCATCACAATCAACCGGTTCTGCTCCTCCGGTTTGCAGTCGATCGCTCTCGCGGCCGACCGCATTCGGTCAGGCGGCGCCGAGATCATCCTCGCGGGCGGCACCGAATCGATGAGTATGCTCCCGATGGCGGGCAACAAGTTTTCGCCGAACCCCACCCTGGTCGACATGCGCCCCGAAACCTATATGAGCATGGGGCTCACCGCCGAGCGCTTGCAGCGCAAGTATGGCATTGGGCGCGAGGAACAGGACGAGTTCGCTCTGCGGAGCCATCAACTGGCGCTTCGCGCGCAGGCGGCCGGCGCTTTCGACGAGGAGATTGTCCCGGTCCAGGTGGCGATGAGAGCGGCGGCTGGCGGCAAGCCATCGGAGACCACGATCACATTCTCCAAGGACGAGGGGCCGCGGCCGGATACGTCCATGGAAGCCCTCAGTAAATTAAAGCCGGTCTTTCACGCCGAAGGAACTGTCACAGCTGGCAACTCTTCGCAGACAAGCGACGGCGCCGCTGCCGCGCTCGTGATGTCGGAGAAGAAGGCCCGGGAGCTTGGTCTTACTCCGATGGCGCGCTTCGTCAGCTACGCCGTCGCCGGCGTTCCTCCGGAAATCATGGGAATTGGCCCGGTTGTTGCAATTCCGAAGGCTTTGTCTTTGGCGGGTCTGAAGCTGGAGGATATCGATCTGATCGAGCTCAACGAAGCCTTTGCCGTGCAGGCTCTGGCAGTGATTCGAGAAGCGGGCCTCGATTTGAATCGTGTGAACGTAAACGGAGGCGCAATCGCCCTTGGCCACCCGCTCGGCTGCACCGGAGCAAAGCTTACAGCCACAATCCTCCGGGAGATGAAGCGCCGGAACGCCAGGTACGGCGTGGTCACCATGTGCGTCGGCGGCGGGCAGGGCGCGGCAGGCATATTTGAGCGAATGTAGCAGGAGGGGAACGTATGGCAACCACCATGACGCCGCTGCCAAAAACCCGAGGCGGCGGTTTTCTCATCGAAAGCCGCGAGCCATCGGAGATCTTCACCCCCGAGGACTTCACGGACGAGCATCGCGCCATCGCCCGAACTACCGACGAATTCTGGGCGAAGGAAGTGGCTCCACATCTCGAAGCGATTCAGAACCAGGAGCCGGGCGTTGCCGTCTCCGTGCTCAGGAAGTCCGCGGAGCTCGGCCTGGTGGCCGTCACCGTTCCTGAAGCCTATGGAGGCATGGAGATGGATCTTGCCTCCGCCATGATCGTCGCCGAGCACGTCGCTAAGGACGGTTCCTATTCTGCCTGGCACGGTGCGCACGCTGGCATCGGCACCCTGCCCCTACTGCTGTTCGGCACCGAGGAACAGAAGCGCCGGTATCTGCCGAGGCTCGCCCGAGCGGAACTAGTGGGTGCGTACTGTCTGACTGAACCACACGCCGGTTCCGATGCGCTCGCCGCAAAGACACGCGCAGACCTCAGTCCCGACGGCAGCCACTACATTCTCGGCGGGCAGAAGATGTGGATTACAAACGGCGGCGCGGCAGATCTCTTCACCGTGTTCGCCAAGGTGGACGGCGAGAAATTCACCGCGTTCCTGGTGGAGCGCTCCTGGCCCGGCGTCACCGTCGGCCCGGAAGAGAAGAAGATGGGCATCAAGGGAAGCTCCACCTGCGCCGTCTACTTCGACAACGTGAAAGTTCCGGTGGAGAACGTTCTCGGCGAAATCGGCCGCGGCCACATCATCGCCTTCAACATCCTGAACATCGGACGCCTGAAGCTGGGCCCGTTTGCCGTCGGCGGCGCGAAGAATGTTCTGGCTCTGTCGCTGAAATATGCGAAGGACCGGAAAGCGTTCGGCAAGAGCATCGCAGAGTTCGGATTGATCCGTCATAAGCTCGCCGAAATGGCGATCCGCATTTACGCGGCTGAGACCATGAGCTACCGCGTGGTGGGTCAGATCGAAAGCTACCTTTCGGAATGGTCCTGGTCGCAACCGGATGCGGCGGCAGTTTATTTGAAGGCGATTGAGGAGTTCGCGGCGGAATGCTCCTACATCAAGGTCTACGCCTCGGAAATGCTCGATTACGTGGTGGACGAGGGCGTCCAGATTCATGGAGGCTATGGCTACCACCAGGACTACGCTGTAGAGCGGGCCTACCGCGATTCACGGATCAACCGGATCTTTGAAGGAACGAACGAAATCAACCGGCTACTGGCGACCGGAATGCTCCTCAAAAGAGCCCAGCGCGGGCAACTGCCTCTGGTCGAAGCCGTCAAGAAGCTCCAGGCGGAGTTGTTGAGCGGTCCGCCGCTCAGCAGCACGGAAAGCGGCGCTTTCGCGGAAGAAAAGAAACTGGTGGAGAATGCGAAGAAAGTCGTCCTTCTGCTCCTTGGCGCTGCCTACCAGAAGTTCATGACGCAGATGGAAGAGCAGCAGGAAGTGATGGCAGGCATCACGGATGCGGCGATGGGTGCCTATGCCATGGAATCCGTCCTGTTGCGAACCATGAAGCTTGGGGATCGAGCCGGCATCGCTGCGGATATGAGCGCCGTTTTCCTGAGGGAGACGCTGGCGGGGATCGAAGCCACGGCCCGGGACGTCCTCGCCGCGTGCTCTGAAGGCGACGCCCTGCGTATCAACCTTGTAGCCCTCCGCCGTTTCACGAAATTTGAGCCGGTCAACGCCACTGAGCTTCGGCGTAGGATCGCAACCCGGCTGCTGGATGCCGAGCGATACACCTTCTAAGCCAAAGCGGCCTCGCGTCATCGTCCTGGTCGGCCTGCCCGGTTCCGGCAAGTCGACTTGGGCCCGGGCCCATCACTGCACGGCGCTTTCCTCGGACGACCTCCGGAAGCTGCTCGCCGATGACGCCACAGATCAGACGATCCACGCTGAGGTGTTCGGTACTCTCCGATATCTCTTGCGCCGCCGCCTCGAACTGAAGCGCCCGCTCACGTGCATCGACGCAACGAACCTTACTCCCAAAGAGCGCCGTCCGTACATTGCCATGGCCCACCTTTATGGAGCTGACGCGGAAGCCGTCTTCTTCGATGTCCCTGTCGAGGTGTGCAAGCAGCGCAATACCGGCCGGGATCGCGTAGTGCCGAACGAGGCGATTGATGCGATGGCGCTTAAGCTGCGCCCGCCAACTCGGGAAGAAGGATTCTCCCGGGTGACCGTCGTCCGCTGGAAGCCGGACTAGCGCCGGCGGCGCTGCCTGTCCGACGGGTTCGGGTAGCCCACCCTTTCGAGGAACAGTCCGGAAGCAGGAGCAGTCCAGGCGGCAACATTGAGGCCCGGATCGCACCGGGCTTCCAGGAGCTTCTGATAGTCCTCCATGCTGATCTCGCCTTTGCCCAGCTTTACCAGCACGCCGACAAGCCGCCGGACCATCCGCCATAAGAAATGGGAGGCCTCGATGCGGAAGAGGATGAGATCCTTATCCAGCTCAACCAGCGCCGAAGTTACCTCGACAATGGTTGATTCGTCCGGGCGCGAGGGGTCGGCCGCTCGAAAGCAGCGGAAATCATGACGCCCTACGAGCATCCGCGCAGCCTGCGCCATCGCCGCCACGTCCAGTTTCTCTTTGACCCACCACACGTATCGTTTCTCGAAGGCCCGCTTGCGCGTCGAGATGCGGTAGACGTAGGTGCGCGTCGCAGCATCGTGCCGTGCGTGAAACCTGGGTGAGACCTCTTCGACGTTCAGAACGGCTATGTCCGCAGGAAGGCGGTCATTCAACTGATGCAGAATGGCATCCGGATGCAGCTTCTTCAGAGTCGGAGCGCGAAGGTGGGCTACCTGGGCCGTTGCGTGAACGCCGGCATCCGTCCTCCCCGCCCCCTGGATCTCGACCTGAACTCCGAAGAAATCCTCCGCCGCCTTGCGGATCTCTCCTTGTACGGTTCGCGCGTTCTTCTGCTCCTGCCATCCGCTGTAGCGCGACCCGTCGTATTCGAGGGTCAGCTTCCAGGTCCTCACGCCGCCCCTTTTTTCTCCCGGATCTCCGGCGCTTCCCTCCACAGCCGCTGTCCGTACAGCCAGAGAGCCGCGGGCACGAACGCCAGCAGCCCTGTCCCGAACGCCAGCGCACGGACGGACATCCCGGAATCGACCAGAATGCCTCCCGTGTAAATCACGATCGACATAGAGAGAGTGAGGAAGCTGAAATCGACTGAAAAGACGCGGCCGCGGAAACGGTCATCCGTCTGGAAGTGAAGCAGAGTCGTGGAGAAAACCCAGATGATGGAGCCTCCGGCATGCGCGACAACAACGCATGCGGCAGCGGCCCAGATACTCGGCGCAAAGGTCAGCGCAAGATAGCCGGCGGCAATCGAGAGAAAGCCGCAGAGAATCCCCCGCCTCAGCCGCTTCGGATCGCGCCCGGCGAAATACCCTCCAACCAGCGGGCCAATCAGCGCGCCGACTCCTCTTGCTCCGAGCAGCAAGCTCATGCCCAGCATGCCTGCCCGCTGCGCTCCAAGCTCATCCATTCCTACCGGAAACGTCCGCTCACCGAGAATCGGCAAAATCACCCAGTGAGCGCCCATAAACCCGAGTCCCGCCTTGACGAAAAGCGTCGCAAGAAGCCGGGTGTTCGAACGGACGTAGCGAAGACCTTCGAAAATTGGAGAGAAGTCGAAGAGATTCCGGAGCCGGAAGGGCTCGACGTTCGTCAGATGGGTCTCTTCCAAGCGAATCGAGCGCAGGATCGCGGCCGAAAGGAGAAACGTCGCGGCGTTGATGCAGAATACCGAGGTGCGGCCGAAAAGGACGGCAATCGCGCCGCCGACCGTCGACCCAAACGCCAGGTTAAAGGACCACGTCGTAGACGAAAGAGCGTTGGCCACTACCGTATCCGACTCGTTCCCGGTCACACTGGGAATCATGGCCGTCCTGCCCGGCTCGAAGAACGCCCACATCACCGTCTCGAGAAAAAGCAGGCTGTAGAGGGCGGGCACGAACTCAACCGTGGCGACGAAAGGCATGCACAGCACGATACAGGCGCGAACCAGATCGGCCATGATCATGACTTTCCGCCGGCTCACGCAGTCATTGACCACGCCCGCCATCGGAGCGATGAATACCTGCGGAAGCACCTGCAGCACTACGGCCGTCGCTACGCTCTTGGCTGTGCCCGTGAGTTCGAGAAGCAGACTGTAGATGGCGACCGCATACAACCAATCGCCCACTTCGGAAATAATCTGCGCCATCCAAAGCAGACGAAAGTTGCGGTTGCCGCGGATCAGCCGCCAGTACGAGGAGAGCGATAGCGGCCGGGGATCCATGTCACGATAGCGTGTAGAGGCCCATGCGCTGTCTGACGAGTTCCACGGTCGACTCGGCAATCGGCCGCACTCGCTCAGCCCCCTCCCGCAAGACCCCTTCAAGATAGCCGGGCTCGCACGTAATCTCCTGATACCGCTTCTGGAGAGGCTCGATGTGTTCGATCACCACCTCGGCGACCTGCTTCTTCAGATCGCCGTACCGCATACCCGTGAAGTGCGCTCGCATCTTGTCATCAGGCCACTCGGTGAAAGCCTGGAAGATGGCAAGCAGGTTCCGGACCCCGGGCCCCATGGTTGAAAAGTCGACGGCGGGGTTCGAATCCGTGGTCGCCCGCATAATCTTCTTGCGCACGACGTCGGGAGGATCGAGCAGCGCCACGGCATGCCCCGATCCAGGCGCGGACTTGCTCATCTTCTTTTCCGGCTCATCGAGCCCCATGATTCTGGCGCCGACCGCCGGAAGCTTCGTCTCCGGCATGACGAACGTCTCGCCGTATAGCGAATTGAAGCGCTGGGCGATATCGCGCGTCAACTCGAGGTGCTGCGCCTGGTCGTCGCCAACGGGCACAATATTGGCCTGGTATAACAGAATGTCGCTCGCCATCAGCACGGGATATTGCAGCAATCCGTCGCCGACCGTCTCCTGGGCCGCCGCCTTGGCCTTATATTGGGTCATCCGCTCAAGCCAGCCAACCGGAGTCACACACGTCAGCATCCAGGCCAGCTCCGTGTGCCCCGGGACAGCGGACTGCACCATCACCGAGGAGTGCTTCGGGTCGATGCCGGCAGCGAGGAAGAGCGCTGCGATCTCCTTAATCTTCGAACGGAGCTCGTCGGGCGGCTGGTAAACCGTAATCGCGTGCAGATCGACAATGCAGAAGATGCTCTCGTAGTTGTACTGCATCTTCACCCAGTTCTTGAGCGCTCCCAGGTAATTGCCTATGTGCAGATTGCCCGAAGGTTGGACTCCGGAAAAGACTCGTGCTTTCATGCTGAATAGAGGACCAAGCTTTCATCGTAAGTGATGGAGAACGAGGAGACAAATCAAGCAGCCGATGACAGCGAGATTCGCGTCGAGAAGCTCGTCTACGGGGGAGACGCACTTGCCCGGCTGGACGGACGCATCATTCTAACCCCGTTTCTTCTCCCCGGCGAGATCGCGCGAGTCGAAACATCCCCCTACCGCTCAGGGCTTTTAACCGGCAAGGTTGCAAAGCGGCTCTCCGATCATCCGGAGCGCGCGGAGCCCCGGTGCCCCTACTTTGGCCGGTGCGGCGGATGCCAGTATCAGCACGCGCGCTATCCCTACCAACTGGACCAGAAGCGCGAAATTCTCCGCGAAGTCATCCGGCGTATTGGACGCTTTGAGGCGCCCGAAGACATCGAGATCATATCCGGTTACGAGTGGGAGTACCGCAATCGAAGCCAGTTTCACTTCATCGGCGGGGAACTGGGTTATCTGGAGGCTCGGTCCCACCGGCTTTGCCCCGTCTACAGTTGCCAGATTTCGTCTCCGCGCGTGAACGAGGTGCTGGCGGCGCTTCAGGAGATGCGCCAGGACCGCCGGTTTCCGCGCTTCGTCCAGTCCCTGGAGGTCTTCACCAATGAGACAGATGCGCAACTGAACGTTCGGGCGGAGCGCCCGGTGGCGAAGCGCTTTTTCGAATGGGCGGCCGAACGGATACCCGGCCTCGTGAAATCATCGCTCGACTACCCGGTTGGCCGGTACGTGTACCGGGTCGGTCACAAGTCCTTTTTCCAAGTGAACCGTTTCCTGATCGAGGATCTTGTCCGGGTAGTGCTCCCCGACACCGGAGGCGAACTCGCGCTCGACCTTTACGCCGGAGTGGGCCTGTTTACCCTCCCTTTGACGGAACGCTTCGGGTCGGTTCTGGCGGTGGAGTCCGGGGCAGGAGCGGTACGGGATCTCCTCTTCAACGCGGATCGCGCCGGCGTCCCGGTACAGGCCGCGCAGTCCGACGTCGGCCAATTTCTGGCTGCCTATGATCGCCGCCCGGATTTTGTCGTCCCCGCCCCGCCACGCGGGGGGCTGGGGAAACAGGTGGTTTCTGAGCTGCTGCGCCTGAAGCCGCCGCGCCTGACCATCGTCTCATGCGATCCATCCACTCTGGCCAGAGATCTCGCTCCCCTGCTCCAGGGCGGCTACTCACTGCAAAAGCTGACTCTCGTAGACCTGTTCCCTCAGACGTTCCACATTGAATCGGTAGCGCAGCTTGCCCTTTAAGCCCGTTCCTGTGCCCGGGCGGTCTCCTGGTCGATCCAGTCGAGATAGCGTTCGGAGCCATCGATGATGGGAAGCACGATGAATTCCGGCACGTCATAGGAATGCTGCTTTTGAATCATTTCTCTGACCTTCTCCACCAGGCTCCGGCGCGTCTTGATCACGAGCATCCATTCGCGCTCCGTCTCCACTGTGCCTTTCCAGCGGTAGATACTGCGAATCGGGCTGCTGATGTTGACGCACGCAGCCAGACGGGAGTCTACCAGCGCTCGCGCCACCTTCTCGGCCTCTTCCTCGCTGCCGCACGTGCTGATCGCCACGATCTTGTCAGTCATCTTGTTATTTTTATCGGGACTCGTAGAAAAATTGCTCAAATCGGATTATAAGTTTTAAGTAGGAGCGATCCCAGCCAACAGTGAAAAACACGGTTCGTAATCTCGGCGTCCTTGCTGTGCTCGGCCTGCTTGGCGGGTACGTCTACCTTGCGTTGCAAGGTCCTCAAGGCATCCCGGCCCTAATGGAGAAGCGGCGGGAGATTCGTGAGCTTGAGGAGCAGAACCAGAACCTCAAAGCTGAGATCGAGAGGCGGAAAGAACGAATCCGCGTCCTGACTTCGGATCCAGACGCGCAGGAACTGGAGATCCGGCGCCGCCTGAAGCTCCAGCGCGAAGGAGACACCTCCTTCTTCCTACCCCAGGAAAAGACCTCTTCGCCAGCAAAGTAAACGCGGTTCGCCTTTCACGCGTCCCCTTCCGCCCCTTGCCAATACCGCGCGGCTTCCGGCGCAGCTATGCTAGAATCACGCCGCAAACCGGCGTTTCCACCGCTGCAGCATGGTGAGCCAGCACCCAGTCCGCGACAGCACTTTTCTAAGGCCGTGGCTGTCAGCAGCAGTCATCGTCGGACTGTGGCTCGCCTTTGGCGTCTTCATCGCGGTGCACAGCTATGTCGTGCGGGCTCAGGCAGGCAAGCCCATCTCCTGGGGCCGGGCCTTCTCGCTGGACCTGCCCTATGTGGCCATTTGGGCGCTGCTGACGCCGCTGATCCTTTATCTCTCCCGGCGGTTTCCCCTCTACTGCCGGTCCTGGCTCCCCCATCTCGGCATTCACCTTGGAGCCACCGTTGTGGTTTCCTGCGTCCAGAGGGCGGCGTGGGAGCTTTCGATGTTCTACCTGCTTCGCGGCGGAACGGACGGGTTCACGCTATCCTGGCTGGTCCGGTCGATTGTCTACGCGCTCGACTACGGAGTCCTCTTCTATTGGATTGTGGTGCTCGCCGCGCACGCCGTTCATTTTTACCAGCGCTACCAGGAGGGGCAGCGGCTTGCAGCCCAGCTTGAAACGCAGCTGGTCCAAAGCCAGCTCCAGGCGCTCCGCGCGCAGTTGCATCCCCACTTCCTCTTTAATACGCTGCACACAATCTCGGCGCTCGTGCAGGAAGACCCGGAAGCGGCCGAACGGATGATCGCGAGGCTCAGCGAATTTCTGCGGCTTGCGCTCGAGAATTCGGGCGCTCATGAGGTGCCGCTGCACAAGGAACTCGAGTTCCTGGAGCGGTACCTGGAAATTGAACGCATCCGCTTTGCCGACCGCCTCATCGTGGAATTCGACGTGGATCCCTCGACCCTCGACGCCGGCGTCCCGAACCTGATCCTCCAGCCGCTGGTGGAAAACGCCATCCGGCACGGAATCAGCCGCTCCGCCCATCAGGGCAAGGTTTGCATCACGGCGAAACGGCAGGACGGTTTTCTGGTTTTAAAGGTAGCAGACAACGGCGGCGGGATTCCGCTGGAGGGCCCCGTGCGCGAAGGCGTCGGGCTCACAAACACCCGGGCGCGCCTGCGAGGCCTGTATGGAGCAAGTCACTCCTTCGAGCTCTGCTCGGGCGCCGAGGGCGGCTTGGAGGCGGCAATCACAATCCCCTACCAGTCCGTCCGAACTGCGGCGGCGGCACTAGGTTGAGGAACTGCCGATGGAAGCGATCCGAGCCCTGATAGTCGACGACGAAGCTCTGGCGCGAACACGCATCCGCCGGCTCCTCCTGCTGGAGCGCGACATTGAGATCGCGGGCGAGTGCGTAACCGGAGCAGAGGCGCTTGCCTGGCTGAATGAAAACTCGGCGGATATCGTGTTCCTCGACATTCAGATGCCCGAGATGGGTGGTTTCGAACTTCTGGAACGCCTGGCTCCCGAACGGGTCCCCGTCGTCATCTTCGTGACAGCTTATGACGAATACGCGCTCCGGGCTTTCGAGGTCCACGCTTTCGACTACCTGCTGAAGCCGTTCGACCGGCAGCGATTCCAGAAGACGATCCAGCGCACCCGGGCCAGGCTCAAAGAGATGCGGCAGGGCAGCATCGATCAGCGCCTCATGAGCCTGCTGGCCGACCTCCAGTCCCGCCGTTCCGATAAGGAGCGCATTGCCATCAAGAACGGAGGACGCGTCCTGTTTGTCCGCATGGATGAGATCGATTGGGTGGAGGCTGCGGATAACTACGTCTGCCTGCACGTGGGAGAGGAAACGCACCTTCTGCGCGAAACGATGAACGCCCTTGAGAGCCGCCTCGATCCAACCCGTTTTCTACGAATTCACAGGTCGACGATCGTCAATGTGGATCGCATCAAGGAACTGCAGCCGTGGTTCAGGGGCGATTATGTAGTGGTGCTCCGATCGGGCGTCAAACTGAACATGAGCCGGAGTTACCGCGAGAAGCTGAAGCCTCTGCTGGGCTAGGAAGGGCAGGCTCCTTTCCAGCCGGAGGATCGTGCTGCCCTCCCGGAAAGCGGAGTTCTTATTCCTGATATTGATTGAGGTAATCGATAACTGCGGATGAGCCCTTCTCAGCAAGGAGCCGCTTTACCCGCGCGATCGCGGTCGTCCACCCTTGCTGGATGCCTTCGAGTTTCGCCCCCAATGCGTTCCATCCTGGAACAAAACATAATCCACAGTGACGTTGGTTTGTGGCGCGTTGATAGTTCCGCGGTGTAAATGGTCCCAAACTTCGCCTTTGGCCTTTGCCCTCGATCCGGGTTCCAAATTAAACGCCCGTAAGCTCGTGACTTTCACAGTTGGCTTTCCGGAACTGTCGAATGCCTGAGTTTTCAGGACATATCCTGCAATCTCCTTCTCGCTGACGTTGACCAGCCGGTAGACTGTTCCAGGCCCTGGCGATGCGGGAATCGTTCCTTGAATGGAGATAGGTTCAGGCGCCTGCTGGGGAAACAGAACGTAAGCGGAAAGCAGTAGACAACCTAGCGAATGCGTGATTTGAGGGAACTTCATAGCACCTCCTCTTCACTCGTTCTACTCGCAGCCGCTACCACATTCACGAGATTCACGAGCCTCTTAGACGAATGTCCAAGAGCGCCGGGTTTCGTGCTCAGTATCGCAGCATCCGTCCCATTCCGAGGAGGCGCATCGGCGGACGGGAGGATCCGTCCCGCCCCGGCATGCCGCAGTTCTACCCCGCTCTGCCAGCGACCGATCCCTGAAGGGTTTGGCAGCTCACCGGCTCCCGTTAGACTAGGGCCATCGAAGCAGCCCTCAGCCAAAGAATCGGGGCTGACCCCAAAAAGAGCGGAAATGCCTGCATGGCGCCTGTATGCAGGCATTTTCGCTGCGATTGCTAACCCTTCCCGGAATCAGGTACTTTTAGAAGAGACCATCCCGCGGTGAGGTGCGAGAGTGGTTGAATCGGGCGGTCTCGAAAACCGTTGTACCTTCACGGGTACCGTGGGTTCGAATCCCACCCTCACCGCCACCCCTTGAATCCATAGCCCGAAACCCTCCTGTCGGGCAAAGAGGTGATGGACTGGAAGGCTCGGCCTAGGCCTCAACCTCCTGTCGCCGCCACCGCCGCTATTGCTCCGCGAAGCCCTTGAAGATTCTCGCTCCAAAAAGCTGGAAGAACCACGAAAAACGTGGAAGTAATGCGGTTGTCTGACTTCCGTTTCGGATACGCTGTTCGGAAAGCTCAAGCGAGAACGGCATTACAATCGAGGCCGCAACGAGGACGTTCCCAGCCAACCGGGCCGACGCAACCTCGCGAAATCGATCCTAAGGAAGTATCGCGAGTTCACTAATGAGCTTTTCCCTCCGCGGAGCGCGTGGAAGAACCGTATCTGTGCAGCGGTAGATGAGATCGCCACTTTCGTCCAGGCCGTTCCGCACGACGGTCAGGTTGTCACGGAAGTTGAGTCCGTGTTGTTCCCAAAACCTCCTCGAGCGTAGGCTGCTCAAGGACCGGGTTCAGTATCATCAGTTCCTTGCCTACCCTTTGGAAGCCCAGCCGTGCCCAGTAGCGCATCAGCTTACGTCTGTCCCGCCAGAAAGCCCTCTGATTCTCGGCCGTTACGTTCCCCTGATACTGGAGCGGGAAAGGCGTGAGGGCGACGACGCCACAACCCGCGCTAAACATCCTTATGCGCCCGCACGGCTAGGAGGCCAATACATGCACCACGGTACTCGGGCTTGACCTCGACCCGATCTATGACTAGGAGATCGGACCCAAAGCAATCGCCATACTTGAGCACTTCGTCAGACCAGTCTCCTTCACTAAGCAGTTCAAGATACGGCTCTGTTTGGGAGCGGGAGTCCAGCACGTCAAACCGAGATACTCCGTCGTTCATCGCCTCTCCCAGCCGACAAACGAAGAGCCGTATAGTGCCGGCCTCCTTCTCCTCGCAGGTGTCCTCCTCGCAGGCGTCGTCGGTAACTAGGATCTTGGCCGAGGCCTCCAGGCAGTATGATTCCGGATCGCCTTCGCTGCCCCTCAGGTACATATTGAGTTCAACACTGACCGTTCAGCGGTTAGCATTCACACTCTGTTTCATAAGTTACCGTGTATGATAGCCGCATGTATGATGGCCGAAAAGGCTCCACCGGCTCTTTGTCGGCCTCAACCAGAAGGGTTGCGACGGGCGCTTTCGGGAATGGGTGCGGAGGGAGGGGCATTATTGGCATTTCCTGCAGCGAAGAATCAATTACATCGTGTGGACAGTAAATGAAGGAATTAGAGAACGAATCCCACCCTCACCGCCATCCCCGAACTCCTCCTAAGTCAACAATCTGCAACGTGAATCGGCCGCGGTCGTGTACGATCGCAAGGAGAAGTTCACTGCGCGTCGTCGGCGGTGGCCCTGGGCACCGCGGCCAACGTGGCAGTGTTTCGCCTCGCAAACGGACTGTTGCTCAGGAACCTGCCTGTTGCGGACCCGAGTTCTTTGCAGTTAATCGAATTTACAGGCCGGAACGGTGCGGGACTGGGCTCCTCTTTCCCCTCTACCGGCACTTTGCCGAACATCAGCAGTCTGCGGCATCAATCGCCGCGTTCCAGGACGCAGAAGTAAAGGTGACCATCGACGACCAGTATCAAATGGTTGCCGGTCAATTTGCCTCGGGAAACCTCCTCGACCTGCTGGGCGTGCGCCCTGCCCTGGGCCGAGGCTTCCTGGCGGACGATACGACCAACTGATGTCAATTACCTTGCGCGTGCGGACGCGACTGTCCGAACGCGAGGCCATCGGTCTCCCGGCAGCGGACAAGGGAGTGCCATCCAGGGAGTGCCATCCAAGGTCGCGGAGTTTCAGACTCTGTTTGCTCGCATGCAGGCCAGCGGCAGCGCCGCGCTCGAAGTAGCCCTGAAGGCCATGGGCGTTGGCCCGGGCGTCGAGGTTATTGTCCCGCCCTACACATTCATCGCCACGGCGTCCGCTCCCCTGCTGATCGGCGCCACTCCGGTCTTTTGCGACATCGATCTGGATACGTTCAACCTGTCAGCTAGCCGCCTGGAACAGGCAATCACCCCCCGCACGAAAGTCATTGTTCCGGTGCACTTTGCCGGGCGGGCCGCAGCCCTGTGCGAGTCCTACATTTGGGCCGCCCGCCGCCGGGACAACGCCGTTTACTTGACCCGGAAGCTGGCGGAGATCCCCGGCATTTGCCCG
>CALGAR010000066.1 GCA_937959285.1 uncultured Bryobacterales bacterium
CGGCACCTGGAGGACATGGAATCAAAAGGAGTGGCGCCGTGGAAGGTATGGAAGGATAGGACGCTCATGCTCAAAACGGCCGGCAGCAAAGGCCGGTAATGAGGCGGTCAGCGTTAAAGGTGAAAAAAGGAGGGTAGCGGTTCGATGATCACTCTTCGCTTCGATGTCTGCACTGGGGAGGCCCCTACAATCCTATGTTTGGGGGCGCATCCGGATGATATCGAAATCGGATGCGGAGGGGCAGTTCTACGCCTTAAGCGGCAGTACCCACGGGCGTTCTTCCATTGGATCGTATTCAGCGGGGCCGGTGAGCGGTGTGCGGAAGCTCACCGTGCCGCGCGATTGTTCACCGATGGGGCCGAGTGTTCGGTTGTCGTCGGGCAATTCAAGGACGGATTTCTCCCTTACGAGGGCAAGTCGGTGAAAGCATTCTTTGAAGAGATCAAGACGAAAATATCTCCGGATTTGATCTTTACCCATTACAGGAGGGACGCCCATCAGGATCATAGACTGCTCTCGGAACTCACATGGAATACGTTTCGAAATCACTTGATCCTCGAATATGAGATTCCAAAGTACGATGGCGACATCAGCTCGCCCAATGTGTTTTTCCCGATTGATGACGACATCCGCGAGGACAAGATCGACTATCTGTTTGAGGCGTTCCGTTCCCAGCAGTGCAAACCGTGGTTTCGCAGGGAGACGTTCTGCGGGTTGATGCGCATGCGTGGAATGGAGTGCAATTCACCTACCGGCTACGCCGAAGGGTTCTATTGCCGGAAGATGGTCATTTGATTTCGGACGCTGACGGGCAGTTGCTAATCGTATCTGCCATCGATAAACCAGCGATCTTCCCGTATGTCTAAGTAGATTCTGTAAAGGGATTGGTCGCTCAAGGCAATGTCCCATTCCGCGCGGCTCCAGGCGTCGTTTCGCCACCAGTCGCCAGCAGTGCGCCAGGGGCCGGCGGAATTCAGGACACGTCCGCGGATTCCGGCCGCTTTGATCCGTGCTGGTGCACCATCGCGAAGGTCCACTTCCGCCTCCAGGGGAGGACGGTAGACGCGCAGGGCAAGCGAGATCTGACGGCGCTCTTCCTGCCTTGCGGGTTCGGTTTGAAACGCCTGTCGGAGCTGAATGCGGAAAGCGCCGGGCCGGTGTGTGTCCGGAATCTCCGGAGTACCCACCCGCCCTTCTCCTACCAGTTTTTCGATCCGCTTGAGCGTTAGCTCCAGTTTCGCCGGCTCCGGCGCTTGCGGCAGAAAGAGTCCCGTCTGCAAACGCTGCGGCATGACAGGACGCGCCTCAATGCGGACTCCGGTAATCGCAGCTTGGGGAGGATGCGCCTCCAGATCGAGTTGGATAAGTTTTCGCAGCGGCGCTGCGATGTTGAGCGGTACGGGGAGCCTGAGGGTGCGCCGGTTTTCTACATTGCCTTCGAGCGTAAGCACAAGCTGAATTTCGTTTGTCGCCAGTGAGCTTTGCCGCAGGGCATCGCAAATTTCGTGGATCTGACGTCCAATGACAAATAGCAGCGGCTCAAGCAACTCTACGGGATGTTCCAGCTCTTCGTGCCGTTCAAAAGTCAGATCCGGATGCCAGGGAATCAGAGGGCGGGAATGCTCTCCCCTTGCGATCCGCTGCAAATGCACCCCCTCCTGGCCAAAGCGCGCCGCTACGCCGGTTTCCGGCAGAGCAGCCAATTGTGCGAACGTCCGGATGCCCCAGCGTCTGAGCGTCTCCTCAGTTTCCGGTGTCAGCGGCAGGTGGCTGATATCCAATGAACCGAGCCATTTCTGTTCCTCTCCTGGCGGCACAATCGTGATTCCGGAATAGCCGCGAGCGGCATAAATGGCGGCGTCAGGGTTGCCGGCAATCGCAATCCGTACTGACAGATTGGCCTCACGAGCCTGTTTCTCTATTGCCTCCGCCATCTCCAGCGGAGATCCAAGGAGCCTCTCCATGCCCTCCATCGCGAGAACGACGGTCTCCGGAGCGGCTCGCTCAAAAAGAGGCGTGAACTGCCGTGCGAGCGCGAGTAGAGATTCCCCGGCTTCCTCCTGCGACTCCGAAAGATGGAGGCAGGCATACATAGGCTTAGCGGATTGCCTCCGCTCGCAGTTGCGCCGTTGCCGATCGTACCGGCTTTCGAGGCAACAGTTGCATTTCCAGTCCCCGGAGAAGATGGAAGCCGGGGGCGCCGGATAGGTCCAGCCGGCTCCGCTTTGTTTCCAGCAGGAGCGTTGCGCAGCTTTTCACTTGCGGCTCCGTAGAAAGTACGACCAGGGATGCCGGGGTATGCTCAATCGCCCGGCGGAAACGGTACCAGTACGAAAGCGGAATATGCTGCAGCACGCGGCGGGGGAGATCCGCAAGATCGAGAGCAATCAGGCCGAATCCGCCCCCATGAAGAAGCATGTCGGCCGCCTTGAAGGCATGTCCGGCATGCCGGTTGCATCGAACCCATACCAGGTTTGCCAGCCGGACTCCGGCCCGCTCGGCCGAGGCCGGATCAAAAGAGTCCGTTGAATCCACCAGGGCGCACACCTTCCCTTGCATGCTCATAGCGGCAAAGAGCGAAAGCAGCAGACTGGTGCGGCCGGAAGAAGGCGAGCCGAAAATTTCTGTAATCGCTCCGGTGGGGAGGCCGCCCGTCAGCCGGTCGAATTCGGGAATCCCTGTAGGTTCAGTGAGTTGGACACGACCGGGGAAGGAAAGAATTTGGGGGGAGGCGGCCATACATTCGCCGTTTCTTCGCCTTATTATCTAATATTCGAGGGGCGCATTGTCAATGGGATCTGCATGGCAAAAGGGAAGTTATTCGTAGCGTAGGGCTTCGACAGGATCAAGGCGGGCTGCCTTGACGGCGGGCCATACTCCGAAGAAGAGCCCGACCAGCACGGAAACGGCAAACCCGGAAATCACGGCCCAGGGCGGCGTCTCCGATGGCAATGAAGGCACCAGAGCGCTGACAACCACGGTTGTCAGCATTGCAAAGGCGATGCCAATCAATCCGCCAAGCCCGGTCAGCGTTACTGCTTCCATCAGGAACTGGAAAATAATGTCGATTCGCCTTGCTCCTATGGCTTTGCGGACGCCAATCTCTTTCGTTCGTTCCGTGACGCTGACCAGCATGATATTCATCACACCAATGCCGCCGACCAGCAGTCCGAGGGCGGAGATCGCGATAGAGACGAGGACGATCATGCCGGTAATCGCGTCGAATCGTTTGATGATCTGATCTGGCGTGGTGAGAGCGAAGTCGTCTTCAGCCTGGGGCGGCGTGTGCCGGATTTTGCGCATCAGCGATCGCACTTCCTCAAAGGCTTCATCGCGCCGTCCTTCTCTGGCTTTCACAACGATAAAGTAGCGGTCAAGCTGAGGATATCGAAGCTGCGCTGTCTCGAGGGGAATCACAATCTGCCGGTCCAGACCGTTTTCTCCGAAGAATCCTCCTTTGGCAGGCGCATAAACACCAATCACTCTGTACTCGGCGCCGCTGACGATGATCGTGCGGCCTACCGCTCCGCCTTCCGGGAACAACGCCTCGGCCACAAGCGGTCCGATGATCGCCACTTTGGCGGCCCGCGCCGCCTCATCCGGCGTAAACTCGCGGCCTTCCTGAAGCTCTCTGGGCTGCGTAGTAAAACTGCTGGTTGATAGACCGACGACCGAGATATTGTCGGATTCGTACCCCGGAACCCTGGCTGTGATCGGCTGATTCCCGATCAATCCGGGAACAAGCAAAGATATGCTGGTTTCCTCTACTGCCGGAATGTAGCGTTTGATCAGGTCTGCATATTCGGGCAGGATCGGCTTGCGGGTCAGCTCGCGCTGGGAAGGAGTACGATTCGGATCGCCTCCGTATTGCGCGAGAAAGATATTGTTTGGCCCAAACTCTTCGAAGAAAGTGACGACGCCTTTTCGAAGCCCGGTCAGCAGCGACGATACCGTAACAACTGTGGTGATGCCGATGACGATTCCGATGATCGTGAGCATCGAACGGAAGCGATGGCTCCACACCGCGCTGATCGCCATGCGGATGTTTTCGCCCGCCGTTACCTGCATATCGCTAATCTGCCCTCAGCGCCACAACCGGATCCAGATCTGCCGCCCGCGAAGCAGGGTACCAGCCTGAAAGGATGCCTACCGCGCTCGAAACAGTGATGGAGAGCAGGACGTAGGGAAGCGTCACCTTGAGGGGGATCTCGAGAACCCTGGACAGCAGGGCTGTGAGCCCTGTCCCCAATAGCAGTCCCAGCAGCCCGCCAAGGAGGGATAGGAATAGCGCCTCCAGCAGGAACTGCAGCATGATGTCCCTGCGCTTGGCGCCCAGCGATTTCCGCACTCCGATCTCGCGCGTTCGCTCCGTCACGCTCACGAGCATGATGTTCATGATGACAATGCCGCCGACAACCAGCGAAATGCATGTCACGGGGATGACCACGGCGCTGATCAGACCCAGGATGTTGTCGACGAAGGAGCGGATGGCATCGGGAGTCAGGGTATCAAAATTGTCCTCCTTCCCCGGCTTGGTCTTGAACCGGGTACGGAGTGCTCCACGGGTGATATCGAGCGCGGCTTCGAAGGAAAGTCCCGATTCCGGACGAGGTTTGCCGAAGATGGCCATCGTGCGTTCGTTCCCGAACAGGCGGGTGAAAACGGTGGTCGGGATATAAACGGAGTTGTCCTGGCTGCGCCCCTCCACCGAACCGAGTTTCTCTTGCGTGCCGATCACGGTGAAGTCGAAGCCATGGATGCGAATGGTCTTGCCAAGAGGCGAGGTGTCCGGAAAGAGAGCGGCAATCAGATCCTGGCCGATAATCGCCACTGGCTGGCGCCGGGCTTCCTCCAATTCGGTAAAGAATCGTCCTTCGAGGATCGAGAGGTCGCGGATCTCCGACAACTGCGCGCCCGCGCCGATAATCACAGCATCTTCGAAGGTCAGATTGCCGCGCTTGACGTCGCCCGAGCGCTGGCGGAAGGGACTGTAGAGAATCTCATTTCCTGTCGTAACTTGTAGGTAGTGCAGATCGTCGATGCGGATTTGCTTGTTATATCGGAGTTTTTCCGCCCTTTCTTTCCGCGTCAGGCGGCCGACACTGGCGATCTGGGCGATCAGGTAGCTGTCAGTGCCGAAAGCCTTTGCGGTGGTTTCTTCCGCATAAAGGCCGAGGCCTTCGATTGCGGCGCCAACCAGGACCACGCTGGCGACGCCGATGATGACGCCCAGCAGCGTCAAAAAACTGCGGAGTTTGTGCGCGTTAATGGAATCGGATGCCAGTCTTACCGCCGTACTGAAGCGGTAGACTGGGGAGCCGATGGCATCAGGCAGTTGAAGCCGGAGGCGCACGATCACAGCTCAATTATGATAGCTGGTTCTGCCGCTCGGGCACATTGTTATCTTCGCCTGTCCGGGCGAATGTCGCCAATGATGAAAGGAAAGGAAAGGAAAGGAACAAGACGATCCCGGAGATCGTATAGTGGTGATGCATGTGGCAGGACCTTATCATCGGAGCGCGCAATCTCCGGCGGACTTTGGGCACATCTATTCTGGCGATTGCGTCGCTGGCTCTCGGCATTATGGCCACCACGGCCATGTACAGCGTCGTTCACGCCGTCATTCTGAATCCGTTTCCCTATAAGGACGTCGACCGGCTTGTCAGTATCCAGGTGAGCGAGCCTGGCCAGCCCTATGGCCGCACCGGGTACTCGGTGGACCAGTACCTGGAGTTCCGGGAGCGAACCACGATCTTTGAAGGACTCATCGCTTCCACGATCAGCGACGTCGTCTGGACCGGAAACGGGGAGCCTCAGCGATTACGGGGGAACCATGGTCCGTACGACACGTTCGATGTGATGGGTGTCCCGCCGCTGCTCGGAAGGACACCGGTGAAAGCGGATGTTGCGCCGGGCGCTCCGCCGGTGGCCGTTCTCGGCTATCGTTTCTGGCAGCGTCAGTTCGGCGGCGATCCTTCGGTGCTCGGACGGAAGCTAGTGCTGAATGGGGTTACGCGCACCGTGATCGGGGTGATGCCGCCCCGCTTTATGTGGCGGGGAGCCGATGTCTATCTTCCCGTCGATTTTCGCCGGGGGCAGGTGATTGAGGATGTCCGCTTCGTGCACGTACTCGGCCGGGTAAAACGGCACGTCACGCCGGCTCAGGCGGAAGCCGAGCTTCGCCCGATCATCGAGGACTTAAAGAAGCAAAATCCCTCCGATTTCCCGGAGCAATGGCGCGTTCGTCTTCTCAAGTTCTCGGAGACGTTTCCAAGCAGCATCCGAAATGAGCTTTGGATCCTCTTTGGCGCGGTCGGGCTCCTGTTGTTGATTGCCTGCGCCAACGTTTCGAATCTGCTCCTGTCGAAGGCGGCTGGCCGGCAGCGGGAGATGGCGGTGCGTGCATCGCTCGGCGCCGGGAAGGGAAGGCTTATTCGTCAGCTATTAACGGAGAGCCTGTTGCTGGCGTTGGCGGGCGGGACCCTCGGTGTGGTGCTGGCCTTCGGGGCGCTGCGGGTTCTCATTGCGCTGGTTCCGCCGGGGACGATCCCCGACGAGGCGGAGATCACGATGAATCTGCCGGTGCTGCTCTTCGCGCTCGCTGTTTCGGTACTGACGACGATCCTCTTCGGTCTGGCGCCCGCGCTCCAGTCTGCCTCTATCAACCTGACGGAAGCGCTGAAGGCTGGCGGACGCAATTCAAGCGGCACACGAAGGCAGGCAGGCACCAGACGGGTGCTGGTGGTGGCGGAGGTCGGTCTGTCCGTTGTGCTGCTCGCCGGGGCAGCCTTGATGATGCGCGTCCTCCTCGAATTGCAGCGTGTCGATATCGGCTTTGAGGCGGACCGTGTGCTCTCCATGCGCGTGCCGCTCTCCGAATCGCGCTATCCCGACGCGGCCCGTCGCGTTCAGTTCTTCCAGGATCTGATTCCTCGCATTGCTGCCCTTCCCGGCGTTCGTCAAGCAGGACTGAACACGGGCCTTCATCCCTTTATGAGCTATGGCGTCACGATTTCCGTGGACGGGCTGCCGGCGGACAAGCAGCGGGTGGGATTTCATGCCGCGAGCCGCGGTTACTTCGACGTAATCGCAGCACGGCTTGTGCGAGGACGCCTGTTCACGGAGGCTGAGGAGGCGAACCGCCAGCAAGTGGCTGTCGTCAATGAGAAGTTTGTCGAGCGTTATTTTGCAGGACGCGAGCCGGTAGGTGCTGTAGCCCGCGTTCCCCTGCTCAAGGGCGGGCGCTGGAACCTCGCAGACGATGGGTTCCGCATTACTGGCGTAATCCGGGATATTCCGAACCGGGGGCTGGAGAACGACACCTCGCCGGAGATGTTTGTGCCTTACACGGTTCTCGGCGAGCCGGGCTTTCTGGCGATCAAGACAGACGTGGAGCCCATGTCGCTTGCGAAGGCTGCCGCCGCTCAGGTCTATGCCATAGACGGCGAGCAGCCGGTGACGGACGTAAAGCCGGTATCGGACTATCTGCGCGATTGGGCTTTCGCCGGTCCTCGATTTAATTTGATCCTCTTTGGTCTGTTTGCCGGGCTTGGCCTCACGCTCGCGGTGGTCGGCGTCTACGGAGTCATCGCGAGTTCGGTTGCGCAACGAACCGCTGAGATCGGAATCCGGATGGCGCTCGGCGCGACCGTCGGCGCCGTGGTGCGCATGGTGCTATTCAGTGGAATGCGCCTGGTGCTTGCCGGCGTGGCGCTTGGCATCGCTGGCAGCCTTGTTGCGGCTCGCCTGCTCTCAGCGCAGTTGAGCCGCATCTCGCCGTTTGATCCGATTGCGTTCGGCTTGGTGGTGCTCGTCATTCTTGCGGCTGCTCTGCAAGCCTGTTTCTGGCCTGCCAGGCGAGCCGCGCGTATCGACCCCGCCATTGCTCTGCGGGAAGAATGACAGAAGCTGTTCGCTTGTTCCTGTCTCCTATTCGATGACGAGGAGCAGATCTTTTGCTTCGACGGTCTGGCCCACGTTCACCAGTTTGCGTGTGACTTTCCCTGATATCGGAGCGTAGACCGTCGTCTGCATCTTCATGGCTTCCATCACCAGCAGGCGATCGCCTTTCGACACCTGCTCGTTCAATTCCACGGCGATGCTGCTGACGGCACCCGGAATCGGCGCGCCAACGTGGCCGGGGATTGACGGATCTGCCTTTTCCAGAGCAGGCACCGCAGCCTGGAGGCTCTTGTCCCTGATATTGACTTCCCGTGGCTGCCCGTTCAGCTCGTAGAAAACGGTGCGCGTCCCCTCCGGGTGAGGTTCGCCGACCGTCAGGAACTTGATGATCAGCCTCTTGCCCGGCTCCAGGTCGACGGTAATCTCCTCGCCTTTCTGCATTCCATAGAAGAATTGCGGGGTCGGCAGCACTTCGAGATCGCCGTAGCTGCTGCGCGCTTTATTGAACTTGAGGAAGACGTCCGGGTACATCAGATAGCTCATCAAGTCCGTGCGCGAGGCAGCGTGGCCGATCTTGCTGGAGAGGGTTTTCGCTGCCTCGTCCAGATCCACGGGTTTCAGGCGCTCACTGGGTCTGCCTTTCGCAGGCTTCCGCCCCTTGAGAATCACCTGCTGGATTTTCTCCGGCCATCCGCCTTCGGGTTCGCCAAGCGCCCCCTCGAACATCTCGACCACGGAGTTCGGCACCGTGAGATTATGATCGGGTCCAAGCCTTTCGAACTCCCGCACGGTCATGCCGTGGCTGACAAGGAACAGGGCCATGTCTCCAACGACTTTGCTCGACGGAGTGACCTTGACAATATCGCCGAACGCCTGATTTACCTCAGCGTAAGTGCGGGCCACTTCAGGCCAGCGGTCACCAAGCCCCATAGCCTGCGCCTGTTCTTTGAGGTTGGTATACTGCCCGCCCGGCATCTCATGCAGATAGACTTCGGCCGTGCCGGACTTGGGCGCATTATCGAAAGGCTCATACCAGGTGCGGACCACTTCCCAGTAGTCGGCGCACCGGTCCAAAGCCTCCAGATTGAGCCCGGTGTCGCGCTCGGTGTGGTTGAGCGCGGCGACAATGGAGTTCAGGTTCGGCTGGCTGGTCGTACCGCTCATCGCAGAGATGGCGGCATCGGCAACATCGACGCCTGCCTCGCTCGCCTTGAGGATGGAGGAAGCGTTGATGCCGCTCGTATCATGCGTGTGGAAGTGGATCGGCAGTCCGACCTCCTCCCGGAGGGCTTTCACCAGCTTCTCGGCGGCGTAGGGTTTGCATAGCCCCGCCATGTCCTTAATGGCGAGTACGTGCGCGCCCATCCGTTCGAGTTCCTTCGCCATCCGGACGTAGTACTTGAGCGGATACTTGTCGCGCTTGGGATCCAGAATGTCGCCCGTATAGCAGATGGCGGCTTCGCAGACTCGGCCTGTCTCGCGTACCGTCTCCATCGGGATCTTCATATTGGG
The DNA here is from genome assembly GCA_937959285.1 of uncultured Bryobacterales bacterium. Taxonomy (GTDB): domain Bacteria; phylum Acidobacteriota; class Terriglobia; order Bryobacterales; family Bryobacteraceae; genus JADGHK01. Next base: position 9,415 of record CALGAR010000066.1, read on the forward strand.
GAGCCAGTTCAGGGAGTCGAAGACGCGAAAGATGTCAATGCCCTGAACGGCCGCCTCCTTAATGAACTCCTTGACGACGTTGTCCGGATACGCCGTATAGCCAACGGCGTTGGAGGCGCGAAGCAGCATCTGGAAGCAGATGTTCGGGATGGCTTCCCGGAGCCGCCTGAGCCGCTCCCACGGGTCTTCCAGCAGGAACCGCAGCGCAACGTCGAAGGTCGCCCCTCCCCACATCTCCAGGCTGTAGAGGTTGTGGAGCTTATGGGAGACATAGTTTGCGATTGCTAGCATGTCGTAGGTGCGGACACGGGTGGCCATCAGCGACTGATGTGCATCACGGAAGGTGGTATCCGTCAGCAGCAGGCGCTTTTGGGCGCGGGTCCATTCGGCAAACTTCTCGGGCCCCAGTTCATCGAGCAACTGCCTGGTGCCTTTGGGAGGCGTGGACGTGTCGTGCTCCGGAATCGGGGCTATACGGATTGTCTTCGGCCGCGGCTTGTTCGCCACCTCCGGATTTCCGTTGACAATCACCTCCCCGAGGTAGGTGAGCAGTTTCGTTGCGCGGTCCCTGCGTGGAGCGAGCTGGAACAACTCCTTGGTCTGATCGATGAACGACGTGGTGGCCTGGCCCGACTGGAACGTCGGATGGTTGACGACGTTCTCGAGGAAGGGAATATTTGTCTTGACTCCCCGGATCCGGAACTCGCGAAGCGCGCGATCCATTCGTTCGCAGGCCTGCCGGAACTGCCGGCCCCACGCGGTCACCTTTACAAGCAGGGAATCGTAGTAAGGCGTGATGACTGCGCCGCCGTAGGCGGAAGCTCCATCCAGACGAATCCCGAAGCCGGCGGGAGACCGGTAAGTGTGAATCTTGCCGTAGTCGGGAACGAAGTTGTTGGAAGGGTCTTCCGTCGTGACCCGGCATTGTATCGCGTATCCATGCAGCGGAATCTCGTCCTGCTGCGGCAGATTCATTTCCGGCCCGAACAGGGAAAGCCCTTGCGCGATCTGGATCTGGCAGCGAACGATATCGATCCCCGTCACCATTTCGGTGACCGTATGCTCCACCTGAACGCGCGGGTTGACTTCAATAAAGAACCATTCGCCGGTATCGACGTCGACCAGAAATTCTACGGTTCCGGCGTTGTAGTAGCGGGCAGCGCGAGCCAGCTTTACCGCGTCCTGCGCGAGGCCTTTTCGGATCTCATCTGGCAGCCCGACTGCCGGAGCCACCTCCACTACTTTCTGGTGGCGGCGCTGCACGGAGCAGTCCCGCTCGTACAGATGCAGAATGTTGCCCAACCGGTCGCCGAGGATCTGCACCTCGACATGCCGCGCCCGCCGGATGTAGCGCTCCATGAAGATCGCGTCGTTACCAAACGCCGCAGCGGCCTCGGTTCTTGCCTCCTCGATCTTTGAATGCAGTTGATCCGGAGTCTCGACGACTCGCATGCCGCGTCCGCCCCCGCCGAACGCGGCCTTGATGATCATTGGGAAGCCAATGCACTTCGCGATTTCCTCAACGTCGTCGTTTCGCGTGATCGGCTTTTCGGTTCCCGGCACGATGGGAATCCCGGCCTCTCGCGCCAGTTGCCGGGCGGACGTCTTATCTCCGAGCATCGCGAGGAGTTCCTTGCTGGGGCCGATGAACGTGATCCCTGCCTTCTCGCACGCTTCAGCCAGTCCTGGATTTTCCGAGAGGAAGCCGTAGCCGGGATGAATGGCGTCAACACCTTTCTCAACCGCCAGGGCCAGGATCTCTTCGTAGTCCAGGTAAGCCTGTACGGGGCCTTTTCCATGGCCAATTTCATAGGCCTCGTCCGCTTTGAACCGGTGCAGGCTCAACCGGTCTTCCTGGGAATAGACAGCGACAGTACGCAGCCCGAGCTCATTGGCTGCACGAAAGATCCTGATCGCGATCTCACCGCGATTCAATGCGAGTAACTTCTTCATACGAGTGTAGAGGGAGCCGCGCCACCAGGCGGGTAAACTTTCAGGGTAACACTATCGCGCCTGCGGCCATGCGCCACGGGTTTTTCCTGGAAACCAAGGAACTTCCGGCCGCCTCCGGGCGTATTGGTTCTTCGAGGTGTCGTACATGCTTAATAACAAGGCCCTGACGGTGATGCTTGCCCCGGCCATCGTGTTCCTGGCCGGATGTGACATCGAGGCGTTAGTCGACTCCAGCCGCTACAAGGAAGATTTCTCCTACTCCTATCCCCTAGAGCCGGGCGGGAAAGTGTCGGTCGAGAGTTTTAACGGATCTATCGAAATCTTCTCCTGGGAGAAGGACGTTGTCCAGATAACCGGCACTAAGTTCGCCTCCACCCAGGGGCTGCTCGACAGCATTAAGATTGACGTCGTTGCAACGGATACCTCCGTCCGCATTCGCACCTCGCGGCCCTTTGAACGGCGCGGCAGCATGGGGGCGAAGTATGTCATCCGGGTTCCGGCGAAGACCGAACTGGAGCGTGTGATCACCTCAAACGGGACCATCCGGGTCGAGGCCATCGAAGGGCCTGTGCGCCTCCGGACGACGAATGGCGGAATCCGGGTCTTCGGGGTGCAGGGACCGCTGGAAGCGACGACCACGAACGCGGGCGTCGACGTCCAGGAGCTGAATGGAAGCGTCACATTGCGGACCACGAATGGCGCGATCAAGGCCGACGGAGTCCGCGGATTTTTCGAGGCGAGCACCTCGAACGGCGGTATCGAGGCCCGTCTTGTGGAAACGGAAGGAGGGCGCCCGGTCAAGGCCGATACCTCAAACGGCAACATCGATCTCAGCATCGAGTCCTTCAAAGGAAACGATGTGATCGCTACTACCTCCAATGCGTCCATTACTGTGCGATTGCCCCGCGACGCGGCCGCGAATGTGCGGGCCTCCACCTCCAATGCATTCATCAAAACGGATTTCGAGGTCGCGACAAGCGGCTCCATCTCGAAGAACCACCTTCAGGGCACCATCAATGGCGGCGGCCCTAGACTCGATCTGAGCACATCCAATGGATCGATCCACATTGTGAGGATGGACAGCAAATGAAAAGCGGGCCCCGAAGGCCCGCATCTGTCGTCAAGCTGCCGAGGTCCGGAGGCAGAAGTCTGCCCACGGAAAACTAGGAGGTGGAAAGAGACTTCAGTTTCTCCCGCTGCTCCCGGAGCACTGCCTTACGGCTGAGCTTGATCTTGTTGCCTTCGAGCGCCAGCACCTTCACGAGAATCTGGTCGCCTTCCTTCAGCTCGTCCTTCACGTTCTTGATCCGGTTCTCTGAGATTTCGCTGATGTGCAGGAGACCGTCGGTGCCAGGGAAGATTTCGACGAAGGCGCCGAAATCGACGATGCGGACGACTTTGCCGAGGTAAGTCTTGCCGACCTCCGCTACGGCGGCGATGTCGGTGACCATCTGAATCGCGCGGTTTGCCGATTCGCTGTCCGCGGCGAAGATGTTCACCTTGCCGTCATCCTCGACATCGATTTTCACGCCGGTCGTGTCTACGATGTTGCGGATCACCTTGCCGCCGGGTCCGATCAGCTCTCGAATCTTGTCAACCGGGATGGTAAGCGTGTAGATGCGCGGCGCATGAGGCGACAGCTTCGCGCGAGGCTCGCGGATCGTCTCGAGCATCTTGTCGAGAATGAACAGGCGCGCCCGGCGGGCCTGCTCCAGGGCCTCCCGCATCAGTTCGGTGGTGACATTCGGGACCTTGATGTCCATCTGCAGGGCAGTGATGCCGTCCCGCGTACCGGCCACCTTGAAGTCCATGTCGCCGTAGTGGTCTTCGGCTCCGGCGATGTCTGTGAGGATGGCGTAGTCGTCGCCTTCTTTCACCAGTCCCATGGCGATACCGGCCACCGGGGCGGTGATGGGAACACCGGCGTCCATCAGAGAGAGCGTCGCTCCGCAGACACTCGCCATCGAGCTCGATCCGTTCGATTCAAGGATGTCGCTGACGACGCGCAGCGTATACGGGAACGTCTTCTCGTCGGGAATCACCGGCGCGATTGCCCGCTCCGCCAGAGCCCCGTGCCCGATTTCACGCCGCCCGGGACCTCGCATGAAGCCCACTTCGCCGACCGAGAACGGCGGGAAGTTGTAGTGCAGCATGAAGCGCTTTGAAAGCTCGTTCGGATCCAGGAGTTCGATCCTCTGTTCGTCCTCCTTCGTGCCGAGCGTGGTTGTAACCAGCGCCTGGGTCTCGCCTCTGGTAAACAGAGCGGAGCCGTGAGTACGAGGAAGCAGACCGACCTCGCAGGTGATGGGGCGAATCTCGTCGAAGGCCCGCCCGTCCGGGCGGCGGCGATCCTTCAGCATCTCATCGCGGAAGATGCGCTCTTTCAGCATGTCGAAGAGCTTGCCCGCTTCTTCGCGCAATTCTTCGCTGACGGATTCGACAGCCTGCTTCTTCAGCTCGGCAACCTTGTGGTAGCTCTCGAGCTTCTTGTACTTCTCCGTGTTGAGGGCGTCGCTGAGGGATTCGCGGTATTCCGCCGAAATCTTGTCGTACAGCTCCTGATTAATGGGCGGCGGCGTGAATTCCCACTTTGTCTTGCCGGCTTTCTGCACCAGCTCGCGGATGCCTGCGATGATCTTCTTGCAGCACTGGTGGCCGTAGTCGATGGCGTCGACGGCCTCTGCTTCCGAGGCGCCATTGCCGCCGGCTTCCACCATCACAATACCGTCTTCGGTGCCCGCCACCACGATGTTCAGCTTGGAGTCTTTGACTTCCGCATAGGTGGGATTCGGCACAAGCTTCCCATTGAGCAGCGCGACGCGAACGCCGCCCAGAAGGTGGTGGAACGGGATGTCGGAAATTGCCAGAGCGGCAGCTGCCCCGACGATTGCCAGAATACCGGGATCGCGCTCCGGATCAGCCGAGAGCACCATCGCGATGATCTGAGTCTCGTTGGCGAAGCCTTCCGGGAACAGAGGACGGATGGGTCGGTCAATCAGACGGCTCGTAAGAATTTCTTTTTCGGACGGGCGGCCTTCGCGCTTGATGAAGCCGCCGGGAAACCGTCCCGCGGCATAAGTGTACTCCCGGTAGTCCACAGTGAGCGGGAAGAAACTGACTCCCGGCTTAGGCTCCTCTGCAGCGCAAGCGGTCACCAGGACCACTGAGTCGCCGGAGCGAACGACAACAGCGCCGTTTGCCTGCTTTGCTATTTTTCCTGTTTCGAGAGTGATCGTTAGACCGTCCAGGTCAACGTCTACGGTGTGAATCATGTCTTTCCTCCAATCGCGGCCAAGACGACATTCCATCCTGCTTGCGATTGCGCAGTATCAACTTCTGGCCGTACCGGGCGACTTATTCCGCTGCCGGCGCGGCTTGGCCCGATCAAGGAGACTGGAGTGAATCGCGTGGGGATGCCGCTGCAGATCTGATGCCGGTGCAAGTAAGCAACTTGCACCGCACGGCGTCGCCGGCGGGTTTGAACCGGGGCGGTGTCCAGGAGTTCCCAGGGTAGGACGATGGACAACGTCGGGCTCTCGCCCGCTCGGAGTTCCAGCTTCAGCCTAGCGCCGGATACCCAGACTCTGGATGAGGTTCCGATACCTCTCCACGTCATGGGTCTTCAGGTAGTTCAAAAGACGGCGCCGCCGAGCTACCAAGCTCAACAAGCCCCGCCGGGAATGGTGATCTTTCCGATGCGTCTTAAAATGCTCAGTGAGCTGAGCAATCCGCGAACTCAGAATTGCAACCTGAACCTCTGGCGACCCCGTGTCAGTCTTATGTATACGGTACTTCGAGATCACCTGCCTTTTCACATCTGTCGCCAGCGCCATGCCAGACTAGATACTCCTCGTCTTACCTTAATCTCTCTTTCTTTCTATACCCCAAATAGAATAGCAGAGTCTCCGGGCGGACTGCAAAGCAATAGCAAGGGAGTCCGTACCTAGGACTTCGTTTACGGGGCACTAAAAGGAACTCGTTTCTTCATAATGCCACATCCGTCAAGCGGAATGAAGGCGGGCAGGTTCGAGAACCGCTAAACTGAAGCTATGATCGCCTTTCGCCAGCAATTCATGATCGGTTGTGCGGCTATAGCCGCTGCGCTCCTCTCCTACAACTTGTACGTCATGTTGCTGCAGCTTCCGGATGAGGCGTTTCAGGGGGCGATCTTCCGCATCATCTTCTTCCACGTTCCTGCCGCATGGACAGCGTTCGTATGCGCTTTTGTTGCACTGGCCGCCAGCGTTCTATATCTGGTCCGGCGCAACTTGCGCTACGACGACTTGGCCGTCGCGGCGACGGAAGTGGGGCTGGCCTTCGGGGCGGTGAACCTGATTACCGGCATGATCTGGGCGCGCATCATCTGGGGAATCTGGTGGACCTGGGATGCCCGCCTGACGTCGATGCTGATTCTGTGGCTGGCCTATGCCGGGTACATGATGCTACGCAAGGCGATCGAAGATCCGACGCAGCGCGCCCGGATTGCGGCGGTCCTCTCCATCTTCATCTTTGTGGATGTTCCGATCGTCGTTTTCTCCATCAAGTGGTGGCGTACGCAACACCCGCAGCCTGTGGTCTGGGGCGGCGGCAGCATGGATCCGGACTATTACCGGGTTCTGTTCCTAAACTGGATTCCATTCCTGCTGATCGCCGTGGTGCTGGTCCTGATCCGGCTGCGCCAGGAGACCCAGCAGCGCGAGATCGACGCCATGCGCCGCATCGCCCACGCCTACTAGCACGCGGCCGAGCCAGTTTTCCTGGAAGTCCGGCTGTTCTGTTATTTCCAGCGGCCAAGGCCGTCGATGATGATCCCCGTGAGGTCGGAGATCAACAGGAGCCCGGGATTGTCCGGCGAGTAGTCGGTCTTCGGCATATCGTCCACGGTGATTGCCAGGACGATCCGTCCTCCGGGCGTCTCGATAATCCCGACGTCGCTGCGCAGCCGGTCCAGCGAGCCGGACTTGCTCGCGACCCAGGCGTCAGGCAGGCGGCGGCCAATGCCGTCCTTGTACTGCTGGCGCTTCAAGACTTCGAGCATTTCCCTGGAAGCTGCCGGGCTCACCACTTCCCCTTTTGCCAGCTTTTCGAGCAGGATTCCCATTTCGCGAGGCGTGCTGACGCCAATGCCGAATCTGCGGTTGCTTTCCATCAGACCGGCCTTGCTGAAGCCCGTCGGGACCGGCTTCAGGTTGTTTCGGTCCCCGAGGACTTTTCGCAAAGACCGGGTCCGATGGAGCCCTAGCTTGTCCATTTCGGCGTTGACGAAATCCGCCGTGAAGCGGTCGAGCAGCAGGTTCGTTGCCGTGTTGTCGCTGACGACAATCATGAGGTTCATCAGCCCGCGTAAGGGGAGTTTCGTGCCGCCGGGGAACTCGCGGATGACGCCGGAGCCTGAGACCTTATCCTCATCGCGAAGCGTCAGCATCTCATCCCAGCTCGCCTTACCCGCCTCGATTGCCGAGAATACGGCCACCATGATGGGGAGCTTGATGGTACTGGCTGTTCGCACCGGCTCATTGGCGCGCAGTTCGAAGCTCTTACCCGTATCGATATTCTTGGCAAAGAGGCTTACTGTGCCCTGAAAGGAGGCGACAGCGGAGCGGATCCGCTCCTCCATGAGTTTCGCCGGGTCGGCGGAAACCGCCTGCGGAGCGATCAGTCCGAGCCCGGGCCCTTTCGCAACAGCACAATGCGCGGCGAGTGCGAACAGGACGTAGAAGGAAGGCTTCATTCTGCCATTCTAAGACCGCCCATAGGCAGCCCGCGTGTAACAACCAGACAGGGTGCGCAGACGCGGAGCGCCTGTCTTAATTGCTATCCTAAGCGCGAGTATGGAATGGCGGCCGTTCGGGTGGACAGGTGAGCAGGTGGCAGTTGTGGGGCAGGGCACATGGAAGTTGCCGCGCGGCCGTCGGTCCGTTCAAGCTCTCCGCCTCGGGCTCGATCTCGGCATGACGCACGTCGATGCCGCCGAGATGTATGCCAATGAAGAAGTTGTTGGAGAGGCAATCGCGGGGCGGCGGAAGGAAGTCTTCCTGGCCAGCAAGGTGCTGCCGTCTCACGCTTCGCGCACGGGGACACGCAACGCGTGTGAGCAGAGCTTGCGCCGTCTCGGAACCGATCATCTGGACCTCTATCTTCTCCACTGGCGCGGAAGCATTCCGATTGAAGAGACAATGGCCGCGATGGAAGACCTCGTCGAGAGGGGACTGACCCGTTACATCGGTGTGAGCAATTTCGATGTGCACGAGCTCGAGGAAGCGCAGAGGGCCCTGACAAAGCAGAAGATCGTCTCGAACCAGGTACTCTATCACCTCGAAGACCGGGGCATCGAACGAAAGCTCATCCCCTACTGTGCAAAACACGGGATTGCTATTGTCGCTTACAGCCCGTTCGGCCACGACTCGTTTCCGGGGCCGCACACTCCCGGCGGCCGTCTTCTGAAGCAAATTGGAGCGCGATACGGCAAGACTCCGCATCAGGTCGCTTTGCGCTTCCTGACCCGCTACGACAACGTCTTCGTGATCCCGAAGGCAGCCAGGACCGAACACGTGATCGAAAACAGCGGGGGTGTGGGATGGCAGTTGTCGAAGGAGGATATTGCTCTGATCGATGAGGCCTTTCCCGCACCGGACCACGATGTCCCGCTGGGCATGATTTAGGAGGCGACTATTCCGATTCGGCGTATGAAACTTCCTGGGCTCATTGTTTGCGTGCTCATCGCTGGTGTTCTGCTGATGCAGCCGCAGACAGCCACTCGCGCAGACGACAGTGAAGGCTACGCCCCGCCCGCGCGGATTGCGCTGCTCGATTCAAAGCAGGTGGACGAGAGCAGCGGGTTGGCCGCATCCCGAAGGAACCCCGGACTGTTTTGGACCCACAACGACGGCAATGACGGCCGGATCTTTCTATTCGATCGAAAAGGCGCGATCGCGGGCTCCTGGCGCCTGCCGCGTCTGCCGCTATGGGATATCGAGGATATGTCGCTAGGACCCTGTCAGGGGCGTCCCTGCCTCTATTTGGGAGACATTGGCGATAACAGACGGCAAAGAGAGGCGATCGCCGTCTACCGCGTTCCGGAACCGAAGCCCGGGGAAAATCTCGGCGCAGTGGAGACTTTCCGGCTGCGCTACCCGGACGGGGCCCACGACGCCGAAGCGCTGCTTGTTCATCCGGTCACCGGCGATGTGTATATCGTCACGAAGGCCCGCGGCGAGGATTCGGAAACACTGGTCTTCAAAGCCAAAGCGCCGTTGAGACACGAAGGAGTCACAACCCTGCAAAGGGTTGCTTCGCTGCGGTTCCCCGACGAATCTGCAATCACGCTCATATTGGGACGGGTGACCGGAGGCGACATTTCCCCGGACGGAAGGCGGGTGATCTTGTGCGACTACTTCAGGGGATGGGAGTATCGATTGTCCGCGCGGGCGTCCTTTGATGAGATATGGAGCACGACGCCTGTGGCAGTGCCTCTCGGCGATCGGCGCCAGGGCGAAGGCGTCGCTTATAGTCTGGACAGCAAAGCGATCCTGGCGACCAGCGAGGGCTTACCCATGCCGCTGTGGGAAATCGTTCGCCGCGGGCATTCGGGGGAGTAGGCGTCAGGCGGGAAGGCGGCGTTCTTCGCCGCCCTCCCCATGGGGTGCTACGCGGAATCCCACATCTCCTGCCAGGTCACCTCTCGCCGTTTTTCGCAAGCCATCCTGCCAAGGATTGCGGTGAGAGTGCTCTCGGCGGCGTCTTTCGCCATGCTAAAGGGCTTTTTATCAGCGATGCTCTTGAAAAAGGCCTCGACGGCGTCGTTGGTGATCTCCCGTTTTGACTCCGTCTTGACCCAGTCACGCTTGCCAGCCTCGAACACGCTCAGATAGTTCCTGGAGGTTTCCAGCGCTCCGAGAGTGCCAATGAACTGCTCCTTGACATCCCAGTAAGGACTCGGGGGCAGTTGCGTGCCGAGCAGCCAGCCCTTCAGGCCGTTCGGATACTCGTAGATCACGTTCGCGTGATCGGTGTTATCGCCCCATTTCCGGGCCTTTCGGCCTCCCTCGCCGGTCGCTTTCAACGGGTGCGCCTGCGCAAACCAGTTCAACACGTCGAGACCGTGGCAGTCCTGCTCAACGATGAAGTCGCCGGAGGTTTCCTTGAAATGATGCCAGAGCCGGTTTTTCTTGTGCTCCTCTGGCATCGGAGGCGGCGTAAACGGCCGGAAGGCGTTGCCGCCCCAGATCCAGTAGCTGAGCATAAGATTCAGCTCCCCGATCTGGCCCGTGCGCAGCATGTTCTCCGCCTTCAGATACTCGGGACTAAAGCGCTGCTGGTAGCCGAAGGCGATCGTCTTGGATTTGTCTGCCCGTTCGGCGGCCCGCATCAGGCGCTTCACGCCCGCCACATCCGCGCCCGCCGGCTTTTCGCAGTAGATGTGTTTCCTGGCGTTGACCGCAGCCTCAAAATGCTCGGGGTGCAGATAGACGGGTGTGGCGATCAGCACGGCATCAATGTCGGTCTGCGCCAGCAGTTCCTTATAGTCCTTGTACGCCTTCACCTTGTCCGCGCCGGGGATCTGCGTCTTCGCCAGATCAATTCGATCCGGGTACAGGTCACAGATCGCACCGAGGCGGGCTTGCGGGACCTTGGTCATCAACGTGCCGACATAGCGCCCGCGTCCTCCAGTCCCGATAATGCCAAAAGAGATGGCGGAATTCGCCTGCGAGCCAAACACCGTCTGGGGTTTCAGTATCAAAAGATTAGCGGCGGCGCCCGCCAGAGCTCCCCGCCTTGTCACATCCGCCATAAGTCTTCTCCTTCGCTAAGACGCCTTACCTACTGCATCCAGTTCGACACCGGTCTCCGTCCAGCGGCCGGTTCGCGCCGACTCCAGCACCGCGTCGCAAACCCTTTGGGTCTGCAGCGCGTTGCGAAAGTCCGGCTGGGTTGGCTTTCCACTCTCGATCCCCATTACAAAGTCGGCCAAAGCATTCAGAAATGTGTGCTCGTAGCCGATACAGGTTCCCGGCACCCAATAGTGGCTCATATAAGGGTGCTCGGAGTTCGTTGTGTGGATCTTGCGCCAGCCGGTGAGATGAGACTCCACCTTCTTGCCGGACTGGAGCTGCTTGTACTCAAAGAACTGCAGGTATTCCGGCTCTTCGAGATCGAAATAGACGCTGCCTTCCGCGCCGTTCAATTCGAACGTGTTGAAGTTCTTGCGTCCTCTTGCATAGCGCGTGGATTCGAAGGTGCCCATCGAGCCGTTAGCGAACTCCGCCAGGAACATGCAGGCATCGTCGATCTGGACAGGTTCCACCTTCCCCGTGACAGCGTGCTTGCGCTCCTTGACGAACGTTTGTGTCTTCGCGACGACCCGCGTGATCGGGCCGTTCAGCCACATCGCGGTATCAATCGAATGCGCGAGCAGATCGCCCGTAACGCCCGAACCTGCGACGCTCGCGTCGAGCCGCCAGAGCGCGGCGCCGCCTTGCGGCACGTCCGGAGAGATGGTCCAGTCCTGGAGGTAGGTTGCCCGGTAGTGGAACGGCTGTCCGATACGCCCTTCGTCGACGATCTGCTTGGCGAGAGCGATGGCCGGCACGCGGCGGTAGTTGAACCACACCATGTTGGGGACGCCGGCGGCCTCCACGGCCTTCGTCATCTCTTCCGCCTGCTCCACGTTCATCGCGAGCGGCTTCTCGCAGAGCACCATCTTCCCGTTCTTGGCCGCGGCCAGCGCAATCTCGTAATGAGTGTCATTGGGAGACCCGATATCGACAAGGTCGATATCCGGAGCTTCCACTACTTTGCGCCAGTCTGTCTCCACCCGCTCGTAGCCCCAGATTTCCGCAAAGGCTTTCGCCTTCTCGGCATTCCTGGCGCATACTGCCTTGAGCACGGGCCGGTGCTGAACCGGGAAGAAATCGTTGAGGCGCTTGTACGCATTCGAATGGGCGCGCCCCATGAACCCATATCCGATCATTCCGACGCGAAGTTCCTTTGCCATGTCTGTCCTCTCTAGGCGACGGCATCCTGCGACGCCTGGCCGTACTTGGCAATCAGCTCATCCAGCTTCTTCTTGCACGTTTCCGTTGCGGCCCAGGCGTCCGGCCAGAAGCAGAGATCGATGGTCCACCAGTCATGCGGCAGACGGCTCGCTTTCACCAGCTCCGGCATGATCTCGTCAAAGTTCAGGACTCCGAGACCGAAGGGCGGGTGGGAGGAAGTCTCGTCCTCTCCGTTCGCGTCTTTATGACAGGTGTTATCCGAATCGATCAGGTGGATGTGCTTGATGCGCCCGTCCAGCTTGCGGATAAACTCGATCTGGCTCGCCATGACTTCCTTCTCGCCCTCCTGACGCGCGCCCACAACGGCGCACATCTGGCCGTGGCAGGTGTCGTACATCAGCCCGAAGTTCGGCTTGTCGACAGCGTCATGCACGCGAATGATATCGCTGGGCTTGTTGAAGGCAAAGCCGGGCTCGAATTCCCACACCATCGTTAATCCATAATCGGCGGCGATATCGGCGCAGGTCTTCCAGGTGTTGACCACCCTGTCGAACGCGGTCTTGTAGTCAACTTCGCGGAGGATCGTAGGAGGCTGGACGCAGTCAACGCGAATGCCCGGGATGCCCAGGTCGGCGGCGAACTCTGCGTTCTTTCGGAACTCGGCGATGTACTTGCTCTGATCGTCCGTGTTGATCAGCTTTTCGCCCCAAAGGTTCGCTGCGATGCCGCTAAAGCCAAGGCCTCGCTCTTTCATCTTTGCTTTGAGCTCAGCGCGCTGCGACTTCTCCGGCAACGCCCCTGCCCAGCCCTCGTTTGAGCCGTTCGGATTGCCTGGATTCGGATGCGGCGGGAACGCTCCCAATTCAACACCGTCATACCCGAGCTCCTTCAGCCGGTCGCACACGGTGTCGAAGCCGATCGGGTTCGCTGCGTAGGGGCCGATCGTGTAAGCCCATGTGCCGATAGAACTGCGCTTGCTCATCTCGATGTCCTTTCCTTTTTCGTTAGGTTTTCGAAGAGAAATAGTCCACTTTTTCCGGCGCAGACGAAATCGAGGTCTCCATCGCCGTCCAGATCTGCAACGGGGATCTGCATGCCTCCGCCTGCCCGGGAGCCGTATTCGACCACGTGGCGGATCCACTCCACCTTACCGGCGGAGTTCTTACGGTATTCGTACCAGTAGACGCCCAGGGGCTCGCGCCCGCCCGGGTCATGCCCGTTGTGCGCGTGGTAGCGCTTCCCGGTCAGCAGGTCTTTTCGGCCGTCTCCGTTCAGGTCCACCATCGTCAGGGCGTGAGCCTGTGACCAGGAGTCGTCGATGAGATGCTTCACCCACTTGCCTTCGGCGCCCTGCTCCAGCCAGAAGATGCCGTAGTCGTGAGCATTGCTGGTGACGATGTCGGCTTTCCCGTCTTCATTGATATCCACTACATGGAGGAAGCTCAGGTGTGCCTTCTCATCCCAGTCCGGATGATGCTTCCATTCGCCTTTCCTCGGATCCGCGGGAGCCTCGAACCAGCCCTTTGGCGTAAGGATGTCGGTTCGTCCATCTCCGTTGATGTCGCCCGCGCCGATCCCATGTCCATAGCTTTGCGGGCTTACGACATGCTTCACCCATGTGCCGTCCTTCACTTCGTACCAAGCGAGGGGAAATTTGGCGTCGCCCGACTGCGGCAGCAGTTCCCGCGCGTTACCGTCGTTGTCGATATCGATGAGCAGGGCGAATTCGTTCGGAAATCCTTTATCGATTTCCTGCTCCACCCATGCCATCTTTGTCTTGCCCGGATTCTTCCACCAGGCGATCTTCTTCGCGAACCAGCTCACCGTGACGACATCCGGATATCCGTCGTCGTTTACGTCGACAATCAGGTCGCTGAAGGCGTCAACGTAATTGTTCGTGAAGCTAATCTCGCGGAACTTGCGTTTCGTCCAGGATGGATTTTCGTACCAGTTCTCGCCTGACACGATATCCAGACGGCCGTCCCGATTGATGTCTGCCAGGGCGCACGTTTCATTGGCCCCTGCGTCGAGCATCTGCATGCGGAACGGAATTTCGGGCGGACGTCCCCCAGCCCACGTCGCTGCAGCAATGAGCAGCGCGACGCCGAACCGGCGCATCATTTCAGCTCCTTAATGCGAATGTTCCGGAAGAAGACCTGCATGGCCGGGCCACGGTGCAACTGAAGCGCAAGGATGCCTTCCAGCTTTGCGGAATCGTGCAACTCGGCGGTCAGGAGGCCGTTCACTCGTACCTGAATATGATCTCCCTTGCAGGTCACTTCCATCTGATTCCAGTCGTTTGGCTTGACGACAGTCTCGGCTTTTCCCTTCCAGCCGTTCACCATGACGCCGCGCGTGCCTAGCTCGTCGTAAATGCTGCCCCACCAGTTGCCCTCAGCCATATCTGCCTGGTAGCCCTTCACGACCCACCCCGGCAGCGCCTCACTGCGGAACTGGATGCCGCTATTGTGGTTCCGCAGCTTCACCTCCGCGCGAAGGATGAAGTCGCTGAAGGTGGACTTTCGGTAGATCAGGAAGCTGTTCTTCTCGAGATCAACGCCCTCCGTCGAACCGACAATCATTCCGTCCTGGACCTTCCAGAGACGGGGATCGCCGTCCCAGCCGTCCAGCGTCTTGCCGTCAAAAAGCGGGCGGAAGCCGTCCTCCGGGCGTGCCGGCATTACAGCCAGAGAAAACAGAAACAGCACTGCTACGAGCGTACGCTTCATAGTTAAACCTTGTTTGGGGCCACATGGACGCGCGGGAATCGGAGGTGTGCTTTCGCGTCGGCGATAAACTGCTCCTTTTGCGGATCGAAGTGCAGCCGAGGAGTTGTGCGGCATGGGCGTTTGCTCCTCTTTCCACGAAAGTCGTTCACGCGCCCTGGTAGACCTCGGCCGCATTCTATATCAACGCGGACACCTCTTGCTATCTCGCGTCGTTCGGCCACCAATCGGACAATCAAGGCTACCACTGTTTCAAGGGCGCAACAAGCAAAGCCATCCATCCTCTCCACGGCGATTTAACAGGAAGTACTTATCCCTTGACACCCGGAGCCGATCGGAATAACGTCTTTCGCGGCGGGACAAAAACTTGTCTAGTTGGGGGAAAAATATGCGGCTTTTTAGGTGGATGCGGTTCCGATTTTCCTGGAATTTTGTCCGCACTTGCGATCTCGCTTACACGCTCACAGCTGTGGTTCTATTCGGCGTGCCTGTCACAACCTGGGGGCAAGGCTTGACCGGGCAAATATCGGGTACCGTGCAAGATCCATCCGGCAGCGCAATTGCGGGAGCCGATCTTGTCCTTTCCAATTTGGGAACTACGCAAATGCGACAGGGAAAAACCGCGGCTGACGGGACATTTGTGTTTACACAACTCCTGCCGGGACGCTATCAGCTTGTCGTGACTGCGGAAGGATTTCAGAAATATGAACAGAAAGTGATCGACCTGACTGCGACGGAGCGCGTGGTAATTCCTCCCATCACGCTGAGGTTGGGGGAGATGACGCAAACGGTCTCCGTGGAAGCCGAAGCTGCGCGCCTTCAGACGCAAAGCGCCGAACGTAGCGGCCTGATCAGCACCAGGCAGATGCAGGATCTCGCCATGAAAGGGCGCGACTACCTGGGTCTGGTCCGCCTGCTGCCCGGCGTTGTGGACACAGCGAATCGCGAGGCTCCTGGCTGGAACAATCTGGGCGGTATCTCGATCAACGGAAACCGGGCCGGAACGATCAATTTGACGCTCGACGGGATTTCCAGCCTGGATACGGGGTCGATGGGCGGTCCCTACCTTGCTCCGTCGATCGACGCCGTTGCGGAAGTGAAAGTTCTGCTGACGAATTATCAGGCTGAGTATGGCCGGAGCTCGGGCGGAACGATCAATACCATCATCAAGGGCGGCACAAAAGAGTTTCATGGAGGCGCGTACTACTTCCTGCGCAACGAGGCTTTGAACGCAAACGAATTCTTTCGAAACCGCGACGATCTTCCGCGACCCCATTACCGCTTCAACTATCCGGGATACTTTCTTGGAGGGCCGGTGATCATTCCTGGCACCGGAATCAACAAGAGCCGCGAGAAGCTCTTCTTTTTCTGGTCCCAGGAGTTCCTTCCGCGCAAGCGCCCAACGAACCTTGCACGCCGGACGTTTCCAACAGCCGCTGAGCGGATGGGAGACTTCTCCGACACCCGCGATCAGAACGGCGCGCTTATCCAGATTCTCGATCCTTTCAACAACAAGATTCCGTTTCCCGGCAACCGGATTCCAGCTAACCGAATCAACCCGCAAGGACAGAAACTCCTCGAAGTGTTCCCGCTTCCCGGCGCCTGGGATCCTTCGCGGACGTTCAACTCGGTGTTTCAATCCACTGTCGATCAACCGCGCCGTGAAGAGATTCTCCGGGTGGACTACAACATCAGTCCGAGGACGACGTTCTACGCCCGTGGAATTCAGAACTACGAAGCTTTTAAGGGTGAATTCGATTTTGTGCTTGCGTCTTCAAGCTGGCCGCAACTGCCAATCAACTACCAGATCCACAGCCGGGGCCTTGTCAGCACGCTGATTCACACGTTCAGCCCAACAAGGATCAATGAGTTCACATTCGGCGTAAATCGGGCGCTTCAGACTGTCGATCCTCTGACCGAAGAAGGATTGAGACGCAACCAGCGCAGCGCGGTTGGATTGAATCTGCCGCAATTCTTTCCTCAAGCCAATCCGTTCGATCTGATTCCGAACGCCAACTTTGGCGGGATTCCGAACGCCGGCGTGCTCAACATTGAGCAGCGATTCCCATTCTTCGGCACCAACAACATCTGGAACTGGTCGGACAACCTCTCGCAGATCTTCGGCAGCCACAACACGAAGATCGGCATCTATATTGAGCGCACCACTCGCAACGCGCAACGCGCGACGGCGTTCAACGGGACTTTCAATTTCAACCGCAATCCCAATAACCCGATGGACACAAACTACGCCTATGCGAACGCGCTGCTAGGTACGTTTGATTCCTATGTCGAGGCAAACGGCCATCCCGCCGCGCATGCCCGCTATACCAACGTGGAGTGGTTTGCTCAGGATACCTGGAAAGTCACGAGGCGGTTCACAATCGACGCCGGCGTTCGCTTCTACTACATCCAGCCAACCTACAGCGCTGGCGATAATCTCGCTGCGTTCGACGCTTCTCTGTACGATCCGTCGCAGCAGCCTCTCCTGGTTCAGCCTTATCGAGAAACCCCGGATGGTCCGCGCGTCGGCCGGGATCCGGTTACAGGCCAGATTCTGCCTGCGGCGACGATTGGCACATTTGCAGCAGGGCGGGGAACGCCGTATCAGGGTATGGCGGTTTACAAGGAGCAGGCCATGGTTACTCCGTCAATCCAGATCGGTCCCCGCTTCGGCTTTGCATGGGACGTATTCGGCAATGCCAAAACGGCGGTCCGCGGCGGATTTGGCATCTTCTTTGACCGCTTTAACGATGACCAGATTCTGCAACTCGTTGAGTCGCCGCCCAACGTCATCACCTCCACCGCATTCAACACGACGATCACGGATCTTCTCTCCACGCCTCTGCGCCAGTCGCCGGCCGGTGTTTTTGCAGTGCAGCGGGCGTACGACCCGCCTACCGTCTACAACTGGAGTTTCGGAATACAGCAAAATATTGGCTTCGGAATGGTGCTTGACGTCGCCTACGTCGGCAACGTCGGCAGGCATCTGCTGCACCGGCGGAGCTTGAACGCCATTCCCTACGGCACGCGTTTCCTCGCGTCCAGTAAGGATCCGACGACCGGGAATCCCCTTCCGGATAACTTCCTGCGCCCCTACCAGGGATACGCAGACATTCAGTACCTGGAGTTTGCCAGCACCTCGAACTACCACTCATTGCAGACACAGTTGAATAAGCGCTTTTCGAACAACTTTACGTTCGGCATCACTTATACGTGGTCCAAGGCGATGAACCTGGTGAACGGAAACAACGATGCGGTTAATCCGTTTCTGGACTTCCGCATGAGGAACTACGGCCGCGCAGACATCGACCGTACCCATAACTTCCAGCTCAACTACATCTACTCGCTGCCGAAGCTTTCCAAGGTGGTGAACAACGCGGTCGTCAAGGCGATCTTTGACAATTGGGACGTCTCCGGAATCACCACGTTCCTGAGCGGCGCTCCAAGCGGC
>CALGAR010000067.1 GCA_937959285.1 uncultured Bryobacterales bacterium
GGGCGGGGCGGGGAAGAGGCGGAAGCTCTGGCCGGCGCGGGCATTCCATTCGAGGTAGTCCCCGGCGTCACGACGCCTCTTGGGATTGCAGCTTACTGCGGCGTCCCTCTCACGCACCGCAACCACACGTCCGTGGTCACGTTTGTGACTGGCCACAATCCGGAATCGATCGATTGGGACCGCGTCGGACGGGCGGAAACGCTTGTCGTCTTCATGGGTCTTACGACACTGCCTGTAATCGCCCGGGAAATCATCCGCCGGGGCAGGCCTGCCAATACGCCCGCCATGGCAGTGCGCTGGGCAACCCGGCCGGAACAGTGGACCATAACGGGCACGCTCGAAGACCTGCCGGATCGCGTCCGCGATGCGGGAATGAAACCGCCGGCCACCATCGTCATCGGCGAGGTCGTGTCTCTGCGCGACACGCTGAGCTGGTACGAGAAGCTGCCGCTCTTTGGCCGCCGGATCGTCATCACAAGACCGCGAGGCCAGGCCGAGGATCTGGCTCTTCAGCTCCACGATCTCGGCGCTGAGGTGATCGAATATCCCACCATTGAAATCTGTCCGCCGCTGAGCACCGGTCCGCTCGATGCCGCGATCGAAAGGCTGTCCTCCTACGACTGGCTGATCTTCACAAGCGTCAACGGCGTCCGCTTCTTTCTCGAGCGGCTTGACTCATCCCGGAATGACCTTCGCGCTCTGCGCGCCAAAATCTGCGCCATCGGGCCAGCTACGCGGAAGGCAGTCGAGGATCTGCATCTGAAGGTCGATCTGATGCCGGACGAATACGTCGCTGAGAGCCTGCTGGAGGCTTTTGCCGGCGAGGAGATGCGGGGAAAGCGCGTCCTGCTGCCGCGTGCGGCTGTCGCGCGAGACCTGATCCCCACTGCCCTCCGCGAGCGCGGAGCTGAAGTTGACGTGGTCGAGGCGTACCGCACGGTAGTGCCGGAAGAAGCTCGGGATCAGGCGGCCGAAGTCTTCCAGGCAGCCAGGAAACCGGACTGGGTGACCTTCACGAGCTCATCGACCGTGAAGAACCTGCTGGCTCTGGTGCCGAGAGAGGCTCTGGATGGAGTGCGCTTTGCGTCGATCGGGCCGGTGACTTCGGATACCGCCCGTCGCCACGGTCTTTCCATTGATGCCGAGGCCGCGCAGTATACAGTTGACGGGCTGGTCGAAGCGATTCTGGCTGCGGAGACGCGCTAGCCCTACTGTTGCCGCACCATTGGAACAAAGCTGACCATGGTAACGATCTCCCTGCGAAGAGTGCCGTCTTCCAGCCTGCGAATCGCGACGAGCTGCTGTCTCGGCGTGGCGCCGACGGGCGCTACGAGAATTCCGCCCGGCTTCAGTTGGGCGATCAAGGCATCCGGAATCTCGGGCGGCGCTGCCGTCAGCAGGATGCGGTCGAAAGGCGCCTCGTCCGGCCAGCCCTGATAGCCGTCTGCATTGATGACGCTAACGTTCCGATAGCCCAGGCTCCGCAACGTGGAGATGGCACTCTGCGCCAGCTCGGGAACAATTTCGACGGAGTATACTCGGTCGGCCAGAGCAGCGAGGACCGCGGTCTGGTAACCCGATCCCGTTCCAATCTCGAGCACCTTGTGAGAACGGTCTACGTTGAGAAGCTCTGTCATGAGAGCCACGATGTAGGGTTGAGAGATGGTTTGGCCGAAGCCGATCGGCAGAGGCTGATCGGCGTATGCAAGCTGCATCTGCTTTTCTGGAACGAACCGGTGGCGTGGGGTGGTCCGCATTGCTTGCAGAACCTGGGGCAACCGGACGCCCCGCACCTCAATTTGCTCCCGGACCATCTTCATTCTCAAGGCGGCGTACTGGTTGACCACTTTGGGAATCTCGATCTTGGGGAGGGACGCCGTTTGGACCTGTAGCAGGAGCGGCGTCAGGGGAAGCAGCAGAAGGCTGTGATTGACCATGCCTCACTTCCTTGTTCCATCCTAGCAGCCGAAGGTCGCGAGACGGTTAAATCAACCTGCAAGTGGCGTACAATGTGCAAGGTGGGCCCCAATAAAACGAGCGCACCCTCCTTGCCTCAAGGAACCCCTTTGCTGCTTCGGCAATTAGGGCTGGTCAGCGCTACCGCCCTGGTTGTTTCCAACATGGTGGGCAGCGGAATCTTCACGGCTACGGGTTTCCTTGCGGCGGACCTTGGCGATGTAAGCATCGTTCTGGCCATCTGGATTGTAGGCGCGTTGTGCGCTCTCGCGGGCGCGCTGTCCTACTCCGAGCTTGGCATCAACTTCCCCAGCTCCGGCGGCGAGTATGTGTACCTGACCGAAGCTTACGGACCCGCCTGGGGATTCATGACCGGCTGGGTCTCTTTTCTTGCCGGATTTTCCGCGCCGATCGCGCTTTCCGCCATCGGGTTTGCAGGTTATCTGGGCCATTTCTGGCCTGCTTTGCGCCCGGAAAATACCATCTGGACGGTTGATGCCGGCTTTTTCCAGATCCGGCTCGGAGGGGCTCAGGCGGCGGCCTGCGCCCTGATCGGGACGTTCACACTCCTCAATCTTTTCGGCGTCAGGCGCACGGCTCGAATCCAGAACGTACTGACGTCGATTAAGATCTTCGTCATCGTTGCGTTCGTTGTCCTGGGCTTCAGCGCGGGAACCGGCAGTTGGGACCACTTCAGCGAGAATGCGCAGCGCACGAGCACAACGCCCATTGCCGCCCAGTTTGCCATCAGCCTGTTTTTTATCTATGTCGCCTATAGCGGGTGGAACGCGGCAACCTACGTCGCAGAAGAGCTGCATGAGCCTCACCGTACGCTTCCGAAGGCTCTCATTATCGGCACAGTGCTGGTTGCTGCCTTGTATGTCGCGCTGAATCTGACGTTCATTTATGCCGTGCCGCTCGAGCAGATGAAGGGAGTCGTAGCGGTCGGTTCGCTTGCCGCTTCGCATTTGTTTGGTCCGGAGGTTGCCGGAATCTTCAGCGCGCTGATGGCGGTGGGGTTGATGTCCACTGTGAATGCGATGGTGACGATCGGGCCGCGCGTGTACTATGCAATGGCGCGCAACAAAGCGTTCTTCGCGGCTGCGGCTCGCGTGGACCGGCGGTGGCACACGCCCGTCTATGCAATCCTTGCGCAGGGCGCCTGCTCCATGCTGCTAACACTAACTTCGCTGCCGGACCTCTTCTTCTACATTGGCATCACGCTGAACTTCTTCGCCGTGATGTCGGTTGCGTCGCTGTTCAAGTTCCGGCGCAGGCCAGGGTGGCAGAAGCTGCAGGTGGTCAGCTTCTGTTATCCGTTAATTCCAGGAGTTTTTATTCTGGTCGGGTTGTGGATCACCCTTTTTGGCTTTACTTTAAACCCAAAAATTTCCTCGTTCTCGATCGGAACCGTTGGACTGGGGGCGCTCATCTACCACTTCCTGATTGGCCGTCCTGCTCCCGCGGCCGCTGAGCAATAGAATGGCAAGAATTCTTGAAGGCACGCGCGTCCGTGACGCGATTCTGGGAGAGTTGCAGCCTCGGGTCGAAAGGCTGAGGGAGTTGGGCGGCCGCCGCCCCGGGCTGGCGGTCGTTCTGGTAGGAAATGATCCTGCGTCGGAGATCTACGTCCGGAACAAGGTGAAGGCTTGTGAGAGGCTCGGCATCTACAGCGAGAAGATCACGCCTCCCGATACGGTCACTACAGAGGAACTGCTGGCGATTATCAGCGATCTCAATGCACGTCCCGAGATCGACGGGATTCTTGTGCAGATGCCGCTGCCGAAGCAGGTGGATTCCCGGCGTGTCCTGCTAGCTATCACACCTGAGAAGGACGTTGATGGTTTCCATCCGTTTAATGTAGGGCAGCTTGTGGCAGGCTCTCCGGCGCCTCGCGCCTGCACGCCGGCGGGCATTATGGAAATGCTCCGGCGCTACGACATCGCCGTTGCCGGGAAAAGGGCCGTCGTCATCGGACGGAGCGATATCGTCGGAAAGCCGATGGCGCTCCTGCTCCTTCACCGGCATGCAACTGTGACGATCTGCCATTCGAAGACGCCTGACCTCGCAGGCGAGTGCCAGCGCGCCGATATTCTTGTCGCGGCGATGGGGCGCCCTGCCTTCGTCACCGCCGAGTTCATCAAGCCTGGCGCGACCGTCGTCGACGTGGGCATCAATCGCATCGCCGACCGCTCGGAAGCCGCCCTGATCTTTCGCGATGATCCGGCGAAGCTCGAGGAGTTCGACCGCCGCGGAAGCATTGTCGTGGGCGACGTGCATCCGCTCGACGTGGCCGAACGAGCCGGAGCTTATACTCCCGTCCCCGGTGGTGTCGGCCCCTTGACGATCGCGATGCTCATGGTCAATACCATTGAAGCCGCCGAACGTCGGATAATAAAGGGATAAAATTCATGCTGCGCGTCGGGCTGACTGGGGGCTTGGCCACCGGCAAGAGCTTCGTGGGCAAAACCCTGGAAAGTCTCGGCTGCCATCTCATCGTAGCTGATCAACTAGGCCATCAAGTCCTGGCCCCGGGAGGTGAGGCATACGAGCCGGTGGTTCAGGCGTTCGGGCCGGGGGTGCTGGCCGAGGACGGCACCATCGACCGAAAGAAGCTCGCGGCGGATGTCTTCGACCATCCAGACAGGCTGGCCCTCCTCAGCAGTCTCGTCCACCCTCATGTGATCCGGCGCGAGGAGGAGTGGATGGCGAAGGTGGCTGCCGAAGATCCGCACGGGATCGCTGTTGTGGAGGCGGCGATTCTCATTGAGACGGGCAGCTACAGGCGGTTCGACAAGCTGATCCTGACCGTTTGCGAGGATTGGCAGCAGATTGAGCGCGCCGTGTCGCGAGGAGGAATGACAGAGGAGGAGGCGCGCAAGAGACTGCAGCGTCAGATGCCCCTGTCGGAGAAACGGAAGTACGCGGATTACGTCATTGATACTTCTGGCAGCAAGGAGAGCACTGTCGAGCAGGTGCGGGTGGTCTACCACTCGCTTCGGAGTATGAAGTGATGAAGGCGAGAGCTTTGGTATTGGCAGCCGTCCTGGTGACGGCGTTTGTGGTGTTCACATCGGCGGGCAGGTGGAGTCCCAGGCGTCTGCTTGGCGGGGTGTCAGAAGCGGTTCCGATCTGGTCAGGACCCGATGTTGCCCGTTCCGCCGGACTGAGCGCGGACGAGATGAACAACATCGATATTTACAAAGCCGCCCACGAAGCGACGGTTCACATCACCAGCACCGTGTACCGGCGCGGGTGGTTCATGGAGATCTATCCGTCGAAAGAATCAGGATCCGGCTTCATTATCAATGACCGCGGCTTTATTCTTACCAACAACCACGTCGTGTCAGGACGGGCGGAAGAGATACGGGTGACGCTGCCTGACCGCAGCAGCTACCGCGCGACCGTGCTTGAACGCGATCCGTCGAATGATCTCGCTCTCCTCAAGATTGAACCCAAGAAACCGTTGAAGTATCTCCGGCTTGGCGACTCCGACCGGCTCCAGGTCGGCCAGAAGGTTCTCGCCATCGGCAACCCGTTCGGATTGGAGGGTACCCTGACGACGGGGATCGTCAGCTCCATCGGCAGGAACATCCAGGATGAAAACGGCCGTGAGCTCGAAGGCATGATCCAGACCGACGCCGCGATCAACCCGGGCAACAGCGGCGGTCCTCTGCTCGATTCGCTCGGGAATGTCATCGGAATCAACACCGCGATCTACGGCCCGGGCGGCAACATCGGCATTGGTTTTGCCATGCCGGTGAACCGGGCCAAGGCCATGCTCGAAGCCTATGAGAGCGGGAGGAAGTTTGTACGGCCGCGGCTCGGCGTCGATGTTCTTCCGGTCGGCGGCGATCTTGCAGAAGCGCTCGGGTTGCCGCGTGAGGGCGGATTGCTGATTCAGGGAGTAGCCGCAGGATCGGTGGCAGAGGCTGCCGGACTGCGAGGCCCGCGCCGCCTGGCGATCGTAGGGAACTACGAAATTGGCATCGGCGGAGATCTCATTATGGCGATCGACGGCCGGCCAGTCGACCGGCCCGATGCGATCAGCCGGGCCCTCAGCCGGAAGAGAGTGGGGGACACGCTTAAGCTGACCATCTTCCGCCAGGGCCGCACGATGGACATCACCGTCAAGTTGGGTGAGGCGGCGGCGCAGCTATGACTGACGCGGGCGGCGTCCGGCCGCCCGAACCACAACTCTCAGGTGTATCCACCTGGTGCGGGTGACGGTTCGTTTCTCGTGAACCGGTCCGGCGTGAAGACTGGATCGAACTTGTACGAGGATTTAAAGTGTTTGGCAGCTTACTTGGGCTATTGTGCGGCGTCGCTTACCGCCAGTGGGAAGAATATACGAGAGCACTGTGTAACGCGCGACGAGGACTTGCAATTCCCTGCAGCGGAGTGTATACTAACGGTTTCATGCTGTCCTTCGCGTATCAGTTCTTCGGCTTTCGATTTTGGCCCTCCGGCTGAATCGAGTGGCGTTGGACTGAGCAGGTACAGCAACAGAAAAAGGATCCAACCCACTCGAAAGAGTGGGTTTTTTTTTGGATCGGCGGAACAGAGGACGATCATGATCATCTCGATGAAGCTCCATGCCAGCCGGGAGGACGTAGAAAAGGTCACCCAGCGAATTCATGAATTCGGTTACAAAGTGCACTCGATTCAAGGCGAAGAGCGCGTTGTCATCGGTGCAGTCGGCATCGGCGACGTGACCGCTTGCCTGGAATCCCTGGAAGCGATGCCGTGCGTGGAGAAGGCGGTCAGAATCTCCGCGCCGTACAAGTTCGTCAGCAAAGAGTTCCATCCGAGGCGCACTCGGGTGGTGGTCAATGGCGTGGAGTTTGGCGGCGATGAATTTGTGGTGATTGCAGGGCCCTGTTCCGTCGAGAGCGAGAAGCAGATTATGGAGACGGCGGAAGCGGTCGCCCAGGCTGGCGCCCGGCTGCTTCGTGGCGGAGCGTTCAAGCCGCGTACGTCCCCCTATGACTTCCAGGGACTGGAGGAGGAAGGACTGAAGCTCCTCCGCAAGGCAAAGGAAGCTACCGGACTGGGCATCGTTACAGAAGTCATGAGCGACGGCGACGTCGAGCTGGTGGCGGAGTACGCCGATATGCTGCAAATCGGCGCCCGGAACATGCAGAACTTCGCTCTGCTCAAAGCGCTCGGGCGCTGCGGGCGGCCGGTCATGTTGAAGCGCGGCATGAGCTCGACATTGAAGGAACTACTGATGTCGGCCGAATACATCACGGCGCACGGGAATCCGAAGGTGGTCCTGTGCGAGCGCGGGATTCGAACCTATGAGACCGCGACGCGCAACACGTGCGACATTGCAGCGATCGCGGCGCTGCGGGAGCTCACGCATCTGCCCGTGATCCTCGATCCCAGCCATGCGACCGGCAAGAGGAGCCTCGTTCCGCCTCTGTCTCGCGCCGGAGTCGCCATTGGGGCCGATGGTTTGATTGTTGAGGTTCATCCCTGCCCGGAGAAGGCTGTCAGCGACGGGGCGCAGTCTCTGGACATTCCCGGATTCCGGGCCATGATGGAGGAGCTGGAGCCATACATCCAGCTTTGGAAACAGTCGCGGGTGACAGAACTCGCGGCGGCGGTGTAACCTCAAGATTGTGAGGAGTTTGATTCGGCGACGGTCAATTTTCATCGCGGCCGCCGCCCTGGCGGTCCTGGCCGCCGCTGTGTGGTACTTTGCCCCGAGCTATCGAGGCCGCTCGGCCGCTGAGCTGATTCCCTATCTGCCCCCGGCTGACGCCCCGGTGATGTACGTGGATGTCGCGGCGCTCCGGGTCTCCGGAGTCCTCGACATGCTGGCCGGCTCCCAGCTCGCGGAGGAGCCGGAATACCAGGCCTTCGTACGGGATACCGGATTCGACTATCGCAAGGATCTGAATACGGTACTTCTTTCCTTCCAGGAGAAGGGAACCTTCCTCGTTCTTTCGGGCCGGTTCGACTGGAAGGCAATCAACAACTACGTGTCCCGTCAGGGCGGGACGTGCGTCAACGGCCTCTGCCGGGTATCGGGCAGTAAGCCAGAGCGGCGGATCTCCTTCTACAAACTGAAGCGCGACCTGATGGCCATGGCCGTGAGCTCGGACGAGTTCGCTGCGAGCCTGATCACACACCACGAGCGGGTCCCGCAGTTCGAAACTCCCTCGGAACCAGTTTGGGTCTCAGTGCCGGCTTCGGCTATCCGCAAAGAGGGACTGCCAGCCGGAACCCGCACATTTGCTTCTGCGCTCGAAGGCGCGGAGCGCTTTTCTCTAGCGCTCGGCTCGAATGGCGAACGCTTCGAAATTCTGCTGAGGGTCACGTGCCGCAATGCGGAGGAGGCAAGCGCCTTGCGTGACCAGCTTGAAAAAGCGACCACGGTTCTCCGCAACTTTATTGCCCGGGAGAATCAAAAGCCGAATCCAAACGACCTGAGCGGTGTACTGACGGCCGGTGTCTTCAGTCAGGAGGACCGGCGGGTTCTGGGACGCTGGCCGATGGAACGTTCCTTTCTGCAGTCGGTCACCGGGGGCCAGCTCTAGGTGACCGGCGGCGTCCTCTGCTGCGGTAATCTTGTCCTCGACATTCTTGTCCGGCCGGTTGAACAAGTCGTCTTTGATGCGACGACGTGGGTGGAGGACATCTCTCAGCACGTCGGGGGAAATGGCGCCAACACGTCCTTCGCGCTTGGGAAACTCGGCGTTCCTGTCCGGCTTGTCGGCGTAACCGGCCGGGACTCATTTGGCGATTGGGTCCTCGGCCAGCTTGAAGCTGCTGGCGTCGATACAAGGTATGTGCTCCGCAAGGACGTGCCGACTGCTGCTACCGTCGGGCTCGTGAAGCCAACCGGGAGCCGCGCTTTCCTGCACAGACCCGGTGTGAGTGCTCACGCCTTCGATGCTCCGGTCGAGTTTACCGCTGATCTGACGACCGGGTTTCAGCACTTTCACCTTGCCAACCCATTCGCTCTGCCGCTGCTTCGCACCCATGCAGGCGAAACTATGCGCAGTGCGCGGCAGGCTGGTTTGCGGACCAGTCTCGATACGGGATGGGATGCCAAAGGCGAATGGATGAAAGTGATCGAGCCCTGCCTTCCTCATACGGAATTTCTGTTCATGAATGAAGACGAGGCGCGCCGGATCAGCGGGTGTTCCGATGCTGGATCCGCTGCGCGTCGATTCCTGGAGGCCGGCGCCGGGGTTGCCGTAGTGAAGCTGGGAGCGGCAGGATGCTCCGTCTTCACCGCAAGCGAGGAGTTTACGGTTCCGGGGTTCCGCGTGGACGCCGTCGACACCACTGGCGCCGGCGATTGCTTTGTCGGAGGCTTTCTTGCAGGACTCTATCGCGGTGCCTCGCTGCGCGAAGCCGCGCGCCTGGCCAATGCGGCAGGAGCCCTCAGCGTCACGCGTCTCGGCGCGACTACCGGGCTCCTCTCCTATTCGGAAACGGTTTCCTGGATGAGCCGCGCGGCGATCTCACAGTGATTTAACGCCAGGCGCACAAGCCAGGCCTCGGGCTATGCGAAGATCGCGTCATGCACCTCTCCTGCGACATCCGTTAGACGGAAGTCGCGTCCGGCGTATCGATACGTCAACTGCTTGTGATCGAGTCCCATGAGCGCGAGTAAGGTGGCATGCAGATCGTTCGTGTGCATACGGCCCTCAACAGCCCTTACGCCGAGTTCGTCAGTAGCGCCGTAGCTGAATCCCTTCTTCACACCAGCGCCCGCGAGAAACATCGCATATCCGGTGATGTTGTGATCACGTCCGTCCGGTCCTTGCGCCATCGGAAGGCGCCCGAACTCTGACCCGAAGAGAACCAGCGTTTCATCAAGCAGGCCTCGCTGCGCAAGGTCGGTGAGTAGCGCAGAAGTCGACTGGTCGATTTGTCTGCAGCGTTCGATGAGACCCTTGTGCAGATTGGTGTGGTGATCCCATCCGCCCTGGCAGATCTCGACAAAGCGCACGCCCGCCTCGGTGAGACGCCTCGCCATCAGACACTGGCGCGCGAATGAGCCTTCGGGTCCCGGCTTGACGCCGTATGCGTCCAGCACGTGTTGCGGCTCTGTCGAGATATCGAGCAGTTCGGGGAGCTTGCCTTGCATGCGGAAGGCGAGCTCGTATGACTCGATAATTCCGTCCACAGGTTCGGGCGCATCGGGGCTGGCGGCAAGGTCTCGGTTCATTGCCTGTATTAAGTCGAGCTGATTCCGCTGCATCCGGGCGGATGATGCTGGTTTCAGATTGGGAAGAAATCCGCTGTCGCTGATCCTGGTGCCCTGATATTGTGCAGGAAGGAATGCGCTTCCGTAGTTCACCGCGCCGCCAAAATTGGGTGGCGGATTGATTGTTACGTAGCCAGGCAGATCCTGATTCTCTGTTCCGAGGCCATACAACAGCCACGCTCCCATGCTGGGACGCGTCAGGGCAGCGTTGGCGCTCCCGGTATGTAATTGAACGACTGCCTGCGGATGAGCCGGCGTATCGGTATGGAGACCGCGGATCCAGCAGAGTTCGTCGGCATGTTTCGCGATGTTTGGCAGCAGCTCCGAGAACCACGATCCGGACTGCCCGTACTGCTTGAACTGAAACTTTGACGGAGTCAGCACGCCGCCGCCAGGCCCGGATTTTCCGGCATTTTTCACCAGCTCTGGTTTGTACTCGAACGTATCGAGGCTGGACATTGCGCCCTCCATGAAGAGGAAGATGATGCGCTTTGCCCGCGGCCGGAAATGTGGCTGCTTGCTTGCGAGTGGCTTGTTCGCGGCCTGGAGCATAGCCGAGAAAGCCAGATAACCGAAGCCGGCTCCCGCAGAGCGCAGGAGCGTTCTGCGGGAAGGAAGAACGGAACGCGGAGTCAACATATCCCCTAATCTCCCAATCTCATCGAATGAATCGAAACTCGGCAGACGCATAGAGCGCCTGAATGAAATCCAGCCACGCTGCCGACCGGGCATTGTCAGCTTGCACGCTCTCTTCCGGCAGAGCGTATTCAGTTCGGTCCACGTTGTCCGGGTCGTCCGGATCGTCTGGCTGTGGCGGTGGTAAAGACGCCGCCGCTGCGACCGGCGCCTTCGGCGGTTTGGTTGCGTACGCAGACTCCGCCGTTTTGAGAAACGCCGCCGCGCGTGCGATCTCACGGCTCGTGGGCAGACGATTCAGCACAAGGCGGTAGGCTTGCCGGATTCGCTGCTCTGTCGTGCGCTTCGGATCGGAGAGCAGCGAGTTCGCGAGCGCCAGCGCCTGCCGCCGTACGAACGCGGAGTTCAGCAAGTAGAGGGCTTGTGTCGGAACAGTCGTTCCGTCCCGCTGGCCGGTGACCAGCGTCTGGCTCACCGGATCGAAGGGTTCGAGCGACCGCGGCGTAATGCCGCGCGCCAGAGGCAGGTAGATGGATCGGTAAACGCTTCGGTCTGCCGCCTCGTGAAGCGATCGCGATTCGAGACCGTTGTCCCGGATCTCGACCATCTTGAATTGCGAGACGGCGGAACCGGCTGGTGGCCGTAGCTCCAGCCTGCCAGCGGAGGCGAGCATCGCATCCCGAATCTCTTCCGCCTCCAGCCTTCGCGGTGAATGCCTCCAGAGCAGGCGATTCTCAGGATCCGCTTCCTGGTTTGCCGCCAGCTTGTCCGCGCTCAAGCGGTATGTGTGGGACATCACCAGGTCCCGCACAAGGCGCTTCAGGGACCAGCCGTCGCGAATGAACTTGCTTGCGAGGTAGTCGAGCAATTCGGGATGGGAGGGCCGGTCGCCGTTTCGTCCGAAGTTGTCGACGGTGGAGACGATGCCCTTACCGAACAGATGGCTCCATACCCGGTTCACGAAGACGCGGGCCGTGAGCGGGTTCTGGGGATTTGTGATCCACTGAGCGAGCTCAAGACGGCCGCTTTGAGCGGGATTGATCTTCGGCGCATTGGGTACTGTGAACGCGGTCAGGAAGCCTCTCGGTACAACAGGACCAAGCCGCTCCGCCTGCCCGCGAATGCGAATGGCTGTATCTCCGATCTCTTTCCCTTCGCGCACGCCGTGAACGGCATACCCACGCGTTGCCGGGTCTGTCAGAGAGAGGACTTCAAACTGCAGGCGTTCGTAGCGAAGCCGGTACTGCCGCTGTTTGGGGCGTCCGTTTGAATCCAGCGCAAGACCCTCGGGCGTACCCCGGATCGCATCCCACTCCTTCTTTGCGATGGCCAGTTCGGACTGGAGCCTGGCCAGCTTGTCGGCCGGAGGCGGAGGAACGGTGGATGTCAGGGTGATGAGCGCCTTGTGGTCGTAGTAATCCAGCCCGGCGCCGCCCATCTTATTGCGAAGGCCCGCCGCGAGCTCCGTGCTGGTGAAGATGCCGGCCAAAGCATAGTAGTCGGTGATCGGCACGGGATCGAACTTGTGATCGTGGCAGCGTGCGCAGCTCACGGTGAGCGCAAGAGTGGACCGCGTCACGGTATCGATCTGCTCATCGACGTTGTCCATCACAAAACGCTCTTTAAAGCGCTGGTTGACGTCCTTCGGACCGATGGCGAGGAAGCCGGTCGCGGCCAGCAGGCGGTCGCGTTCGGCGGCATCGGCTGCGGGCAAAAGGTCCCCTGCAATCTGCTCCTCGATAAACCGGTTGAATGGAATATCCCGGTCAATCGCATCGATGACGTAATCGCGATACCTCCAGGCATGCGGATACGGGATGTTGCGTGACGGACCGGTTGACTCGCCGTAACGGGCTACGTCCAGCCAGTGGCGCGCCCATCGTTCGGCGAAGTGGCGCGATTGCAGGAGACGGTCGACGAGGCGTTCGTAGGCGTCCGGCCGTTTGTCAGCTACAAAGGCGTCGGTTTCGGCAGGAGTTGGCGGCAGGCCCGTCAAGTCGAACGTCAGCCGCCGGATCAAGGTCACACGATCCGCATCGCGCACCGGCTGCAGCTTCCGCTCCCGCAGCTTCGCGAGAATGAAGCGATCGACGTCATTCCATACCCAGGAGGAGTTGAGTGCCGGCGGTTGCGGCGACGTCAAAGGCTGAAACGCCCAGTGACGGGCCCGGATGCGCTGATACGCAGCCTCGAGGCGACCGGTGTCGAGTCGCACCTGCTCGTCCGGCCACGCCGCCCCATCGCGGATCCAGGCTGTCAGTGCGGCCAACTCGGCGTCAGTGACTGGATCGCCTTCCTTCGGCATCCGGCGTTTCGGGTCCTGGTGCTGAATGCGCTTCAGCAGTGTGCCTTGCGCGGGATTGCCCGGCACGACTGCCGGGCCTGACTCACCGCCGCGCAGCAGACCGTTGCGGTCGTCCACGCGTAGCCCTCCGGCTGGTTTGGTTTCCGCCGAATGGCACGCGTAGCACTTGTTCACCAGCACCGGACGTACTTTCTTCTCGAAGAACTCGATTTGTTCGGGTGATCCCGCGGCATAGAGCGCCGTCGAGGCCACCAGTGCAAGTGCATAGCTTCTGTAGGCCGTCATCGCAGTCTCCTCGCCAGATTCAGAACTTGTAGTGCAAGCCGAGTTGGATAATCCGCGCCTGGTTCCCCGGAAGCAAACTGCTAATGCGGCCGAAGTTGGCGACACCCCGGTTCTGATTGGGAACCGCAAAGTTGGCGCGGTTGGGGAAATTCAGTATCTCTACGCGGAACTGGAGCCGCTGCTGTTCGCGAATCGTGAAGTTCTTGAGAACAGCCAGGTCGGAAATAATTGCGCCCGGCCCGATCGCCACGGTCCGGCCAAGATTGCCGAATGTGTACAGAGCGGGAGCGACGAAGACGGAAGTATCAAAGTATGTCTCTCCCAGCACGTTGCTTCGCCAGTTGGGATTCTTACGATAAGGGGCAATTGCGCTTGAACGGACGGTTGCGGCCGTTGGATAGATAGCGGCGGCGTTGTTCTCGATGACTCCGAACGGCGAGCCGGACCGCGCTTCAAAGATCAGCGAGGTCGACCAGCCGCCGATA
Organism: uncultured Bryobacterales bacterium; assembly: GCA_937959285.1. Lineage (GTDB taxonomy): Bacteria > Acidobacteriota > Terriglobia > Bryobacterales > Bryobacteraceae > JADGHK01. The sequence goes on from CALGAR010000067.1 coordinate 13,895, forward strand.
ACGTGATCGAGAAGGTTACCCGCCTTCAGCAGGTGCCCTTTGCCAACCGGCAGTTCCCAGACCGCGCTGCCAATAAAGCGGTGACCGATATGATTCCCCGAGAGACCGCGGTCTGCCCGGCGGTCGTACTGGTTTGCGAAGGCGTTATCTCCCGCATTGCCTCCGATCTCGTCACGTGACTCCACATCGTCGATCGCCTTCGACCACGTGTAGTTCGCACTAAACTGAAGGCCTTTCGAGAAGCGCTTCTCGACTTTCAAGTTGAGCCCGTGATAGTTGGAGTTGCCGATGGTCGGCGCGATGACGCGGACGTCGGAGAACTGAGGAAACGGCCGAAGCGCCTGCACATTCCCGGGGCCGATGAGATCCGGAGGAACCTGATTGATTGAGCGGCTGCCCGGAGCAGTCAGCTTGTGCCCCAGCGTGCTCAAGTAGCCGATTTCGAAAACCGCATTGCCCGGCAGTTGCCGCTGAATGTTGAAGTTGAAAGTGAACAGGTAAGGAACGGCGCGCCCTTTCGGTTCGAAGAACTCGACAGCGAGAGTCGGATTCTCCCCGGGCCGCGCGGCTCCATAGCCGGGCACGAGCAGGTCGTTCGAGGGTGGAGTTGCAGGTGGCAGACCGTTACGCAGAAGAAATGCCGGCGTGCGTCCACCGTCCGGCGAAACGACGTCGCTGCGCAAGCCGAAGCCAATGTTTGCAACGATCGGCGTGGCCTGGTCGTACTGGCCGACGTACAGCACCCCGCCACCGCCCCGGATTACCCATTTGTCCGTTGCGCGGTAGGCAAAACCGACGCGCGGGCCGAAGTTGTTCTTATCGAAGTTGTGCGCGTACTCGCTCAGGCCGTTGCGTCCGGACCACGTAATCACGCCGGGCGTATTGCTCACTGGGTTGATCGCATATCGATCAAAGGAGTTTTGCCGGTTGTCGACGAGTTCCCGGCGTGGAGAATCGATGTCCCAGCGCAGGCCGAGATTGAGTGTGAGCCGCTGGGTCACCTTCCAGTCGGTTTGCACGTACGCCCCGAAAGCAGTGGCCCGTGTCCGCAGCAGCAGCGCTTCTGCTCGAGAGCCGCTGTATGCCCATCCCAACAGGAAAGATGCAAGCGGATCGCCCGTTGCCGTCTGATTGAAGGAGAATTCACCGCCCGCAGTTCCAGACCAACGGTCGTCATTGGTGGAGCGTCTGTACTCTGCGCCAAATTTGATGGTGTGCGCGCCGGCGATCTTCGTGACGCTTACCGTGTAATGATCGCCACGAATGGGCACCTGCAAGCGCTCATGGTTTCCGGTTCCAAAGCCCGTAAGGCCGGGAATGTTGATCTTCGGAAAGAAGCGGTCGTTGGTCCCCTTGATGCCGAATTGCTGAGCCAGACCAAGATCCGCTCCACCGGACCGTACGTTAGCTTTTCGCCTGTCCCAGGAATAGCGGGCCTCAAGAATGGTCAGAGGCGAGAAATTGTGCTGCCACGTCGCCGACCAGCTATAGTAGCTGTTGTCATTCCTCGAGTGATACGGATCCACTCCTGGCGTCGGGTACACCGGCGCATTGAACGTGTCAGTCTCGTTGGCAAGAAAGCGGCCGTAAACGCGGTCGTTTATGGAAAAGTTGTGGTCAATACGGGCAACAGCGACGTGTGTTGTCGTTCGTATTGCCTGATTCGCGCGGAAGTTGTTCGAGCGGCTGCGCGCTCCGGCGACGTTCGGCGCGGGATAGAGGGCAGCAATCGCCGCTCCGACCGGGTCCAGCCGCGATTCCGGGATGATGTTCCCAGGGAAGGGAAGGCCCGTTTCCGGATCCCGGATCGTGGTTGAAAGCCCGGAGAAGTCGCCGCGGGTCTCCGCTACGCCCGGTACGCTGGCGACGATTGTCTGCTGACGTCTGATCTCCAGTCCTTCGTAGTTCGCAAAGAAGAATGTTTTGTCTTTGCGAATCGGGCCGCCCAGGCTCGCGCCGTACTGGTTGTATCGAAGCACCGGTTTCGATTCTGCAAAGAAGTTCCGTGCGTCCAGCTTGTCGTTGCGCAGGAACTCATAGAGCGAGCCGTGGAACTGGTTCGTTCCGGACTTGGTGGTCATCTGGATGTAGCCTCCGCCTGACCGGCCCAGTTCCGCTTTGTAGTTGCTGATCTCGACGTTGAACTCCTCGAGGGATTCAACCGGCGGATCATAGTTCAGCGTCGCCACGCCGAGCAGAATGTTCTGTGCATTTCCGCCGTCAATGGTCCACATCGCGTTGTTGCCGCGGCCGCCGGCCATGGCGAAGTTCGAACCGTTTCCGTTCTGCACGACAAACCCGTTCAGCTTTGCGAGCTGTGCGGCGCGGCGGTCGATCAGCGGCATGTTCGCAATCGTGCTATTGCGGACAACAGAACCGACAGACGAGGTATCGGTGTTCAGCAGCGGCGCCGATGCTTCCACTGTGACCGTCTCCGCCACTGCCCCGACTTCCAGCGTGAAATCAATCCTGACGGTTGCTCCTGTCTCGAGCCGTACGCCCGTCTGTTGAAACTGCTTGAAGCCCTGTGCTTCGGCGCTCACCTTGTAGTCGCCGGGTTTGATGAGAGGAATTGTGTAAATGCCGTCTGCGGTGGTGACGCCGCTGAATACTTCACCCGTGTTGACGTTCGTCGCTTTGACAACTGCGGCTTCAATCACCGCCTGGCTGGTATCGCGGATTGTGCCTGTGAGGGTTGCTGTCTGCTGCCCGTAGGCTGCAATCGCTGCGGCGAAGACAGCGGCTGCTGCTGCCGAGCTTCTGAATCTGAAGCGGTACATGAATGCTCTCCCAAACAAATGCGGGCGCCAGCAAGGCTCACCCGTTCTTCGGAATCGAGGAATTTGCTGTCCAACCGTGCGGTTGCCTGGCGCGGGGGGACTGGAATCCGTTCAGGAAAGCTAACGAGGAACGGTCAGTATACTACTTCGATGGAGAATACGGTGATTGGATTCAGCCTGTCAATAGAAAAATGTTCATATCGGCCCTAAGTGATTGTTCCCATTGCTAATAAGTTGGTCTATAGGATAAGTAGAAAAAGTGTTGACACGCACTCGCGGTCCCAGTATCCTGGGGTTCAAATGCTCCGTACGACAACCGCGCCGATTCAGTTTCAGAACCTTCGGAGCCGTTGTTGCGCCTCAGCCTGTTCGTAGCTGCCGGACGACGGCAGGGTTCGCCGCGGCAGGCCGGGGATGAGTCGAAATCGCGGAAGTACCAGGTCTCACAGGGAATATCCATCGGATTACGTTAAGACTGCCCGGTCATAACCCCCTCGACGCAGGCCGGGTCTCCTTCGCTATGCCGCTGCCAGTAGCCGTGCAGTTTCTCGATGGACAAGGGAATTGATGGAGATTTCTACACAGAGGCTCGCAGCCTCAGGGAGCTGCGGATGTCAGGCTTGACTTTGACGGTATGAAGAACGAACAAGCGCCATTTGCACGCAGTCTGCGCCTGATTCTCGACATGATCGTGTGCCAGTACAAGGCAGACGTTGCTTACTTGTTTGAATACAGGGAAGCTAGGCGCGCCTTCACGCTTCGCGCATGCGCGGGCGACCGGAAGACGCGCACCGATGCCGAAACGGTGGAACTGCCGCCGGAAGCCGCGGCATGGATTGGGGAATTGAAGGGGCTCAAGGAGATGGAAGCCCCTTTCTCGGATGAGTGCGTAGGCTGGTTTCCGGAGGTGGTCCTCAACGAACTGAACCGCGTTGTGATTGCTCCGCTGCGAACAGGCGAGAAGCTGGCTGGCGTTCTGACGGCGGGGTGGAGAAGCGTGGATCGAGCAGAGGCGGTCTCCCTCGACGGCATCGCTGCGCTCGCTTTGTCTGTTACGGCTTTGCTCGCCCGGAGCCAGCAGGTGGAGTCCGCAACGGACATGGCTCTGCGGATCGCGGCACTCGAAGCCGAGCTCGCGGATCTCAAGATTGCGGACCGTACGAGCGGATTCCTCACCGAGGCTCAGCAGTCGAACGCGATAGCGGACCTGGTGAACCGCCACGTGCAACGCGTTCTGGAGACGACGGATAGCGCCTTGCTCTTCCGGCGGCAGCTCGAGCTATTGCAGGAACAGGTGCGCGACCGGCAACTGCTGAACCGCGCAAAGGCGCTCCTTCAGCGGGAGCGTCAGATGAGCGAGCAGGAAGCCTACCTGCATTTGCGCAACACGAGCCGGCGCGAACGGCGGCGCCTGCGCGAGGTAGCAAGCGAGTTGCTTCATATCTACGGGCGGGACGAAGCAACGGACCGGTGACTCCTGCGAGTCACCGGTCTTCTTCCGGGCTTCTACCAGAGGAGCTTCAGGCCGAACTGCAGGTTACGAGGAGTATCGGCGCTTGTGATCTGCCCAAAGTTTGCAGCGCCCAGCGTGTTGCCGGGTGTTCCGAAACGCGGCGTGTTGGAGAAGTGAAACGCCTCGAACCGGAACTGCAGCCTGAGCCTCTCCTGAATCTGCCAGGATTTCAAAGCTGAGAAGTCCCAGTTGAACATGCCGCGCTGCCGGAGAATGTTCCGGCCGGCGTTTCCGATGGTGAACGCCTCGGGTCTTTCAAAGGCGCTTGTGTCGAAGTCACGCGCGACGGTTCGCCCCGACGCGTAAGGATCTCCCACGACATCCGGGCGGTTCACGATGTTAATCGTGCCGGTGTTTGCAGGATTACCGGTCACAGTCGGGCTGAACGGCAGCCCGCTCGACGCCGTCACGATGCTTCCCACGGTCCAGCCGCCGAGGACGGCCTCGATCAGCGGATGCGCGGATCCTCCGAACCGGCGTCCCTTGCCAAACGGAAGATCATAGAGACCGCTGGCCACGAACCTGTGCGGTACGTCCTGATTGTCCACGGACTTCTCGATGCGAAGGTTGCGGACGTCCTGGTAGCCGCAGCCAGTGGTGTTACCCTGCGCCGCGCCGCCGCACGTATCGCCCAGTGCCTTTGAGAATGTGTACGAGCCGAGGAGAGTGAAGCCCTGAGAGAAGCGCTTTTCGACCTTCGTAATCAGGGCATGGTAAGAAGAGTTGCCATCGAACCTGTGACTGTAAACAGCGCCGAGCGGTGATGCAATGATTCCTGTACCCGGGATTTCTATGGATTGATACAGGCGCTTACTGTTCAGATTGCCGGGCGCCGGAGGGGAAAAGTTCCCGTCGTACTGCCGGAGCAGATGCAAGCCGCGCGACCCGCTGTATCCGACTTCAATCAACCAGTCCGACGCAAGTTGATGCTGAATGTTGAAGTTCCACTGGTGCGCCGAGGACAGCTTTGGATTGCGCTCGTAAGAGCTGAATTGCAAGCTGGTCGCACGGGTTAAATCGGTGGCTCCCTCTGGCGGTCCGTCGGCGAGCACAACGGCGGGATTGGCTGTGCTGCCGGCGAGGGTTACGCCGTAGGCAAAGGGAGGATTGCCGATCAGGAATTCGTTATCGCCGAATGGTTCCATGTACGAATAGAAGATGCCATAGCCGGACCGGATCACCGTGGCTTCATTCAAGCGGTACGCAAAGCCGATGCGCGGCATGAAGTTGTTCGTGTCCGTGGCGATCAGGGCGCGATCTTCCCGGGAACCGGCGCTCGCATAGACCAGGCTTGGGCTTGCGGGCGACGTGTCCAGATCGAAGGTCCCCATCTTGTTGTACTTCTCGACCCACGGCGGAGAAACCTCGTAGCGCAAGCCGAGGTTGATTGTCAGCCGGTCGGAGATTTTCCAGTCATCCTGAGCAAAGAAGCTGAGATTATAAGTGCGAAGCTGCACGTTCACAGGCGTGTTCCAAGCCCACGCGCTCGCATACCCAAGCAGGAAATCGGCAGCGCCGTCGTTCGTGTATTGGGAGTTGAAGGTATAGTTGCCCACGGAGTTGCGCGAGCTCAGTATGTTGTTCTGCGATCTCAGGAATCCCGCTCCGAACTTAAACGTGTGGCGCGATTTGATCCAGGTCAGATCGCCTGAGAGCTGCCGGTTCTGGGAATCGCGATCAACGGGATTGAATCCTCCGATTCCGAGCGCGCGGTAGCCCGTGATTGACAACTGGGAAAATCCGCCCGGGATCGTATTATCGCCGCCTTTAATGCCGTACTCCTGATTCAGGAATGCGCCATTTGTTGAGGCGGGATTGTTGCGCTTGAAGAGGGTGAAGTTCCATCCTGCCCGAACGGAGGCGAGCAGAGTGGGACTGAAGATATGGTTCCAGCCTGCGCCTGTGTTGTATCCCTCCGTGATGTAGTCTAGGTTGCCGCCGCCATAGGCTGGCGCGGGCAGCGAGGGGGTGTCCGGGACATTCACATCCTGCTTGCTCAAACGCCAGAACGCCGTATCCTGGCTGCCGAGGTTCTGGTCGATTCGCACGTCCCACTTGTCGACATCCTGATTGCGCGGCGACAGGTATGTGTAGTTCGAGGCAAGGCCCGAAGTCATCGGCTCAGGGTAGAGACGGATCAGGCGCTGCGCCACAGGGTCGATTCGCGAAGCGGGAATGACGTTGTTTGCGAACGGCTGCTGTGTGGTCGGATCCTTGATTTGCTTGGGCGCCAGCTCGCCAAAATCGCCGGATCGCATCCGCATGGTTGGAATCGTGCTGATGATGGTGCCTGTTTCCCGGATGCGCGTTCCTTCGTAGTCGCCAAAGAAGAACGTCCGGTTGCGCCCGTTCCACAGTTTGGGAATGATGCCCGGCCCGCCGATCGAGAAGCCGTACTGGTTCCGCTTGAACGGCGGCTTTTCGGCCTCGGCGGGCGTAAAGTAATTCCGCGCGTCCAGCTTCTCATTCCGCAGGAATTCGAAGGCAGAGCCATGGAGCTCATTGGTCCCCGACTTCAACGTTAAGTTGACGACGGAGCCCATCGCCCGCCCGAATTCGGCGGCATAGGCGTTCGTCTGCACCTTGAATTCCTGCACTGCGTCGACCGAAGGCTGCACCATCTCGGCGCGGCGTCCAGCGCCAGCGAGTTCAACAGAGTTGTTGTCAATGCCGTCAAGGAGGTAGTTATTCTGCGTGACACGCTGGCCGCCGGAGCTGAAGCCGCCAAAGCGGCTACCTGGGGCTGAGGGAACGGTGCCTGCCGACAAAAGCGCAAGATCTCCGTAGTAGCGGCCGTTCAACGGCATCTCGACAATGCGCTTGTTGTCGATGACCTGTCCCTGGCTTGCCTCGACGGTGTTGAGCTGCAAAGCCTGAGCGGTGACCTCGACGCGTTCCGATACTGCGCCTACCTCGAGCGTGAAATCCAGCTCTGCTCGCTGGTCCACAGCGAGGGCGGTACTGCGAATCACGGACTTGAATCCGCTATGCTCAGCGGTCACCTCGTAATTGCCAGGCGAAAGAAGGGGAAACGTATACAGTCCGGCTTCGTTGGACTGTGCGACACGTTGAGCGCCTGTTGCAGTGTTTCGAAGGGTGAGTGTCGCCCCGGCGACGGCTGCGCCGGAGGAATCGACGACGCGACCGGTGATCGAGCCAGTCTGTGCGCAAAGCGGCACCGCTCCCACCGTTAAGAGAGCGGATGCAAAGACAACGAATGCAACGAATAAGAAGGGGAGTTTTCTCATGACATGATCACCATCAATAGTCAGAAGGGAAGCCCTGGTCCTCGCCGGAGCAAAGTACCCTACTAATCCTATCGACCATATATGATTATGTATTCGCTGTCAATACTTCGGCAAGCCTCTTGCAATGCAAGCCTCTAACGGAAAAGGGGAAAAGGTGTTACGGATCCGAATCGGTTTGATGCCTTGGGGAGAAGCGCCCCGACCGCCTCAGCTTTCGTTAAACGGTTCGATTCCGGACGGATGAGGGGAGGCGCTGCTCGAGCCATCGGAGCTTATCCGGGTTGCGGATGGCATGAATCGAATGAATCCGGTCTTGGATCGAGAGGATGAACACGGTGTCGAGCTGGCCCTGCACAAACACAAGCACGGCGGGTTCACCGTTCACCTCGGAGATCTCCACATGCCAGGCGCTTAGGTCTTTGACGGCCTTTTGACGAAGTCCGACGAACAGCTTGGCGATTGCCGCTGCGCCTTCCACCACGCGCTTCGCTGCCGCGACTTTGCCTCCGCCGTCTGCCGTAAACGTCGCATGCTCGGCGAGCAGAACTTCCAATCCCTCGAGATCGCCCTCCTGAGCGGCAGACAGGAAGCGGCGCACGATCTCACGCTGGCGCTCAGGGCTTGCAGTGAACCGCCGCTTGCCCTGCGTAAGGCGCTCCTTGGCGCGGTGAACCAGTTGACGTACGGCGGCCTCGCTGGTATCTAAAATCCTCGCGATGTCCGCGTAGTCGTAGTCAAAAATCTCCCCGAGCAGAAACGCCGCTCGCTCGGTTGGGGACAACGTCTCGAGCAAAACGAGAAACGCTACGGTAATGGACTCCCGGCGGAGCACTTCAGACTCTGGCGCGGGCACCGCGTCGAGCAGAACCGGTTCCGGCAGCCACGGCCCCACGTATTCTTCGCGGGAAGCTCTGGCGGACTTCAGCCGGTCGAGGCACAGCCGCGTTACGACCGTCGAGAGCCAGGCGCGCTCGGAGACGAGGCCTGGCGGCGTCTTGTCCACCCGCAGCCAGGCGTCCTGAATGACGTCTTCAGCTTCGGTAGCGCTGCCAAGCATTCGATATGCGATAGAGAAGAGATAAGGGCGCAACTCCTCGAAACGCTGAACTGAAATCAAGCGGCCCTCCCGGTTGAGGCGGCCAGTTGAGCAAGACCGGACGAGAGGGTCGGATAGGCCAACCGCCAGTTGAGTTCTCGTTTTGCCTTCTCGTTGCTCAAAGCCAGATGCGCGGAGATCAAACTTACGAATACCGGCGCCATCCACTTCAGAAGCCAGGCTGGCAGAGACCGGGGCGGCCGCAGGCCAAGAACACGGGACACGCAGGCGAGCGCGCCATCCGGAGTGAGGGGCTGATCGTCGGCGATGTGATAGAGCGGGGCGGGCCGTGGATGCTCGAGGGCAGCCATCGTCGATGAGACAGCATCGTCGATGTGAATCCACGAAGCAAGGCCGGTTGCGTGCTTTGGCATGAAGATTTTGCCTGCGCGCAGGCCGTCGAGCAGCGCCTTTGTCGAACCTACGCCGGGGCCGTAGAAGAAAGCATACCGGAGGACTGTAGTCTCGATTTGCTTGCGTTTGCGGGCTTCGGCGTGCTGTTCCTCGAGCGAGCGCAATGCGAGGATGGTCTCTCGCATCGGGTCTTGCGGCGGAACAGGCCCGAGCGGGTCGGCCTCGGTGAGCGGACGGCATGCTTGCGGCCGTCCTACCGCCGCCGCAAAGGATTCGGCGACGACTCGCCGCGCTCCGGCGCGGATTGCAGCCTTCAACAGGTACGCGGAGCCCTTAATCCGGAGCTCATTCGTGGCCCGATAATCCCGCGGGCGCAAGGCGGGGGTGTGCGGTAGCGCGGTCAGGAGGTTAACGACATGCGAGGGGCGGGTCGCCTCGATAGCTCGGCTGACTGCGTCTTCCTCCAGTGCGTCCGCAACGATTGCGCGTGCACCCCTTTCTTCAATCAGCGCCCGCTTCGCCGCCGATCGCGTCAGGCCGATTACCTCGTGTCCGGCGCGCACTAACTCTCTGACAAGGGGCAGCCCTAACGTTCCTCCTGCTCCGGCAACGAAAACTCTCATAATTCTTCCGCCTCCTGAACGGGAGGACGAATCGGAGGGCGCCCCTGTGACAGAACCGGAAGAATTAACGCGTCCGGAACGGAGAGGCAGGAAGCCCCTCGGCGTTATAGAGGTTGCACTCGGGAGCATCCGACCACCCGTAGCGCGCTGCAACGGGCTTCGGTACGGCGCTGCTGCTGACAATGACGGTGGAGCCGTCGATTCGGGCGTCCGCGGTCACGAACTTGCCATCCGCTCCCGCCACCTCGAATCCCTTGAGGGCTCCTCCTTTGGCCTGCAAGCCGCTACCCGCAAAATCGAAGTGAAGGCGGAGGGCGCCTTCCATCGGTGCGGCAGAACGGAAGATCGGACCGCTGTAAACGATGTTTTCTCCGTAAGCAATGGCGCGGGCAGCCAAGCCAAGCCGCAGTCCGACGTCCTGCTTGTTGGTGGGGTGAATGTCGTTGGGGTTTCCGATGTCAATGGTCACGGCCATCCCGGTCTTTGCAAGCGAGAGCGTGTCCAGCTGGGCTTCGCGTACCTCGGGCCATTGGCTCCCCGAGGCCGTTTTGCCGAAGTTTGCAAGCTGCACGAAAAGAAACGGGAAGTCTCCCTGCCCCCAGGCCCTGCGCCAGTCCCGGATCATCGTCTGGAAGAGACGTGCATAAATGGGCGCTCGGGTCGGGCCCGTATTCGATTCCCCCTGATACCAGATCGCTCCCCGGATCGCGTAGGGCGTCAGTGGAGCGATCATCGCGTTGTAAAGCCCTCCGGGCATCCAATGGCTTCCCGGGCCAACCGGCGGATTGGGCCGCGGCGGCGCCTGTCTCCCCTCGGCCTTTGCCTCCGCCGCTGCCTCCTCCCACCTCTTCAGAGCAATGGCGTGACGGGCTGTCGCCTGCGGATAGGAAGCCAGCATGCGGGCCCAATCGGAAAATGCGGGCGTCAGGGCAGGATCGGAAGCGAGTGCTCCGAGGCTCGTCCACGCGTCCGCGGGCGTTCCGCCCCAGGCCGATTGAATCACCCCGACTGGAACATTCAGCTTCTGGTGCAAGTGGCGCGCGAAGTAGTACCCGACAGCGGAAAAATCCCCGACTGTGTCCGGACTGCACTCCTTCCACGTGCCGGTCACGTCATCGAGCGGGACGTCTGATGACTTCAACGCCACACGGAAAAGGCGGATCTTCGGGTAATTCGCTGCCCGGATCTCCTCACTGGCGTTGTTTGATGCCTTTACTGTCCAGGCCATGTTGGACTGGCCCGACGCCACCCAGACCTCTCCCACGAGAATGTTTCGCAACGTGATCGCGTTGGACCCGCGGACGGTCATCTCGTAGGGGCCACCGGCGGGGGCGGGGGAGAGGAAGACACTCCAGCGGCCGATATCGTCGGCCGTGGCGCGCGCGGTCTCGCCGCGGAACTCCACGGCGACCTGCTCTCCGGGATCCGCTTTCCCCCAGATTCTGATTGGAGTGTCCCGCTGAAGCAGCATATGGTCGGAGAGCAACGCCGGCAATTGCACGCGGGCTGAGGCGCACGCGGCCAGGCAGGCCGTCAGAACAGCGCTTCGAAGGACTCGTGTCAAAAGGCTTCCCATTTTCCGTCTCCCCCTGTTCCAGGAAGTCAAGCTCAGCAGATCAGCATATCCGATCCCAATCCGGGCCGGTATCAGGAAAGAGGCGGATCCTGCCAGGAAACATCCGGGCTCCATCGGGCAAGGGCGTCCCGCCACGCCTGCCACCGCTTGCGCATCGCCTGTAGCTGCTCTGATGCCGAGCTGTCGTGCGCAAGGTTGTGCTCCTCGAACGGATCCCTTCGGAGGTCATACAGCTCCTCATAAAGCGGGTCTGTTTCGATGTATCTGGCATACATCCACCGTTCATTCCGGATGCCTTCGCTTTTGGGGATCCCCGGGTGTTGAAACAGGTGGGAGTAGAAGAATTCGGTCCGCCAGGAGATCCGTTCGCCGCGGACGAGCGGTAGCAGGCTGCGTCCCTGCATGGAGGCCGGAGGCTTCAGGCCTGCCACGTCCAGCATTGTCGGCGCCAGATCCAGGTTCAGCGTCATCTCCCGGCGTCGCCTGCCGCGCCTGCTTTGAGGAAGCCGGGGGTCGAAGATGATCAGCGGGGTGCGGACCGATTCTTCGTGCAGATACCACTTGTCGGCCAGCCACCGCTCGCCGAGGTAGTAGCCGTTGTCCGACGTGAAAATGATGACCGTGTTCGCCGCCTGGCCAATCTCGTCGAGCTTTTTGCGAATCCTGCCGACGACATTGTCGACGCCCGTAATCAGCCGGTAGTAGGCTTTGACGGACTTCTGATACTCTTCCGGTGTTGCGAACCGCTTCTTCCAGCGGATATGACCTTCCGAGTTCTGAAGGAACGGCGGCAGTTCCTCGTAGTAGCGTCGGGTGGCGGTCTTTGGAACCGGGACGGTAGCGTTCTGATAGAGATTCTCGAGCCCGGGGTCGTAGAGATACTGCCTGGGGTCCTCATCCTGGGCATGGGGAGCCTTGAAGCTCACCGAGAGGCAGAACGGCTGCTTCGCGTCGCCGCTTTCCAGGAATTCCACCGCCTGGTCGCCCATCAGGTTTGTCAGGTGGACCGTCCTTCCGTTGTGCTCGACGAAGTACCGGCCTTGGCCTGGAAAGCCCTTCCAGTAGTCGAACTCGGCTGCCGGCATCGTGTTCCCTACGCCGTACTTTCCAATGAACCCTGTCCGGTAGCCCGCCTTTCGGAGAAGCGCCGGGTAGCCGCGGGCAAAAGCCTGCGGCGTCAGAGGCAGATCGAAGCGGCTGATGCCGTGACTCCGCTCGTGAAGGCCGGTAAAGATGCTCGCGCGGCTCGCCATGCAGATAGCCGTCGAGCAGAAGTTGTTTAGGAAAAGGGTGCCGTCGGCGGCAAGCCGGTCGTGGTCTACCCCAACAGCGGCGAGCACTGGGACGCCAGGAACCGGCGCTGGTTCGGCCAAGCCGGCGACCTGGACGATCTGGCGCCGCAGTGGGTACGCGACGGCGCCCGACTGATCGGCGGGTGTTGCCGAGTGTCGCCCGTGACCATCAAGCAGCTCGCGAGTATCGTTGGTTCACCTGAACAGCCGAACCACTCATCGACCTAACGACGGAATCACCAGCAAACAAACTTGAACGGGGCGCCAACGAGCGGCCATATTCGCCGGATGCAGATAGCCATGAGCCATCGGCACACGCGCGGTTGCCACCTTGCAACCGACCGTGCTCGGGTGGGGCGGCTGGATGGATGGCAACGAGGGAGACGGTTCGCATGCCCGAGGGTCAGGGCGTCGCGACGACCCGGCGACGACTGAGGACGGAACTACGCCGGCTGCGCGAGGCAGCCGGTCTCCACCAGACCGAGGTTGTCAAGCAACTCGACTGGTCTATATCCAAGCTCATCAGAATTGAGAACGGCTCGGTCGGAATCTCGGTGACCGACGTGCGGGCGCTGGCCGCCCTGTACGGGGCCGAGCCGGAGCACGTGGAGGAGCTGGCCCAGCTCGCCCGGGTCACCCGCGAGCGGCAGTGGTGGAGTTCCTACCGGCACGTCCTCACCCCGAGCCTCCGCGAGTACATCGCCTACGAGGCCGACGCCTCCGCCATCTACGCGGCCCACCCGACCCTCGTCCCCGGGCTGTTGCAGACCGAGGACTACATGCGCGCGATCCTCACGTCGACGTGGCTGGCGCCGGTACCGCCCGAACGCATCGAGGCCGAGATCGATGTCCGACGCCGGCGTCAACGGGAGGTCCTGTACTCCGGTCACCCGCCGCAGTACCGCGTGATCCTCGACGAGTCGGTGTTTCGCCGGCTCATCGGGGGCGCCGTGGTCATGCAGGCCCAGATCAAGCACCTCATGGCGCTGCCCGAGGACGTGGTGAGCATCGCGGTGTGGCCGATGAGCGAGGGCGGGCACGTGGCCCTCCAGGGCGGGTTCACGATCATGGAATTCGCCAGCCAGGACGAGCCCGGGGTGCTGTTCCTCGAGTCGGCCCTCGGCAACCCGATCGAGCGTGACAAGGACCAGGTCGTGAAGTACCGCGAGGCCTTCGAGGTGATGCTCAAGCGGTGCCTGGAGGGGGCCGAGGCCCGGTCCTTCATGGCCGACATCGCCGACGAACTGGGCCGGTTGGCCTCGGCCGGGTGACGCCCGGCCCCAGGCGATGACCGGGTCGGAGGTCGGGGCCGCCCCCACCGTCACGGCCCCGACCGGCTTCTCCGAA
>CALGAR010000068.1 GCA_937959285.1 uncultured Bryobacterales bacterium
GGAGAAGACACTCGCGGCGTAGCACCAACCGACAGTGACGAAGCGGATCGACACTCGGAGAGAAAACGCAGACTGTCGGATCAAGTATTGACTTCTACAACCTTGCTTGGTACGACCTCTTTTGGCACGTCCCGGACGAACAACGCGAAACGATACGAGCGTACCTCTCCTGGAAGGAGAAGTACTCGCAGCTCCCTGCAGGCTTACGGCACATGGCAACACCTACCGGAATCTGAACGCGCTCTCCTGCACCGACTGAATCAGTGCCCTAAAGAGCACGAATTGGCCTGTTTTTTGCTCCTTAAGGCACGCAGGGCTGCAGTAACGACCACCGGCGCGGGCACGCCACGCAGCGCGGTCGCGTTCACCCAAATAGGCAGACCATGGAGCACGTACAACTCCAGACAACCGATGAGCCTCCGTTTCCAGCACACAGGCAACAAACTTCTCGGAACTGGTGAACGGCACGATTGAAGCCTCATCGAAGCGACTGGAAGCCGCACGGGGGGGACAATCGCGCCGTGTAACGAGCCGAGGTGCAGACCGAGGTGGAAAGGCGTTCGCATGGCCCCGGCTCAGTAAACGACCAGCTCCGGCAAAGACTGCCGCAGGGGCTTGGTTGTTCAGGCTGCTCTTGTCGCCGAGAGGTGCATCCACGTCGCCGCAACCATCCGCGTGGTTGGCGATCACGGACTGCGCCACTTCGGATCGTCCCGCAGATTCTCCTGTCGTGGATAAACCGGAGTCGCTTCACGGGGGTATGGAACTACCCCACCAAGACACGCTGTCTGCAATGCTGAGCGCGAGCATTGCCCACGCGCAGCTTCCCCCTATTCTGGACGCCGAGCAGGTCGCAGCGCTCCTGCGCTGTACAAAGGGTCACGTTGAAACTCTCGCCGAACGAGGCCGGCTTCCGGCGACCAAGTTCGGCAGGGGCTGGATCTTTGTCACCGCCCAGGTCATCCAATGCGTTCTCGAGGAGTGCACGGAGAACATGACCAAGGCCCAGGAGCTTGATTCGAGTTCTCAACTGAAGACTGATCCAGCGGGCGAACCGCAGCCACCAGCGGAGTCGCGGGCTTCGTCGCGTCGCGCGAAGCCGCTCGTGCTTGACCTGCCGATCGTTCGCCGACCACGCGGCCGACCGCGGCGAGAGCTGCCCGACTACGTGACTCGCCCCTGAGGCAGGCGGCTTCCCTGCCGCGTGCCTCTCCCTTGGCCGTCCCGCGCGATCGTCATCCAAGCAGGTCCGCGAGCTCCGAACCACGCAGACTGAGGTAGCGCTGGCGTGTGCGCGCATCGCGCATGCCCGCCGCCCGTCCGAGCTGCTCTGAGGTCAGTGGAACTGGGGCTTCCAAGACCCACCGGCACAGCGCCTCATGCCGCGTATCGTGGAAGTGGAGATCGGTGGCCCCTGCCTCGGCGAACACGCGTCTGAAACGCCGGGAGAGCTCGCTCGTGGTCCGTTCGAGCGTCGCGTGATCGAGCGAGCCGTCCCAGAACGGAAGCAGCCGTCCGTCCTTCCTGACCTTCTCCAGCGCCGGCCAGGGTGTCTGCAGGAGTTCACGGGCTGCCTGGTTGAGAGGCACCACCCGGCGGTCGCCGTTTTTCGAGCGCCTGAGAAAGATGGACCGCTGTTCAATGGAGATCTGGTCCATGGTGAGCGTGTAGATCTCCCGCATCCGCATGGCGGTCCGCAGGGCAAGCTGGAACATCAGGCTGAGGCCCTCCGCTTCCGCCTGCTCTTCGAGGGTCTGCGCCGCCTCGCGCCGGGCCTCGAGCCTCTGCACGATGCGCCGCTCTTCCTCCGGGTCGATCCTTCTGTTGCGCTCCACATCCTCCGGTATGTCGATTCCCTGCGCCGCCAATTCCGCGCGCGTGAACTCGTCGTATCCAGAGTATCCGTGCGGCAGGTCAGCGAGCGGGTTCGCGCTGAGCCAGAGAGGATGCGCTCTCACAACCCAGGCGAACACGCGTGAGAGCGCTGACTTCTTCTTGCGGATCGTTCCCGGCGCAAGGGCCTTGAGCTTCATGGCCTTGATCCAAGCTTCCGCCCACTCGTAGGTGACCGCCGAGAGTGGCTGTGGGCCGATCTCCTGGATGATCGTATCGAGCAGGTTGCGGGTGCTCGGTGGAACCGCGCGGATGGCACGGTAGGCGTGGATCGCCTTCGCGATCGTAATGACCTCCCGTCGCTCGGGCCGCTGCATCCAGACCGGGACTTCACCCTGCTCGAGCGCGGTGAGTCCGCGGACGGCAACGCGCTCGGCTTCTTCGCGCGTCGAGAACGTACCGTAGAACGGAGATTTCAGAAGGCGGTGCTTGATACGCAGTTCGAAACTCTTGCCGCCGTTTCGGGTACGGATGAAGTAAGGCATGTCGCCGCATCTCCTTGTCCAGGTTGATGCAGGCGTGTAGGAGCGTCATTTATCCGCCCGGGCGGCAGCTACAACGGAATGCGTGCCGAAATCGGGTGGATCTTGTCACCAGTACCCGTCCGATGGGGTATCCCTCAGCCGACTCCCGCACCCGATGGTGTTCCACGTGCAACGGCACACCGCGCCGAAAAATGCTTTTCGGATCAGACACTTAGCGTGGCGGAGAAATCAGAGAGGATGGAGGCTAGGGTCGGAATCGAACCGGCGTACACGGCTTTGCAGGCCGCTGCATAACCACTCTGCCACCTAGCCTCGCGGGGGTTCCCGGGCCTTCATGAATGCCTGCCCGGGAGGCTTAAATCAAGAAGCCCCGACGAGCGCCTCGCCGGGGCTTCCCTTCGAGAATCTGGAGCGGGAAACGAGACTCGAACTCGCGACCCCAACCTTGGCAAGGTTGTGCTCTACCAACTGAGCTATTCCCGCATCTCTTCGCGGTCGCGAAATTGTAGGGACAGGCTTGGCGAAGTCAAGGCGGCTTCGTCCCCGGTAATCCCGAAAAGTCAGCCCCCATAAGGGCTTGCACCCTGCCCCTCAGTGCGCGCGCAGCTCCGGCCAGGCGGCGCGCAGGTAGGCCACCATGGAAACCAGTGTCATGGCCGCGGCGGCTACGGTCAGGACCATCCCGATCTGGTAGGTCGGCAGGCCGAAGAGGTCCCACCGGTAGAGCATCATCGAGAGCCCGAAGATCTGCAGGATCGTCTTGTACTTGCCCAGGGCGGACACCGCCACCTTGCGGCGCTGACCGATCTCGGCCATCCACTCGCGCAGGGCCGAGATCGCGATCTCGCGGCCGATGATGATCGCCGCCGTGAGCACGAATACCGGGTTCGCGTCCTTGCTCACGAGCAGTACCAGGGCGACGGCGACGATCAGCTTGTCGGCCACCGGATCGAGAAACGCGCCGAACGCCGAGGTCTGCTTGAGCCGCCGCGCCAGGAAACCGTCCAGCCAATCGGTGACGCCGGCCAGACCGAAAATGACCGTGGCCAGCACCTGCGCCACCGGCAGGGGCAGCAGAAACGCCAGCCCCAACACCGGAATCATGACGATCCGCAGCACGGTCAGCGTGTTGGGGAGGTTCAAGCGCATGTCAGATCCTTTCGCTGTGGAAGGCGTCGTAGATCCGCTCGGCCAGGGCGGCGTTGATCCCCGACACCCGCATCAAATCATCAATACCGGCGCTGCTGATGCCCTGCAAGCCGCCGAATTGCTTCAGCAGGGTCTGCCGCCGCTTGGGCCCGAGCCCGGGAATGGACTCCAGCACCGAGGTCGTGCGCGCCTTGCCGC
>CALGAR010000069.1 GCA_937959285.1 uncultured Bryobacterales bacterium
CGTTTCGAGCTGGGCCCGGGCCGCGTCGACGCGGGATTGCGCCGCCACCGCCTGAAGGTATGCGCCGACGACGGCGAGCACGATGACGTCCCTGGCGTCTGCCATGAGGTATTCAGCCGCGGCTGCCGTCTCCTTGCTGGCTCGATAGTTGTTCAGGCTCGTCAGGTCGAACAGGGCTTGCGTGAGGGTTGCCCGCAGATCAAAGTAATTGAAGGGGCCGACGACCGGAGGTATTAACGGACTCCGTACCCCCAGCGCCGCCAGATTAATCTTCTGCAGTGTCTCGCGCAGGTTGCCGTGGATGTTTGGCAGAAGGGCGCTCCGGCTCACGATCGCCTGTCCGCGCGCCTGCCGCACTGCGTTTGAGAAGCCCATAGAGCCAAGGTTGAATTCAATCCCCCGCCGGATCGCTTCGCGAAGAGTGAGGGGCAGAACTTCGCCCGTCGCGACGCCTTGGGGGACGCTGCCCGCATAGGCGCCTTGGACTTCCAGCACCGGGTTCAGCGTATTAACCGTCGCCGTCGCACCCGGCGACGAATTCTGAACCGCAGTGACGGCCCCATTTGCGGTCGTCCGCCCTGACAGGGGCAACTGAGCAGCCGATGGCCCTGGGCTGCTATCCGCAGGCAGCCCCAGTTGCGCGCGCGCAGTTCCAATCGCCGCAAGGCACACCACGATCCTTATCTCACAGAGCCTCATGCAGGAATCTCCTAAGTCAGTTGCTTGCGAAAGCGCCAGACACTGATCGCAAGCAGGATGAATGCAAATCCGGTTAGCGCGAGAAAGTTCAGGTACAGTTCAGCCAGACCCGCGCCCTTCACGAGAATTCCTCGGGAGATTTCCCCGAAGTGTCGAATCGGGTTGATGAGTGTCACCGGCTGCAACCACTTCGGCATCGCCTCTATGGGCGTCAGGGCGCCGGAAAGGGTGGCCATCGGAGGATTGATGAATAACGCGAGCAACTGAGCTTGCTGCGCCGAAGCCGACACGGTCGACAGGAGCGTCCCGAGCGCAATGCCCGTCAGCAGACAGAGCGCCGCGGCGCAAGCAAGCAGCGGAATGCTCCCGCGCATCGGAACATCAAAGACAGCCTTCGCCACGACAATCACGACCGTAGCCATGCCGAACAGCAGGACGAACAGCGGTGCCATTTTGGCTGCGATCACTTCTGTCGAACTGGCTGGAGTCATCAGCAGCTGCTCAACGGTTCCAGTCTCCTTCTCCTTGATCATTGCGGCGACCGCCACAATCGAAGCATTTAGAACCAGCAGGACGCCGAACACACCCGTCACGATATACCAGGAGGTCACAAGCCCCGGGTTGTACAGGAAGGTGACGTCTGCGGTGAGCGGCCCGGCCTGCGGCTTTCCCGGCACACCCGTGACCTGGGCGTTATAGGCCGAAATCAGCGCGCGGACGTAGCCTTCCGAGATCGTAGCCGTGTTGGCGTTTACAGCATTGAGGATCAACTGTACCCGTACGCTTCTCCCGCGCAGGCGATCTTTTGCGAAGTCGACGGGAATCACAAGCCCGACATCCAGGCGTCCGCGATTCAGGTCGTCCTCGAGTTCGTGGATGGAGGCGTAGTAACCCCGGAGGTGAAAGACGGGATTGCTCGTGATGCTGGCAACCAGCTCGCGGCTCTCGGCGCTGCGGCTCGGATCCACCACGCCGATTCTCAACTCGTTCACCTCGACGTCCAGCGCAAAACCGAACAACAGGACTTGCAAGAGCGGGGGCACAATCAAGGAGAATGCCAACCGGCGGTCCGCTCTGACCTGGTTCACTTCCTTCCGGAACATCGCGCGGAACCGCTTCATGCCTTCACCTGCATCTGCCGCAAATTCCACCAGGCGACCAGGAAGTAGAACATGCCCAGAACAGCGATCATCAGCACCGGAACGCTCATCGCCGGCCAGCCGCCCCCTTGAAGGAATGCGTCACGCGACACTTCGATGAAATACCGTGCCTGAACCAGGTAGGAGACCCACCGGAGGGCCTCCGGAATGTTCTGGACTGGAAAGATCAAGCCTGAAAGCAGGAACGAGGAAAGGAAACCGCCAATCGCCACAGCCTGGACAGCGACGGCCTGGCTTGGCATGGCAGCTCCCACCATCACTCCGAAGCTTACCGACGTGAACACATAGAAAAGGCTTCCGGCAAGAAACGGAGTGGGGTCGCCCGCAAATCGCAATCCGAATGCGAAAACCGCCACGGTAAGCGAGATGACCCACGCCGCAGACGTAATCACCATGTAGGCGGAAATCTTTCCCAGCAAGTACTCGGCAGCAGTGATGCTTGAAACATAAACCTGAGTGATTGTGTTGAGTTCGTTCTCCTTTGACATTGCAAGGGCAGCAAGCAGCGGAGGGAAGATCGATAGGACAAATACAAAAGCGCCGGGGCCGAAGAACTTTCGCGACTCTCTGCCGGGGTTGTACCAAAGGCGGATCTCCAACTGAACCGGATCCTGCCGCCGGGCGCCGTTCCGTTGGGCAACAAACGCCCCAACAACCTGCCCGAAGTAGCCGCGGATCTGCGTAGCGGTGTTCGTGTCGGTTGCGTCCACGATGGCCTGAACCTCCGCCCCGTTTCCCCGCAGCAGGTCGCGGGAAAAGTGCTCCGGGATCACAACCAGCGCGCGAGCGGCTTTCGCTTCAAAGGCGCGCTCGGGCGACCAGTCCAGGGGGACGTCCACAACCCTGAATACCAAGGATGCGTTCAATGCCTCGACGAGGCTCCGCGACTCTTCGGAATTGTCGTAGTCCCGCACTCCAATGGGCATGTCCGTCGGCGTAAGGGAGATCGCCGAGCCCATAAGAAGCATCAACAGGACCGGCAGTAAGAGCGCCAGTGTCAGCGCGAGCCGGTCTCGTAGAAACTGTGTCAGTTCCTTGCGAGCCTGTGCGAGAACACGCACCTAATCCTCCTTGGCGACCTTGCCCTCTCGCCGTGCCTTCTCTACGACAACCAGAAACACGTCCTCGAGCGAGTATTCCCGCTCGGCCACATACTCCACCCGAAGCCCTTCCGCTTCTAGCAGCGCCGTCAGGTCAGGAATAGCGCGCTCCGGCGGGTCGTCCGCGATAACGTGAATTCGATCGCCAAATAGCGACACACGCCAGTGTTCGAAGTGTGCTTTGAGGATTTCGAGTCCTGCCTGCAGGCGGTCAACCCGCAGCTCAATGAGATGCCCTTCCTGCTCCGCCTTGATTCCCGTCGGCGTTCCCTCCGCCACAAGTTCCCCGGCAACCATCAACCCAAGCCGGTTGCACTGTTCCGCTTCTTCCAGGTAGTGCGTAGTGACGAGGATCGCGGCCCCTCGGTCCGCAAGATCGTTAATCACGCGCCAGAATCCGCGCCGGGCCAGCGGATCCACCCCGGATGTCGGCTCGTCCAGAAACA
>CALGAR010000070.1 GCA_937959285.1 uncultured Bryobacterales bacterium
CTCGACTTTCTCATTGCCGCCGATGAGAATGAACTGGACTGGCGGCTTCTCCCGAGCATCTCTCTGTTAGAATCCGGCGGCGGTAAGAATTGTAAAAATAACAATATTCTTGGTTGGGATAATTGCGAGCGCAAATTCAACTCAGTGCAGGACGGTATTTATACCGTCGCGCGCCGGCTGCGAACATCTAAGTTATACAAAGACAAAGACTTAGATGGGCTCCTTGATACCTATAATCCCCACGACGGATACGCTGAGAAAGTGAAAAAAATAATGTCCCTTCTCGGCCCCCCGGACTTATCCCCGGAGCTATCGCTTGCCAATTAGAATGGCAGTACCGCCAAAAGCTCCTATTTGTTATTCCATGAGGCTGACGCCTAGGTAAAGGCCGCCAAATACCAGTACTGAGACGACGCCGACAGCGAGCCACCTGAGAATTCGTTCACGGTTGGATGTCCCCTCATGCTCGCTTTTCTTCATCTGCTCGTCGAGGCTGTCAAACATGGTTCTAGTCCTCCTGCTAGCCAACATGGCTGGATAAGTCCGAGCGTATGAATCAGTCCCGCCCCTATTCTAGTCCCGAAGATTCGAATTCCAGCAAATTTATTTCTCCAGGGTTGTAATAGATTTAACGGAGATGCGGGATTGTCGAAGGCTCCGGTGGGAGAACTATGCGGCCTAAAACTGAGCCGTCGGGCGATCCCCCTGTAGCATGTAAACTTTGCGGCCGTGGCGCCCACTTCATTGGGGTGAGGCGCGGAGCCAGCCATCCGCTGGACTTTCGATTCCATCGATGCCCGAACTGCTTCTTCGCGTTTGTCGCGAACCCGATCTCCGATCGTGCTTCGCTCTACGACGAGGCCTACTACAGGGGCCGGGGAGCTGATCCTCTTGTGGACTATGTCTTTGAACTGGAACATCCTGACGACACCATCCGGCAGATGGAGTGGCAGGGCATCCTGCGGGCGGTGCAGTCGAAGGTCCGGCTCACAAAGGACAGTTGGTGGCTCGACTACGGCTGCGGAGGCGGGGGACTGGTCCGATACTGTGCGGCTAAGGCCGGTTGCCACGTTTTGGGGGTGGAAGACGGCTGGATTTCAAAACAGGCGCGTGCCGCTGGCATTCCTGTGCTCCGCGAAAGGGAGCTGCAGGACTCGGATGGCCGGTTTGACGTTGTCACCGCGATCGAAGTGCTGGAGCACGTTGAATGGCCGCTCGAGACTCTGTGCAGGATCCGCCGTCTCCTGAAGCCGGGCGGTCTGTTCTTTTACACAACCGGCAACGCCAAGCCGCATCGGAACCGGCTCCTCCGATGGCCTTACGCGATCCCGGAGATTCACATCAGCCTCTTCGAGCCGCGGACGTTGGAGCTGGCGCTGAGCATGGCCGGTTTCCGTCCGGAGTACGCCGGCTTCCTTCCAGGCTACGAGAAGATCATCGCGTTCAAGATCTTGAAGAACCTAAGGGTGCGCCGCCTATCGAGGCTTCACCAATTCCTGCCCTGGTCCTGGATTTCGCGTCTGGTGGACATCCGCTACGGCGTCACCGACCATCCGATCGGGTGGGCCGCTTAAGTCTTCTACAAGCCCATTCGCTCCAGTTTGCGGTAGAGCGTCTTCCGTTCGATTCCCAGGATTTTCGCTGCCCGGCTCTTGTTGCCTCCTGCCGCGGCGAGGACGCGCTTGATTTGTTCCCTTTCCGCGTCTGCCAGGGTTTCGGTGGGCCGCTCGCGGGTCTCCATCGAGCGGATCGCCTGCTCGACAGCTTCTCGATCAATCCGTTCCTGGGGAGCAAGAATCGTCAGGCGCTCGATCATGTGCTGGAGCTGCCGGACGTTACCCGGCCAAGTGTACTCTTGTAGCGCCCGCATGCCAGACTCGACGATCCGGGTGCTGCGGCCGTAGCGCTTGTTGTAGCGCTTCAGGAAGAAGTCAGCGAGAAGAACGACGTCCCCGCCGCGTTCGCGCAGGGGCGGAAGCACGATCCGGACAACGTTCAGCCGGTACCACAAATCCTCCCGGAACCGTCCTTCTTCCACCATCCTCTTCAGGTCGCGGTTGGTAGCCGCCACCACGCGCACGTCCACCTTCTTCGGGCGGCTGGATCCAATGGGCCGTACCTCGCGTTCCTGTAAGAAGCGCAGTAGCTTGAGCTGGAAGCCCAGTTCAATTTCGCCGACCTCGTCCAGGAAGATCGTGCCCTGGTTGGCGGTTTCAAAAAATCCGATGCGGTCCCGATCGGCGCCGGTGTAGGAACCGCGCAAAGCGCCGAACAGCTCGCTTTCGATGAGCGCCGGAGGGATGGCGCCGCAATCCACTGGAATGAAGGGAGCTTTGGCGCGCGGGCTGTTCATATGAATCATCCGCGCGATCATCTCCTTGCCGGTGCCGGTCTCGCCTTCGATCAGGACCGTCATGTCGGTCGGAGCCACCATCGACACGGTCTTATAAATCTCGACCATGCAGGGCGAGCTGCCGATCCACTCCGTCTCCGGAAGATCCTCCACTTTCACTTCCGGTTCCTCATCGTCGGCTGTCCTTGCACAGAGGGCTCTCTTAACGGCGGCAAGCAGATGGTCTACCTCAAACGGCTTGGCGATGTAGTCGAAGGCTCCGCCGCGAGTTGCGGCCATTACCGTCTCCATGGTGCCCCTAGCAGTCATGAGGATTACCGAGCACTTCGGGTCCTTCTCGCGGGCCGCCTGAAGCACATCGAGACCGGTGCGCTCGTCCAAATAAATATCGGAGATGACGACTGGGTAGGACTGCTCGGAAAGATGCTGGATGGCCTCCCGTGTGGATGAAACCGCGTCCACGTCGTAGCCGGCCGCTTCCAGGGCCGTAACGATCGTAAAACGGACCGCTCCGTCATCTTCCACAACTAAGAGCCGCTGATGAATGGACATACCTCTCTTTGCGATGATTTCGTGAACCGGCTCGACAGGTCGGCGCCGATCTGGCAACTCCATGTTAAAACACGAGGCGCAATGGCGGTAGGAGCCTCCAACACTGGCCTCCACGCGGTCAGGCACTTTGCCTGTACGCATTTCGTGTAGTTACTACCGGAATTACGATCGTGAAACAGGACCCAACCCCTGGCTTGCTGGTGACTTCCACGCGTCCCCCATGTGCTGTCACGATTTGGTCCACGATAGAGAGTCCGATCCCTGTCCCGGCCTCGCCCGAAGCCACCGCTTTCCTGGTCCGATAGAACTTCTGAAAAATGCTTTTCAGTTCCTTTTCGTCCATGCCCATGCCCTGGTCGACCACTGAGAGGCGGCAGGAGTGGGCGTCGGCAGCTACCTTCACGGTGATCTCGGTTTCGACCGGGGAGTATTTAATGGCGTTCGTGAGCAGGTTATAGACAGCGTATTCCATCAGCTCCCGGTCGCCTTGAAGCAGAAGATCGTCGGCCGCATCCAGGTGGATCTGCATCTGCTTGCGCTCAGCGAGCGGGCGGGCGCGGTCCAGACACGCCGTGAGCAGGGATTTGATCGGAAATTCTTCCTGCTTCAGCTCCATCTGACCTGCCGACAGCCGTTCCACGTCCAGGAAGGTCTGGATCATTCGCGCGAGCCGCTTTGACTCCGAGTTGATCACGTTGGCCAGTTGCCGGCGCTTGTCCTCATTGAGGTCGAAGCGCTCGATCAGCTCGCTGGAGCCCTGGATCGCTGTGAGCGGAGTTCGCATTTCGTGAGTGACAAAATGAATGGCCTGCTGATAGCGAACCTTATCCTGCTCGGTCTTGAGCAACTGGCGCCGGACCACAAAATGCTGCCACGATGCCGCGGTTACCGTACAGAGCCACGCGGCCGACAAAGGCGCAAAGACCGGAAATACGATACCCCATCGAAATGCCAAGTTGGGAACGACATGGGCAGTGGCCAGAACGACCGCACCGGAAAGATAGGAGGCCCAGCCCGAGAGTTTCCAGAAGATGAAACCGGTGGCAGCCGCCAGCAGGATACAGAAGCCGAGCATGGCCCATGCCGGTGCATCGGTCAGGAATCGCTGTTCGGCCAAGGTTTCAAATGCGTGTGCATGGATCTCAACGCCCGGCATCGGCTGCTCCGACGAGTAGGGCGTCATCAACCGGTCTCTGGCCAGTGTTTGAGCGGTCACACCGACGAACACGACTCGATCCCGGAATTTCTCCGCAAGGCCCGGGTTCCGCTTCAGCTCCAAAACGCTGATGCGGGGAATTGCCGGCGTGCCATCGGGCTTCGGCGGCAGATACCGGATTCGGATATGCCTGCCGGGGCGCCGGCATGGAACAGTCGTCGATCCGACCGTAAGATCCGTGGGGGATTCGAGGATATACGGGGTGCCTGTGTAAAGGCGGTACGCTTCGAGGGCCAGGGCCCACCGGCGGTCACGCGCGGCCACCATTTCGAGCGGAATCGCCCGGTTGACGGAATCGAGTTTGTCCGGCGCCGCGTGGACGTGCCCGATCGCGCGGGCGTACGTGCGGAACCGTGGCAGCGGCTCCTGCCACGACCGCGCGTCCGGCATCATGTCCGAGGGAAGAATCAGGTTGGAAAGTTTGGCGAAAGCGGATTCCAGCGCTGCGTCATCGGCTGGGTCAGCCGCGTCGGCGAGCGTGATGTCATTGGCGACCAAACGAGGCTGTGCGGACGCGATTGTTTCGAGGGCTTCCGCCACAAATCGGCGGAGATTCCGCATGCCGCCGAGTTCTACCAGCGTGTGCTCATCGACTGTCAGAAGGATGGACCGCGGCGTCCAGGGAGATGGAGGAAATGCGCGGAACATCCAGTCGTAAGCGTCGTTGTCGATTTGATTGGCGAAGGAAGTCAAGCCGGCCGTGATCGCGGCAATGCAGGTCAAACTGAGCACCGCGACGTAGGTAGCCGCTTCTTTGGCCCGGCCCTTCATCGCCGGAGTTTCCTGATCTCGCTCCACTCGCGCGGCAGGGCGCGGCTCAGGAGCTCGGCGCCATCCTTTGTCACGAGAACCATATCCTCGATGCGAATGCCGAAACCCTCATCTGGCAAATAGACTCCGGGTTCGATCGTGATCACCATGCCCTCCTCAAGAGGTGAGTCGGGGATCCAGGCATCATGCACATCGAGGCCTACATGGTGTCCAATGCCATGGATTAGGTACTCGCCCAGAGGTTTTCCGTTCCGGTCCTTGCCGTGCGTATCCAGGTACTCCTTGGCGATCTTGAAGAGGCTGTTCGGCGTCGTCCGGCCGAGCGTCATTCCCGGCTTCACGGCTGCGATGACCGCTTTCTGTGCGCCGAGGACGACATCGTAAATTTCCTTCTGCCTGCGAGTGAAGTCTGAGCTTGCTGGAATCGTGCGAGTGATGTCTGCGGCATAGCCGGAGCACTCCGCGCCTACATCCATCAGGACGACATCGCCTGCTTGGACGCGCCGGTCATTTCGCGTGTAGTGGAGGATCGTAGAGTTCGAGCCGCTCCCGACGATTGGCGCGTAGGCGTGGCGCTGGCAGCCAAGCCCAAAGTAAACAGCTCCCATGGCAGCCGCTATCTGATACTCGAACAGACCCGGACGGGTCATTCGCCAGGCTGCCCGATGGGCGGCAATGGTAGCGTCGATGGATTTCCGAATTAGGGAAATCTCGGCGGGTGATTTCGTCATCCGGAGACGAGCGAGAAGGGGCCCTGCATTCGCGTGCTCGCACTTTGCCAACACGTGCTTCAACGCATCGGAGACTGGCGCGCCCTCCAGTTGGTAGCACTTCCAGTTGTCCTGGAACCTGGAGGCGAGCCAGTCCTCGACGCTCTTCGTGGATTCAACGTGTTCAAACCCGATCCGATCCGCGAGGTTGCGGTCTTCAGGATCCGATTTCGGCCCGGTCCATTTTTCCGACGCCAAATTCCTCGGCGGTAGAAACAAGGCTTCCCGCGGCGGCTCGGCGGATTCGGGAAGGATCACCAGGATCGCGTTCGGTTCCGTCCAGCCGGTGAGATAGAGAAAGTTGGATTCCTGAAAAAAACCCGTGCGGAGATTGCCGGTCTCGGCCTCCGTCGCTCCGAAAAGGATCACGACGCCATCGGATGCGGCTTTCCGCAGCGCCTGTCGGCGTCCCCGGTACTCTTCCTTCGAGATTCCGGATGCCACAAGAAGACTGCCAAAAACGGCGAGCACACCGATAGCTCGAAGAACCGGGCGCATAGAGAACGAGTATAGCGAAACAGCCCGCCGCGCCCTGCGGCTGGTACACTCGTGCCGAGTGCTTCTGTATTGGCTGATCATCATTCCGGCTCTGCTGCTAGCGCTTGCTTCGCTGCTTGGCGAACGCCGCCGCGCAAATTACGTTCTGGCGAGGCTCGATCCGCGTCCGGCAGCGATGCCGCCCGCGACTGTCATTGTTCCTGTGAAAGGTTACGAGGAAGGCCTCGCGGCGAACCTGGCCTCTCTAGCCGCCTTGGACTATCCAGACTTTGAGCTGATCGTTACGGCGTGTGCGGAAGAAGATGTCCCTCCCGGTGTCGTTCCCTCGAATGCCCGTCTGGTGCTTGCTGGACCTCCTCCTCCGGGTACCGCGGAAAAGATACACAACCTGCTGGCTGCCGTCCGTGCTGCACGCCTTTCCTCCGTTGTCTTCGCCTTTGCCGATTCGGACGGCCAGGTGAGGCCGGACTGGCTTCGTGCACTCGTCGCAGCTTTGGAAGAGCCGGGAGCCGGCGCCGCAACCGGTTATCGATGGCACACTCCCCTGCGAGGCGGTTTCTGGAGCCTGCTCCGAAGCGTCTGGAACGCCGTGATCGCCGGAGGCTTCGGCCCCGGACAGAATCGCTTTGCCTGGGGCGGCGCGATGGCCATCTGCAGAGAAACGTTCTACAGCCTCCGCGTCTCCGATTTCTGGATAGGAACCATCAGCGATGACTACAGACTCACCGAGGCTGTGAAACGAGCGGGACTCCGAATCGTCTACGCGCCGGCTGCGCTGGTGGCCTCTGCGGATCACACAAGCGGCGGAGAATTTCTCGCGTGGATCCGGCGGCAGATGCTCATCACCCGCTTCTATGCTCCCGGACTCTGGTGGCTTGGCTTGATTTCCCACATCTTCTACTGCGCGGCGATGGGATTGTCCATCGGGCTCGCTGCACAGGGCAGCGGGCTGGCCCTTCTCGCGCTGTTCGTGCAGTTGGGGGCAGGCATGATCAAGGGGCGGAACCGTGTTCGGCTTGCGGAGCGCGCGCTCCCCGCACAGGCGGCCTGGTTCCGAAATTATGGCTGGATTCACATCTGGTGGACGCCCCTCGCCACATGGGTCTGGCTCTACAGCTTCGTGGCGTCCGCCTTCGGCCGAACTCTATACTGGCGCGGGCGGTCCTACCGGCTCACTGCCCGGAAGGCGCCTGCTCATGCACAATCAATGGGCGAGGGCGTCTCGTAGAGGCAAAGCCGGACTTTCGAGTCCGCATTGAGGCCGTGATTCCGCGTCCACCCCCTGACCCCGGCTATAATCAAGGTCAACATGCGTGATCAGTGGGTTTCCCAACGAGTGAATGACAAAGTCCGGACACAGATGCACTATGCCCGTAAGGGCATCATCACCGGAGAGATGGAATACGTTGCCCGCCGGGAGAACTTGGACCCGGAACTGGTTCGCTCCGAGGTTGCCCGCGGGCGCATGATCATTCCAGCGAATATTAACCACCGGAACCTCGAGCCGATGGCGATTGGCATTGCCAGCAAGTGCAAGATCAACGCCAATATCGGAAATTCGGCAACCACCTCCAACATCGACGAGGAGCTGGAAAAGCTGCGCTATGCAGTGAAGTACGGCGCCGATACGGTGATGGACCTTTCTACGGGAGGTAACATCCCCGAGATCCGCAAAGCGATCATCGCCAACTCTCCGGTTCCCGTGGGCACGGTCCCCATTTACGAAGCTCTGACGCGTGTGCGCCGCGTTGAGGACCTGACTCCTCAGATCATGCTCGAAGTCATTGAGGAGCAGGCTGAGCAGGGCGTGGACTATATGACGATCCACGCCGGAGTCCTCATTCAGTACGTTCCGCTGACCACGAAGCGCATCACCGGCATCGTGAGCCGGGGAGGCTCGATCATGGCCGAATGGATGGTGCGGAACCACCGGCAGAACTTCCTCTACGAGCATTTTGAGGACATCTGCAAAATTTTCCAGAAGTATGACGTCAGCTTCTCGCTTGGCGACGGGCTGCGTCCGGGCTGTGTGGCGGATGCCAGCGACGAAGCTCAGTTCGCGGAGTTGAAGACGCTTGGCGAGTTGACGAAGAAGGCCTGGGAGTACGATGTCCAGGTCATGATCGAAGGTCCCGGACATGTCCCGCTCGACCAGATTCAACTCCAGGTAGAGAAGGAAATGGAGCTTTGCCACGAGGCTCCGTTCTACACGCTCGGCCCGCTGGTCACCGATATCGCTCCGGGCTACGACCACATTACATCGGCGATCGGCGCCGCCATGATCGGCTGGCACGGCGCATCCATGCTCTGCTACGTGACGCCGAAGGAACACCTGGGCCTGCCGAACCGGGAGGATGTCAAGGCGGGGATTATCGCCTATAAGATTGCCGCCCATGCCGCCGACATCGCGCGGCACCGTCCGGGCGCAAGGGATCGCGACGATGAACTGTCGCGTGCCCGGTACCGGTTCGACTGGAACCGGCAGTTCGAGCTGGCGCTCGATCCGGAGACCGCGCGGGCCTATCATGACGAAACGCTGCCCGAGGAAGGATTCAAGGACGCCCATTTCTGCTCCATGTGCGGTCCGAAGTTCTGCTCGATGAATATCTCTTCGAAAGTGGAGAACTTCACGATGGAGCAAGCGGAAGCGGCATTGAACAAGGGGACTGAGCTGGTGAACATCGCCGGGGATTAGGTGTGCTCAGCCAGATCCCATTCAGGGATAACGACCGCTGCCTGTTGTTATGGATTCCTGAGATCGCCGCGGTTGAGGCATTGTCGAAGCGTCTCAGCCGCGGTATTTTGGTCGCTCTCGGCGACGATGACGCTGTCCGCGCTGCCCGACGCGCCGCCTCCCATCTGGAAAATGTGATGTTCGTGAACGCCTCGGCCGAGGAAATTCCCTGGCGCGATAACCTTTTCACTGTCATCGCCGCGCAGATTGACGACTGGCCGAGTCCCAGCCATGCTGTTCGGGAACTAACACGGGTTCTTGAGCCGGAGGGCAGGCTTTACCTTGAGGAATGCCGTTTCCCCGACCGTCTGCTCGAGGCCGGTTTTCGCGCGATTGACACGACAAATCGCGCTTTTCGTCTGGAGAAAGCTCCGCTCCGTCCGGCCGCCGTTCACCTGCCCGTTTTGCGCGGCTAAACCCGCGCCGCGATCCGCCTCCGTTTCGGGTGCTCCGCACATCCCGGCTCCTTCCGGTGGCGAACGGTGATAGTCTGGATCTCCAAAGATCGTCGCTGCCCAAGAGGAGTCGGGAATGAGTTGGAACCGGAGAAGTTTCATTTTCGCTGGCGGAAGCCTCCTGACCGCGCAGGCTGCGCCTTCGGATCAGATCGTGCTGGGCGTCATCGGAAGCGGCGGCCGCGGAACCTTCGTCATGGAAGTTTTCCAGAAGGACCGCTCGGTGCGCGTCGGCGCAATCTGCGACGTCTACGAACCAAATCTGGAGCGAGCGCTATCGGTGGCGGCGAAGGCACAGGACGGCGCATCGCCGAAGAGCTACCGCAACTACAAGCAGCTCCTCGAGGACAAGTCCATCGATGCCGTCCTGATCGCTACGCCTGAGCACTGGCATCACAGGATGGTTCTCGATGCGCTCGCAGCCGGAAAGGACGTCTACGTTGAAAAGCCGCTGTGCCAGACGCCGGAGCAGGGCGTCGAACTTGTACGCGCCGAAGAGCGCTCGAAGAACATCGTTCAGGTCGGCATGCAGCGCCGCAGCTACGACCTCTTTCTGGAATCACGGAAGATCATTGCCGCGGGCACGCTCGGGAATGTTCGGATGGTTCGCTCCTGGTGGCTCAACAACTACTTGAACGGAAAGAGAGTCACGAAGCTGGACGGCGTACTTGACTGGGAGCAGTGGCAGGGACCGCTTCCAAAACGCGCTCTGGATCCTGACATCTTTCGGAACTGGCGCAACTACTCTGCCTATTCCGGGGGCATTCTTGCGGATCAAGGAGCGCACGTATTCGATGGAATTCATCTGCTAATGAACGCCGGGTACCCGGTTGCCGTGAACGCATCGGCGAACAAGCCGCATCGGGAAGGTTTTGACACGCCGGAGACCGTCGTAGCCACGGCTGAATACGCCGAAGACTTTATCGCGGTCTTCTCCCTCAACTATGCCGCGATGAAGTACAAAATGCGGAACGACCAGCTCACGCAGCTTGACGGTGACAAAGGACGCATGGACGTCAGCCGCGAGGAGTGCAAAGTCTTTCTGCAGGGGCAGGAGGAAGAGCCAGCAATCACCCGCTCGTCGGTCAAGGGATTCGGCTACGCGACCGATCTCCATGTGCAAAACTTTCTGGAATGCGTCCGGACCAGGAAGCGCCCGACTGCGCCGATGAAGCTGGGATTCCAGGCGGCCTTGCCGGCCATGCTCGCAAATCTGTCGTTGAAGACGGGAAGGAGGGTACGGTGGAATGCCCGTGAATGGAAAGTGGAGTTATAGCAGGCGCGACGCGATCCGCCTCGGGCTCGGCTTCGTAGCCGCTTCTGCCGGGCTAGAAGGGCAGGGAAGGGACAAGCCCTTCCGATTATCGCTCCGCAGCCGGGTGCAGCCTTTCAAGGGCGTCGATGAATGGCGCGAGGTACACATCGAGCGCGTCTTCCAGGCACATCAGTCCGCCATCGTGATCTGCGATATGTGGGACAAACACTGGTGCCGGGGTGCGACGGATCGCGTCAACCAGCTCGTGCAGCGCATGGAGCCTTTGCTCAAGGCTGCACGCGAAGCAGGCTTTCTGATTATCCACGCCCCCTCGGACACGATGGACTTCTACCGTGAGTTTGAGCAGCGGAAGGCGATCCTTGCGCTCAAGCCCGTCGATCCTCCCCAGCCCCTCACGCTGTCCGATCCTCCCCTGCCGATCGATGATCGGGATGGAGGCTGCGATACGCCTGGCGATCAGACGTACAAGGCCTGGTCGCGCGAGCATCCCGGGCTTACGATCGGCCCGTCGGATCTCATCTCAGACAATGGGCGGGAAATCTTCTCCGCCCTGAAGCTGCGCGGGATCAAAGATTTGTTCGTCTGCGGCGTCCACACCAACATGTGCATCCTCAACCGGACGTTCGCCATCAAGCAGATGAGCCGGTGGGGCGTGCCTTGCGTCCTGATTCGCGATCTCACCGATGCCATGTATGATCCGAAGGACCCGCCCTACGTCAGTCATGAGGCGGGGACGCAGCTCGTCATCGAGCACATCGAGAAATACTGGGCGCCGACGGTAACCTCGCGCCAGATACTTGAGGCGCTCGCAGCGTCGCGCACGTAGACAAAGTGTGATCGCCAATTCACTTGCGGCCAGAGGCAATGTAGAATCGTCAGTCATGAGGATTTTGGCGCTGCTCCTGGCCGCCGCGGCACTGGCCGGAGCCCAACAATATGATTTGCTTTTAAAAGGAGGCCGCGTCATTGATCCGCGCAACGGGATTGACGGTATCCGGGACGTGGCGATCAAGGACGGAAAAATTGCGGCGGTAGCGGAAGGGATCAGTCCTTCTCAGGCCAAGAGCGTCGTTGACGTTGCAGGCCTCGTCGTAACTCCCGGCCTCATCGATATTCACGTTCACGTTTTCCACACGACAGGGATCGCTGATGCCTGGGCCGGAGACTTGAGCGTGGCTCCCGACAGCTTCAGCTTCCGCACTGGGGTGACCACAATGGTTGACGCCGGCAGCTCCGGCTGGCGCAACTTCGAGAGCTTTCGGCACACTGTCATCGACCGTGTCCGGACTCGCGTCTATGCGCTGATCAACATCGCCGGTTACGGCATGTTGGCCGACATCAACGAGCAGGTGGAAGAGGATTTTAATCCGGAGGCAGTGGCTCGTCTGGCCAAGAAGCACTCCGATGTCGTGGTCGGCGTCAAGACGGCGCATTACAGAAAGCCTGACTGGACGTCCGTGGATAAGGCGATCGAAGCGGGCAAGCTGGCGAACATCCCGATCATGGTAGACTTCGGCTACTTCCTGCCGGAACGCCCCTTCTACAAGCTCGTAACTGAGCGCCTGCGTCCGGGCGACATCAGCACGCATTCGTATCGAAGTCCGGTCCCCTGGGTCGACGAGAAGGGCAAGCTGTACGCCTATTTGAAGCAGGCTCGCGAACGAGGCGTGAAGTTCGATGTGGGGCACGGAGGCGGAAGCTTCGTCTTCCGGAACGCCGTTCCAAGCGTCGCCCAGGGCTTCTATCCGGACTCCATCTCCACCGACTTGCACATCGGCAGCGCAAATGGCCGCATGCAGGACATGCTCACGACCATGTCGAAGTTCCTCAACATCGGGATGCCTCTTCCGGAAGTGATCCGGAGTTCGACATGGAATCCCGCGCAGATTATCAAGCGAACACAGCACGGCCACCTGACAGTAGGCGCCGACGCGGACATCGCAGTGCTGCGGGTTGCGGAAGGCGATTTCGGCTTCGCGGACGCCAGCAACGGAAGGATCCGCGGCCGCCAGCGCCTCCTCTGTGAAATGACGCTGCTCGGCGGCAGAGTTGTGTGGGATTGGAACGCGCGCACCGGTGTTGATTATCAGAAGCTCGGGCCCAGTTACGGCGTGAGGGAGGGCGCTGACTTCATCGTTCCGCCGCCGAAGTAAGACTCCGGGCCGCGCGATACAATCTGTGCCATGTTTCTCAGGAAAATGGCGACGGTTGTATTGCTGGCGGCTCCCCTCCTCTGGGGGCAGAAAGGCTGGCAGAAGGGGAAAGGCTATGGATGGGTATACGGCCCTACCGATGAGGTGGGCGCGCTCAATGCCATCACTTCCCCTTCTCAAGTGCTGGAGGCGCTCCGGCAGGTAAGAACAGGCCGGGTGTACGACCTAGGCGTTCCGGTTGATCGCTCATCCTACAAGTGGCCCGGCCACGCCCCAACAGAAATCACGACCTTCCGCAGCCCGGAAGGGCTCAAACGCGGGAGAGACCTTGCTCCCTTTGCCGGGCATAAGAAGCAGCTTGCGTTCCATAGCTGCGTCCTCTTCACCTCCGACAACATCGGCACGCAAATCGACGGCCTGGGGCATATCACCACAGGGCCAGACAACCATTGGTACAACGGCTTCAAAGAACAGGATGCAGGGGGCGATTTCGGGATTCGAAAGGCAGATGCTGACAGCATTCCGCCCATCATCGCGCGCGCCGTATTGATCGACGTTGCCGGCTGGAAGGGTGTCGACGCGCTGCCTGCCAACTTCGCCATTGGTCCCAAGGAACTGCAAGCTGCGCTCGCGGCACAGGGAGTGGACGTAAATCCGGGCGACGTGGTCTTGATCCGAACCGGTACGCTGCGCTACTGGGGAGAGAACGGCGCCGATCATGCCAAAATTGCCCAGCACGACTCAGCGGGGCTGACGCTGGAAGGAGCCCGGTGGCTGGTGGAGCAGAAAGGCGCTGTCTTTATCGGATCGGATACCAGCGGGCTCGAAGTCGGCGAGGATCCCCAGCATCCGGGAGTGGTGAACCTCGTGCACGAGTACCTGCTGGTTGAGCAGGGCGTGCACATCGGAGAGTTTCACAACCTCGAAGAGCTTGCGCGCAATAAG
>CALGAR010000071.1 GCA_937959285.1 uncultured Bryobacterales bacterium
CGATCCCCCGCCGCACCCGCGCGGTCTCTCGCAAGACCAGTTCCGCGTGAAGGTTCTGGCTGACTTTATTGATCACCTGAAGGATCTCAACCAGGGGCGGGGAAGTCCTTTTTGCAAGTACGATTCCCTCGTTCGACGGCTTTGCGACGGCCTGCTTGAGGCTTTCGACCTCCATCGGCCTGCGGTGCCGGGCCACCGCGCGCCCGCGCACAGTCACACCTCGCCGAATGAGGGCGTCACGGAACACCCGGGCTGCGAACAGCGCCGGGTCATCCAAGGCCACGAGGTACGCGGCATTCGTCCTGACCGGGAGTTGGCCGGAGATCTCCAATTCCCGAGATCGCGATCCTCGATCGATTCGGATGAATCCCTCTCCCTTGGCAATGGTCCGGACGTAGTTGTGCACGAAGTAGTATTCGACGGCCGGCTCG
Source organism: uncultured Bryobacterales bacterium (assembly GCA_937959285.1). Lineage (GTDB taxonomy): Bacteria > Acidobacteriota > Terriglobia > Bryobacterales > Bryobacteraceae > JADGHK01. The sequence goes on from CALGAR010000071.1 coordinate 432, forward strand.
AAGGAGATAACCGGGGGATCGCCGGGCTTCGCCCCTGCCGATATGCGTAGCCTAATGGCGTTATCGTTAATGGTGAGAGCGCTCACCGGCGCGCCGTACTCCCACTTTGTGTCGTCCTCGGACCAGCCCGGAGGATACGGTTCCCAAACGTAGGCGCTGTCGTCCCCGACAACGTCACCGCCGATGAACTTCACACCCGCGGCGGCCACTTGGTCTGCCAGTTCTTCGACGGCTTGAAGCGGATTTCCCGTAATCGGACCCTTCTTGTAAGGCATGGCGCGGGCAGACATCGTCGGATCCCCGCCGCCGACGAGACGGATGTCGCCTTCAATCCGTCCCTGGCTGTCTGGCCTGGCGTCGCTTTCCACGCGTGTCTGGAAACGATAATCCGGACCGAGGCGGGCCAGCGCGAGCGCCGTGGAGAAAAGTTTTGTATTCGAGGCCGGGACAAAATAGCGATCCCCGTTGCGCTCGTACAGAATCCGCCCCGTTTCCAGGTCGACAAAGCGCATTCCCCAGTGAGCCTTCTGCGCGGTAGGGGAACGGGCAAGGATCTCCTCGACTTTCCGGGCAAGCGGTTGCGCAACAGTCAGGGCAGGGAGCAGGAGAAACAGGAAGAGTGCGCGCATCAAGACCTCGAATTATACGTGCAACGGCGCGGCGGACTTTGCCGGCCCAATGGCTCGGGGAAGCCGTGCTGCGGCTTCTATGACGCTGACTTGTCGGACTTGCGCTTAATCTGGATATCCAGGCGCTTAATCTTCTGATTCAAGGTCGACAGCGGAATGCGGAGAGCTTCGGCTGCCTCGGTCTGGCTCCAGTTGCACGCTTCCAGCGCTTCGATGATCTTGCGCCGCTCGAAATCGGCAACGATTTCGAAAAGAGAGGCATCCGGGGGCAGGTAGCCCCTTTCGTCCGTGCGGATCCGCACACCGCCCGCGTGGAGTATGGAGTCAGGCAGCACGCTGGCGGGTACGACCGGCGACGATGCCAGCACGACGGACCGTTCCACAGCGTTCTCCAGTTCCCGGACGTTGCCCGGCCAGTTGTAGTCCATCATAAGCTGCATCGCCTCGGGTTCGTAGCGCAGAATCGACCGGCCGTTCGAGTCCAAGAACTTGTTGTTTTCCCGGCAGTAGTAATTGAAGAAGTGTTCGATGAGGGGCGGAATGTCTTCCTTCCGCTCTCGTAACGGCGGAAGAACGATATTGATGACGTTGAGCCGGTAATACAGATCCTCGCGGAATTTGCCCTCGTCGACCAGGCGTCGCAGATCGGCGTTCGTGGCAGCCAGAATCCGGACGTCGACCCGGATTGTTTCGGTCGACCCAAGCGGCATGAACTCCCGCTCTTGAATGACCCGGAGCAGCTTGGCCTGTGTCTCGAGACCGATGTTGCCGATTTCGTCGAAGAAGATCGTTCCGCGGTTGGCCAGCTCGAAGTAGCCCTTCTTGTTGACCATCGCTCCGGTGAAAGCCCCTTTGACATGGCCGAACAGGGTCGATTCCAGCAAATCCGGCGGCAAGGATCCGCTGTTTACCGCGACAAAGTTCTGATCCGCGCGAGGTGAATTTGCGTGGATCGCCTTGGCGATCAATTCTTTACCGGTTCCGGTCTCGCCGTTGATCAGGATCGTGGAGCGGCTCGGCGCGACCTGAGCCACCAGATCCAGAACCCGGTGCATTCGCTCGCTCTTGCCGACGATGTTCGGGAAGCTGTAGCGCTGCTTGAGAGCGCGCTTGAGCTGGGTGTTTTCCCGCTCAAGCCGGCCCTTGGCAATCATTCGGTCGATTTCAATCAGCAGCTTCTCGTTGTCCCACGGTTTGGAGAAGTAATCGTTGGCTCCCGCCTTGAGCGCCTGCACGGCGATTTCGACGGAGCCATAGGCGGTGATCATGAAGATGGGTGTCTCGGTGTCGCGCTGCCGTATCTCGTCAAGGACTTCGAGTCCCGAACGGTCCGGCATCATCAGATCCAGGAGCACCAGATCGTAGCTGGCGCTTTCCAGGCGGCGAAGGCCTTCGGCAGCGTTTGCCGCCATCTCCACCTGGTAATTTTCCAGTTCCAGCAGCGTTCCAAGACTTTCGCGGATATCGGCTTCGTCGTCGATGACGAGGATGCGGCCCTTCACTGTTGAGGGCGCCATTTCTTGTACGGATGGCTTTTCAAACATTGACTGGCTTCTTCACCAGAGGGAAGTCGAGCAGGAACGTGGTACCGACGCCCTCCTGGCTTCTTACTTCAATGGTACCGCCATGTTCCTGTACGATGCCGTAGGTGACGGAAAGGCCCAGTCCGGTGCCTTTCTTTGCAGGCTTCGTGGTGAAGAAGGGATCGTAAATCCGGGAGAGGTATTCCTGCGGAATTCCTTGGCCGGTGTCGCTGACCTCGGCGTGGGCCAAGCCATCCTCGCTCCACGTACGGACGGTGAGCATGCCGCCGTTCGCCATCGCATCGCGTGCGTTGAGGAAGAGGTTGAGAAAGACCTGCTGCATCTTTCCCGCATTGCCCCGGATCGCGGGCAACGTCGGTTCCAGATCCGCATTCACCCGCACCCCCGCCTTCTGAAGCTGGTGATCGATGAGATTCAAGGTCTCCCGAATCACGCGGTTGAGATCGAGGTTTTCGAATTCCGTCGAGGAAGTTCGGGAGAAGTTCAGGAGCCCGTTGACAATCTCGCTAGCACGGAAGGTCTGCTTCGCGATCTTCTCCAGCATCTTGGACTTCGTCTCGTCGCCGGAGACCTGCTTTGCCAGCATTTGCGCATACGTCGAAATGACCGCCAGCGGCGTGTTGACTTCATGAGCGACACCCGCCGCCAGGAGTCCGATTGAGCTCAGCTTGTCGGCCTGCACCAGCCGGCGCTCCAGCTCGGCCCGGTCCGTCACATCGTCAAAAATGACGAGGCGGCCAATCTGCTGCATGTCCTTCGATACCAGCGGAGCAATGGCGATGTTGAGGATAGATTCCCGGACTGCAAACTCCGGCCGCACAGGCGCTTCCACCGCCGCCCCGCTGCCGTTCACTGAGACGGTATGCCTCATCACACGCAACGGCAAGGCCTCGGGTCTGAGCAGGAACTTGTAGATGTGATGAATCCCCGTCTGGCCGCGGACCGCATCAAACTGGTTGCAGAGCTCGTCGGGGAACAGATCGCGGAGACGGCGTCCGAGGGCCATCTCCCGCGGTATGCCTGTCAGCCGCTCAATCTGGCTATTCCAGCTTCCGACACGGTCGTCCAGATCCGCGGCAAGGATGCCGACGTTAATCGACTCGACGATGTTTTCGCTAAACTCCTTCAGGCGCTCGTACTCATCGACTTTATTTTGCAAGGACTGGTAGAGCCGGGAGTTTTCGATGGCGATCCCGACGTATCCGCAGAGCGTGATGAGCAGCTCCACATCCTCGCTTGCCAGGAAGTCCCCTTTGTCCGTGCGGCTCACCCCCAGGTACGCAATCGTCTTTCCGCGAATCGTGCAGGGCACGTAGTAGGTGAGATCGAGCTCGGCGATCGTCTGTCGAACGGACGGCGGGAGCTCCCGCGTCACCACATCCAGCATGTTTCGGGTTCGTTCAAAGAACAGGTACGGACGCCGCATGCTGGTCGTTAGGAAGCTGAGATCCAGCCGCTCGGGATCTACGGGCGTCTTCCGTCCGACTGCCAGCTCCAAATGGAACTGGCCTCGCGATTCGTCATACAAAAAGAAAGCGACGTGATGGATGGATAGCGTGCCCAGCAGGCGATCCGCTACGGAGCGCAGCATCCGGTCGGAATCTGTCTCCGAGCTCAACTCCCGTGCAAACTCAATCAAGGTGAGCCGGTAGTCGTAGCGGTCTTTATAGAAGACGTAGCGGTCCAGCACTTCCTGAAGCCAGTTCCGGATCGGCTGAAAGATGAAGGTCGCCATCAGAATCAGGAAGATGAACGCTGTCGGGCTCAACTCCTCGAACTTGCCAAGCGTCAGGATCATTCCGTAGACGATGGCAAGTACTGAGAGCGTGGCCAGGGTGTGGACGTATCCCTGCTGGAAGATGATGTCGACGTCCATCAGCCGGTAGCGGATGATGGCATATGCCCAGGTCAGGGGGATGAGCGTCAGCGAGAAGACGGCCAGACTCAAATACTGACCGGGGATGGCCCCCAGCACGTAGGGGAAAACGTAGAAAACGGCGAATGGGCCGATACCGAAGACCGCCCCGTTTCGGAGCCACTTCAATTGCTGCCGTACGATGGTGTCGTCGGCGCGTGTGTATTCGCGCTGCAGCACGACTGCGCCCGCCAGATACGCGACGGCCAGATAGAGCAGCGACAGCCGGTCCAGAAGCCAGCGCAGCTCAAACAACGGAATTGCATGCACTTGCAGCCTGCCGGACATGACGCCGAGATGCACGGCGAACATTGCCGCCGCCGGCAGGTAGATCAAAGATGCCCGTACGCCTCGCAGCCAGCGGCGCGGCTCGGGAAAACTCGCGCAGAAATGCAGAAAGATCGTCGGAGCCAGAAGCCCCGCGAACACGTTCCCGACATAAATGATCTGGTCGAACCGGTTCAGCTTCCCGGTGTAATGGAACGTGCTCATGACAAAGGACGCCAGGCACAGGAGGTAGAAGTGGAGCGACTTCGGAGCGCTCCCCCGGCGGAAATAAACGAAGAGGCCGATGATCAGGTAAGCGGCGCCTACGACGTACTGGTAATAAAGGGAGATACCGCGCTCGGTATCTCTTACCACCACGTGCGCGATGGCTTCAACGCCGTCGCGCTCGAAGGTGTATTCCACCTTCTTCCAGGTGCCGACATTGATCAGCACCTGTGGCACATCTGTCGACTTCAGGATGGAAACGCCTTTGATTTTCCGTAGAATGTCGCCCGCCCGCAGACCGGCCTTGTCTGCCGGTCCGCCCGGCTGCACGTGGAGGGCTTCCACGTGGGGTGAATCTGCCGACCCCCGGTCAACCCACGTGACGCCGTCGTCAGGAAGGTGGAACTTTCGCTGCTGCTGGAAATTAATGAAGGCGGCAATAACCAGCGCTGCCGTGAGAATCACGAGCAGAGCACCGGCAAACTGACTGCGCAGCTCCTTCACTTCCTGAATCCGTCCTTGGCCGGGTGCGTTTCGCGAATACACCTCGGCCCCTTGTCCTCTTTGCACGTCGTATGCCAGTTTGACGCACGGCTATGTTCCACGGTTTGGCTGATTTTTCAGCAAAATAGCAGACCCTTGGATCTGCCGGACTGTGAAAATCGGAATAAGCACTATGCGGAAGTGTAGGCTGGCATTTCAGTTGAGTTCCTCCCAACTCCGCCGTGGCGAATGCTGCTTCTTAAAGTAATAGTTTAATTTTCGTTCATGATTTAATGTGAATGCAGTAGTTATCTGCTTATCTGGCCGCGTTTTAGCCGTGCTGCGATTTCCGTCACGTGGCGGCCTTGGAATCGGGCTAATGCCAGCTCGTTTTCGGATGGCTGGCGAGATCCGTCCGACCCTGCCAGTGTTCCGGCTCCGTAGGGCGATCCTCCGGTGATCTCGGTCATCGTCACTAGTCCAGATGCCGAGTAGGGGAGACCGACAATGATCATGCCCTGATGGAGAAGCGTGCTGTGGAAACTGGTGATCGTCGTCTCCTGGCCGCCGTGCTGGGTTGCGGTGGAGATGAAAACGCTCCCCACCTTGCCGATGAGCGCGCCTTTCACCCAAAGCTGCCCTGTCTGATCGAGGAAATTGCGCATTTGGGCAGCCATGTTGCCGAAGCGGGTCGGTGTCCCGAACAGGATTGCGTCGGCCTCGACCAACTGCTCCGGTTTAGCAATCGGGATATGAGCGAACGCTGCGCGCGCCGCTTTGGCGCCGGTTCGTTCCAGAGCCGCGTCGGGGACCAGTTCCGGAACCTGGTAGAGGGAGACCTCCGCTCCCGGCACCTCCCGAGCCCCTTGTGCGATCGCCTCTGCCATCTTGTACACGTGCCCGTACATGCTGTAGAAGATCACTTGAACTTTCGTTGCGACCATGTCTCCCTCCTCATAGAACTGATTCTACGATTGGGTTTTCCTACGTGCAGCGGACGTTCACTTGTGAGATGCTGTAGCCATGGCCCAAGTCAGGCGGAGTGCACCCGTCTATGATGTTGTTGTCATTGGATCCGGTGCGGGAGGCGGCACCGTCGTCCAGGTGCTTACGAAGCTGGGAGTGAACGTCGCCCTGCTCGAAGCAGGCGGCATGCTCAACCCGGCGAAGGATTTCAAGGAACATATGTGGCCCTATCAGGTGCCGCATCGAGGAGCCGGCGAGGCAGCCGAATCGTATTTCGGCCGTAAGGACTTCGGCTTCTTCAGCGCGGTGAACGGCTGGTGGGAGATTGAGGGCGAGCCTTACACGACGGCTCCGGGGAGCAGCTTCCGCTGGTTCCGATCCCGGATCCTCGGCGGACGCACCAATCATTACGGCCGCATCTCACTGCGTTTCGCCGACTACGACTTTAAGCCGTATTCCCGGGATGGTCTGGGCACCGACTGGCCGATTAGCTACGAAGACGTCGCGCCTTACTACGACAAGGTCGAGGAGTTTATCGGCGTTTTTGGGAGCAAGGAAGGCATACGGAGCGCGCCGGATGGCATCTTCCATACGCCTCCGCCGCCGCGCGCGCATGAGGTCCTGATTCAAAAGGCCTGCGCCAAGCTCAACATCCCTTGCATCTCGTCGCGGCTCTCCGTGATCACGCGACCGATCAACGGACGGGCTGCCTGTCACTACTGCGGTCAGTGCGGGCGCGGCTGCGTCACCGCCTCCAAGTACTCGTCGAGCCAGGTGCAGATTCTGCCTGCGCTGAAGTCCGGCAAGCTCACCATCATCCCGAATGCCATGGCGCGGGAGTTGATCACCAACGACGAGGGCCTCGTGACGGCCGTCTCCTATATCGATAAGACGACCCGCACAGAGAAGCAGATCCGCTGCCGCACGGTGGTGCTTGCCGCAAGCGCCTGTGAAAGCGCGCGACTCCTGTTGAACTCGAAGTCTTCGCGCCATCCGAACGGGCTCGCCAACTCCTCGGGCGTCGTGGGCCGCTACCTCACCGACACTACGGGCTACAGCATGTCGGGCCACATCCCAGCGCTGGTCGGGATGCTGAAGCACGACACCGACGGCGTGGACGGCGGGCACGTCTACATGCCATGGTGGCTTTGGGATAAGCAGAAGGAAGCCGGATTCCCTCGCGGCTATCACATCGAGGTCGGCGGGGGGTACAACATGCCGTCGATCGGTTCCTTCAATCGAACCATTCAACGGCACGAAGGCTATGGGGCGAGTCTCAAAGCGAAGATTCGCGAGGAGTACGGAACGTTTGTCAGTTTCGCCGGGCGCGGCGAAATGATCCCGAACGAACACAGCTATTGCGAGATCGATCCCGACGTGGTCGACCAGTGGGGAATCCCTGTCCTGCGCTTCCATTTCAAGTGGAGCGACTACGAGAGAGCGCAGGTGAAGCACATGGAGCAAACCTTCACCGAGATCATTGAAATCATGGGCGGGACGGTAGTGACCAAGCAGAAGGATATTTCTGTGCCGGGCGAGATTATCCACGAGTTGGGCACGGTCCGGATGGGCGATGATCCAAAGACCTCAGCGCTGAACAAATATTGCCAGGCGCATGATGTGAAGAACCTCTTCGTAGCGGACGCCGCCCCGTTTGTGAGCAATCCGGACAAGAATCCGACGCTCACTATCTGCGCGCTTGCCTGGCGTACCGCTGAATATCTTGCCGAGGAGCTGAGGAAGGGCAATGTCTGAGGTAACGCGACGAGACTGGTTGACGGCGCTGGGAGCGGCGATGCTGAGCGGCGGAATCTCCGCCGAAGCGGCACAGCACGTGCATCAGGCTGTCGCCGAGGCAAAGAAGCCGGCGGCCGGAGCTTATAAGCCCAAGGTATTCACGGCTCACGAGTACAAGACGCTCCAGGTGCTCGCAGATCTGATTATTCCCGCGGACGAAGTTTCCAAAGGAGCGGTCGAAGCGGGCGCTCCGGAGTTCATCGATCTGCTTTGCAGCGGCAACTCCCAACTCGCCCTGATCTACACGGGCGGCCTCGGATGGCTGGACCGCGAAAGCCAGAAGCGTTTCGACGCCGTATTCGTCGAGGCCAAGCCGGATCAGCAGCGGGCTTTGCTCGATCTGCTGGCCTACTCCAAAAATGCAAAGCCGGAACTTGCTCCTGGCATCAACTTCTTCAACTGGGCAAGGCGTATGGTAGTCGATGCCTTTTACACCAGCCCGATTGGGATTGCGGACGTCGGCTATAAAGGAAACAAGGGGATGGCTAAGTTCGAGGTTCCCGTCGAAGCCATCCGGTACGCGCTGAAACGTAGCGGCCTGGGCTAAGCCCGCATCTCGCAAATGGATCCTTTTCGGATACTGAAGGAGACGTGGTCGGTGGGCGACACGATCGAGGTGGAGGCATACCGCGTCGAACGGCAGGTGGGCCTCGAATATGATTCCTACCGCCGCGTTTATCTGGCGCACGGCCACGAGTGGCAGATTGCCGGTCAGATCGCGAAAGACGACGGCAAGAAGTACTATTTACTCGAATGCGTCGCTTAGCGTTTACTCAAGCCCAGAATTGATACCACTTACGCTTGCGCCGGCCGGTCATCTCCGTTTCCTCCGGTGCGGGTAGCGGTTCTCCTTTCAAAACGGCTGCCGGGTTTCTGCGGAACAGTCTGTCAGCGCGGGACTCGCCCCAATGCTTGCTGACGTACTGACGGGCAAGGTCCAGGCGCGGTGTCCGGTCTTCCGTATCGTGCGCGTCGCTTGCCACGAAATGCACTAGGTTCCGGTCAAGCAATTGGTCAGAGACCCGTTTGGCCGTGGGGCCAAAGCGCCCCAGCAGGGACTGCGCCGTAATCTGTAACAGGACGCCATTTCGCGCCCACCGCTCCAGCTGGTCGAGGCGCTGCTGGAGAAGGGGATTCCGCTCGGGGTGCGTAACCACCGGGACGATTCCGGCGCTATTCATGCGGTCGAAGACAACGTCGGTTGTAGGGAGGATGATAATGTCTGAAAACTCCACCATCAGGTAACCCTTGCCGTTAATGGTGTAACGGGTGGGGTTCTGGAAGAGATCCTCGATGAGGTCGAACTTCATGTGGAAGTCGCAGCCGGCGTGAATCCGGATGAGGGATCCGACGGCTTCCTGCACCTCGCGGATCCTGGAGGAGACAATTTCCGGATCAAACGTATATTCGACGTTGGCATGCGGCGTTGCGACGATATCCGTCGTTCCGCTTTCCGCCGCGATGCGCAGCATCGCCACGCTTTCTTCGAGTGTCTGAGCGCCGTCGTCGAGTCCGGGCAGAATGTGGCTATGAATATCGACCATGCAGAGCTAACGCCGCAACCGGAACACCACTACGGCGAGCGGTGGCAGTGTAATCGAGATACTGTAGGGACGTCCGTGAAACGGAATGTCCCGGCTTGATACCATTCCTCCGTTCCCTACATTCGATCCACCGAACGCCTCGGAATCGGTATTCAGGATTTCTTCATAGAAACCCTCGCGCGGCACGCCAATCTGATAGCTGTGGCGCGGAACTGGGGTGAAGTTGCAGCAGAACAGCAGGAAATCTTCCGGGTCTTCGCTTTTCCGTATAAACGAGACGCACGATCCTTCGACATCGTGGAAATCAATCCACTCGAAACCGGTCCAGTGAAAGTCAACCTGATACAGCGCCGGCTGGTTCCGGTAGAGTTCGTTCAGCGCCCTGACCAGCGCCTGCAGCTTCCGGTGGTAGTCAAAGTTGAGCAGCTCCCACCGGATGCCCGTGTTGTGGTTCCACTCTTCATACTGCCCGATCTCGGAGCCCATGAACAGCAGCTTCTTGCCGGGGTGCCCGTACATGTAGGCCAGAAATGCCCGTGCATTCGCAAAGCGCTGCCATTCGTCTCCCGGCATCTTTGAAAGCAGCGAGCGCTTTCCGTGGACGACTTCATCGTGCGAGATGGGCAGGACGAAGTTTTCCGTGAACGCGTAGAGCATGCTGAAGGTAATGTTGTTGTGGTGATACTTCCGATGGATCGGGTCCTTCGAAAAGTAAGCCAGCATGTCGTGCATCCAGCCCATGTTCCACTTCATCGTGAAGCCGAGTCCATTGAGATAGACCGGACGTGAGACCCCCGGGAAGGCAGTGGATTCTTCCGCCACGGTGATGGCTCCGGGGACCTTGTGAACCTGCTCATTGAAACGGCGCAGGAACTCGATGGCTTCGAGATTCTCATTGCCGCCGTACTCGTTCGGAATCCATTCCCCGGGCTTCCGCGAGTAATCGAGATAGAGCATGGATGCTACGGCGTCGACGCGCAAACCGTCGATGTGGTATTTCTTCAGCCAGAACAGCGCGTTTGAGATCAGGAAAGCGCGCACTTCATTGCGGCCGTAGTTGTAGACCAGCGTGCCCCAGTCGCGGTGCTCGCCCTTGCGCGGATCTTCGTGCTCGTAAAGGGCGGTACCGTCGAAGTAGGCGAGCCCGTGGGCGTCCTTCGGGAAGTGCGCGGGCACCCAGTCCACGATGACGCCGATGCCGGCCTGATGGCAGCAGTCGACGAAGTACATGAAATCCTCGGGCGGACCAAAACGCGCCGTGGGAGCGTAGTAGCCGATCACCTGGTAGCCCCAGGAACCGGAGTAGGGATGCTCCATAATCGGCAGCAGCTCGATATGGGTGTACCCCATCCGCTTGACATACTCCACCAGCTTGACGGCCAGCTCCCGGTATGTAAGCGGCTCGCCCTGCGGGGTTCGCATCCACGATTCCAGGTGCACCTCGTAAATCGAGATCGGCTCTTTCAGCCAGTCCTTTTTCGCCCGCGTCTCCATCCATTCCTGGTCGTTCCAGACATACTTGTTAAGGTCCGTGACGATCGAGGCTGACTTGGGCGGCACTTCCGTCGCGAAGGCGTAAGGATCAGCCTTCAACTGCTGATAGCCGCGGAATCGCGACCGTACGAAATACTTGTAAGCAGATCCCTCCTTGACATGAGGAAGAAAGATCTCCCAGACGCCTCCGTTGCGGAGCCGCATGGGATGGCGGGTCGTATCCCAATCATTGAAATCGCCGACAACGGAAACGGTGTGTGCATTCGGAGCCCACACAGCAAACCGCACACCGGGCACGCCTTCGCAAGTAACCAGGTGAGCCCCCATGGAGTTGTAGGTCTCATAGTGAGTACCTTCTCCATGAAGATAGAGCTCGAAATCAGTAAGAAGGGGAGGAAACCGGTAAGGGTCCTCGATGTCGGCGGTCTCGCCGTTCCACAATTTGAGGCGAAGCTTATAAGCCCCTGGTTCCTGACGGAGTCCCCCCACAAAGAAGCCGCGAGGGTGCTCCTTCTTCATGGGTACGCACGCTCTGCCGTCACCCATGACGACGCACACTTCGGCTGCTTGTGGAAGAAAAGCTCGAACCTCCCATACCTTACCCTCGTGGGGCTCGTCAACCGCATGCGGACCGAGAATGCGGAAAGGATCACCGTGATAGCCGCCTACGATTGCTTCTACTTCCTCATGAGTCACGTCAGCTATTATGGCAAAGAATGCGTTTGACTTACGCCGAGTTGCCTAAGGCGGAACTGCATCTCCACCTGGAGGGTACTGTCGAGCCTGAGACGCTTCGCGAAATCAATCCCTCCCTCACCCTTGATGAAATTGCCTCCCGCTACCGCTTCCGGGACTTTGCAGGATTCCTCGACTGCTACAAATGGGTGACCAGTTATCTGAAAGGGCCCGCCGAGTATGCCCTCGTCACGCGGCGTCTGCTAAGGCGCCTCGAAGCGGAGGAAGTGTGCTATGCCGAAATCAATCTGTCGGCAGGCGTGATGCTTTGGCGCGGGCAAAATTTTGCGGCCATTTTCGATGCGGTGCGCGAGGCAGCGGGAGACAGTCGCATCAAAGTTTTCTGGATCCTCGACGCCGTGCGCCAGTTCGGACCGGATCAGGCGATGCAGGTGGCGCGGCTGGCGGTGGAACGCAGAGACGAGGGAGTCGTCGGCTTCGGATTTGGAGGAGACGAAGCGCGCGGACCGGCGTGCTGGTTTGAGGAGGTTTGCTCCTTTGCAGCGAACCATGGTCTTGCGATCGTGCCTCATGCAGGTGAGACCTGCGGGCCGGAGTCGGTGTGGGCCGCGCTAAAGCTTAAAGCGCGGAGGATCGGACATGGGATTCGAGCCGTGGACGATCCCGTGCTGTTGCGCCACCTTTGTAAAAATCAGATACCGCTCGAAATTTGTATCACCAGTAACGTCCGCACGGGATCGGTGGCTGCTCTGGAGGAGCATCCGGTTCGGAAGCTGTTCGACGCAGGCGTGCCGCTTGTGCTGAATACAGACGATCCTGCATTGTTTTCAACGACTTTGACGCGGGAATACGAGATTGCGGCCAGCGTTTTTCACTTCTCGCCTGCTGAGATCGAGCAGCTTGCAAGGAACAGCTTCCAATACGCGCTCAAGCCGGAGGAGGCTTTCGCCGCGAGCGGGCTGGATGCGTAGCCGCCGTGTTCGGGCTGTATACTGAGCCCATGCAAACAGTGTCTGCTCCGTCCGCTTCGTCGCCTGAGCTGGTTTTCGACCTCCTCACGAGCTTCCAGAAGACGGCCGCTTTGAACGGTGCCCTTGAGCTGAATCTCTTCACGGTCATTGGACAGGGGAACCATTCCGTCAGCGAAATCGCAGCTCACTGTAAGGCCAGCGAGCGCGGAATCCGCATTCTCTGCGACTACATGACGGTATTGGGTCTGCTGCACAAAGTTGAAGGACGCTATGAGCTGACGCCGACCGCAGCTGTATTTCTCGATGCGCGTTCGCCGGCTTGCGTTGCCGAGGCTCGGCGGTTTCTCAGCGGGCCAATGACTCGCGCCGCTTTTGAAGGTGTGGCAGCCGCGGTGCGCAAGGGTGGCACGGTCCTCGGCAAAGACAGCGCCACGGCTCCGGAAAACCCCGCCTGGGTGGACTTCGCCCGGGCGATGGGTCCGATAACGGGTCCGGCTGCCGCAGAAATCGCGGACTTGCTTGGCGACGGAAACGGCCAGCCGTGGAAAGTTCTCGACATCGCGGCCGGACACGGACTCTTCGGGATCCATGTCGCCATGAAGAACCCCGCTGCATCCGTGGTGGCTGTCGATTGGCCCCAGGTGCTTGCCGTCGCTCAGGAGAACGCGTCGAAATTCGGGGTTGCGGAAAGATACTCCACACGAGCCGGCAGCGCCTTTGAGGTCGATTTTGGGTCCGGCTACGACGTCGCCCTGCTCACGAACTTCTGTCACCACTTCAACCGCGAAATGAACCTGAGCCTTGCGCGCAAGATATTTGCGGCTCTCAAGCCCGGCGGCCGCCTGGTCACCCTCGAATTTGCGCCCAATGACGACCGGATCAGCCCGCCGGGACCGGCGGCGTTCAGCCTCGTCATGCTCGTCTCCACCGAGTCCGGTGACGCTTACACCGCCCGCGAGTACATGGAGCTGTTCGAAGAAGCGGGCTTCGCAAAGACGCAGCTACACCCGCTTCAGCGCTCGATGCAACAGCTTCTTGTCAGTGAGAAAGGGAATCCTACTTCTTAAGCCGCCAGTAGTGCCGGAGGACCTTCTCCACGTACATGCGGGTCTCGGGATAGGGAGGAATTCCTTTATAGCGGTCAACGGCCCCGGGGCCCGCGTTGTAGGCTGCTAGAGCGAGTTTCACCTGTTGAGGACGGCCCTTGTAGCGCTGCAGCATCTCACGCAGATAACGCGCGCCAGCCTCAACGTTCTGAACCGGATCATTCGGATCGAGATCGAACTGCTTTGCCGTTTCCGGCATCACCTGCATCAGTCCCCGCGCGCCTTTCGGGGAGACCGCATTCGGATTCAGAGAAGATTCCACCCTCGCCACGCTGTGGACAATCGCTGGATCGAGCCCATTGCGAAGCGCCGCTTCCGTCAGCAGCCTGTGAGTATCGCCCGGATGTTTCAGTTGCTCTTTTGAAGCGCGGCTGGCGGCTTTCCCGGTCTCGACGTTGAGATTCCCTTCGTCAGGCTCAATCCTTTCTACGGTTTCTGCGGGAACTTCAATCGAACCGTCCTTGGTGTAGAGCAGCAACATTTCGCCCAGCTTCTCGTGTCTCTCTCCGTGGATACGGAAGCCGTTAGAAAGCACCACGTATTCACCGGCTAGCAGGGGTATTGCGAGAATGCCCAATGCAATAAAAGACAGTTTACGCCTCATCAAAATCAATAACTTCCAAAGAATTGTGTTGAAAAATAGTTTGACGGGCGTGCCTTGTAGATCGTGCACGGTGAATGGGATTTTTCTACAGTGCCAGCGCGCGCGGGAGTTGTATTCTAAAGCCTCTCCATCTCTGTAAAATGTTGAAAATAAATGTCTTATCATTAAGCGCTCTATCTGGTTCCGGTGCTGAAAAAATTCCGGCTGCTGGCCGCGGATTTCAATTCATTCTTAGTTAGAAATCGCTACGTAATACGTGTTAAGGAGACAGTTAATACGTATTAATTCAAAGTGTCCGGTTTTTCGTAGCGAGGATATCGCCACGCTTGGGCCTCCGTATCCTGTATGCGGACAAGGCACTTCTGCTCCTTCTTTGGGCCGCACGCACAAGTTCATTACAGGCGCGAGCTCCGAATACAATAAAGCGATTTTACATTACTTCGCTTTATTCATCAGGAAACCGGGCCCGGTACAGCGACAATGCCGGGCTCGAACCCGGAGGCTGAGGAAGCCCCCGGCAATTCCCGCTATGATGGTCGATTCCAGCATGACCACGTTTACGCACCTTGAATGCAGTCTCTGCGGGAAGCAATTTGAGCCCGGGCGAGTGTACAACCTCTGCGAATGCGGAGGGCCGCTGCTTGCGCGATACGACCTTGAAAAGGCGCGCGCGAGCTGGAGCAGGGAATGGATTTCCTCGGGCGCCTCGTCCATGTGGCGCTATGCGCCGGTCCTTCCGGTCAGCAAGCCTGCTTCGATGATCTCCCTCGGAGAGGGGCTCACGCCTCTGATTCGGACTCCGGCGCTTGGGCGCTTCCTTGGCGCAGAGGACCTTTGGGTGAAGGACGACGGGGTCAATCCGACCGGTTCCTTTAAGGCGCGCGGCCTCTCCTGTGCGATCTCGATGGCCCATGAACTCGGAGTGCGCAAAGTTGCCATCCCGTCCGCGGGCAATGCGGCGAGCGCATTAGCAGCCTATGCGGCGGCCGCTGGAATGGAGGCTCACATCTTCATGCCGAGCGACGTGCCGCAGGCCAACTATATCGAATGCCGGGCGTTCGGAGCCAATGTGACCCTCGTCGATGGCCTGATCAGTGACTGCGGGCGTATCGTGGCGGAGCGGAAGGATCGGGAGGGCTGGTATGACGTCAGCACTCTCAAGGAGCCGTACCGCATCGAAGGCAAAAAGACGATGGGCTACGAGATTGCTGAACAGTTCCACTGGAAGCTGCCGGACGCCATCTTTTACCCGACCGGCGGCGGTGTGGGTCTGATTGGCATGTGGAAGGCCTTCGATGAGATGGAGCAACTGGGGTGGATTTCTTCGAAGCGTCCGAAGATGATCGCCGTCCAGGCAGCGGGTTGTCAGCCGATTGTGAGGGCGCTCGAAGAGGGAGCGGAGCGCAGCCGCTATTGGGACGGCGCCTGGACAGTTTCGAGCGGACTTCGGGTTCCGAAGCCGCTCGGCGATTTCCTGATTCTGCGCGCAATTCGGGAGAGTGGCGGGACTGCGGTCGCGGTGACGGATGACGAGGCCCTTCAGGCCGGCCTGGATATGGCGCGGCTGGCTGGCGTCTTTGCCGCGCCCGAAGGGGCCGCGTGCGTCGCTGCGCTTCGGAAGCTGCTGGCAAGCGGATCCCTGGATCCGAAGGAGCGAATCGTCCTTTACAACACCGGTTCCGGGCTGAAGTACCTGGAAGCATGGTCCACCCGGTTTGCCCGGTTCGCCGCCTCCGAGTACGACAAGCTGGGAGGGCTTATAACTCCCAGATGATCCTGCAGTAGGATTTACGGGATTGATCTGGGAGAGATGTAAGATTTGAGAACGCGGCCTTCGGGTTGTGTAAAATCTTGATCACGAGTGCTTGAAACTCTGATACCGTATGGGATGAAGGGAGCTTTCCATGAAGCGATTTACGGTTGCTGGGTGTTTGTTCGTTCTGGGCTCTGCAGCGTTGATGGCTGAGAGTTGGACCGGAACGGTTGTCGACGTGATGTGCAAGGGGAAGGACCTCTCCTCGCACACGAAGCAGTGCGCCATCGGATGCGCCAAGGGGGGCTATGGCCTGGTGACCGCTGATGGCAAATTTGTGAAGTTTGACGAAGGCAGCAACGAAAAGGTGCTCGCTGCGCTGAAGGCAAGCAGCAAGGATAAGGATCTGAAGGCGAAGGTCACTGGCAAGCTGAATGGCGAAGTGATCACCGTCGAAGCGGTTGAGATTCAGTAGGCGTCTTTTCCGCTAATTCCCTCGGGCCGGGCAGACGCGGACGTTTGCCCGGCCCGTATTTGCTTCCGGATCCGCACCCAATCGGGAAAGATCGCCGGATTCTCCAGCCAGGTCAGCATCCACAAGAGCATCTCCTGTTTTTCTTCCAACCGCGATCCCTCGGCCTTCTTGCTGCTCCACCGCGCATGATCCTTTGCGGTGATCACGATCCGCCTGCACTCGCGCCGCACGTCCTCGCCGCCCTTTTCGTACTCGGCTGTCAGAGCCAGTAGGGTCCGCTCCAGCTCCGCGAGAGAGTCCTGCCGGACGCCTTCGACGAGCGGGGTCAGCGGGACGCCTGCCGCGCGCAGTTCCTTTCGCAGCCACTGATCCGACACTCCTAGCGCCGATTTGAGCTCGTCGCGTTCCGCTCTATCGAGGACTTTGCCCGCGAATCGCTGAACCAGCAACTCGTGAAGCCGCGCCCGCCGGCTCTGCTTTTTGGATTCCACGTCGGTATTCAGCGACAGCCCGGGCATGGCTCTCGTACTCTTCCGAGAAAACGTGAGCACCCGAGCCATCGGGTTTGGCGACAAAGTAGTAGTAGTTCGTCTGCGCGGGGCGCAAAGCTGCCGTTAACGCCTCGCGCCCTGGATTAGCGATCGGTCCAGGAGGCAATCCCGGGTTCTGATATGTGTTATAGGGGTGTTTGCGCTCCAGATCGGACCGGTAGATGACACCGCGATAGGCGCCCTCGAGAAGGGCGGCATAGACCGTGGTTGGATCGCAATCCAGGCGCATGCTTTTAGCCAGCCGATTCTGGTAGACCGAGGCGACCAGGGGCCGCTCGGCCGGCACGGCGGATTCCTTCTCCACGAGCGAGGCCAGTGTTACGAAATGGTGGGCGTCCCCCGGTGCGCCAAGGCTTTCCCATACTTTCCGGAACTGCGTCACCATCTGCCTTGCTAGCTGTTCCGCGGTCGTATGCTTTGTTACCCGATACGTAGAGGGAAACAGGTAGCCCTCCAGAGTTGGGGCTTGCGGAGCTACGTCGCCGATCAGCCGCTGCACAATCTCCGGATTCCGCGCGGTTGCAAGGAATTCGCCGGGCTGCATGATGCCGAGAGCACTGACAGCGGCATCGATGTCCCACAGGTTCGAGCCTTCGGGCACAGTCAACTGGTAGTAGTGGACGTCGCCCCTCGCGATGCGCCGATAGACCTCCCACGGACTAGCGGGCTGCGAAAACCGGTATTCCCCGGCTTGCAGTATCGCGTTCCGGCTCAGCGCCCGGGCTGCGAGAAACTGCCACTCCGACCGGATCACTCCCGCGTCTTTCAGCATCGAAGCTATCTGACGGGTGCCGGTGCCGCGAGGAATATCCACAAAGACTTCCTTGCCGAAGTTGGAATAGAAATCTCCAGCGACGGCCCATAAGAAGAAGGCGAGAACGAGCGAACCCAGCAGCAGGCAGCCGGCCGCGGCCCGGAGCAACCCTCGCCTGCTCACTCGGCGCTCCTGGACACGCGGGCGAGATAATCGAGATAGTCTTGCAGAAGCATCGTCGCGGCGATCCGGTCCACAACGCCTTTTCTTCGGTCCGGAAACTCACCCCGCTCGCGGAGAAACTCCTCGGCTTCAACGCTTGTCAGCCGTTCGTCCCAAAATTTAACAGGTATGCCCGTTGCCCGCTGGAGGCGCTCGCCGAACTCGCGCGCTGCCTGGGCCTGGGGTCCCTCCGTTCCGTTCATATTTAGGGGATACCCGACGAGGAGAAGTGTTACTTCGTGTTCTGCAGCCAGGCGGGCAATTGCGGCCACGTCGTCCCGAACGCGCGTGCGGGTCAGGGTATCCAGTCCGCGGGCAGTCCATCTGAAGGGATCGCTTAGCGCAAGTCCGATGCGCTTCCTGCCGAAATCGAGAGCCAAGATTCTCCCGTTTACCGCCCCATTTTCCCGATCCACTACAGACAATTCTATAATACGGGTCTTCATGATAAAGTAGCTGTAACGGAAGGTCGAGAAGCGCCGTCGTGGCCCTCCTAAGTGCACCGCTGCCAATTCAAAAGCCGAAGAGTTTCAGTTCATTTCTGATTGCAGTCTCGCTGCTGATCGGACTGCTGTACGTCGGCAAGCTCTTTTTCATCACAATCGCGATCTCGGTCATTCTGGCGTTCATTCTTGAGCCGGGCGTCAAGTTTGTGATGCGCGCCAGATTGCCGCGGCCGCTTGCGAGTTTCGTCATCTGCAGTGTTGCGCTTCTGTTTCTGTATTTGTTGGGCCTCGCTGTTTATACCCAGGTTTCAAGCCTCGTTGACGACCTGCCGAACTATAGCATGCGCATCAGCGAGTTGATCGACGGCGCAAGCATGGAGCTGGAGCGACTGGAGCGGTCGGCCTATGAGATCATCGTCCCCAAACGCATTCGCGATCGGGAGGCCCTCGCACAGCAGGAGGCGCAGCAGCAGCAACAGCAGCGTAATACGCGTAAGCGCCGTACCGCCGAGCCTCCGATGCCGCCGCCCATTCAGGAAGTGCGAATTCGCCAGGATCGCCCGCCGCTGCTGCAGACGATCTGGGTCTCCTTGCAGTCGTTCTACGACGTCCTTCTGATGGCTTCGTTCGTTCCGTTTCTGGTTTACTTCATGCTGAGCTGGAGCGATCATCTCCGCCGCGCCTTTTTACAGTTGTTTGAAGGACCAGACCGACAGATTGCTGGCAAGACCTGGGAGGGCATCGCCAATCTGGCCCGTGCCTACATGGTGGGCAACTTCCTGCTGGGCGTGCTTCTTTCGATCGTCAGCTCTGCCTTTTTCTACTTTGTGAAACTTCCCTATTGGATTCTGGTCGGGCCAATCAGCGGGTTCTTGAGTCTTGTGCCTTACGTCGGGCTTCCTTTATCGATTGTGCCGCCGATCCTGGCAGCCCTGCCTGTCTATGACAAGCTCGCTCCGTACCTGATGATCGGAACGACGGTGGCCTTCTTCCATTTGCTGGCGTTGAACCTGCTGTACCCCAAACTGGTCGGTTCGCGGGTCCACTTGAACCCGCTGGTCGTCACCATCGCGCTAATGTTCTGGGGCTTGCTATGGGGCGGTGTAGGCCTGATCCTCGCCGTTCCTATCACTGCCGGCATCAAAGCGGTCTGCGACAACGTCGCTGACTGGCAGCCCTACGGAAAGCTGCTCGGAGACTGAGCGTACCTCGTGTTATCTGAGCCCGGCTCTCTCACAAACGCACGGTGCGATCAGTGAAAGAATCGGAAGGAGCGGGACCCGTCATTCATACCGATCCCGCACCAGCTCATCGGCATCCGATCTTTGACGCGCAAGAGGAAATTACCGGGAATTAATCTCAATGATTACCGCTAGCGCCCGGGCCATTCCCTGTCATGAGCCGCAAAATTGCCGACAAGGCGACTTTCTGCAGCAGCCACGCGGCTCCGAGGCTGCCGGCAAACACGGCGCCTGCAACCACGACTTCCATATCCTGATCAACTGCAACTGGAGTGCCAAGGAATAAGTCGGTTCTCCTGAACGGCATTGACGCGTGAGGCAACAGTTGAGTACGGTAGTTTCTTCTATCGATCCCTGCGCTAGTTACTGCCGGCCTGACCTATACTGACCTGAAAGGGTTGCGAGATGAGACGAAGAACGTTCCTTGCCGCTGCCACGTATGCACCGGCTCTGTTTGCAAAACGGCGGTTCGAGTATTCCCGGATCAGCGTACTGACAGATGAGGTTGCCAATAGCCCCAGCGAAGCTTTCGCGTTTGCGAAGCAGTATGGTTTGCGCTGGGTGGAGTTGAGGGCTGTGCCGGGCGCCAGGAAGTCGTACTGGAATCTGCCGGAAGGGGAACTCCGGAGCTTTGCGGCGGAGCTCAAGGAGCATGGACTGAAAGTTTCGTTCCTGAACACAGGGCTCCTTAAGTTCACGCTTCCCGGGACACAGCCAGTCCGGCGGCGCAATGAAACCGAAGAGCAGCGCAAGAGGAGGGAAGCGGCGGAAGCCGCGCAGTTTGAGCGCCGTCTGGAGGATGTGCGTACAGCTTGTAAAGCAGCCCGGATCCTGGGGACCGATAAGGTACGCATCTTTGCGTTCGTTCGAACAGCCGACCCGAGATCGCTCTATCCCCGCATTGCCGAAATCATCACGGAGATGGCCAGGGAGGCTGAGAAGGAGAAGATCACGCTACTGCTTGAGAACGAGGGATCCTGCAACGTTGCGACCTCGGCCGAAAGCGCGGAGATCCTCAGAATGCTGCCGAAGTCAGTCGGCCTCAATTGGGATCCCCATAATGGTTTCGCTCATAATGAAGTCCCTTTCCCTGATGGCTATCGGCTCCTGCCTAAGGACCGTTTGGGCAACGTTCAAATCAAAGCCAAGAGTCTCCTGCCTGAGTACAACCAGCTGATTGATTGGAAAG
Organism: uncultured Bryobacterales bacterium; assembly: GCA_937959285.1. GTDB lineage: Bacteria > Acidobacteriota > Terriglobia > Bryobacterales > Bryobacteraceae > JADGHK01. The sequence continues at coordinate 21,304 of CALGAR010000071.1, forward strand.
GAATCTTTGACGCTCTCGCAGCCGATGGGTATCGCGGCAAAGTCGGGCTCGAGACGCACATCTTTGACGGTACGTTAATTGAGGCGGCCCATAAGTGCATGCGTGAGCTGCAGCGAATTCTACAGGTCTCCTGATCGCGTTACCTGTGCCACAATCGAGCCATGGCTCGTGATCCGGCGGAAACCACGATTTGGACCAGAAAGTTCTTCCAGTTCGTCGCGATTGGACTTGTCGTCGTCGCGGCCCTGGTTGCGGTGGTTTTATGGACTACAAAGGGTGCTCACCTGCGGCTCGAGGGAAATGTGCAGAAGGTGCGCATTCAGGAGACCGGCGAAGACTCGGCCATTGCCGTCGTCGACTTTCGATTTCGTAATCCCTCGGATGTCTCGTTCGTTGTACAGGAAGTTTCCATCTTTCTTGTAGACGGAAACGGAAAGGAGATTGAAGGGATGCGGGCGGCCGAGGTCGATGTGCAACGAATCTTTCAGTACTATCCGCTTCTCGGTGAGAAATTCAATCCAGTTCTCCGTCCGCGTGATCAGATTGCTCCGCACGAGTCTATGGATCGGATGGTTATGGCGAGCTTCCCTGTTTCGGAGGCTGTGGTTCAGCAACGGAAGAATCTCATCCTCCGAATCGAAGATGTCGACGGCGTAGTGACGGAAATCGCTGAACGGGAAGATTGAAGCTCACCGCCATCCTCGGGGTGCCGGATGGCGTACAACGACGATAAATCCCTGCTGAGCATTCTTCAGGACCTCGTCTCAGTCAATCTCTGCTCGTATAAGGCGTACACCCACGCTGCCGTAATTGCTCGTGCCGGATATCTGCGAGCAATATTCGACGATCTGGCAAAACAGCGTCGTGAGTTTGCCGAGGAGCTGACCGATGAGATCCGGCAGCGAGGCGGGGAGCCTCCGTCCGAGTGTCAAGGAGGGCTGAACGGACTTCAGGCCGGGAGCGATCGCGAGCTTCTCACGCTCGCCGCGGACAATGAGGCAGAAGTCTTCCGCCGCTACCAGGAGGCCCTTGTCTTGGACCTCCCGCTTGGACTTCGCGCACAGCTACAGCTCCATTTTCTCGACCTGCTCGAAACGTCAAGCCGCTTCAACAGCATGGCGCCGTGCGCGGAATGAGCGAGCCAGGGCAAGCGCATTAACCAGAGACGTCAGACGACCTGGCGGTGAACGTACGCCTGAGGATCGCGTAAGAACTGATCGTGGCACTCTTGAGAGCAAAAGTAGTAGGTTTGCTCCTCGTATTCCGTTGTCGCCAGGACGTCCTCTTCGTCAAGTTCCCTACCACACACAGGATCCCGAACCATCGGTGACACCCCTCCAGCAATAGATGACGGGCTCAAGAAACTGTTACCTCCCGCGTTCCAGCGGTCTTTGGATTTGCTCTGGCGTAACCGCATACTTTACGGCGTAGTCAAAGAAGCGAGCGCCGAGAAGGAGGCTCGACATGGCAGACGACACAGTGACCACGCAGCGGCCGGAGCCACCGTTCCCGGAACAGGAACAGGAGTTCCCGGGCGTTGAGCAGCAACTGCGGCCGAAAGCCGATCATGGCGAGGAAACCTATCGAGGGATGAACCGCCTAAAGGACAAAGTTGCTCTGGTCACCGGCGCTGACAGCGGCATCGGCCGAGCGGTTGCCATCGCGTATGCGCGCGAGGGAGCCGACGTCATCATCTCCTACTACAACGAGGAACAGGATGCACGAGAGACGGAACGCCACGTGACAGAGGCCGGACGGAGGGCTGTCCGGATCGGTGGGGATATTCAGGATGAGAATCACTGCAGCCGCATGATCGAGCAGATTGTGGATGAGTTTGGACGGATCGACATTCTCGTCAACAATGCTGCTTACCAGATGACGTTCGACTCGATCGAGGAGATCAGCGCAGAGGAAATTGACCGTGCTTTCCGGACCAACGTCTTCGCCATGTTCTACCTCTGCCGTGAGGCGATCCCTAAGATGAAGCCGGGCAGCAGCATAATAAACACGACTTCCATTCAGGCGTACGATCCGACGCCCACGCTGCTGCCCTACTCTTCGACGAAAGGGGCCATCGTCACATTTACCAAAGGGCTGGCTAAGTGGGTCGTAAAGCAGGGAATCCGGGTGAACGCGGTCGCGCCCGGGCCTGTATGGACCCCGCTCATTCCCTATTCCATGCCGCAGGAGAAGGTGACAGAGTTCGGCAAGACGGCTCCGATGGAGCGTCCCGCGCAGCCCGCGGAACTCGCTCCCGTGTACGTTTTTCTTGCCAGCGAGGACGCGGCCTATATCACGGGAGAAGTGATCGGAGTCACGGGCGGACGCCTGCTGCCGTAGGAGAGACGGAGAAAAAGCAGAGAGGAGCAGGTATGCCATAGTAAGAGTAGGCGTTCGAACCCGTCTACTCTTAACGGTGATGTTTACAAAGAGTGCTCGTTTCTGCGGACTCGCCGTTCTCGGCCTGGTCTCGGTCAGTCTATTGGCCGGATGCCGACGCGCCCCCCAGGGAGTTCGCATTGATCCCGCTCTCGCATCGATGGTGCCCTCCGACACGGTGTTGCTGATGGGGGTGAAGGTTGAGTCCCTGCGCAATACAGCGCTCTACAAGAATCTGCTCGCATCCAGTGCTTCGCTACGAATCAACGAGTTCGCCGAGCGCACTGGCTTCAATCCGAGCACGGATTTGTGGGAACTTCTCGTAGCGGCAAACCGCACGGACGCCGTTGTGATGGCCCGCGGCAAGTTTTCACCGCAAGGGCTGGAGCCCAAACCTGCCGTGCCCGGCGTTCAGCGAATGTCTTACAAGGGCTACACCCTGCTTGGCGATGAAAAATCCGCCGTCCTCTTTGTCAATGCGACGACGGCGATCGCCGGATCGACGCCCGTCCTGCACTCCATCGTTGACCGCCGTGCAAGCTTTGGCGAAATTCCCGCAGAGCTGAATAAGCGCATCCAACTGCTGCCGCCTTCGAGCCAGATCTGGGCTGTTGCCGTTGGCGGTGTTCCCGTCGAGTTCATTCCGAAGAGCGGGAACTTATCGAATCTCCAACGCGCGCTTGCAGGCATGGAGGCCGCTACATTGAGCATCGACCTGCAGTCGGGGCTCAGTCTCGCCGCGGAGGCCGACTATCGGGATGAACAGACAGCCAAAAAAACAGGCGATGCTCTTAAAGCGCTGCTCGGCATCGCCAGACTCACCACACCGGACCGGGAGCGCGATTTGCTCCAGGCTATGGACAGCATTTCCGTCGCTCAGGTGGGACCCGCCATCAAATTCAACGCACAGATGCCTCAGGATCTGGTGGATAAGCTGACCGTATACGCACGCAAGCTCCAGGAACGTTGATGCGGGTTGAGTTCAATGCCAACGGTATCCACCTTCCCGAAATTGGCTTGTGGCTCGACCCAAAGGAAACCCGCGATGCAGCATGGCTCTCGCACGGCCACGCCGGTCATGCCAGTGCTCCCCACTGCACGATCTTTGGAACGCAAGAGACGCTCAACTTATATCGAATTCGCCGGTCGGAACAGGAGAATCTACCCCATGACCTTCGACCGGTCGAATTCGGGCAGCCGTTCGAGTTCGGCAAAGCGAGGCTGACGGCATACCCTGCCGGACACATTCTCGGCGCGGCGCAACTGCTGGTCGAGTACGGTGGCGAGCGGCTTCTCTACACGGGCGACATCAAATTGCGGGAACCTCTTTGCGGCCTCGTAACTGAGGTCGTGCCTTGCGATCATCTGATCGTCGAATCGACGTTCGGTCTGCCGATCTACCACTTTCTTTCCGCGGCGGAAGCCCGCGACCGGATTATCGATTTCGCGCAGACGTGCATCGCCGAAGAGATCATGCCCGTCTTCCTGGCATACCCTCTCGGCCCGGCTCAGGAGGTCGTGCACGCTCTGTGCGCAGAGGGCATTCCGACTGCCGTTCACGGCTCCATTACACGGTTTTTTCCTGAATACGAGCGAAGCGGCTACGCCTTCCCCGGCTGGATGCCCTACGAGAGCAGTGCAGCCAAGGGCCGGGCTATAGTGGTTGCTTCGGGAACGCGGAATTATCTTGAAGCCTCCGGCAAGCAGGCGCGTGTGGCGTACGTTTCCGGTTGGGCCTGCCTGGACAACGCGAGAACGCGCGCCGGAGCCGAAGAGCTGATCCCGTATTCGGACCACGCGGACTTTGAAGAACTGATGGAACTCGTCGAGCGGAGCGAGGCGCGCGAGATTGACGTGATCCACGGCTATACCGAGCCCTTCGCGAGGATCCTCCAATTGAGAGGGCGGGTTGCCCGAGCTCCAAGCGCCGCTGCGTACCGTGACGAAGCGGAGGGTTGATGGATGCACTGGCTGCCATTTGCGAACGCATCGCCAGCTATTCGTCCCGCACCCGGAAGATCCATCTTCTGTCGGCCTATCTGCGGCCGCTGTCCGATGAGGACTTGGTCCGTGCTGTCCAGTTTCTCTGCTGCAGCCCGGTCCGGAATCAGGACCGGCGGGGGATGGCTGTGGGTTATGCGACCTTGCGGGACGCGCTGGCCTCTGTTACGGGATGGGATGCGGACACGCTCCGGCTCTGCTTCCGGGAGGTTGGTGACATCGGAGAGGCGGCCAGTCTGCTGCTTTTTAACCGGACCGCCGGCGAGCCTCTGCCGCTCGCGCTCGCTGAGGAACTGTACACAGAGCTCTACAATGCGCGAAAGGTCGTTCAAAAACTGGATGTCCTTCAGTCCTGTTTTCGGCGGTTCCGACCGCTCGCGCTGAAGTATTTCGTGAAGGTGATTACCGGCGATCTCCGGATCGGCCTCCAGTCCAAGATGGTGGAGGAAGCGGTCGCTGAAGCGACGGACACGACTCACGAGGCCGTACGTCGCGCCAACAATCGTTCGGGAGACCTGGCCGGGGTAGCCTTGGCGGCGAGGCGCGGGCAATTGCACGAGATCGAAGCGCGGCTCTTCCATCCGATGGACTTCATGCTCGCCAAGCCGCTCGATGCCCTTTCCGATCTCACCGATCCCGAGAACTGGATCGTTGAGGATAAGTACGACGGCATCCGCGCCCAGGCTCACGTCGCCGGCGGAAGGGTCGTCCTGTACACACGAGGGCTCGAGGACGTTACCGGATCGTACCCGGAGCTTGTACGCGCACTGTCAGGGCTGCCAGGAAGCAGTGTCATGGATGGTGAGATCCTCGCCTGGAAGAACGACAGAGCGCTCGCATTCACTGTTCTCCAGCAGCGTCTGGCCCGCAAACGGCTGACTCCAGAGCTGCTCGAGGAGATTCCGGTTGCTTTCATGGCCTACGACCTGCTTTACAGAGACGGCAAGCTGCTGCTCGATGAGCCGATCGAGGAACGCTGGCGTCTGCTTGAGGAGCTGTTGGAGAACCGCGCTTTGCCTCTGCTGCTCTCGCCCCAGCACTCAGCGGCTCACATCGACGACATCGACCGCCTTTTTGAAGAGGCGCGGGGACGTTGGAATGAAGGCCTCCTGCTCAAACGGCGCGGGAGTGCCTACGAGCCGGGACGCCGCAGCGGAACCTGGCTGAAGATCAAGCGTCCCTATGCAACTCTTGACGTCGTGGTGACCGCGGCGGAGCAAGGGAGCGGGCGGCGTGCAACGATGCTCTCGGACTACACCTTCGGTGTCCGCAGCGGTGACGGGTTCGTGAATGTCGGCAAAGCCTACTCTGGTCTGACGGACGAGGAGATACGTGAACTCACGCGGATCCTGCGCTCCCTGGCGACGAATCACTTTGGTCGCGTCTACGTCGTGCGCCCGCAGGTTGTGCTCGAAGTCGCGTTCGATGGGATTCAGCGAAGCTCGCGCCACAAGAGCGGATTCGCACTGCGCTTTCCACGAATCGTCCGTTGGAGGCGCGATAAGACGCCAGAGCAATGCGACGACGTGGAGCGAGTCCGGGAATTGTACGAGGCGTCGTTGCGGCAGGGTGTGACGGAGAAACAGGCCTAAGCCGTGCTGCACATGCCGCAGACGCGATTTATCTGTTCGGCCGCCGCTCGAACCAAGTGCTCCAGCGGCTTTTCGCCGTTGAGCACAAGGTCGGCATATTCCCGGGTCGGCAGCACGTAACGGGAAACCATCGGCCGGACTGTCGTCCTGTATTGCTCGCGCACGTAGTCTGGAGTACGGCCGCGCTCGCGCACGTCGCGCTCCTCCCGTCTCTTCTCGCACGTTGCGTCCGGGGCTTCCACGAAGATACGGAAGCGAAATAAGTCGCGCAGCGCTTTCCAATGGAACGCAAACAAACCTTCCACGATGACGACGCGCGCTGGAACCACCCTTTCAACCGCTTTCGCCCGGACGTGATGCTTGAAGTCGTATATCGGCTTCTCGATCGCCTCGCCCGCGGCCAGTTGCCGGACCTGTTGCAGCAGCAGATCGACATCCAGAGCTTCGGGGCGGTCAAAATTCACGAGGTCCCGTTCCTGGGGAGTCAGGTGGGAGAGGTCTCTGTAGTAGGAATCGAGAGCAACTACGTTTCCCTGGTAGACCTCTGCTAGCCGCCGGGAAATTTCCGTCTTCCCAGAGCAGGAAGGCCCGGACACGCCAATCAGGAACGGGATCTGCTTAACCATTCGATTCAGTGGTTGGAATCCGGATCAGAACCCACGCAATCGCCGCGAACCCGAGCAGCGATAACCAGCCGCCAAGGGCGGGGAAAAAAGGAAGCTCGCTCGAACCCGTCAGCACTTCGGTGAAGGAACCGATTCCGGCGATGAACGTAACTGCCAGTAATATTCCGACGATCGCCTCGCCTGCAATCAGACCGGAAGCCAGGAGCGTCCCCTTTTCTTCAACAGCTGCCCTGCGTTCCGGGCTCCGGCGCGCAGCAATCGCGGAGGCCACCCATGCCATCATCCCTCCTACAAAGATGGCGGAGGTCGTGTCGAAGGGCAGGTACATGCCGACGGCGATTAGCATCGGCGCGCGGGCCCCGCACAAAATCAGCGCGATCGCAAAGGCAGCTCCAATCGCCAGAAGTCCCCAAGCCAGTTCGCCGCCCACGATGCCCTTTGCAAGCTGCGCCACCAATCCCGCCTGGGGCGCCGGGAGAGCTCGTCCTCCGATTCCTCCGGTCGCAAGATTCGCCTCGTGCAGCGCAATGATCGGCGCCATCAGGAAGAAGGAGAGCATCGCCACGGAGATAATCTCGACGACCTCCATCTTCCACGGGGTGCCGCCCAGCAAATGTCCTGCCTTCAGATCCTGGATGAGGGAACCGGAAACCGAACAGGCGCATGCCACTACCGATGCAACCCCCAAAACGGCGACTACGCCGGCAGGCCCGGTGACGCCGAGCGAAATCATCACGAGGGCCGAGATGACCAGAGCAGCGAGCGTCAGCCCCGACAACGGCTGGTTGGAGCTTCCCACCAGTCCGACGAGGTATCCTCCGACAGCGGAAAGGAGAAATCCGGCGGCCGTCATGATGAGGGCGGAAACGATCGCCGGAACGACACCTCCGGTGAAGTAGTAGTAGATCCCGGTGATCGGAACCAGCAGCCCAACCGTTGAAAGGATCGCCCATTTTGCCGGGATATCTAGCTCTGTTCTCTCAGGCATTGCCGGCTGTTTGCCCGCGGCCTCTGAAGATGCGGCAAGAGCTCCTTTGAGCGACGTCACAATCGAGGAGCGCATTGAGAAGAGCGTGTAGCAGGCGCTGACCAGCATTGCGCCGACGGCGATCGGACGAACGATGTTGTACCAGAGCGTGAAGGCCTGCACCTCCGGAGCCGCATTCTCTCCCCCGCCAAGCCTCGTGGCCAGATCGGGGTCGAAGAACATCAGCAGGGGGATCAGCATCCACCAGGCGATGATGCCCCCGGCAACGTTGATCGAGGCAAGCCGGGGTCCAATGATATAACCGATCCCGATGAGCGCGGGCGAAAGAGCCGGCGTCGACCATGGAATTCCGCCAAAATGAGTGACTTCGCCGGTAGGCTGCCGCGCGAAGTTGAAGTGGCGGATCACCGATTGCGGAAAAGCGAGAAAGCCTTCGGAAAACTCCCGGAAGATTTGCAGCCCTTTATCGCTCTTCAGGATTTGAATCAGGCCGCCGAAGCCCATCGCGCCGAAGATATATTTGGGCGCGGAAGATTTCTCGCCTCCCGCTTTCACGATCTCGTAGCTGGCGACACTCTCAGGCCACGGCAGATCGGATTCAACCACCAGCGGACGCCTAAGCAGGATGATGAAGAAAACGCCGATCAGGCCGCCTGTCAGGAGGATCAGGGTAGCCTCCCAGTAGTGAGAACCCAAGTCGTTCCACAGGCGCTGTCCGTTGATCTCGACCATCAGGAAGGCGGGAATGGTGAAGATCGCCCCTGCCACGAGCGCCTCGCCGACGCTGGCCGCTGTCCTCGTAATATTCTGCTCGAGCAGCGATCCGCGAAAGGCCGGTATACGGAAGAGGGCCATCGCGATGACGGCGGCCGGGATAGTGGCCGCTACCGTCTGGCCGGCCCGCATGCCCAGGTAGGCGTTTGCTGAACCGAAGACAAACGCCAGCAGCAGGCCGACGCCGACGGACTTGACCGTCATTTCAGCCGGAGTTTTGGTCGACATTAGAGCTGATGGTAGCAAATCGTTGATAGATAAGGGGAAAGGCCCCCTTTCGCGCCCGGGGCTTCAATGTTGACGTCCACGTAGAGCGGAGAGCGATGCTCAGTGCGGAGCAACTCGCTCGATTCTCACCGCGTAAACAGCTCCCGCCAGCTTTCGTCCATCGCGGTCCACCGTTCGGGACCGGTCGCGCTCGTCTGTGTTTCCGGCACGGTCAGCGTGCCGTGGCCGCGCTCGCAGAGCAATTCGGTGCTTGCCGGGTCAAGCAGCGCGCTAGCCCAGGTTCCCAGCGAAACCGGAAGGCTGAGGCGGTGCAAGCAAACAGGGCAGCGCCGACGCTGATCCAGGATCGAAAGAAGCGCTGCTGCGAGGCAAAACAGCAGAAAGACCCAGCCAAGCGTGAACCCGAACAACGCTCCCCGCGGTCCGTATGTTCGCTCTACCCAGATGAGCGTCAGGGTTCCGAGCAGGAGCGCGGTCTTCGCCAGAAAGAATAACCAGTAGGAGCGGGTTTGCCGCAAAGGGGAAGCTGTGACGGCCCGGATGGAGAACCGTCCTTTTGGAATGATCACCGACGCGATAAGCATCAGGAGGGCAAGCAGCAGTCCGGCTCCGCCGACATAGAGGGAGGGTCCGCTGTTGTCTTTGATTAGGCGGACCTGAGCGGCGGACCCGCTCCATGGGACCCGATTGCCCCGCGCGACCGCCTGGAGCGCCCGCTCCGCGGCTTCCACCGGCGCCCCGGGCGCGATACGGATCACGACGCCGATAAACCGCCTCCTCCAGTCGCGAGGGGGGACCAGAGGCAGGGGGCTCGGGGGCAGCACGGTCCAGAACCGTGTGCCGTATGTCAGGAACCAAAAGGACTTTGGCATAACTCCGACAATCACGGCGGACTGCCCGTCCAGGGTCACCACCCGGTTCAATACTGAAGGATCGGAGTCGAAGTCCTGCTGCCATGAGCGGTAGCTGAGGACAACTGGAATCGGCCCCGCCAGGTCTTCGCGCCGGAAGGTGCGTCCGATGGCGGCTTTCACGCCCAAGACGTCAAAGAACTCCGGTGAGACGTGCATGCCATCGATGGTTCTGTGAGGCTTGCCCTCCTGGCCGAACTCGAAACGCTGGGACTTGTACGTCGCAAGACCGGCGACCTCCGGCAACGGGCATGACTGCCACATCACGAACGTAGCGGGAGGCACCCCGGTGATCTTGCCGAAGCCGCTGAACTGCTGGCTGATGGTCGCGACGTTCTCCGGAGCCTCCAGCGGGGGAGGAGCAATGGCTGCTCGCGTTCCCGCAAATCCGCCCGTCAGAACGCCAACGGCGAGCAGGAGGACTGCAAGGGCTCCCAGGCAGAAAGCAGGATGACCAAGGATCTTTCCAACTCTGGTGCGGACCTCCTCATCGCCGAATCTCTGCCGCCACGCGTCCCTTGCCGCCCCGTTCGCGTATGCGAGCAGTTTCTCTTTGGCGCGTGCCGGCTCTTCGTTCCGCTCACAGAGGAATGCCCACCAGTGAGCCGCTCCATTCTCCCAGTGCTGCCGCCACTTCGCCCGCTGCTCCGACGGCACCATCATGGACGAGAGGCGGATCAGCCAGAGGACTTCCAGCGGAACCGGAGGAAGAGATTCGTCAGGCATCCCCGATTGTTAGCAGGCCAGAGTGTCAGACACTGCCGCCGGCAGAATTTGCGGCCGGCTTATCGACCGTCAAACAGCTTGAGCGTTAGAGGTTCGTGCGGATTTGCGGAGTACGGAATGACACCTCGCCACAGACTCGCATTGTCAGACTGTTTCGCCGGTTCGAGCTTCAGCACGTAAGCCGGTTCAAAGCCGGAAACGTCAAGCCGGTCCCCTGAAGCCTTTCCCCGGACTTCCACTGTCGCTTCTCCCGGCGTATAACCCAATCCCTTGAGCGCATCTCGCAGCCGTTCCAGCCGGACGCGATTCCCCTCTTTGAGCTGCAGCCGGATGACCTGGCGGTCTCGGGCTACCTGGACGTCCTCCACGCCTCGAATCCGGCGGAAGGTGGACTCCAGGGAGTCGCGGCAGGACGGGCAATCGAGACCTCCAAACTGCATTTCAACGGAGAGGAACTCTCCGCGCAGGCTGCTTCCCAGAAGGAGCAGCAGGGGAGGCGCTGCCGCAAGCCGCCATTTTCGGGTCATGCTTTCCAAATCCGGTCCCAGGTCATTTCTTTCCCGGAATAGATTGCCTCCCGTGCCATGATCGCGGTCATGGTGCTTTCTGCCGCGTGAACGGTCGCATTCTCGATTTTTCCGTTTCGCGCGCCGTCGATGAACTCGTTTACGGCGTCCATCGTGATGTCGTAGGTGGTCTGTATCTTCTCCGGCGGCTGCTTCGGATCACGCGAGATGGTATAGCCCTTCCGCGAGACGTTCACCCAGCCCTTCTCGCAGATAAAGGTTTCAGACACATCTGCGTACCCGTTCGGTCCAAACTGATGCGCGCTATAGCTGAACACGACGTTATTCGCAAACTGGAAGCTGGCGCTCAGGTTGTCGAGGATGTCTCCGATGTCGGTGCGGATCATCCGGCTGCCGTAGCCATTCGCTTTTACCGGATGCGTTCCCATGAACCAGTTCACGACGTCGATATTGTGGCAATCCTGCTCGACCAGAATGTCGCCCGAGGTGTCGCGGTAGAAGAACCAGTTACGAATCTTTTCCTCGCTCGCCGGATGCCCGCTGCGCACCCGGGGGCCATTGCCGAGCCAGGAGGCGCGAATCATCTTAATGGCGCCCAGTTCGCCCGACTTCACCACTTCGTAGGCCCGGCGGTAGTCCTTCCCATAGCGCTGCTGGTAGTCGACGGTAATGCGCTTAGTGGGATCCGCCTTCTTGCCGGCTTCGAGGAAGCGCCGCACGCCCTTGGGGTCCACGCCGACCGGTTTTTCGCAGAAGATGTGCTTCCGAGCCTTCACGGCTGCTTCGAAATGCTCAGGGTGGAGGAACGCCGGTGTTGCGATGAGCACTGCATCAACGTCGCTCGCGAGCAGGTCGAGGTAATTCTTATACTCCTTTGCTCCGCTATATTTAGAACGGGCTTCGGCCAGCCGGTCGTCGTAGATGTCGCAGATTGCGGAAACCCTCAGATACTCGTGCTTGGCAAAGATGCCGCTGACATACATGCCTCGGCCTCCGCATCCGATAAGCCCGAGCGTGAGGGCCGAATTTGCCTGTGAACCTCGCACCGTTTCCGGTTTCAAGATCAGCAGCCCGCTTGCGGCTGCGGTGGAAGCCTTTACGAAATCGCGGCGGCTGGAGTGTTCGTTCATGGGACCTCCTGGGAACTGAAGAGCCTGGGAGCTATCAAGCCGGGCCTGGCCTGAAAACTGCCATGTGTCGCCCTCTATTATACTTAGGAAATCCGTGCTTCTCTCCATTTTGATACCCGTATATAACGAACGAACGGTGGTTGAACGGAGCATCGCTCAGGTTCTTGCCGCGCCGTTGCCAGAGAACATGGACCGGGAGCTTGTCGTCGTCGATGACTGCTCCACAGACGGCACGAGCGCGATTCTCGAGCGTCTTGCTGCCGCCAATCCGAAAATTCGTCTTTTCCGCCACGCCGTGAACCAGGGAAAAGGGGCGGCGGTCCGAACGGCGATCCAGCACGCCCGCGGGGATTTCGCGATTGTGCAGGATGCCGACCTTGAGTACGACCCCAACGAATACCCGAAGCTGCTGCGGCCTCTGCTGACCGGTCACGCCGACGCTGTCTTCGGCTCCCGCTACATGGCGGGTGAGCAGACTCGCGTGCTGCCCTTCTGGCACTCGATGATCAATAAAGGTCTCACTACCATCTCCAACATGTTCTGCAATTTGAACGTGACGGATATGGAGACCTGCTACAAGGTATTCCGGACCGACCTTCTCAAGAGCATACCGATCCGTTCCAACCGCTTCGGCTTCGAGCCGGAGATTACGATGAAGTGCGCCAAGCGCAAGCTCCGGATCTACGAAGTGCCGGTGAGCTATCACGGCCGGACGTACGAGGAAGGGAAGAAGATCGGCTGGAAGGACGGCGTGAAGGCGCTCGGCGTCATCCTGTATTTCTGGCTGATCGACGATCTGTACGTGGAGCCGTACGGCCGCGGCCATTTGAACAACCTCTCCGGCACGCCGCAATATCTCAGCTGGATGACCGCGCTCTTGCGGAAGCACACTGGCGACACCGTGCTCGAAGTGGGAGCGGGCATCGGCAATATCACCGGGCGTCTGATGGGACGGCGGCTTCGCTACGTCACATGCGAGAAGGATCCTCTCTACCTTCACGCGCTGCGCAACCGCTTCCTTCGCACGCCTAACGTGGAAGTGCGTTCGCTCGATCCTGCCCAGCCATCCGATTTTGCCGGTTTGGAAGGAGCCTTCGACACAGCCCTGTGTGTGAACGTCCTCGAGTATCTCGAAGACCCCAAGACTACTGTGGCCGCTCTGCGGGGCTGCCTGCGCCCGGGCGGAACCTTAATCATTCTGGTGCCGCAAAGCCGCTCGCTCTTTGGAAGCCTCGATAAGACACTGGGGCACCGCCGACGCTTCGAGGAGCGGGAACTGAGGGCGATGCTATCCGAGTGCGGTCTTGACGTGCAGGCTTCCTATCAGATGAATAAAATCGGACGGCCTGCCTGGTGGCTCTTCGGCCGCGTCCTCGGACGCCGAAAGCTGAGCAAGGTGATGCTCAAGATTTTCGACAAGACCGTCTGGTTCTGGAAGCGAGTGGAACGCCTGATTCCGTGGAAAGGGCTTACGCTCGTCGTTGTCGCGCGCAAGCCGTCATGAAAGCTGCGGGTCTTGATTATTCCACAAGGCGGCTGACGGTCCGTGAGTTGCCGGAACCCGAACCCTCGCCGTCGGAAGTTCTGCTCGAAGTAGTGGAAGTTGGGGTGTGCGGCACGGATCGGGAACTGGCTCGGTTCCCCCTCGGGTTCCCCCCCGCCGGTCAGGATTTCCTGACTCTAGGGCACGAGGCTGTCGCTCGCGTCGTTGATCCTGGTCCTTCCGGCTCGGGCCTTAAGCGCGGCGATTGGGTGGTTCCGCAGGTTCGCCGGCCATGCGCTTCCCGCTGTGCCTCTTGCGCTCGCGGCCGCCGCGATCTTTGTCTTACGGGAACCGCTCCGGACCGCGGAATTACCGGGATTCATGGTTATCTCTCCACCTTTGCCGTCGACCGGCCGGAGGACTTGGTTCGTATCCCCGAGGCTCTGCTTGATGTGGCCGTACTGATCGAGCCCATGAGCGTCGTGGAAAAGGCGCTCGAAACGGCGCTCCGGTATCACGAGCACGATCCGCGGACTGCGCTGGTGATGGGCGCGGGACCGATTGGCATCCTGAGCGCTCTTCTTCTGCAGCATCGCGGCTTTGACGTGACGGTCGCGTCTTTAGAGTCGAAGAATGAACCGAGAGTACGGCTGCTGGAGCGTGCCGGCATCGCCTACTCGTGCGGATTTGAAGGCGTCCGCCCGGCGGATATCGTAGTGGAGGCGACAGGGTCGCCGAATGCGGCTCTTGCCGGATTTTCACTTCTTGCGCCGCTAGGCGTTTATGCCATCGTCGGCGCATCCGAGCCGACCGGAAAGATTCCGCTGGTCGATATGGTCGTCAAGAATCAGGTCGTCTTCGGCACTGTCAATGCTTCGCCGCGCGCGTTCGAATCCGCCGTATCAGATCTTGCGGCGCTTGACCGCGGGATCCTGCAAGGAATGATTCGTCGTGTTCGGTTCGACGGGTTCGAAGAGACGATCCTTCAACCGTCGAGGGACGTGGTGAAGTTCGTTCACTGCGTGGAATAAACTGAGGAAACGATGTCCTATACCTTTCGTCACGCCATCTGTAATGAAGTCTTCCAGGGCTGGAATTTCGCTGACGCGTGCAAGGCGATCCGCGAGGCCGGGTATCAGGGGATTGAGATTGCGCCGTTCACGCTGGCCGAAGATCCGGCCACCATCACGGAAGCGCAGCGCAGCGAGTACCGGACGGTCATTCGCGAGGAAGGTCTCGAGTTCGTAGGCCTTCACTGGTTGATGGTGTCCCCTAAAGGGCTGCATGTGACGACTCCGGACAACGCTCTTCGCGAGCGAAGCTGGCGGCACATTCGGAATCTCATTGACCTATGCGCCGATCTGGCAGGCGGGCGCGGGGGCGTGATGGTCTTTGGCTCTCCGTATCAGCGCTCTACGACGGGTGGGCTCAGCCGGGCCGAGGCGACGCGGCACTTCGTTGAGGGGCTGGCGAGGGTGGCTCCGCACGCTCTGGAGCGCGGCGTGACGATCCTGATCGAGGCCTTGCCGGTCGCTCAATCCGACGTAGTTACCACTTTGGACGAGGCGGCGGCGCTTGTGGACGAGATCGGCAGTCCGGCGATACAGACGATGTTTGATACCCACAACGCGGTGGACGAAGTGGAGAAGCACTCAGTCCTTATCGAACGGCACTTCGACAAGATCCGTCACGTGCACGTGAATGAGATGGACGGTAAGCACTGCGGGGCGGGCGACTACGACTTCTTACCCGTTCTTGAAACTCTGGCGCGGCGAAATTATCAAGGCTGGGTTTCGCTTGAGGCGTTCGATTTCTCTCCGGGAGCGCTGAAGATCGCAAATGACAGCCTCCGGCATTTGGAAAGTGTGATCGCAAGGATCCAGGCAGCAGCGGGTCATGCCTAGATTTGTTGTGACCGGAGGAGCCGGTTTCATCGGATCGACCCTCGTGCGCACGCTCCTTGAGCGTCCCGGGGCGTCCGTCGTCGTGATCGATAACCTCTTTTCCGGGCGGCGGGAGAACCTCAGCGAGGTTTGGGACTCGATTGAGTTCGCCGAGTGCGACATCCGCGATTATCAGGCGATTGCGCCGATTATCCGCGGCGCAGATGCGGTCTTTCACCTTGCGGCCATTCCCTCCGTGCCGCGGTCGATCAAGGATCCGGTCCCGTCGCACGAGGTCAATGTGGATGGGACCTTCCAGGTGTTTCGTGCCTGCAAGGACGGCGAAGTCCGCCGGGTGGTATATGCCGCGTCCTCTTCGGCCTACGGGGACACCGAAGTGCTGCCCAAGGTGGAGACGATGGCGCCGAATCCGAAGTCGCCCTACGCTGTGCAGAAGCTGATGGGCGAATATTACGCCAAGGTCTTTCATTCCTGCTATGGCCTCGAGACCGTGGCACTGCGCTTCTTCAACGTTTTTGGCCCCCGTCAAAACCCTGACAGTCCTTACTCGGGCGTGCTGTCGCTGTTTTTGAGGGCCCTGCTCGACCGGAGGTCACCCGTTATCTACGGCGACGGCGAGCAGAGCCGCGACTTCACCTATGTGGAGGATGTGGCCGCCCTCTGCGTGAAAGCCGCATTCGCGCCGGGAGTCGCAGGCCGGATCTACAATGCCGGGAACGGGAACCGTTACACGCTCAACTATATCTGGGCATTGCTTCAGGAGATGGAGGGAGTAACTCTTCCGCCAATCTATCAGCCGGCGCGTCCCGGGGATGTCCGTCACTCACAGGCCGATACGCGGGCAGTAGTGGCCGATTTGGGACATTCTCCAAGATTCTCTCTGGAAGAGGGGCTCCGGCGGACTCTTGAGTGGATGCGCGCTCAGTAGCCCCGGCAGGTGGACGGCTGCAAGGGAAGAAGAATAAAATTGAGGATCGGGATTATGTCCTTCCTGCAGAACCAGTTCGAACGGAACTTCCTGACGACCTCGGTGGACTACGTCTTCAACTGGGCACGCAAGTCGGCGCTTTGGCCGCTCACGTTCGGCTTGGCCTGCTGCGCAATCGAAATGATCGCCTCCACCACCGCCCGGTTCGACATTGCCCGCTTTGGAGCAGAGGTGTTCCGTCCGAGCCCGCGCCAGTCGGATCTGATGATCGTCGCTGGTACTGTAACTCTGAAGATGGCCCCAGTACTGAAGCGGATCTATGATCAGATGCCGGATCCGAAATGGGTGATCTCCATGGGAGCCTGCTCCAGTGTCGGCGGGCCCTTCAACACCTACAGCGTGCTGCAGGGGGTCGACCGGATCGTGCCGGTGGACGTCTACGTCACAGGGTGCCCGCCACGGCCCGAAAATCTCTTCTACGCGCTGCTGAAACTCCAGGACAAAATCGATCAGATGAGCACGCTCATTAAGCGGCCGACCGAAGTCCGGCTGGATGAGTCGATGCTGGAGAACTTCAGGAAGCAAGTCATGGTGGCTCAAGTACAGAACCCCGTCGCCTAGTGTTCTACCGGGATTCCAATCACATTTACCGATCGCGAGCCCTGGCCGCCTTCGATTGGCTGGACCACGGTTTCGGAACACGTCACGCAGATCCCCATCCATCGCCCGTCACTCTGAAGCAGATTCACTCAAACCTGGTTCTAAAGCCCGGGGAAGCTTCGGAAGGCGATGCACTCGTGTCAAATCTCGAAGGAGAGGCAATCGCAGTCAAGACGGCGGATTGTGTGCCACTGCTGTTGGCGGATCCGCGTACGCGGACTGTCGCTGCCGTCCACGCGGGATGGCGTGGAACCGTAAGCCGCATCGCGGCTTGCGCGGTGGAGCGTCTGGCAATCAGCTACGGCGTCGATCCGGGCGATTTGGTCGTGGCGATCGGGCCGGCAATTGGCGGCTGTTGCTATGAGGTGGGTCCGGAGGTCGCGGAGGCGTTCCGGCCGTTCTTCCCGGAGCGGGATGACCTTAGGGGGAAAGTTCGCATTGACTTGGCGGAAGTGAACCGCCGGCAGCTAATCGGCGCCGGCGTAAACCCGGATCGGATTCACTTGTCAGGGTTGTGTACCTGCTGCCAGTCCGCCGATTTCCACTCCTATCGGCGTGACAAAACCAAAGCTGGACGGATGCTTTCGTCGATCGAGATTCTGCGCCGTGTTTGATTCCTGATAACAAGAAAGGCGCGGTGGGTCCACCCGCGCCTCTCTTGAACGACGCCGAACTGGAAGCGGATAACGACGTTAAGCGGCGTTGACCAAAAGCTCTTCGAAGCTCTCGTTGCCCTCTTCCTGGTGCTTGTCTGCCTGTTCCTGGCAGGAGATGCAGAAGGGAGTCCATGGTACGGCATTGAGCCGCTTTGCGCTAATCTCCTCTTCGCAGTGCACGCAGATTCCGTAAGTGCCTTCCTCGATCCGGCGCAGCGCCGCGCGGACATTTCGAAGCAGGTTGGACTCGCGGTCAAGGTTCCGAATTGCGAGCTCACGTTCACCGGCGAGCTGCACTTCGTCCAGGGCATCCGGGGTTTTTTCAATCGCGATGCCTTCCCGGTTCCGGAGCACTTGGGCCAGTTCTGCCTGTCTGTTCTCCAGAATCTCCTTATATCGGTTGAGTTCGGTCTTCGTCATTGCTTTACTCCTTGTTTGTTCTCTCTTGTTCTTATCGTTCTTCGCTTCCCATACCGTCCCGGTCAACACCTGATAGACGCAGGTGCGACGAAAAAGTTTCACGAATCTTAGTCGATCCTACTAAAATTTTCTGACTGCAGGCTTGGTGGTATGGCCATCCTGAGCGGCGGCAGGTTCGATCGCCAAGAGCATCGGATATCATAGCACAACGAATGAGCAATTCTCGTGCCATGACCGCCGTGTGAGGCTCGCCACGCCCCTTCGGTGCTGCCAGATTCAACCTAACCCGTGCTAGCTGAAAATCTTATCGGTCCCAGGCTCTCTTTTGATTAGGTTGTATCTGTTTTGACGAACGGACAGCTTGAAAGTTTCAACAATCGTCAACCAACAGGCGGGCGGGCGGACCTGAAAAAAATCCCGGAGCGGGAAGCTTTTGCTCCCGCGGCTACCGCACGGAGAAAGTGCCGAAAGCCAGGCCGAGTTCCCGCGTATCGGAAGGCGTTGAGATCGTCCGGGGCACCTCGACAACGACTTCGATCCTCTCCTGCCCGATCAGCTTTGAAGGCAACGAATACGCAAGCTCGAACTGCCCGGCATTCTGAATCGTCTTCGATCCCAGAAAAACACCGCCGGCGGTGACCTTAACGTTCAACGGACCTTCTCTCAGCTGCTCTTTAGGGCAAAAGCCGGCAAGGTAAAGCTTCTCCCCCTCCGTTTGAGGGCCGGCGATACTTACCGCACCACGTTTGCCCATCCATCTGTACGAACCCTCCAATGGATGCCACTGGCCGCCAAAAAGATCCTCGAAAATTTTCTGACCTGCGTCCACATGCCGGGGCTGGCTCACAGGCCAGGTCGGAACAACCCAGATGGTGAAATGGTTCGTGATATTCCGCAGCTTGTCAGGGCCCACCTGATAAACAACGGCGAGGCCGTGCTTAAGTGCCCTCCGGGCGAGTTCCGGTGGGGCTATGAAGGGTTCAACCGGTCCGTACTCAGGGCGGGGTAGGATCTGCGTCTCGGACCCCGGAACCAGGTATACGTGTTCGGCGCCGACGAGCCCGAAGGGCCGGTCGGAAATGCCCGCCCAAAACACGTCGTTCGTTACGCCATTGAGTAGAATGAGTTTCCCGGGATGAAGCTGCTGTGCGCGCTCGACGCCCCGGACCACTGTCTGTATTCCCCGGCCTTGCTCGTAGTGCCACCGGGCCACGGCCCGGCCGACGGGGAGAGAGCCGTAAAGGTAGACGCCGGCGAGAGCGATTGAAGCGGCACAGAGAAGGCGGCCCGCTTTTCTACTCGAGGCGATCGCCCACCCGGCCAGCATCGCTAGTCCGATCGTCGGAAGGGTGAGGTAGTAGTCCGAGACATTGTCTCGAAGCGGCAGCACGGGCGCGATCACGATGACGAACCAGGCCAGGAAGAACAGGCCGAGCGGCTGACCTCGGCGAAGCTTCCAAAGCGCAAACCCGAGGAGCGCCATCGTGAGGAGGGCGGTAGCGGCCGGGACGAGCCACTGCGGCAATGGGCGGAGCTCCGCAAGCCGGGCTACTCCGAAAGCCCAAGTCCAGTATTTCCAAAACGTGCCCGCCATGTGCAGGTCCCAATGCATCATGTAGAGCGGGGAGACGACCTCAGGGGCGTTCAGGCGGTGTACGACGACGTACAGCGCCGACACCGGCAGCATCGGCAGCGTCCTCAAGAAGTACTTGCGCGCGTAAAGAAATGCGTAAGAAGCCGCAAGGGCGGGATACACCAGATTGATCTCGAGCGCCCCAAACCCGAGCAGGAAAACGGCCCACTGCCAGTAGTAGTAAGACTTCTCACCCGTTTCCGTGTATCTCAGGAACAAATGAAAAGCCAGCAGGAGGAAGAACCCGCAGAGAATCTGGTTAAAGGCAGAGGTCCACGAAAGGGGTACGGAGAGCGCCGGATTAGCGACCCACAGTAGCGAGGCCAGCAATCCCGCAGCCCACGACCCGGTGAGTCGTCTGGTAATCGAGCCAAGCAGTGCGAGATTGGCGAACTGCGTGAGGAAGACACAAATGCGATAGGGTAGGGCCTCGAGGCCGAAGATGGAACTGAAGACCATGAAAAAGAGCCTCTCGCTCCAGGGGCGGATGGTGCCCTGAGCCATTGGAGCAAACACCGCGTGTAAGAGGCTGCTGAAGTCGTAAACGCGCAGTCGGAGCCCCAGCCAGGCGAAATCGTCCCGTTGAAACCAGGAGAGAAGCCCGAACCAGTAGAGCCAAAGGCAGAAGACTGGCGGTAGCAGCCAGAAAGCCGCCGTCCGCATCTGTGTCCTCACTTCGCTTCGAAGCCGATCGTGCTGACCACGAGACCCAGTTCCCGCTGGTCAAGGTTACCGGGGGGTAGGAACTTGTCAAGTACGAAATCGACTGTCACTGCGTCACTGCCCAGAACGCTCGCCGGCACCGCCCGCCTGTAGGTGTGCTCGCCCGCTTTTAAGAAGGTCTCGCCCTCCAATGCGAATTCGCCTATCTTTGCATCCAGTCTAAGGCTCTGCAACCTGGCGATCACGGCCTCCGGCACCGAGAGCTTCGCTTGAAGATCCGCTCCCTTTACTGAGGCGCCGGCGGGAGGGCGCAGCACAACCGTGAACTTGCCCATCGTCCACCGCCACGAGTTCTGTTCCACATCGTAGAACCCGCGGAGGAGCTGGTGGGCTACTCGCGGATCTGCTACGTGGATGACGGAGGCCAGCTCCGGCTCTTCGTTCTCCTCTGTGGCCTGCACAACGACACGGTCATGGCGCTGGCACGACGCGGACAGAAGAATGGAAAGAAAAGCCGGGAAAAGAATCAATCGCCGCATTTTTCTACTTGGACTAAACAGCTATAAAACGTGGGCCCCCCGCCGATATCGCTGAGCCGGTCGGATGTCAGGGAATTGATGCCGCGGCCTTCGGGCGATCGCTTGTTCCACCGAAGCGACGGAATGCGAACGACGCCTGGGCGCACCGATCCATCCACCAGAGCGATCACTTTCAGGCATCCGCGTTCATTGAACACCCGAACCAGATCGCCTGAGGCAATGCCTCTTGGGCTGGCATCCTCGGAATTCATCCGCAGCCTGGCCGTCTGCTCGTCGACCTCGGTCCGATAGCCGAACGTCGAGTTCATGCTGTCGTCGTTCTTCGACGTGACCAGCTCCAGCGGAAACCGGCTGCGAAGTGCCCCGGATCCGAGCCGTGATTCCACCGGCGGTTCGTAGTCGAGAGCGTCCGCCGTAAGATCGCACTTGCCGGAAGGGGTACCGAAGCCACCCTCAGCGAAGGGAAGAAAAGGTTTGCCTTTCTCAGAAATGTGCAGCCGCAGGAAGTGAGACTTGTCCAATTCCTCGAGAGTGATGCCAGCGAGGAAAGGGTGCCCGCTGTCAAGAAGCTGCCGGATGACGTCATCCTCCGTATCGCGCAGCGCAGGGTCATCGAAGCCCATCCGCGCCGCCAGCAGGCGGAAGATTTCGAAGTTCGATTTCGCTTCTCCCAAAGGCGGCAGCGCCGGGCGCGCAAGCTGAATGTAGTAGTGGCCGTAGGAGAAGTAGACGTCCGAATGCTCGAGGAACGTCGTCACTGGCAGAACGATGTCCGCGTAATCGGCCGTGTCGGTTTGCATCTGCTCCAGGACGACGGTAAACAGATCCGGCCGGCGCAGCCCGCGAAGGACAAGCTCCTGGTTGGGGGCGACTGCTGCCGGGTTGGAGTTGTAAACCACCAGTGCCTTGACCGGAGGATCCCCTATCTCGTTGAGCGCCTTTCCAAGCTGCACCATATTGATGAGGCGTGCCGGGCGCTTCAGTGGCGAGCACAATTGCAGATCGGGCCTCTCGAGCGCGTGCCGATTAATCTGGAATGCACCTGAGCTCGAGAGGTGAAGTCCTCCGCCGGCATAGCGAAAAGCTCCGGTGATCACTGGAAGCAGCGCAATGGCGTGGACGGCGCGCCCGCCGCGCTCGCTCCGCTGGACACCGTAATTCACACGAATCACGGCGGGCCTTACCGTCGCATACTCGCGCGCCAGTTGCACAATCTCCTGCCTGGGGAGGCCCGTCAGAGCCTCCGTTCGCTCTGGCGGATACTCTGCGGCCCGCTTCCGGAGCGACTCGGCATTCACTGTGTATTTCGTGAGGTAGTCGGAGTCCTCCAGCTTCTCTTGAAAGATGACGTGCATCAGGCCGAGCGCCAGGGCGAGATCGCTTCCGGGATAGATGGGGAAGTGTTTGTCAGCGAGTTTGGCCGTGCGCGTCATCACCGGGTCGATGGTGTAAAGCCGCGCTCCCTGCCGCCGGGCCTCGACAATGAATGGCCACAGGTGGACGTTGGTTCCGTGAATGTTTGCGCCCCAGGCCACGATGAGCCTGGCGTTCCGGAACTGCTCCATCTCGGTGGCGTAGCGGACACCGTACGCTTCCGTCAAACCCGCGGTCCCTGCCGCGGAACAAATTGTGCGATCCAGACGCGAGGCGCCGAGGCGGTGAAAGAAGCGGCGGTCCATTCCGCTGCCTTGCAGATAGCCCAAAGTGCCGCCGTAGCTGTAAGGAAGGATGGCTTCCGGACCGTATTCTTCGGAGATATTTTTCAGCCGGTCCGCGATCGTGTCCAGCGCCTCATCCCAACTGATCCGCTCAAAGCGCCCCCCGCCCTTGGCGCCCACGCGTTTCATCGGATGGAGAAGACGATGGGGAGAATAGACGCGATCGAGGTAGCGTGTTACTTTTCCACAAAGGAATCCCCGGGTGACAGGATGATGCGGATTTCCTCGCAGCCTGATGCCCCGTCCATTCTCGACCGTGACGAGCACCGAGCAGGCGTCAGGACAGTCGAGAGCGCACACCGATCGCTTGGTCTCGGTCACGTCGAAATTATAGCGCGGGCCACAAAATGCGGGCGGCAAATCTGCCCGAATCCGTTCGGTAAATTGGCAACCCTCTGCGTACCTCGGGCATCATATAAGCAGGTATTAGGAACGCTATCGGTAGGGGCGACACTATGCGAAAAGCACTGCCTTTGGTTGTTGGGTTGTTCGCGGTAACAAGCCTGCTGCCAGCGCAAAGAGGCGGCGGAGGCGGTGGTTTTCGCGGAGGCGGTGGCTTTCACGGGGGAGGGCATCACCAGCGCCCACCGGTTATCATACAGCCACGCGTTCCGCACCCTACATTTGGTCAAGGCTTCGGTAACATTGTTTTCCCTGGCGGCATACGACCCCCAGTGCTATTTCCGGGGCGGGATTCATTTGCAAACCGTTTGGGAGCAACGGTAAGCGGATTCCCGATACGAGAGCGGGATTTTTTTGACAGAAGACGCGGCGAGACGGTTGTGTTTCCCTTTCCTATCTTCGCCGGAGGCGGATTCTACCCCGAGTACCCCCCTGCCGCAGGGGCGCCGAACGTGACTGTCGTCGTGGCGCCTCCTCAGCAGCCGTCCGGTCCGCTCGTGGTGAATCAGAATTTTATTGGGGATTCGGCGGGGTCTATCGTGGACGACTCTGGACAGGCTTTTGAGGATGAAGATTCCGGCCCGTCCGCATCTGGCGCTTCCACGTCCGGTGTCCCAAGGCGAAGAGGCGGCTTACGTACCTACGAAGCACCCCCTCCGTATCAGATCCCTGAACCGGAACGGCCAGCGCAAGCCCGGAAAAAATTACGCTCACGGCCATCTTCATCCGCTCCAATGGCCAGCGTGGAGGACGAAGAAGCGACCATCTACCTGATTGCGTTCCGGGATCATACGATTCAGGCTGCTTATGCTTACTGGGTGGAGGGGAATACGCTGCACTACGTCACGACACAAGGCAGCCATAATCGCGCAACCTTGGATCTGATTGACCGCGATCTGTCAGTCAGGCTGAACAAGGATCGCCAGGTGGATTTTACGATTGCGAGCCGCTAGAGATCGTTCAGGCAGCAGCGTGACGCTTCAGGATCTGTTGCAGATTCTGCGAGAACGCCGACCGAGCCATCACCATGTCACAGCCTGCCTCATGGGCCTTCTGCTTCAGCTCACCCTGCACGTGTGAGACGAAACCAATCAGACTGATCTGCTTTAGCTCCGAATTGCTCTTCAGCTTGTTGATGAGCTTCAGGGGCGAGACCGCGGCATAGTTCAGGTCCAGAATAATCAGGAGCGGCTTCTCTTTCGCCCGTTCCAGCGCGTCCTTCTCCGACTTGACGAATTCCGCTTCCAGACCTGTACGCTTTGCCGCGTCTGCAATCTTGACCGTGAAGAGGAGGTCTTCGACCACCGCAAGAATTTTCTTCTTATCGTGGTTCTGCATAAAGGTTGTGCAAAACAATACCTGTGTTTAATGTGATCCGGTCCAGTCCCTGTTACTACTAAGATGCGAGGTGGGAGGGAATCTTGATCTTACTCACTTTCTAGCGGTTTTCGCAAGCGGGGGGCGCCCCCGCGGTTTCC